>NZ_JBDIML010000009.1:0-104767 GCF_039614845.1 Ornithinibacillus xuwenensis | reverse complement strand
ATCCATATCCAAGATTCCCATATAAATACTCGGTTACAAGCTTTATTTTAAATTCTTCACTATATTTAGCCATAAAAAACACCCCCGAAAGTTAGATTTTCACTCTAACTTTCGGGGGTCGGTACCATTCTTGCCAATGGATCCAGACGGTTTTTTTTAGCAAAAAATTCTCGCTCAACCACTCTTAATACGTTTTGTAGTTACATAGGCAGGAGGTTGTAGCACGCAGCCTTTTTTATTTCATCTTCTAAATACCCAACGGTAACCGGTCAACTTAGGTCATTACCGGTAAAATAAAACTAAAAATATAAAATATTCTTTATATTATTGATATCGTATTCTAAATAATATATGATAATGTATATAATTTAAGGAGCAGATATTTGTAGACTTTAATGTAAGCGTTTTCTAAAACTTTATTTTTAGAAGGAGAGATCACATTGAAGGTCAAAATGTTGAAGTGTATTTTATTACTAGTAGCAGGGTTTGGATTACTGTTTCTAGCTGCATGTGGGGATGAAGAAACTTCTAATTCCAGTGGCGAAGAGATAGAGCTGGATTTCTCACACTTTTTTCCACCCACTCATTTTATGGAAGAGGAGATTCAATCATTTAGTGAAGAACTGGAAGAGGCAACAGATGGAAGGGTGAAGATAACTTCATATCCAGGGGCTGCTTTAGCAAATCCGGATGAGCATTTTGATGCTGCTGCAACGGGTTCAGTTGACTTTGCATTAAGTGTTCATGGCTATACACCAGGTGAATTCCCACTAACATCGGTGATGGAGCTACCGTTTATGGCGGAATCTGCAGTTAAAGGTTCTGAAAATCTATGGAAGCTATATGATGAATTTGATGACTATGATGAAGAGTATGCTGGAACTGTACCGTTATGGCTCTATACAACAGATCCCGGTCAGCTATTTACGGTAGATAAACAGGTTAAAAGTATCGAAGATTTAAAGGGAATGAAGATCCGTTCTCCTTCTCCGGAAACTAGTGAATGGTTAGAAGCACTTGGTGCTACACCAGTTTCAATGCCAATGAATGAAAATTTTGAAGCGTTAGAGCGTGGTGTTGTTGATGGAACGATTGCTCCTTGGGAAGCGGTAAAGACTTGGGGGTTAGATGAAGTAATTAACTATGCAACTGTAGGGAATTTCTATTCTACCACCATGTTTGTCGTGATGAATGAGGATGTGTTTAATAGTCTTAGTGAAAAGGACCAGGCTACCCTTAAGGAGCTAACTGGTGAGAAAATGGCGACAAAAACTGGTGAAACATTCGATCAGTATGGTAGTGAAGCAGTAGAACAGGCCAAAGAAAAAGGAATTGAAATCTATGAGTTATCCGAGGATGAATTATCAGAATGGAAGGAATACATTAATCCAACCATAGAAAATTGGATTAATAATGTAGAAGAAAAAGGGCTACCTGGACAGAAAGTATATGATCGCGCAGTAGAATTAAGTGGTAAATAGGAGTGAGGAATACGATGCCCAAAATATTAGAGAAATCTGAGCGGGTATTAAATAGAATAGTAGATATTCAGCAGCTTATTGCCAATGTATTTCTCCTTGTAATCATGACAATTATTACGTTGGATGTGCTCGGTCGAAATCTTTTGAATCAACCAGTTAAAGGAAGCTATGAGATGACGGAACTGGGTGCGGCATTAGTTGTTTTTTTCGCATTAGCGATAACGCATCGCAAGGGTGACCATATCACGATTGATTTTCTACTTGATCGTTTCTCTGAGAAAACAAAGTATCGTTTGAATGGTCTGATTGAACTCGTTATTTCAGTTGTGCTGTTTTTTATGGCAAGACATATTTTTGAAAATGGATTACGTATGATGGAGAGAAATTCAACAACAACGGATTTAATGCTGCCTGTTCACCCCTTTTTATTTGTTATTTCGTTTACAGTGATTATTTTTATGCTAACAGCAGTATTTAAGGCAATTACCTACTTTCGATTGGCGGTGAATAAGTAATGAGTCCAGAGCTAGTTGGAATAGTAGGTATTGTTGTTCTACTTCTACTATTTCTTATCAGAGTTCCTGTAGCTATATCGCTTATTCTGGTTGGGACGGTTGGGTTAGCAATTATTCGTGATTGGGAATCAGCTCTTGTTCAATTAGGTACAACACCATTTTCGACAGCAAGCTCTTATTCACTTAGCGTAATCCCACTATTTATTCTAATGGGTATGTTCTTATCCTATAGTGGATTTGGACGTGACTTATATATAGCAGTGGATGCGTGGATTGGGCATATAAAGGGCGGACTTGCGATGACAACAATAGGGACAAGTGCATTGTTTTCTGCTATTTCGGGTTCGGTTAATGCAACTACGGCCACCATGGCAAGGATTTCACTTCCAGAGATGAAAAAATATCGCTATGATGATGCACTATCAACGTCTTGTGTGGCTGCTGGTGGAACACTGGGTATCCTTATTCCACCGAGTGTCATCCTTGTATTATATGGCATCTTAACAATGGAGCCAATTGGAAAATTATTAATAGCTGGATTGGTACCAGGATTACTGCAGATGGCTCTCTTCATGCTATTAATTTATTTTATGGTATGGAGGAATCCTTCACTAGCACCGGTATCGGAAAAGAAATCGTTCATGGTTAAGGTGAAGTCGTTATCAAGCATTTGGCCATTTGTCTTTTTATTTGCTTTAAGCATTGGTGGAATTTATTTTGGATACTTTACGCCGACTGAAGCTGGTGGAATAGGTGCATTTGGTGCGTTTATCTTAACGGTTTTAACAAGACGATTGAGCTGGGAAGATTTTAAAGCATCGTTGAATGAGACAACTCGCTTAACGGCAGCTATATTCTTTATCATTATCGGTGCTGATGTATTTAGTAAATTTTTAGCTTTAAGCACTATTCCAGTAAAAATCACACAGTACGTATCAGAATTAAATTTGTCTGCAACAGGCATATTACTTTTAATATTAGCTGTATATCTAATATTAGGCTTATTTTTAGAAGGAATTGCGATTTTTGTGTTAACGTTACCGGTTGTCTATCCACTTATTACAATGCTTGGATTTGATGGCGTATGGTTCGGTGTTGTCATGATATTGGTCATGAATATAGGTCTACTAACCCCTCCGATGGGGTTAAGTGTGTACATCATAAGTGGTGTCGTCAAGTACATACCCGCTCAGCGTATATTTAAAGGGGTTATCCCAATGCTGTGTATGATGGTTCTATGTTTAGTGTTGATTGTAGTCTTTCCAGAGATTGTAACCTTTTTACCAGATTTAATGAAGTGAATTTGAAGGTTTCGTTTTTTCTGCTGATTATTAAAAACTAGCTCTCTACAAATAAAGCTGTAGAGAGCTAGTCCAATTATTTACCATATATTTCTTCGGTAGTTAAGTATCCATCTTTAATGATGGTTTCTTCGATATTATCCTTTGTTACGGCAATAGGTTCTAGTAAAGTAGCAGGTACATCAATTTTTCCATTAGGAATAGTTTGATCCGTAGCAATGGATTCCTCATTGGCAAATTGAATCGCTATTTCTGCTGCGTTTTCCGCCAATAAGTTAATGGATTTGTAAACGGTCATAGTTTGGGTTCCATCAATTATCCGTTTGATAGCATTTAATTCAGCATCCTGGCCAGATACAGGAACGTCACCATCTAAATTCTTGGTAGCTAATGCATTAATGACGCCACCAGCAGTTCCATCATTGGCTGCAATAACAGCGTCAATCTGGTTTCCATTATCTTGTAAAGCAGCTTTCATATTTTCTTCTGCAACATCAGGGTTCCAACCATCCGTGTAATTATCGTATACAAGATTGATTTTCCCTTCATCGATTAATGGTTGTAAAATTCGCATGGTACCTTGACGGAGAAGAACAGCATTGTTATCTGTCTCTGCTCCACCAATGTAAGCAAAATTGCCTTCTGTTCTTTGCGCTATTATGGCGCTTGCTTGCATTTCACCAACTTTTTCATTATCGAAGGAGATATAATGATCAACATCTGCGTTAAGGATTAGTCGGTCATAAGAAATAACTTTAACGCCATTTTCATGCGCAATTTCTACAATAGAAGAAGCGGTGTCTGCATTTGTAGGTACGACAACTAATACATCTACTCCTTCTTCGATTAATAACTCCGCTTGTGTGATCTGAATATCGTCACTACCATTTGCTGCTAATGTTTTAACATGACCACCAAGTTCTGTTACTTTTCCTTCAAATAACTCTTTATCCTTATACCAACGTTCATCTTTTAATGTATCTAATACAAATCCAATGTACGGTTTTTCTTCATTGGCAATTAATTTTGTTGTGTCATTTGCTTGATTATCTGTCTTTGAAGACTCGCTAGAACAGCCTACTATAAATGCTGTGATAAGAATAGCTAAAATGAGTAACAAGCTTCGTTTGATTATCATATTCATTGTTGTCTCCTCTCTGTGCTTGACTACTATTAAATGCGGAACTTTTTCAAAAGCTGATTCATATTATCTACCATTCGTGACAATTCCCCAGCACTAGAAGATATATTGTCCATCGAGCTACTTTGCTCCTGAATAGATGCTGCTATTTCCTCTGTACCAGCTGCTGACTCTTCCGATATTGCTGCGATGTGCTCTACAGAGGTATTAATTTCCTGACTAGACTTTTCAAAATAAGCGAAGGTTGATGCAATCTTTTGGATACGTTGACTCATATCTTCTACTTGGTCTTTAATGTCCGTAAAATATTCGTTTGTAATTTGCATTTCTTCTGTACCTTTATCTGTTTCCTGATATCCCTTTGTTAACTGTGAGGACATCTCAACAGTGTCTTCCTTAATGCTAAAGATAATGTCCGAAATATTCGCCACAGAGTTAGCCACTTCTTCTGAAAGCTTTCGAACTTCTTCTGCAACAATAGCAAAACCTCTTCCGGCTTCACCAGCTCTTGCTGCTTCAATCGAAGCATTTAAGGCTAGTAGATTTGTCTGTTCGGCAATGGACTTAATGACTGAGACAATTTCTGTTATCGAATTCGTTTTCTTTTCTAAGCTTTTTACATTGGTTACAGATATTTCAACAACCTCATGGATTCGTTTCATTTGTTCTAATGACTGCTGCATTTGTTGATTACCCTTCGTTGAAGCATTTTGTACGCCATTAGAAACTTCAACTAACGCTTGACTATGCTTGGTTGCTTCTTGGAGTTTAGAGCTGAATTCATTTGTGCTTTCAGAAATAATTGCAGCTTCGTTTGCTTGATTACTTGTCCCAGTAGCCAACTCATCAACAGTTGATGCAATTTGATGACTTCCTAATTTTACCTCATCTGTTGTACTAGACATGATATTGCTTTGTTGGTCAACTTCTACAGATAGATTCGTAATTTCTCGAATCATCTCTCGTAGACTACCACCCATATCATTAATAGACTTGGATAGTTGTCCTATCTCATCATTTCCTTGATAGGTAAGCTCATTCAAATTCAAATCGCCAGATGCAATTTGGTTACTTCTATTCACAATCAGATTAAGGTTTTTGCTAATTTTTCTGCTAATGATGATGAGCAGGATGAAGGAGATTACAATGGCTAATATACCAGTAATAAATAAGAGCTTTGTTGTATTGTTAATGGTTGAATGCGCATCATTTATCGCAAGTTGATTTGATTTTGTTGCGGCATTTTTTAATTGTTCTCCTAATTCCTTGGTGTTTTCTTTAAGTTTATTCGTTGCTGCTTGTAATTCCGTATACTGCTGTGTATTTATTTCCTGTACCTGAGGAACTACCATGCTGAAAAAGTACTCATCTAACTCATTATTATTGGCAATGATTTGATTAAATAAGTCTAGCTGTTCCTGATTCTCTAATTTCAATTTTAAAGACTTTGCAGTTTCTACAAACTGTTTACTTGAAGTCAGATATTGCTGTAGTTTTTCCTCATCTTCTTCAACAAGATAATCTGGAATTTGTATATATTTCTCATTAAAATACGAAACAAGCTCAGATGAACTAATCGCTATCTCATTCGTAGCCGACGTTTCATCCATGGTTGTGTTCGTTTGAAAAAGTAAATAAAGGGTTAGCGAGATGGTGGCAAGAAATATAATAGCCATAATGGAAAACACAACTGCATACTTACCACCAATTCTCAAATTGGTCCATTTCCAATTCTGTAACACGTGATGTCCTCCCTATGATAGTATTTCTATTCTATATACATATCGGCTGCAAGATTCAGTTGGTTTATAGGTAATCAAATAGGTAGAAATCAGTGAAAATTTAATAAAATCTATCGATAAGATTTAAAGCCTAGATGATAAAAGGTTTGGGGAGACAGTAATACATTTTAGGCTGGAATGAAATGGAAAAAAGAGACTTAGGGAACTTGGTTCCTAGGTCTCTATTATCAGTCTATATAATACTTTTTGCTTCTTTTTCCGTTTCTTTCATTTCCACGCCTATTGCTTCATTTTGTTCATTTAAGTTTTCCACAGTAGCACTCATTTCTTCTAGAGCGGCAGATGATTGTTCAATAATGGCAGCTAATTCGTTTGTGGCATTATCGACTGTAGAAGAATTATCCTTCACATGGTTCGCTAAATACTGGAAGCTAGTGAACTGTGTACTAATCGTTTCTAATACAGTGGTTAAATTACTGAAAGCAGAGTTTACTTGCTCTGTTTTAGATAAGTTTTCCGTAACCATTTGCATATTTTCGTTCATAATATCGAGTGCAGAATCATTCGTTTCATTAACATCATGTAAGTTACTTGTTATTTTTTCTGCTGTATTATTTGTCATTTCCGCTAACTTTCGGATTTCGTCAGCTACAACAGCAAATCCTTTACCTGCTTCTCCTGCACGAGCTGCTTCTATCGATGCATTTAATGCTAATAGATTCGTTTGCTGACTTACATTGATGATATCGTTTGATAATGAATTGGTTTCATGTATTTTATTAGAAAGTGAATGAAAGGCTTCACTGAGCTTTTCTACATGCTTACGGAATTCATTCATATTAGCTGTTAATTCATCCGATAGTTGATTTCCTGTAGTTGCAGTATCGGTTGATTGTTCAAAATCCTGTTTAATGGCATTCGATTTTTCTAGCATTTGTTCAATTTGTGCCAATGTATTTTGAATACTCTGTGCGATATCAGATACTTTTTCATTTTGTACGGAACTACCAGAGGCCATTTCTGAAATTGCCTCCGTTATCTCTGATTGCGCGATAATGTTTTCTTGTACCTTTGAATTTACAGTTGTTATTTTACTAGTAATGCTATTGACTTGCTTCTCTAGAACAAGATGATTTTCTTCTTTTTCTTTTGCCTCTTGTTCACTGTTTGTTAAGAGGACTTCAATCTGATTAAACTGTTTTCGGTTTAAATAGATTAGTACCCCAGAGACGATTCCACTCAGTACATAGGTAACTAATGCTAGGGACAAGCTATCCTTTAAATAAATGACCTGATCAGTTGCGGCTATACTATTGTATACAATACCTACTGCCCCTAAAATATATCCCGTTAAGAATACTGGTAGCATTAGATAGCTAGTGGATAAGAAAAGTAAAAAGAAAAAGATAATTAACATTGATAATGAACTCGAGAATAATTGAATGCCGATAAATGATGAGATATAGGCAATACCGACGATAAAGTAGGGATATATATTATCTTTTTTCACTACATACTTTATGATAAAGAAACTCCCAATCAATAGTAAGAGTTCTCCTCCATAGAACATGCCTTTATTTGCCTGACCTTGTACTAGCGCCAAAGCTAGTGCGCTAAGTAGTGAAAAGGAAAAAACCGATAAAGTTAGAATATTTTTCTTTTTCACGTCTTGCTGTTTTAACTGTAAAGCTCTTGTCATGTAATTGCCCCCTATTAGTAGCAAAGTCTTTTTCTACTAATATCGGCATAAATAAATAGAAGTTAACGTTTAAGTATTAGAAAATTTTCCAATTGTCGGAATTAGTCGGTTTGTGAAAGGGGGAAAGTTGTCTAAACCCTTGTCCTATATGAGGTGATTAGGTGTTTGGTTGTATTATAAAAATAGTTGGTAATTATAACCAACTATATAAATGGTTTCAGATGAACGCAATGTTTTCGAACAAAATTAAAAAAGGCACCACATTCGCGGGCCTGTAAGTTTTATAACGATCGTTATTCCGACTTTTCTTCCAAACGCTTCTTAATCATTGCAACGATTAAAAGACCTCCCATTAGAATGGTCAGCCCTAATAATACTAGGGAATCCCAAAAATAAGGACTTTTAATAGATGACAATAGATTCGTGAAGATTTGAGAATAAGCATAATATGCTTGCGGAATAAAATAGCTTACGAATAATACAATGGTAACGAATAACCCAAACACATAAAATACACTATAAAGACGAACAGCCAATGTTTCGTCTTGAAATGTCTGGGTAGTAGAATCCTTTTTTATAAATGGAAGCCATTTCCGTAAATATTGCTTACCATTTTCCATTAGGTTATAGCTACCTGATATATTTTCAATTATATAGTAACAATCTGTTTTCATATAGAAACAGCATTGATAAATTGTTTTAATAAAAATATCAAAAATGACAATTGCTAGTACTCCCGTCACGATAGCATTACCATCTCCGATAAACATGGTGAGCAAGAAAGCTATCGTGATGATTACTTGTTCAAATGACATACCTGCAAAATATAAGGTGTTTCTTTGGCGTGGAGCCAACTTCCAAGCTGCAGATAGGTCTGTTTCGAATACGATTAACAATAATCGATGACCAATAGCTAATTTTGTAGGTAAGTCAAATGAACGAATTGCGAGTATATGGCCAAATTCATGAATGACGATTAATGCTAGCGAAATTACCATATACGATAAAATACTAAGAACCATAGAATCAAATAAAAAAATCTCTTTATAATTAGGTAGAAGTTCTGGATTAGAAAGCACCAATAGAATGTTTACGAGTAATAGGGTCATATAAAGCTTATTGGTTACTTTGTTAAAAAAGATACGGCCGAATTTAGGCGATATCCATCCAAAGCCATCAGCCCTACGACTTTTTTTCTTTATGGATAACTCCGTGCCATCGATTTCTTTAACTAATCCAAACTCCACTAATTGTTGGGCGAAAGACATGACATCGACTTCATCTGCTGGATAAGTTTTCAATAACGCTTGCTCTACTTGCTCGAGCGTTATGCCTTTATTAATTTGTTCAATGGCATCGATGCAAATTTTTGGCATTTCATAAAATTCACCAGTTGTACTTTCCTCTACGATAAAATGCCTTTTATCAGGGCGAATTTGCAAAGGGTATAGGCTTATCTTTGATTGAACCTGGATATTCATGTCCACACCATCACTTTTTTGATTAATAGGTTACTAGTATTTTAACAAGCTGCATCATTATCCTTGTGGGAAAAAGATGCACCACCAGCAAGTTGCTTTGATTTTTTTTAGCTTACGGATTTTCATGTATGTCACCCCCTTTCAAAAAAAAACAATTTATTATACCAGCGAACCGTCACATTAGGATGAGTGATAATAGTTCGTATGAATTTCTTTCCACTCAGGAAATACGTGCGTAAATAATTCAACTAATTCCGGATCAAATTGTGTCCCTTTTCCGTTAAGAATACGTGTATAGGCTTCCTCTATGGATAGTGCAGAACGGTATGATCTGGAAGAAGTCATGGCATCAAATGCATCAGCAATTGTGGTTACGCGAGCGAGAAATGGAATGTCTGTGCCCTTTAATCCTTCTGGATACCCGCTACCATCCCACCGTTCATGATGCGATAAAATCACCGAAATATTATCCGAGATTCCCTCCACATCTTGAACTGCCTTAGCACCTACTGCAGGGTGCATTTTAATTAAATTGTATTCGTCTGCTGTCAATTTCCCAGGCTTGGTCAAGATATAATCAGGTATATGAATTTTTCCTATATCATGTAATAGGCAAGCATAGTAAAAAAACTTTAGTTCTTCTTTTTTATATTTTTCAGTGGCTTTCGCTAAGCTTAGCGCATACTCTGCAACCCGTTCGCTATGCCCACGTGTATAAGGGTCTTTTAGTTCTAATGTCGTAATAATCCCTTTTACGATTCCTTCTAGTTGGTCATCATAGGCCCGTTTTACAGAATTCATGTAGCTATAAAAGCGGTGCAAAATAATATAGGCAATGAATGATAATACCACAACAATTAATAGCGGTAACATAACAACACTGTCATGTATTGTAACCCCTACTACTAAATATTTTAGAATCGTACCAAGTGAGACTAGATAAAAGAACTTTTTATTAACAAAGATTGGTGAAAACAACACCATATAAATCTCTACTAAATTACCACTACTATACGTAAAATCATTACCTAAATAAAAATACAGCTCTCTAGCTAAATTAAGGATCGTATAGCTTAAGAAATAGAAGTACTTTATCAGTTCAGGTTTGTTATTTTTAATAAAGTAAATGGATAATGGCAACAGGACAATCATGACAACATATAACAAGTAATCCGATATATTTGTCGACTTAACCACTTCTATATCCCAAGGGAATTCAGGCAATATATAAATATAGAAAATATCATAAATAAAGAAAATGGAATAAAATAGCCATAAAAACCATTTTACTGCCCGCTTCTCTTCATATAATAAAGATTTCTGCAGGGTTTTTTTCATGTTAATTTCCTCTCTTAGTAAAATTATACAAAAAGTCCAACTTTAAACAAAGTGTTACATGTACAATTATTTTTTGATAATAGATTAAAGGATATACATTTAGCTCAAATCTATAAAGAGGCAATAATACTAGATATATTGAAATATGCATTTTTTATTAGGGAAAATGATATAGAAAAATTAATCGAATCCGATCGTTTGAAGGGTAACGTATGTGTGTTTCTTCATGGTGCTAAACGCCTATTCGTTCCAGTATATTAGTATATGTTATATCTTACTAGGTGTAAATTTAACAGAAAAATGTAATAGTGAGTTTTTACCAGGCAGATAACCTTTCTAAATGACTATTCTATCAGGGGTTTATGTCCTTTATTACAATAAAAAATACTTCACGTTATGTATAAATTTACCGATAAGTCTATAGTAGACCATTTTGAAACAATCAGGAGGGAAACATCAGGTGAGAAAAATATGGTGGGTGGTCTTCATAACTTGTTTAGGGGTTTTATTAACAGGGTGTGGAGATGAAGAAAAAGAAGGTAATAATAAAGCTGTAAATGCGGTGATAGATTTTTACGAAGCCGTGGATGAGAATGACCAAGATAAAATAGAGGATAATCTAAAATATTTTGGAGAATACAATGGTGACAACGATGCTTTGATTCAAGATGTAAGCGATCAAATAGAGGAGCTAGGAGGATTTCTACAGGTCACCTATGTTCATCTAACGAAGGACCTAATGGAGCCTGACGTGGTCAAAGAGCTTGATGAAGAATTCGGCGATAGCTGGTCTTTTTTCTATGTCGAGTATAGCGAGGAAAGTAATATATTTGGCTGGATTGTTAAGGAGATAGATGAGAAGTATCATATCGTTTCAGCTCAAGGTAGTACATTGGATGACGTGCTTGAAGGTACACCAGTCTCCAGTACAGAAGGGAAAGCAGATTCCAATGAAAACATGATGGAAGATACTAATCTCGCTTTCGTTCAGGGGAATGTTATCGGAAATTTATATAATAGTGGAATTGCAACTATAGCTGAGAATTATCGCTATTACGCTGATTCTGAACATCTATATGCATCGATAGATGGTGGAGAATCAACTATTATCGATACTGGATTTATTACGCAATTAAATGCGGTTGAGGACTATATCTATTATTTAAAGGACTACCAGATTTGGAAGAGTAACTTTAATGGTCAGGAAAAGGAAGCTATCTATCGTGATCATATTCAACCAAGTATTTTGTTAGTCTATGGCGATAAAATTGTATTTCTTGGTAGTGAAGACATTAATGCTAGTACGAACCTGTATATGATAGATCGTGATGGAGACACTCTTCAACAGATAGATACGAATGTGGACTCTTTTGCAGTACAGGATGATACTTTATTTTATGTGAAAAATGAATCAGAACAAGACACTGTATATCGTGTAAAAGCTGATGATGAAAAAGAAGCGCTATTTCGTCTAGACGAAATTAGCTACATGCAAATTGATGGTGAGACCATTTATTATACTGCGGGAAATAGTCTTAGAAAAGTGAACCTAGACGGCTCTGATGATCAAGAATTATCCCTTGGATTAATGGTTGATGTTCATGGCTATTCAACACCTATCTTAAATGGTGATTATGTTTACTTCACAATGCAGGCGGATCGTTTCTTCTATCGAATTTCCAAAGAAGGTGGACAACCGGAGTATATGGGCTATCCAACAGATGGCTATTCTAGTATAGTAGATGACAATGTGTATGCTTGGATTTTCCAGGAGGGGAACTTTCATTTGCAAGTCAATGATAATCAAGTAGATGTCTCACATGGGAATGACACGACTGAAGTAAATGGAGCATTGGATACGCTGAAAAAGATTTATGAAGCTTCACTGCAATCCGATCAAGCTACTGTTAGTCGGTTAACAGCGCTACTTGAGGATGAAGACTTAAGCGAATATGCTCTTATGGACTGGTTATCGGAACGACTACTAGCTGTAGGAGATACAGACGCCCTACCACTTGAAGAAATCAAACCAGAGGATATTAATCCGGAGTTGCATCAAAATATAGTAAATGATATCGGTGAAAATTATTCCATGATTATTGATCGTGAAGATGAAGATTATATGATTGTCTTTATTTTACAGCGTGTGAATAATGACTATTATCTCGTATGGTATGAGGATGAGAACATGGAAGAATTTAAGGGGAGCTATGTAACGTGGTAGGCCATGTTCATCTAAATATCTATAGGGAACACAAGCTGTTCAAGCTTCTATTGAGATAGATTATATCAGGAAAGCCTTGTGAAATATCTTCACAAGGCTTTTCTTGTATAAAATATTATTTACAATTAAACATTACGAATTAATCCATTAAATTCTCAAATTTTTCCTGCTGGTTTGTTCAAAATTGCAGCGGACTCTTCCGGTACGGAAGCATGCTCTTCAATAGCAGCCCTATTTTAATAAATTTATAATCTGATTATATATTGACTCTGCTTCTTTCGTAGTTTTAGCTTGATTTAGTTTTCGCCTTAACTCCTTATATTTCCCCGCATCCATCTGGCTTAAGTTTTTAATGGAACGAATAGATTTATTAGGGATTACATCCATTATTGATCTCCCCCTTTAGTTGAATTATCTTGTTCTAATTTATCTAATTCTTTGTTATACGCCATTACTCTGGAGGCAACATAGGTGTTTGCCAGTTTTTCCAAGTAGCTACCACCACTTATTCCTGTTAGAAGGGCGTAAAGAATAATAGTCCAAATCGTTGGTTCGGATGTTGAAATGGCAATTATACAAGATACAAATCCTGCACCACCTCCTAGAATTAGCTCTCTCCACGAACCAAGTGATGTTCTTTTTCTATTATCTTCATCCTTGAAGCGGTAAGGAGAAATAAATCCTTCATTTGTGAGAAGAATATTAAAATAACCACCAGCACTCCCTAAAATGATCGATAAGCAGACCCACCATAACTCCTCCAATTTAAAACACCTTTCGTAACGATAGTAGTAAGATTAATAATTTCCAAGTGATTCAATGAAGATATGGATAACTCGGCAGAACACACCCTTTTCTTCTAAGTTGAAAAAAATACCTAATAAATATTATTAGGTATTTAAAGGGTATGCTCATGGACTATTTTTTGTTCATCTCTGTCCTAACATAATAGACCTAAAACTAGTGCAATTTTTAATTTGTTGAAGAAAGAAAGCTGCCATTAATTAAGAATCAGATGGAGGCTTTGCCTTCCCATCAAGAATAGCTTTTGCATGATGATAATGAATTTTAGCTTCTTTTGTAGTCAATGCATTGTTCAATGCCTTTCGATGCTTCATATACTCTTTTAATTCTTCCTCACTAAGCTTTTTTAGCAATGACTTTTCATCCAACGTAATCTTCCTTTTACCTATTTTTTATTGATCTCCGAAAATAATTACTTCTTTTATAGGATATGAATAAAATCAAACATAGATTACAGAATGTTACAGTAAAAAGTGACTTCTAAAAGAAAATATTTTACTTCTTATTTGGACATGTTTTCGTATGAATTCATGTTATATTGGAAATATAAGGATTATGATCTCGCTTTTCAAAAATTACCTATTCTAAAAGGAGTGTGTCTTGTGGAAAACATTGAAGTTGGGGAAGTCTTTACGATAATTGATGAAAATAATGAGGAACATGAGGTTGAAGTGCTAGCATCCATCAACATGGAAGGAACGGTTTATGTAGCGGTTGGTTTTGTGGAAGATATCCAGGCAGAAACCGAAGAAGATATTGATATCTTTTTCCTAAAGGTAGATCAGGATGGTGACTTCTCACCAATAGAGAGTGATGAAGAATTTGAAAAGGTATCTTCTGCTTTTGATGAAATTCTAAATGATGAATGATAAAAAAATGGTCTGTACATGTAAGCGTACAGACCATTTCATTTTTATTTCTTATCGAATAAATAACTAACAGCCCCAATTGCGATTCCTAATGCTGCTCCACCTATCACTTCAATTGGCATGTGGCCAAGCATTTCCTTTAGTTCCTTCTCTCGTTTTCGATAGGACATACCTGGATGTTGTTCAACTAATTTCTCTAACTCCTCATACATATCATTCACAGCAATTGCGGTTTGACCGGCTTGCCAACGAATTCCCATTGCATCATACATGACAATTAAACTAAAAATGCTACTGATTCCAAAATCAATCGAGGAGAATCCTCGCTGAAGTCCGATATAACTCGATAAAGAAGTAACAGCAGCTGAATGGGAGCTCGGCATATCACCAGATCCAAACATTTTTTTCCAATCCCAATTACCAGTTTCAGCGTAATGTATTGGTACCTTTAGGAATTGAGCTGCACCAATCCCAAGTAAAGCCGTTGTCATTGCGCGATTTAACATAGATACACCTCAGCATACAAGATGTTATGTATTATTTGCAGGGTGGTCGAATTTTATCCTTTTATTAATCCGTGTCCGCTACCATTGAAGCTTTAATAAGCTAACAATTAAGTTGTATGCCTCTCTTCTTGTAAGAGGATTAGAATTAGATGGATCAATAAGGCTGCTTGCTTCATCTTTCTCAAGAGATCTTACAATAGGTAGAAGCTCTCTGTTTGTTACGTTTTCTTCCAGGGTGAGATTATGTGCCTCTTCTGAGAGATCCATATCATGAATGCGCTTGAATCCTTCTGTTAGTATCCAACTAAACGCTTCTCCTGTTATCTCTTTTTCAAGCTGTAAATCATTTGTATAGGTAGCGAATATTAGTCCATGAGAATATAAATATTTGATAGCAGCATAATTTGGGTCGTTTTGATATGGATAGGGACTCTCCTTTCCATCTATTCGTGCGCCATTTTCTATTAGCGTTTCCTGTAGTGATCTTATGTTAGCTTTGTCTTCACTAAATTCGTGAAAATTACGGTTTGCTTCAATGGATAGCTGTGCAGCTATTCCAGCAGCTTGCCCTAAGCTCATCCCAGTTGGAATGATTCTAACACTCCCTGCAGCAAGAGAAGAGAAACCTGCTGAACGACTAGCGACTAGTAGATTTGTTAAGTCTTCAGGTACTAGCGATCGAAATGGTATCTCGTATTGCTTCGGGTTGAGGATGATTTTATCTTCACCACTAGGCTTTGTTGCTTGCATATCAACTGGATAGCCACCAAGGGCGATGCCATCCCAATGTGTTTTGTTTTCCCATACGTCAGAAATAGGTAGCTGGTAAAGAGACTGAATATGTCTTGTCTCCCTGACGTATAGCTCGTTTGGATAGCTTTTGATATAGGCATTTTCAAAGCCTGGAAAATTTTCCTTTGCCCAATTGAGAAAATGCTCCGTTTCATCTTTTCCGATTTGTATAGCCTGTTGTTTAGAGGATTCATCTAATCCGTCTACACCAAATATTTGTAAGGCATTGATATAGATTCCATCATCTGTTCTGGCAATATTAAGTCCACGTAGCCTTGTATTAGCATGCTTTTTTGGATAACGGTCTACAATACCCCAAAACCCCCAAGCTGTGTCGGTGGATACCTGTGCTTCACCGAATTTTCCATTGGTAGCTACTTGTCTAATCTTATCCCAATTTATCCCATCAAAATGCATGATGAGTGTGACACCCATTGTAGATGATGGGTTGTGAATATCTTCTTGTCCAATAAAATAGGATGCTCCAGCTAAGGCTGCAATAGTAGCATCTGTTGTCGTATCGATATAGCGTTTCGCCTGATAAGTAGTAGACAATTCTTCTGTATCAACAGCGATACTCTCAATTTGATTGTTATTTACATGAACAGAACTTACGTTACTATCTATTAGAAGGGTTAAATTCGGTTCATTTTCAACTAGCTGGTGAAAAGCCTTTGTTGCCAAGTCGATATCAAAGGAAACATTTCCACCAACTAATTGGTGCCACTCTGAAAAGATTCCCTTATTAACCGGTTTGCCATGTTCATCTAGACCGATATCTAAGTAGTTCAGCATGCCGTTTGTCATTAAGCCTCCCAAGGATTTACGAGATGTAATGAGCAGTGTATTGGAACCACTTCGGGCAGCTGAAACAGCTGCAGATACACCTTCAGGATCACCACCGATAACAATGACATCGTATTCTTCGTGTTGCTGCTTAGCTTCAGGGAAACCGAGAAATACAACTAATAATACGGAAACAACTATTAGTACCATCCATATGTAACGCAATTCCATTCCTCCCCAATATTGGAAACACCTTTCATCTAGTATGGTCAAATTAGATAATTGCAAATCATCACGACTAGTCGACAGGACTTTCCAAAAACTCGCTATATTCAAACTCATGATATAATAATCCTCATTTAAATAGTAGGTTATGCTCTTTATTATTTTAATTTTGTCAGTATGTTAGGTGACAAAATCGTGTTTAGATTACATTGCTGGTATCCATGAAAGCGCTGTATCATTTAAATAAGAATTCATTTATTTATATTTAAGAATAGGAGTGTGTTAACAATGGCCGAACAAAAAGGTTTTCGAGCTAAGGTACAGCGTTTTGGTAGCTATTTGAGTGGCATGATTATGCCAAATATTGGTGCATTTATTGCTTGGGGTATTATAACGGCATTATTTATTCCAGATGGTTGGTTTCCAAATGAAGATTTAGCTACGTTGGTTGACCCAACAATTAAGTACTTATTACCATTATTAATTGGTTTTACGGGTGGACGAATGGTCTACGATTTTCGTGGAGGAGTAGTTGGTGCTACTGCTACAATGGGTGTTATTGTTGGAGCAGATGTACCAATGTTCTTAGGTGCCATGATTATTGGTCCATTTGCAGGTTGGTGTATGAAGAAAATTGATGGGTTGTTTCAAGCTAAAATCCGTTCTGGATTTGAAATGCTATACAACAACTTCTCAGCTGGTATTCTAGCAGCTATCCTTGCAGGTATCTCGGTAAAAATAATTGGACCAGTTGTGGCTGGTTTAAACAAAGTATTGGCATCAGGTGTTGACTTTATTGTAGACGCAGGGTTATTACCACTTGCGAACATTATTATTGAACCAGCGAAGGTTCTCTTTTTAAACAATGCGATTAATCATGGAATATTAAGCCCACTTGGGATTGAACAAGCAGCTGAAGAAGGA
Organism: Ornithinibacillus xuwenensis; assembly: GCF_039614845.1. Taxonomy (NCBI): domain Bacteria; kingdom Bacillati; phylum Bacillota; class Bacilli; order Caryophanales; family Bacillaceae; genus Ornithinibacillus; species Ornithinibacillus xuwenensis. Next base: position 86,939 of record NZ_JBDIML010000009.1, on the reverse strand, counting down.
AAATCAGTTCTATTTCTATTAGAAGCAAATCCTGGTGTTGGTTTAGGAATTTTACTAGCGTTTGTTGTATTTGGGAAAGGTGCAGCCAAGAGCTCGGCTTCCGGCGCAGCTGCTATCCAATTTTTAGGTGGTATTCATGAAATCTATTTCCCATACATTTTAATGAAGCCAGTATTACTTTTAGCAGCAATCGCTGGTGGTATCAGCGGCGTATTTACGCTGACAATATTTGATGCAGGTCTACGTGCCCCAGCATCTCCAGGTAGTATTTTTGCAGTATTGGCTATGACAGAGCAGGGTAGCTATGTTGGTGTTATCTTAGCAATCATTGTATCTGCAGCAGTATCCTTTGCGGTTGCAGCTGTTATTTTAAAAACAGATAAATCAAAAGCAGGGGATTTAACGGACGCTACGATGAAAATGGAAGAGTTAAAAGGGAAGAAAAGCTCGGTTTCGGGTATATTAAATTCACAAGATGAGGATGCTTCAGAGGAGCTTGCAGCTGTTGTCCAAGTAGATGTTCAAAAAGTTATATTTGCTTGTGATGCAGGCATGGGTTCAAGTGCGATGGGAGCTTCTTTATTAAAGAACAAATTTAATAAAGCGAACATTGATATTGAGGTATCCAATAGTGCCATTAATGAGCTGCCAAATGATGCCGATATTGTAATTACACAAAAGGAATTAACGGATCGTGCTAAAGCTAAACTCCCGAATGCAGAGCATATTTCAGTGGAAAATTTCTTAAATAGTCCAAGATATGAGGAACTGGTAACTAGATTTTCGAAGTAATGAATTAGATTGAACTGGAGGGGGGTGAACAGTTTGTATGTGTCTAGTCGGGAACGTAAGATTATCGAACTGTTATGTCAGGTACAAGACGATGTGACGATAAAGGAAATTGCTAATTCACTTCAAGTAAGTGAGCGAACCATTCATCGAGACTTAAAACATGTAGAAGAGATTCTCACTAATAATCATGTAACGCTCGTCAAACGGTCTGGAAGTGGATTACGTGTTTCTGGAACGATGGAGGCTAAGCAGGAGCTAATACAGGTTATTTCTAGTCTAGCGCCTTCCGAGTATACGACAGAAGAGCGTCAAGCAATTGTCTTGTCCACTCTTCTAGAATCCAATGAGCCAATTAAACTGTTCACCCTTGCCAGTGAATTACATGTGACAATTGCTACCATTAGTAATGATTTGGATCAAGTAGAGCGAGATTTAGGTTCTTTTGATTTAGTGTTAATTCGCAGACGTGGTTATGGAGTAGAAATTAAAGGTGAAGAAATCAAAAAGCGCGCTGCTTTAAGCCAACTCATAACCAAGTATGTGGAGCCATTTAAACTGATAACATTAAGTAATGATGAGCATCATGGGAATTGGAATCAGCCGTCTGCAATTATTTCTAGTCGTTTATTAGAATCAGTTGATCAAAAAAAGCTAATCAACATACAAGATGCTGTGGAAAAAGCAAGGAAATACTTACCACATGAATTAGCGGATAATGCCTATATTGGGTTAGTTGTTCATCTGGCACTAGCGATGGAAAGATTACAAAAGGGTGAGCAGATTCAATTTGATTCGGAGTATTTAAAGCAAATTAATCAGACAAAAGAGTACGAAATAGCACGTAATATTATTGAAGATTTAGAGCACTCCTTCGGGATGAAAATTCCAGAGGATGAAATCGGATATATTACCATGCATTTAATGGGAGCAAAGTTACAGTTGAGTAAGCCATTCTTAATTGAGGATTCCAGTATGGATATCGCAGTTATGGCAACGGAATTAATTCAATTCGTTAGTTCGAATTTAGATGTTAATTTAAACAACAATGTTTCGTTACTTAATGATCTAGTTGCGCATCTGAAACCAACCGTGTATCGCTTGAAGCAAGGAATGCCGATAAAAAATCCGATGCTAGACGTAATTAAAAATGATTACCTAGAATTATTTGATTTGATCAGCCGAGGTGTTGGTGATATCTTCACGGATATGACTTTTCCAGAGGCTGAAATTGGTTATCTAGTGTTGCATTTTGCTGCCACATTATTAAATGAGAAGGATTTACATATTCGCTCACTGGTTATCTGTGCTAGTGGAATTGGAACTGCAAAAATATTAGCTTCTAAGCTTTTACAAAAGGTACCTGAAATAAAAACAGTAGAGAATAAGTCATTGTTTGATTTAGACAATCTAAATTTAACGGATTATGATGTAATTATTTCAACTGTTCCTTTAGCTGGGGTGGAACGAGAGTATATCTTAACTTCACCCATGCTGACAGATACCGAAATCCGCCGTATTCAAAAACTAATTCGCAAGCGAAAAATTCAACCCACTTCGCAAAAGAAAAGTCGATCGGAAAGTAGTGAGGATACCCAGCAGCACGATTTGGTTTCTCACTTAAAAACAACACAGATATATGCACAAATTGTTATTGAGCTTTTAGAAGGCTTCGCTGTTCATTCGATATCCGAACACTTGTCCATGCGAGAGATATTGCAAAGGGTTTGTCTTGATTTAGAAGCGGTTCGTGTTATAAAGGATAAAGGAAATATTCAAGAAAAGCTGATAAAAAGAGAACAATTAGGTGGACTAGGTATTCCTGGTACATCTATGGCATTGTTCCATACACGTTCTGACGATATAGTAGTCCCAAGTATGCGTATTTATCCGTTACGAAATCCCTTAAATATGAAGGGGATGGATCATGAAGAGATGCAGGTTGATACCGTATTGATGATGCTAGCACCAGAAAAAACAAGCAAAGAAGTGCTTGAGGTACTAAGCTTTATAAGTAATTTGTTTATACAACATGAGGACAATGCTAGATTATTTGAGTCAGGGAACGAAGCGAGAATTAAGGAATTTCTATCGAAGCAATTTCAAAAATTTTTAAAGGAAAAAAATCTATTGTAGGGAGTGCATCATGGGTGACTAAAGCAGTGTTAACAAAGGAAAATATTCATTTGAATCAGAAATTTGTAGATAAAGAAGAGGCAATTCGCTATACCGGAAAAATTCTTGTGGAGAATGGTTATGTGAAGCAGGAATATGTGGAAAAAATGCTAGAGCGAGAAGAGCTATCCTCTACATACATGGGGAACCATGTTTCCATTCCTCACGGTACAGAAAGTGGAAAAAATGAAATCGTGGAAACAGGGATCTCTGTTGTAACGATACCAGAGGGCGTTGATTTTGGTTCAGGTAATGTGGCGAAGGTTCTCATCGGTATTGCTGGAAAAGGAGATGAACACTTAGAAATATTATCGAAAATAGCGATTGTACTTTCCGAAGAAGCAAATATCGAAAAGATCCTAGAAGCAATTTCAACAGAGGAAATTATAAGTCTTTTTGATGAGGTGAACTAAATGTTAGCAGTGCATTTTGGTGCAGGAAATATTGGCAGAGGATTCATTGGTTCCTTATTATATCAATCTGGTTATCATACGATATTTGTAGATGTGAATGAATCTGTTATTGATGCTATTAATGACAAACAGCAGTATCAGGTTAAGCTAGCAGATGAAACCGAGGAAATCGTAACGGTTCGAGATGTTTCTGGTATTAATAGTTTACGAGATTCGGATAAAGTTATCCAAGCTATCACAGAAGCGGACATTGTCACCACAGCAGTCGGACCTAATGTGCTAGCGATTATTTCAGAGCTAGTTGCCAAAGGATTACGAAAGCGCATGGAAGCTAATCCAAAGCCGTTAAACCTCATCGCGTGTGAGAACATGGTAGGCGGAAGTGACCTCCTAAAAGAAAAGGTATATGCGTATTTTTCACAGGAAGAAAGCGAAATAGCTGATAACCTATTTGGGTTTCCAAATGCAGCTGTCGACCGTATCGTACCAAATCAAACTAATCGTGATCGATTAGAGGTCATGGTCGAGCCCTATTTTGAATGGGTCGTAGAGAAGTCATCCATGAAGGGTGACATACCGTCTATTGAAGGAATTACATATGTTAATCATTTATTGCCTTATATTGAGCGGAAGCTTTTTACCGTAAACACTGGTCATGCAGTGCCTGCTTATCTTGGCCAACTTATGGGATACAAGACGATTAATGAAGCAATGAAGGATAATTCTATTCAGGAGATTCTTACTGGTGTATTAGATGAATCTGGTGAAGCGATTATTCAAACCTATCACTTTGACCGAAGTGAACATGATGCATATAAGCAAAAGATTATCAATCGTTTCCAGAATCCTTATATCTCTGACGATGTGTTGCGAGTAGGTAGAGGTCCAATTCGTAAGCTAGGACCAAATGATCGATTAATTAGGCCAGCTAAGCTATCTATGGAAATAACGGGTAATCCTCCTACAAATCTCGCAAAAGTAATAGCAGCAGCATTACACTATCAAAATACGGAAGATATGGAAGCAATCGAATTACAGGATATGATTTCACTACATGGGTATGAGCGTGTGTTAGAAAAAGTATCTAACTTGGATTCTAGCAATCCACTAGTTCCGGTTATTTTACGCGAATTGGATATCCTGCATAAATAATAAGGTTGATAAAGAGGCTGGGACAAAAGTATTTTAGCAAGGAAAAAACGAACGATTATGGCTTGTGCATATATTCCGAACCGGAAATATACTTCGCTTTCACTTCCAGTACAGGGGCGACAACTGTTCGTGAGCAACCTCACAGTGTCTACCTTGCCGCGGGCGGCTGGTGAGCCTCCTCGCGCTGACGCACTGTGGGGTCTCACCGATGCCTTTCCTCCCGCAGGAGTCTATGTATAATTCCGGATCTGGTTTAGTTTTCGTTCGGCTTTTTAGAATTACCTTTTAGTTTTGTCCCATCCTCATTTTAATCCAATTTTAGGTAAATAGAACTATTAGTAAAGCCTCTTTTTTCTCCAGAAGTATTCCTATACAATAGCAACCCACAAAACAAAATCATAGTACTAACTCCAATCACATATATTTCCATTAATAGATGTAAATGGGGGACATGAAATGATGAAGCATTATATATGTAAAACCTGTGGCATTCAGTACAATGGCTCACCGAAAGAACCTGAGAAATGTGTAATATGCACAGAAGAAAGGCAATACGTCCATCCAAGCGGTCAATCCTGGATTACGTTAGAGGAAATGGTTCAAAACCATAACTATCAAAACGAAATTATTATGGATGAAAAAGGTCTATATAGTATTCATACGAGGCCAAGCTTTGGGATTGGACAAACAGCCTATTTGGTTCAAAATGGTGGCTTTAACATACTTTGGGATTGTTTAACATATTTAGATGAAGAAACCATTCAAGCTATTGAGGAACTAGGAGGTATTGATGCAATTGCATTATCTCATCCTCATTACTACACCACGCAGGTCGAATGGGCAGAGGCATTTAATGCGCTCATTTACATCCATGAGGATGATCAGGAATGGGTCACAAGACCTAGTGATCGAATCGTGTTTTGGTCTGGCGAAACACTAGAGCTTGATAAAGGAATAATCTTGCATCGTCTTGGTGGACATTATAAGGGTGGTGCAGTATTAGAATGGAAGGAAGGAAACGATGAAAAGGGTATCCTACTTTCAGGAGATATTATTCAAGTAGTCCAAGATCAGGACTGGGTAAGTTTTATGTATAGTTATCCGAATCTAATTCCCTTACCTGCTGCAAAAGTAGCAGATATTTCAACACGTGTAAAACAGATGAAAATTGATCGAATTTACAACGCCTTTTATCGGGTCGTGAAAGAGGATGGAATTGCTGCAGTGGAGAGATCTGCAACAAGATATATTCAAGCTTTAAATGGTGAATTATTTGAAACATAAATGTAATGAAAAAATAGTCCCAATTTTCGTTGATATGTTGTATGATTAATGTTAGATTTTGACATAATTCATGGTGACATAGGGTGATGGTAATGGGGCGAATGGATACGCGAGAAATAAGCTTAGATGGTTTTCAAGAGGAAATTGTTGAAGTGGTTCACCAATTAGGGGAATTAAGGGATTTAGAATTAGAAGATTACATTAGCATTTTAATCAAACGTTCGGATTCCATTAAATTGGCAGGACAAATACTTCATTATCTGGATGCAATAAATGAAATAAGTACAAAGCTTTCGGAAAAAGATAAGCAATTAAATCGTGTTGCTATATCGGAATTGCAGGAAAGCTTGCGAAATAAAAGCCTTACACCAATGGAAAAGCGATTTCTTTATGAAGAGGTTGCAGATCTTATCAGGAGTATGGAATCGATTCGAAGTTATTGGAAACAGAAGTCTTTGCTAGGCTTGAAATATATAGGTGCGGCTAGTGCTGTTGCAGCGGCAACGGTATTTTTTCGAAAAAGAAAATAGTAAATGTTTGGAAATCCACCTTTTCATTAAGGTGGATTTTTTTATGTGGTGCATAATGCCTAGAATTCCTTACAAGCAAATTTTTGAAAAAACTCTTCGTTTTCCGCTATAAAATAACTGATTTGTATTAATAATTTGTCTGAATGTGTCGATATAGGGAATATAACGATCCTATAGACAACTGAGGGAGGGGGCTTTAGATGAACACAGGATTAATCATCATTGGGTCATTAGTAGGGGGAATCCTCGGTACTTTTTTAATTGAGCTAAGAGGAAAGAGCTCTGGTAAACAAATTGAGTATAAGTCCATATTCCCTACAACGAAGGATGAGTGGACAAATAAGACTTTAGACGCAATGATTATGTCTAGGCGTCCTACCCATATTTCTAGCTACTCCAGTTATGATTCAGGCTATGATTCTGATCGAAACGATCCTTATAAAAATCCAGGCATGGATGCTTTTGTTGATGAAACACACTTCGGAATGGATAGAGGATTAGGGATTGTAAACGACCATCATCATGATACAGGAGACCAGAATCATTTTTAACATAAAGGAGAGAAGCTAGAATGCTACTTGCAATTGTGGTTGGAATGATAACCAAGTGGTTAGATATTCAGGATATCTATCAAATTATTATCTATATCCTTAGCGTTATCTTATTTGCAAATTTTTATCGAGTAAAACAATCTTCCTCAATTGAACAGGGAAAGGCAGGATTCTTGTCTGTTCTTGTTCCTGGACTAGGACATATTTACGCTCGTAAGGTCGTATTAGGTTTTGTCATTATTCTTTTACAATTTATACTATATTTCATTTCAATCGGGTTTGATAATGAAACGATGTTAATCGCTTGGATTGGACTTACAATATTAGCTGCTATTCATGCTAATAGAACAGCTGGTAAGATGGAGGATGTTCTTGCGAAGCAATCACTTCAAAAGCTAGCGGTTATGAAGTACCGACGTTTAGAGGAAGCAATCCAAAAAGGAATCGCAATCGCACCTGACACGAATATTTTGATGCACGAACAGCTGATGCTTATCGCAGCCTATCGTGATAGTAATATGAAGCTATACATTAGTAAGCAAGTTATGCGAGAGCTAGATGGGCTAAAAAGCAATGATGATCCAGGTACTAGAAAGTCTGCACAAATTGGTTTTGATGTATTAGAGCTCTATCAAGAAGCAGGCCGATGTGAATTTTTAGAGGTTCCATCCAAAGAATATTTAAACAGACATCATCTCAATGGGGGACCAGACGAGAAGATAATCGCATCTTGTTTAAAGCTGTTAGAGAAAAATGTCCCTGTTATTTTTGTATCAAATGACAAGGGAGCAAGAATTCTAGCAAGAAATAGTAAAATGCCTACAGTTTCGTTGTGAATTATGACAACTTCAATAATTTTATCTTTCGTTTGAGTTTCAAAATTCATCATACCGAAGACTGAAGTCATGGTCATTTGTACCTTTAAATTCCATAATACTTTTTTGAAAATTTTATTGATTTTTAGCGTTTACTGTACTATGATTTAATAGTCAATTTGTACTATTCAAATAAGAATATTTTACTACCTAAAAGGCAAACTATTTGAAAGAATAGGACGCAAAACCTAGGGTCTAAGGTCTTTTGACTAGGATCGCCTGGTTACCAAGTAGATTTATATTTTATTTCTTGGCTATTTCTTTGTTTGGAATAGCTTTTTTTAAAACTACATGATAAAGGGGTCAACATAGTTGGAGGGAAAAAAGCAAGAAAAGAGTAAAGCAATAACAATTTTATTAAATGGAACGATGGCTTCCATCAAGAATGTCATACCAATTCAGTATGAAATGAGTAAACCGCAGCTTTCAGGAGAATCATTAAAGATTCAGTTTGGTGTGCTAATCGGTATTACTGGAGATATCAAAGGGAATTTAGTGCTATCAGGAGATTCATCCGTATTTGGTGCTATCGGTGAAGCGATGTTTGGAATGCCATTACAAGACGAAATGCTTGTTTCATTTAGTGGAGAGCTAGGTAATATGATTGCTGGTGGTCTTTCCACAAACATTGTTGAAAGTGGCATTACAACAGATATTACTGCTCCAACTATTGTAGAAGGAAGTACTACATTATTAGGGTATGAAAAAGCGATTCGATTAACTGTTAATTTTAACGCAATCGGCGAGCTAAACCTATATCTATTAGTAGATTAAATCCTAGGAGGACGTGCAACATGAACACTGATCAATATATTGAAGTATTCCTCGATGAAAGTCGAGAGCATCTTCAAGCAATTAATGATAATCTTCTTAAACTGGAGAAACAGCCAACGGAAATTGATATCGTTCAGGATATATTCCGCTCAGCCCATACACTGAAAGGCATGTCCGCAACGATGGGGTTTGAGGATATTGCTTCCTTAACACACCAAATGGAAAACGTATTGGATAAGATACGCCATAATGAGCTGGCTGTATCGACAGCAGTTATTGACATTACATTTTCAGCAGTTGAAGCACTAGAAGAAATGGTAAGTGCCATTAGTGAGGGAAATGATGGGAAAAAGGATGTTACATCACTTGTGTCGCAATTAAAGCAAGTTGAAGCAGGAACCTATGTGGAACAAGGCTCTGAAGAAGTCAGTCCAACCATAAATGCACCTGTAGAATCTCTAGACCTAGATGAATATCAAGCAACTGTTATCAACCAAGCTAAGGGCAATGGGTTCCATGCTTATCAAATTAAGGTTGAATTAACGGAAGACTGTGTCCTTAAAGGTCCAAGAGCTTATATGGTATTTGATAAATTGGAAAGTGAAGGAGAAGTTATTAAAACTGTTCCAGAAGTTGAAGATATTGAAGAAGGCAGCTTTGACCAATCCTTTTCTATTCTATTTTTAACACAAGAATCAAAGGATTCTATTAAAGAGACCATTAAAAAAGTATCTGAGATTCAAAATGTTGTAGTTTCTGATTTCTCTTTTGAGAAAAAAGCACCGGAAAAACCAGCAAATACAACAGAATCTGCAAAAGAAACAAAAGCTACTACACAAGAAAAACCGAAACAATCTAAGACGATTCGTGTGAACATTGAGCGAATTGATAGTTTAATGAATCTTTTTGAAGAGGTTATCATTGATCGTAGTAGATTAGAGGACTTATCGCTTAAATACAAGGACCAGGAATTAACCGAAACAGTCGAAAACTTAACTCGTGTAACCGAAGATATGCAGGGCTTAATGTTAGCGATGCGAATGGTTCCAATTGAGCAGGTATTTAATCGTTTTCCACGTATGGTCAGGGACTTATCAAAGGATTTACATAAGAAGATTTCCCTGGAAATTATAGGAAGTGAAACAGAGCTTGACCGGACAGTTATCGATGAAATTGGTGATCCTCTTGTTCATTTAATTCGTAACTCTCTGGACCATGGGATTGAGTCCCCTGAGAAACGGATTCAAGCAGGAAAAGAAGAAGAAGGAAAAATCGTACTTCAAGCCTATCATAGTGGAAATAATGTTTATATTGACATTGAGGATGATGGCGCAGGAATTAACCGTGAAAAGGTTGAGAAGAAAGCCATTGAAAACGGATTGATTAGCGAGGATCATTCCAAACAGTTAACAGATGAAGAAGTATATCATTTAATATTTGCATCTGGTTTCAGTACAGCTGATCAAATTTCGGATATTTCTGGCCGTGGTGTTGGGTTGGATGTTGTTAAAAACAAAATTGAGTCATTAGGTGGTTCTATTATTGTAACCTCTAATCCTGGTAATGGAAGTAAATTCTCTATTCAATTACCATTGACGCTTTCTATCCTTTCTACATTACTAGTGAAGGTTCAACATGAAACATTTGCTGTACCACTTTCTTCTATTATTGAAACAGTAGCATTGGAAGATAAAGATATTAAATATGTTCATGGACAAAAGGTTATGGACTTTAGAGGTCATATTGTACCATTAGTATCCTTGAATAAGGTCTATGGTGTGACAGAGGAAGATGTCGCTAGTAATTCAGCGGTCATCATTCAAAAAGGTGATAAACGTACGGGCTTACTAGTGGATTCCTTTATCGGACAAAGAGAAGTCGTATTAAAAACACTAGGTAATTATTTGAAAAATGTGTTTGCAATTAGTGGCGCAACCATTCTTGGTAATGGTCAAGTATGTTTAATTGTTGATCCAAATGCATTAGTAAAATAACGAGGGAGGCATCATGATGGAAGAGACAGTAAAGATTATCGTTTTTACCTTAAATGGTCAACGATATGGCGCAGATGTGAAGCAGGTTATGTCCATTGAAAAAATGAAAGAAATCACAAAGGTACCAGGAACTTCAGAATTCATTAAGGGTATCATGACCCTTCATGGTGAGACTGTTCCAGTAATTGATTTAAAGGAACGGTTAGAAATCGATCAAACAGAACCATCTGATTTGAACCGTATTGTCGTTGTAAAGGTCGACAACATTCAAGTAGGGCTAATTGTAGATGCAGCAACAGATGTATTGGATATTGATTCGAGTGTAATCGAAGAGGCAAAAGAAATGGGCGGAATGGTTCGTAAGGAATATATTAAAGGTGTTGCGAAACTTGAAAGCGAGTTACTAATATTACTTGAACTAGGTAAAGTATTAGCAATGGAAGAAGCGGAAGAATTAAAAGAAGTAGCTAATTAATTGGAGGACATCAAGATGGCACGAGTGTTAATTACAGATGACGCAGCATTTATGCGTATGCAACTAAGAGATATTATTACAAAACTAGGACATGAGGTTGTTGGCGAAGCTGAAAATGGCTTAGTAGCAATCGAAAAAGCAACCGAGCTAAATCCAGACCTTATTACAATGGATATCACAATGCCAGAGATGAATGGTGTGGATGCAACAACTGAAATTAAACAGAAATTACCAAATGTCAAAATAATTATGTGCTCTGCAATGGGACAACAAGGAATGGTTGTAGATGCGATAAAAGCAGGTGCAAATGACTTTGTGGTGAAGCCATTTAATGCAGATCGTATTTCGGAGTCACTCGCAAAGGTGTTGTAGAATGGGGAAAAAAAAGACTAACGTACAAAGACAAAAAAAATCATTTAAATTATTTAATAACCTAAAGATAGGCTGGAAATACGGGATTGTTCTAACGGTCGTATTAATTCTATTTGGAGTATCTTCAGCAATTGGTGCAATTTTAGTTGGAAATATTGGGGATAATGTGGATGCACTAGAGCGTAGAGGTGATCGTGCATTAAATATTTCAGAAATGGGTTCTCTTACAAGGTCCAAGAGTAATCATATCGTAAATTATTGGGCAACAGAAAATCCAGAGATATTAGAACAATTAGAGATGGAAAAGGAATTCTTTGATAAATTGGAAGCTGATATTAAAGATGAACTTGATACAGAAGAACAGATTACCTTGTTCGAACAAATTGTTGCCAATGATCAATTAATGAATGATCTATTTGAAGGTAGTATTCTACCAGCGGTACAAAATGATAAAACTGTCTCAGCAGAAAACTATGTGCTGCAGTCCAACAGAATTAGTGAAGAGACTGTTAAATTTTTGGATAGTTTACAGGATACTGTAAATGCAGATAGAGAGTTAGCAATCGATAATGTTAAGGAAAGTCAACAATTAACGTTTATTGTACAGCTTGCTGCACTTGTTATTTCAGCTGTAATTGGAACGCTGTTACTTCTTCTTATTAGTAGATTGGTTTCTCGAAACTTAAATAAAGTAGTAGAAGTGAGTAATCAAATTGCAGCCGGTGACTTATCTGTTGAAAATATTAATTATGATGGAAAAGATGAAATCGGTAAGCTTTCTTCTTCTATTAATGAGATGAGCTCTAATTTACGCTCTATTATTAACCAAGTCTCGGAAGTATCTGGAACTGTAACAAGTAAGAGCGATCAGTTAACACAATCAGCAAATGAAGTAAGAGCTAGCTCAGAGCAAGTTGCAACAACGATGCAGGAGCTCGCTTCTGGTTCTGAAACACAAGCAAATAGTGCAAGTGACTTGTCTGCAGTAATGAGTTCATTTGTTACAAAGGTAAAGGATACAAACGAACAAGGGTTGTCTATAGAAGAAAACTCAAAACAAGTTCTAGCTATGACCAATGAAGGTAGCCAATTAATGACTGATTCTACCAAGCAGATGGAGAAAATCGATCGCATTGTTCAAGATGCTGTTCAAAAGGTAACTGGTCTTGATAAGCAGTCACAGGAAATCTCAAATCTAGTAACTGTGATTAAGGACGTTGCCGAACAAACTAATCTATTAGCGTTAAACGCAGCCATTGAAGCTGCACGAGCTGGTGAGCATGGGAAAGGATTTGCCGTTGTAGCAGATGAAGTAAGAAAGCTTGCAGAACAGGTTTCAAATTCTGTTACCGATATTACGAATATTGTTACAAATATCCAGTCAGAGACGAATAATGTAACAGAATCACTACAAGGTGGCTATCAGGAGGTTAAGCAAGGAACCTCCCAAATTGAGACAACAGGACAAACCTTCGGGAAAATTTCACAAGCTGTAACTGGAATGGTAAGTAGTATCACAACAATTTCAGAGAATTTAGCAGAGATTGCGAACAACAGTGAGCAGATGAGTACATCCATTGAAGAAATCGCTGCAATTTCTGAAGAATCCGCAGCAGGTGTTGAACAAACCTCTGCATCAACACAGCAAACAAGTAGCATCATGGAAGAGGTGGCCGGAAGCTCTGAGCAATTAGCTAAATTAGCAGAAGAGCTAAACGGATTAGTACGACAATTTAAACTATAGAGAAAAATAGATAGAGAGAACATACATAAACTGCATAAGTTGTTTCCTTCAAGGAGGCGCTTATGCAGTTTTCCAAAATAGTGGTTCTAAATTAGACATCTAGAATAATACATGCTAGGGGACACAGACAAATTGAGAAATAATAACCAAAATAAAACTGATAAACATACTAGAAATACTGGCAACTTTATTACCAAATCAATACAAAATCAAATTTTAATTCCTTTCATTTTACTCATTATTATTGCTGGAGGAGCTGTTTCAATTGTAAGTTATACAACTAGTGTAAAAAATACAACTGATGAGCTTGTTAACAATGTGGAAAGTCAAATGGTCGGGATGAATGATACATTTGAAATGTTTTTCTCTAGTATCGAGACGTCACTGGATAGATTAGCATCAAAAGATATGATGATGAAATATGATTCCAATTATTTTGGGGATATCTTGAAAGACCTGAAAGAGACCCAAGTAGCTGATGCCAATATCGCTAATATTTATATAGGATATGAAGAAACTGGGGAAGTTATTATTTATCCTGAGACAGAATTAAGTAATGATTTCAATGTAAAAGAGCAATCATGGTATCAAAATGCAGTAAGTGCAAAAGGAGAAACTGTTTGGACAGACCCATATCTTGATGAAAGTACTGGCGAATTAGTTGTGACTGCCTCTAAAGCTATTTATAACGGAAGTAAATTAACGGGCGTACTATCTGCAGATGTATTAGCAGAAACCCTTATCGAAATGGTAGATAAAATAACTATTGGTGACACGGGTTATGCAACTATTTTTGATAACGCCGGAAAGTTTGCTGCCCATCCAAATGCGGAATATATTGGTGAGGATCAATCACAAGAGGAATATTATAAAAAAATAGTGAGCACTGGTGATCAAGGGATTGTTCACTATGAGTTTGAAGGTAAGGATAAAGTAATGGGATTTGTTAAAAATCCAACTACAGGCTGGATAATAGGCGGTACAGTTTATATCGATGAATTTGAGGAAAAAGGACAAGCAATTATTCTTCCTATCACGATTAGTCTTGGTATTGTATTAATTATTGGAGGCGTTATAACGTTCTTCATTACACGTAGAATTACAAATCCAATCAAAACGGTTATGGAACGAATGAGGCTTATTGCAAGTGGTGATTTAAGTTATGATGACCTACAAACAAAAGCTCGAGATGAAGTAGGCCAACTTGTATTAGCAGCCAATGACATGAACCAAAATATGCGTGATCTACTAAATCAGATTAATAAAGTATCCGAGACTGTTTCAAGTCAAAGTGAGGAGTTAACGCAATCTGCTAATGAAGTAAAAACAGGAACAGACCAAGTAGCTACGACAATGCAAGAGCTTGCTTCTGGTTCTGAAACACAAGCAAATAGTGCGAGTGACTTGTCATCGATCATGGGCACTTTTGTTACAAAGGTAAAGGATACAAACGAACAAGGGTTGTCTATAGAAGAAAACTCAAAACAAGTTCTAGCTATGACCAATGAAGGTAGCAGGTTAATGACTGATTCGACGAAACAGATGGAGAAGATTGATCGTATTGTTCAAGATGCCGTTCAAAAGGTAACTGGTCTTGATAAGCAGTCACAGGAAATCTCAAATCTAGTTACTGTGATTAAAGATGTTGCCGAACAAACTAATCTATTAGCGTTAAACGCAGCCATTGAAGCTGCAAGAGCTGGTGAGCATGGGAAAGGATTTGCCGTTGTAGCAGATGAAGTAAGAAAGCTTGCAGAACAAGTTTCAAATTCTGTTACCGATATTACGAATATTGTTACAAATATCCAGTCAGAGACGAATAATGTAACCGAATCACTCCAAGGTGGCTATCAGGAAGTTAAGCAAGGAACCTCCCAAATTGAGACAACAGGAGAAACCTTCGGGAAAATTACACAATCTGTAACTGGAATGGTAAGTAGTATTACAACAATTTCAGAGAACTTAGTAGAGATTGCGAACAACAGTGAGAAGATGAACGCATCAGTAGAAGAAATTGCTGCAATTTCAGAAGAATCCGCAGCTGGTGTTGAACAAACCTCTGCATCCACACAGCAAACAAGCAGCATCATGGAAGAAGTTGCCGGAAGCTCTGAGCAATTAGCAAAACTTGCTGAAGAGCTAAATGGCTTAGTACGTCAATTTAAATTATAAAGAAATAATAGAAAAAATAGAGAGAGATAAAATAGTTAAACTGCATAAGTCGTTTCCTTCATGGACACGCTTATGCAGTTTTCATATAAATAATTGGGTGAAAAAAATACTGAATATTTAAAACTGGAGGTAATAAAATGAAAAGAAAGAAAACTGACAAGCATGTAAATGTGGGTAAAGGGAAAGGTAATTTCTTTACGAAGTCCATTCAGAATCAAATCTTAATTCCGTTTATCCTTTTGATTATATTAGCTGGGGGAACTGTTTCCGTAGTAAGCTATCTATCGAGTGTGCAAAATACAACAGATGAGCTCGTAAACAATGTGGAAAGTCAAATGGTAAGTATGGATGATACATTTGAAATGTTTTTCTCCAATATCACTGGTACATTAGATCGTTATACGTCTAATGAGCTATTGGTAGACTATCAAGCTGATAAACATGATCAAGTGATAAATTATTTAAAAGAGACGAAAGAAACATCACCTTCCATTTTAAACCTCTATACTGGGTTGGAAGAAAATGGTGAGATGGTTGTATACCCGATATTAGATCTTCCTGCAGATTTTGATGCACGAGAAAGACCATGGTATCAGGATGCTGTAGACGCTGGTGGAGAAATTATTTGGACAGATCCATATGTGGATGCGGGAACCGGTGAAACGGTTGTAACAGCAGCGAAAGCATATTTTAATGGTAATCAATTAGTTGGTGTAATGGGTGCTGATGTATCGGTTAATACACTTATTGAAATGGTTTCGAAAGTAAAAATCGGTGATACTGGTTATGTTGTGATTTTTGATAATGATGGCAAGTATGTTGCCCATCCAACCGTAGATAATATTGGGCAGGATCAGTCACAAGAAGACTACTACCAAAAAATCGTAGACGCTGGTGACCATGGAGTCGTTGAGTATGAATCAGAGGGAAAAGATAAAGCCCTAGGTTTCGTCAAAAATTCAACTACAGATTGGATTATTGCCGGAACAATTAACAAAGTTGATTTTGAGAAAAAAGCTCAAGCAATTATTATTCCTATTTCAATTAGTTTAGGTATTGTATTGATTATTGGTGTTGCAGTAACAATATGGGTTACAAGACGTATCACGAAGCCGATTCAACGTATTATGGAGCGAATGAGAAGCATTGCTAGTGGCGACTTAAGCCATGAGGCGCTTGAAGTTAAATCACAAGATGAAATCGGAAAACTCGTTGTAGCCACAAATGAAATGAATACGAATATGCGAGATCTATTAAATCAGATTAATGAAGTATCAGAAACGGTATCGAGTCAAAGTGAAGAATTGACACAATCAGCAAATGAAGTAAAAACAGGGACAGACCAAGTTGCAACAACCATGCAGGAGCTTGCGGCAGGTTCCGAAACACAAGCAAATAGTGCGAGTGATTTGTCATCAGTGATGAGTTCCTTTGTCGCGAAGGTAAAAGAAGCCAATGATCAGGGTCTTTTAATCGGAAAAGATTCGAATGTAGTCTTATCATTGACGAATGAAGGAAGTCAATTAATGACTACCTCTACAGAACAAATGGAACGGATTGATCGTATTGTCCAAGAGGCTGTTCAGAAGGTAACAGGTCTTGACAAACATTCACAGGAAATTTCAAACTTAGTAACCGTTATTAAGGATGTCGCTGAACAGACAAACCTTCTAGCGTTAAACGCTGCAATTGAAGCGGCAAGAGCTGGGGAGCATGGCAAAGGCTTTGCTGTTGTTGCGGATGAAGTCAGAAAGCTTGCAGAGCAAGTGTCAGATTCTGTTACACATATTACCGAGATTGTTTCCAATATCCAAACGGAGACGACAAATGTAACGGACTCACTAGAAGGTGGCTATGAAGAGGTGAAGCAAGGAACCTCACATATTGCTACGACAGGAGAGACCTTTGGCAAGATTAGTCAGGCTGTATCTGGCATGGTAACCAGTATTTCTAGCATTTCAGAGAACCTAGCTGACATTTCAACTAATAGTGAGAAAATGAGTACTTCTATTGAAGAAATCGCAGCAATCTCAGAGGAATCTGCAGCTGGAGTTGAGCAAACATCTGCATCGACACAGCAAACGAGCAGTATTATGGAGGAAGTGGCTGGTAGCTCTGAACAATTAGCGAAGCTAGCCGAAGAATTAAATGGGTTAGTTCGTAAATTTAAGTTGTAAATTCTATAAGGATAGTAGTGTATTAGTTGCACTACTATCTTTTTCTTTTTGTAGACTTGGTAATTGTCGAAAGCACATGTCTATGATACATTAAAAACTGAAAAGGTTTTCAAATGTTATTGAATGTAGCTGTCTACTGAACGCTATTTAGAGATTTCGAATGAACAATAGATAATACAATTTACATGATAGGATATAGCAGACTATCGAGTAGCAGAACTTTGTTAGGAGCTGACATAATGAACAAACAATGGTGGAAAGAAAGTGTCGTGTATCAAGTATACCCGCGTAGTTTTCATGACAGTAATGGTGATGGAATTGGAGATATTAAAGGTATTACACAAAAACTAGATTATTTAAAAAATCTAGGGATTGATGTAATTTGGCTATCGCCAGTTTACAAATCTCCAAATGATGACAATGGCTACGATATTAGTGATTATCAAGCCATTATGGATGAGTTTGGAACAATGGCGGATTGGGAGGAATTACTAAAGGAAGTACATAACCGAGATATGAAACTCATCATGGATCTCGTTGTCAATCATTCATCTGATGAACATGCATGGTTTATGGAATCTCGTAAATCAACTGACAACCCATATCGTGATTATTATATTTGGAGAAAAGAGCCCAATAATTGGGAATCAACCTTTAGTGGTTCTGCATGGCAATACGATGAGCAAACTGGTGAATACTTTTTACATATATTCAGTAAAAAACAACCAGATTTAAACTGGGAGAACGAAACACTTCGCAATGAAATTTATAGCATGATGAACTGGTGGCTAGAAAAAGGAATTGATGGCTTCCGCATGGATGTTATTAATTTTATTTCGAAGGCACCTGGACTACCAGATGCTCCTAATCCTGAGGGTAAGAAATACGTTGGAGGTGGGCAATATTACATTAACGGTCCCCGAATCCATGATTACTTGCAGGAAATGAATCAAAAGGTGTTATCGAGCTATGACATTTTGACAGTGGGCGAAATGCCGGGTGCTAGTGTTGAAGATGCAAAGCTGTATACTGATCCGAGTCGTAATGAGTTAAATATGGTGTTTACCTTTGAGCATATGGATTTAGACTCTGGTCCAAATGGAAAATGGGACTTGAAACCATTAGAATTAAAGGATTTAAAAGACAATATTACGAAATGGCAAACCGGTCTCCATGGAGTTGGCTGGAACAGTTTATATATGAATAACCATGATCAGCCAAGAATGGTTTCTCGTTTTGGGGATGATAAGGAGTATCGAGTAGAATCAGCAAAAATGCTGGCTACATTTCTTCATATGCTCCAAGGTACTCCTTACGTGTACCAAGGAGAAGAAATTGGCATGACGAATGTCCGATTTGATTCTATTGATGACTATAAGGACATTGAAATCCTAAATATGTATAAAGAAAAAGTACTTGAGGGTAGTGAGCCACATGAAAGTGTCATGGAATCTATCTATGTAAAAGGGCGAGATAATGCTAGAACTCCAATGCAATGGAATGCTAGTGACAATGCAGGGTTTACGACAGGCAAACCATGGATTAAGGTAAATCCGAATTATTCAGATATAAATGCAGAACAAGCAGTTCAAGATACAAATTCAATCTATCATTATTACCGTAAATTAATTCAATTACGTAAGTCTAATCCGATTATTGTTTACGGAGAGTATAAGCTAATTGATGACGCTAATGAGCAAGTATATGCATATACTAGGGCTTATGAAGATCAAAAGCTGCTTGTATTGACAAACTTTAGTAGGGAAGTAGCAGAATTCCAAATACGAGATAATGAGCTTACTACTGGAACGCTACTAATTGGGAATTATGAAGACGTAGAGGAAAACTTGGAGAGCGCTACGATCAAACTACGTCCATATGAGGCACGGGTTTATATTGGTTAGATAAATTCTGTGACCTTATCGAGGAGAAATGCTGAAGACTAAAAACGATAAATCTATCGTTTTTAGTCTTTTTTAAATGGAGATAAACAGTTTCTACTTCCTAATAATTCATTACAATTTTACAGTACTCTTGATTAGCTTTAACATCATCATGTTTAAAATTAACATCGTGGTTATTGTATAGAGCGTAAGATAGTGTTTTATCCGTAAAAAGAATATATTCCCAAGGTATAAAAGTGGCAGGATTGTTAATTATTAACATTGACAATGTAAAAATAACTTCTAAATACAGGTAATCGACAATGTTCGATTGTTTTTTATAAAATTCCTAAAAATATATTGACAATTATGAACAACTAAAACATAATATAACAAGAGTGGTTGTTTAAAATTAACAAATTTATAGTAAGTGAGTTGAAGTTGAGTGTTCCCAATTGAGAGAAGAAAATGGTTAGAACAACAGATTTTAGTCAATAAAAAGATTGATATCGAGGAAGTTTCTCAACAGTTGGATGTATCATCAATGACAATTCGAAGAGATTTAAAGGAATTAGAAGCAAAAGGCAAAGTCATTCGTACGCATGGAGGAGCGGTTTCGCTTGAAATGCTTGCGGAAGAAGTCCCATATTCTTCGAAAGCCACTAAAAATAACGAACAAAAGAAAGCGGTTGCATCAAAAGCTCTACCCTTAATAGAGGAAAATTTTACTATTATATTAGACTCGGGAACAACTACTTTAGAATTAGCTAGATTACTAAAACCCCGAAGCGACTTAACAATAGTAACCAATGATGTCAACATTGCCAACGAGTTATTAGACAGTTCGAATAAAGTAATTGTTACTGGTGGTGAATTGCAGCAAGGGATAGGCGCGTTATATGGGTCAGCTACACAGAAAATGCTCGAGATTATATATGCCGACATCTTCTTCCTTGGTGCTCACGCAATAGATTTAGAAAGTGGAGTGAGTGCACCAACCTTTGAAAAGTCTATGATTAAGCAGTTGATGGTTAACGCTGCTGAAAGAACATGGTTATTAGCAGATAATAGCAAATTTAATAAAAAAGCTTTTTCAAAAGTATGTAGTTTTACAGAAATTGAAGGAATTATTACCGATAGGAATACAGATCCTTCCATTATAGAAGCTTATCAAGAGAAGACGAAAATACTTCTCGGGGATATACAATAACAAAAATGTAAACGCATACGAATTTGAATATTAATACTTGCTATTATGTTTAAAAATCACAGAAACTTCCGCTTTATTGAGAAACACCTAATGAAGGTTTAGAAAAAACAACGATTGTGAGGTACGCTACATTGAAAAATGAAAACCTAATTATCGGTGTCACTTTAGGTGATGCAACTGGTATTGGTCCAGAATTAATTGTTAAAGCATTTCAAGATCAAGAGATTCGAGAATTAGCAACATGGGTTATTGTGGGAGACAAGCGTGTCCTTCAACAAGGCCAATCCATTGCGGGGGCAGATTTGGACTTGGTTGAAATAGAGGATGTTGACCAAGCAGAAAGAAATCAAGGAACAATCTATTTTGTGAATCTAGAAAACTTAGATCCTAGTGAATATGAGCTAGGGAAGCTATCACCTCATTCAGGGAAAGTAACTGGAGAGACTCTAAAGTATGTACTAGATTTAGCAAAAACGAAGAAAATCGACGGAGTTATGTATGCGCCATTAAATAAAGAAGCTTTACACCGTGGAGGACATCACTTCCAGGATGAGCTACATTTCTTTGCAGACCTACTAGAATGTAAGGAAGGATTTAGTGAAGTCAATGTAATGAATTCTTTATGGGTTACGCGTGCAACTTCACATATTCCGTTGAAAAATGTAAGCGAAAACATTACGAAGGAAAAAATTGTTCAGCGTATCCGCTTTGCTAATGAAACATTAAAGACCGCTGGTTATGATAATCCCAAAATTGTTGTATCTGCCTTAAACCCACACGCTGGTGAAGGTGGAATGCTAGGAAATGAAGAGATTGACTTTATCATTCCAGCAATTAAGGAAATGCAAGCAGAAGGCATTAATGTTAGTGGGCCTTATCCAGCAGACACGTTATTCTTACGATTGGAAAAAGATCCATTTGATTGCCTATTAGCAATGTATCATGATCAGGCACAAACTGGAATGAAATTACTAGGCTTTAATCGAGGTGTCACGATGAGTGGTGGACTACCAATTACATTGACAACACCTGCTCATGGCACAGCTTTTGACATCGCTGGTAAAGGTGAAGCAGATGCAGGAGCTACAAAAGAAGCAATAAAAATGACTGTCCGTATGAATGGTTATTCAAACTAATTTAACATACTATCAACTATTCCAAGGGGGAAAACCGAATGTTTAAAAAGAAATCATTATTTGTAGGATTAATCGCTTTATTACTTATTGTTTTGACAGCATGCTCAAACTCAGGGTCTAAAAATGAAGAAGCTTCTACAGAAGATTATCCAGAAAGAGATATTGAAGTTTATGTTGGTCACGGACCAGGTGGAGGTACAGATACTTTCGTACGTACGATTACAAACCTAATGGCTGAGGATCTTGGTGCAAACTTCAATATTATTAACCAAGAAGGTGGATCTGGTGTTATTGCAATGCAAAATGCCATGCAAGAAGATGCAGATGGTTATACACTAATCGGTGACTCTGCTTATGCGGTAACTACTGCAGCTGGAACAAACCAGTTCGGTTTAGATAAAGTGAAACCGATTGCACGTATTCAAAGTGATATTTATGCACTACAAGTTAAAAACGGTACGTTTGAAAGCATTGATGAGTTGATTGAATATGCAAAAGCACATCCTGGTGAAGTGAATCTTGGTGCAGTTGGTACAATGGGTATTGATGAAATTACAGCACGTCGTTTCATTAAAGAGGCTGGCGTTGACATGAATTATATCCCAATGGAAGGTGCAGGAAACATGCACTCTGATCTATTAGGTGGACATATTGATGTAATTTTAGAGGAAGTTGGCCCGACAGTTTCTTACATCGAAGAGGGAGAATTTACGCCATTAGTATTCTTTGCTGAAGAACGTTTAGAGGACTTCTCAGATGTTCCAACTACAGTTGAAAAAGGTTGGGATTTAACGGATGGTGTTGAGCGTTATCTAATGATTCCTGCTGATGCGCCACAAGAAATTGTTGATTTATTAGAAGATGCTGCTAAAAAAGCAATGGAATCTGAAGAGTATCAAGAATACGCTGCTAATTCTTATCTAAACCTTCGTGATGGTTGGATGGGTTCTGAAGACTTCACGAAAAAATTAGAACAAGATATTGAGAAATATAAAGAAATCATTGCAGAGATTGAATAATAAAGAATAGTGATTTTTGGAAGAGGGGGGATTATCCCCCCTCCTCTTTTAAGGAGGAAATGCAGAATGAAATCAAATTTGGTATTGGGCGTTATTACAATTCTGTTTTCTGTGTTTTTCTTAGTTATTGCATTGCAAATTCCAGATTCTAGAACATCTACCATCATTGGTTCAGCAGAATGGCCAACTATTATATTAGTTTTTATGCTAATCATGGGTATTCTTCAGGTAATCAAAACAATACTAGAAAGCAAAAAAAGTGCTATTGCTTCAGATGAAAATACGGATGATGGAGAAGAACTACCGCAAGTTGAAGGAAGAGCTAATGAAGGGCTAAAGGGCAGTCATTGGTATATTTTGATTGCGATGGCCATCTATGTTGCATTATTGCAGGTTATCGGCTTCCTTTTTGCTACGCCACTCTTATTCTTGTTTACAGCTTGGCTTCTAGGAATGAGAAAGAAGATGATGCTAATACTTTCAACGGTTATTAGTACGGTTATCTTCGTCGTATTATTTATCTATGTCTTAGGAATTCCATTCCCACGAGGAATTGGGATTTTCCATACACTAAGCTTCTGGATTTATTAAGAAAGATGTAGAGAAAGGAGTGTAAATAATGGTTGAAGGATTGTTATTAGGGATTGAAAATATGTTTCAACCAATTCCTTTATTAATATTATTTGCTGCAACATTAATAGGATTCCTGGGTGGAGCCCTACCGGGAATTAGTGGTACGATGCTTGTTATTATCTTACTTCCAATTTCATATGGATTAGATGCTATTCCAGCCTTTATATTATTAACAACTATTTATGCATCATCTGTTTTTTCTGGCCTGATTAGTGCCATACTTTTCCGTACACCAGGAACACCAGAAGCGGTTGCAACCGTTCTGGATGGTTATCCGATGGCCCAAAAAGGAAAAGCGGGCCAAGCATTAGGTATTGGAATATTTAGTTCGGTTACAGGTGGTACACTTGGTGTACTATGTCTTATATTCTTAACACCATTACTTGCTTCGTTTGCACTTAGTTTTTCTTCACCGGAATACTTTGCATTAGCAGTCCTTGGACTAACAGTTGTTGTATCACTAAGTGGTGGTGATTTAATTAAAGGCTTTATTGGGGTTGCATTAGGATTATTTATTGCAACAATCGGAATGGATCCGATGACAGGAGCAGAGCGATTTACATTTGGTTCATTAGAGCTATTAAGTGGTATTGATCTTATCCCAGTCTTAATTGGCTTATTCGCTGTATCGGAGGTTCTAAGAAAAAGTAAAGAAGATCATACGATTAAGCAACAAATGCAAAAGTTTAAGACAAAAATATTTGATAGTACGATTTTTAATCGAATTAAAGGTACGATTCTTCGTTCTTCTATTTTAGGTATTACAATCGGAATTCTACCTGGTGTTGGAGCTACTACAGCCTCGATGGTGAGCTATAGTGAAGCAACTCGCTGGTCTAAAAATCCGAAAGAATTCGGTACAGGAGTACCGGAAGGGATTGCAGCACCTGAATCAGCAAATAATGCTGCGGCGATGGGCGCGATGGTTCCATTACTATCACTTGGAATCCCTGGAAGTGCAACGACTGCCATTATCCTAGGTGCATTTGTTATGCACGGAATGCAACCAGGTCCGATGTTAATTAAGGATTCACCAGATTTAGTTTATACAATCTTTATTTCATTATTATTAGTCAATCTATTAATCTTGGTCTTGTCTAAACCATTTATTCGTATATTCTCAAAAATAATGAAGGTTCCATACAAAGTATTAGGGCCATTCATTGTAATCTTTTGTGTAATTGGAACATACGCAGTTCGTAACTCTATATTTGATATATGGATTATGCTTTTATTTGGACTAATTGGATTTTATTTAGATAAAATGAAGTTTCCATTAGCCGCGGTAATACTTGGATTGGTTCTTGGACCAATTGCAGAAGTAGAATTTAGACGAGGGCTACAAATGTCTAGTGGGGATTTCAGCATTTTCTTCACTCGACCAATTAGTGCCGTACTATTAGGTCTTGCTCTACTTGCATTAATTCTACCATTGTGGAGTAAGTTCCGTAAAAAACGCAAAGCAACATCGTAATCGTAAAAAACATAGAAATTCTATTAACAAACTTATTAACTGTAGTAGCTATCTACAATAGTTGATAAGTTTGTTTTTACTTGCATTTGAAATTGTTTACTTGATGGGTATTGAAGATACGATTTTAGCTTCGGTGATTATTATCGTATCCGAAATGCTTACAGCATCAAATACAACCATGTTTTCGGTAGCATTTGATGTCGAACCAGATCTAGTAGCTTCTACTGTTTTTGTTAGTACACTACTAAGTGTTATTACGTTACCAATTTGGTTTGTTTCATCATAATAAGCGTTATTAAAGTCTTCGGTTATTAAAGGAGCAGCCCTGATAGCAATGTATCCTATAGTAGATACATTGCTATTATTATTGGAATAATTTAATCTAACATATGGACGAATCATTCTTTGGTTATATTATTTAGTGTATTCATAGAATAATTCCTACTCCAACGAATACAATATACTACATCTAATCTATTAAAGAGGAGGTAATAGGATATGCTGAGCTCGATTGCGAATTTCTTTGATCGCATGGTGCGTAGGTACTTACCAGATGCATTTCTTTTTGCAATTATTCTTACATTTATTGTTTTTATCCTTGGTATCGTTTTTACTGATAATTCACCAGTTCAAATGGTTGAATTTTGGGGAGGCGGTTTTTGGAACTTACTAGAATTTGCGATGCAAATGTCTCTGATAGTGGTTACGGGGTACATTTTAGCAAATAGTCCGATCGTAAAAAGGTTATTAGGTAAAATTAGTAAGCTAGCAAATACACCAGGGCAAGCAATTTTATTAGTAACATTTGTTGCTTCCATTGCTTGTTTAATAAATTATGGCTTTGGATTAGTGGTGGGGGCGCTATTGGCTATTCACGTTGCAAAACGAGTACCATCAGTTGATTATCGTTTATTGATGGCAAGTGCCTATAGTGGTTTCTTATTATGGCATGGTGGATTTTCAGGTTCTATTCCATTAACCATTGCAACACAAGGTCATTTTCTGGAAGAAACGATGGGAATTATTCCTGTTACAGAGACACTATTTAGCAGTTATAATCTGTTTATTGTCGGAACGCTACTAATATCCCTACCGTTGTTAAATAGACTATTGATGAGACCAACTCGTAACGTAGGAGAAATTGATCCAGAATTGTTGAACCTCCAAGCTTCTGTAATAGAAGAGGAAGAAGTAGAAGAAGCAGAGGAAAAAACAAGTACACCAGCTGAGCGATTAGAAAATAGTAGAGTTATTTCGATTTTAATTGGGTTGTTAGGATTAGCTTTCATTCTTTATCACTTTGTTCAAAATGGTCTGAATTTAAATATTAACATTGTGAACTTTATCTTTTTATTCTTCGGAATACTGTTTCATGGAACACCACGTCGCTTTTTAAATAGTGCCACAGATGCTGTTAAAAATGCAGGAGGCATTATCGTTCAGTTTCCTTTTTATGCTGGGATAATGGGTATGATGATTAGCTCCGGTCTATCTGATCAACTATCGATGTGGTTTGTCAATATTTCAAATGATTTTACATTGCCGTGGTTAAGCTTTATCAGTGCTGGTATCTTAAATTTCTTTGTTCCATCAGGTGGTGGCCAATGGGCAATTCAAGGCGATATCATGATTCCTGCTGCCATTGGTCTAGATGTGGATACTGCGAAAACAGCCATGGCGGTTGCATGGGGAGATGCTTGGACGAATATGGTTCAGCCGTTCTGGGCGTTACCAATTCTGGCCATTGCAGGATTAAAGGTTCGTGATATTATGGGATTCTGTGTGATGATTCTGTTTTGGAGCTTCATTCCGATATCAATTGGATTATTGTTTTTCTAATCATTCATTCATACTAATAACGTTAAAAAAAGCAATGCTAATTATGGGTTAGCATTGCTTCTTTTTCTTCCGGTAAGTTGTGATATCGTGATTCCTACGATGATAAAGAAAGAACCATATAAAATACTTGGTGTAATTGCTTCACTTAGTGCTAGCCAACTAAAGGACAATCCAAACACTGGTACAAGTAAGGTGGATAATGTTGCAGATACCATATCAATTTTACTCAGTATGACAAACCATATCGTGAAGCATAAAGCAGAAGCTAATACACCAGTAAAAAGAATATAAAATATACTTTGACCATTCCAATTAATTGGTTGCCCCCACTCCATTATCATAGCTGCTACAACAATACCGATTGTTCCAAAAAACATTTGGTAAGCAGAAACTTGTAATTTGGGAAGATGGTTTAATCGTAATCGGTAATATACATTGGAAGCTCCCCAAGAAATTGCAGCGATAACAATGAGTAATTCTCCAATAATCGTATCGATGCTTTGTGCTTGGAAGAAATCCCATCCAATAATAAGTACTAAGCCAACCATTCCGACTATAAGTCCTATTAGCTTTTTAGGAGTTAGCTTTTCGTCAAGAAACTTAGCTGCTAATAAGCTACTCCAAATGGGCATCGTGTAGAGAATGATGGAAGATTTCCCAGCATCGACAAATCGAAGTCCATACATAACGAAAAGAAAAACAATCGTTGTCTGTAACAAGCCAACAACCACTAGTGGTTTTACATACTGTTTTGGTGGAAGTTTAATCTTTAAGATTACAAGAATAACTAATAGAGTAATCGTTCCTGTTCCAAAACGAAGTGCAGAAAAAGTGAATGGACCTACAAATTGAAGGGATGCCTTCATCAATACCCATGCATATCCCCAGATGATCGTAATGATTAGAATAAGTAACCAAATGAAGGTTTTTTTAGTTGTTTTCATCCTATTTTCCTCTCAAAGTTTCCTACTGTTACCTTACCATAACAAGGTTAGACAAGGGTGTTATTTGCTTCGTATGAGATGGAAAATAATTGCTAGAATTATAATTTTGAAAATTTTGTAATTTCAGTAGGAGCGTGTTATAATATGTAAGCTAAAAAGTAGTGTAAATAGACTTGATTTTTTTTACATTTTTAAAAAATAAAACTTGTTTTAATCATTGAATAATCATAGAAGTGGTGTAAAATAGGTATTAAGTAGTAGTGAATATGACCTTAATATCCATATAGATTGAGAAAAGGGCAAACTATTCGAAAGTATAGGACGCAAAGCCAAGGGTCTACCGGTGTACATACCCATGATAGCCTGGCTGCCAAAATATTACGTTTTTTAGAATGTTTGGCTATCGTTCTTTGGATAGCCATTTTTTGATTTTCCTAAAACGAAGTCTTTATGACTAAGAGGTGAAAATAGTGGAAGTCATTAATAACCGATATCGAATAATGGAGCAATTACATCAGAACAGACTAGTTTCAACTTATTTAGCTGTTGATATGCGAGCAGATAATAAGGTAATTCGACTAAGTCTACTAAATGCTGAATATACACCGCAATCCTTAATTGATTATTACACCGATTCTTTTATTGCGATTAAAAATTTGACTAGTAAGCGCATTGTTCGTAATTTTCACTTCAATACAATTTCGCACATAGATAATAAAGTGCAGCAGGATAAAAATTATTTCTTTACTTCTGCCCATATTGCTACAGAGGAACCATTTGTAGATTTTGTTCAAAGTATGACAATTGACCAAGTTCTCGATGCATTTGTCGAGCTTTGTACAGCTGTGCATTATCTACATTTAAAAGGCTTTATATATGGTGAATTAAATTTAAATAACATATTCGTTGTTGAATCAAATCGTCGCTACAAGCTGATGCTGAAGGATCTTGCAACTGTTGAATTAGATAAGCATATCCATACCAATGAGGGGATTGAGGATTCTTACTTCAAATCACCTAAAGTGTTATCTGGCAATGAGCCTGATGTGGAAGCGGATATGTATGCACTAGGGGTTATCCTTTTGGCGATGCTACGTAAGAAAGCATACATAACAAACCCTAGGGATGAACTTCGGATTTTAAAGCAGGAAAATACTTCACTAGATCAAGCGAATTCGAGGATCACGGAGGCATTAATCCCTATCTTAGAAGATTTGTTAGTGTTAGAGGATTATCCATTTTCTTCTATTCAAGATATGACAACAAAGCTAGGTGAAAGTCTTGGCCTGAAGCTTTCTATAATAGAAACAGAAGAGATAGAGAAGCTACAATTCCACACGAAAAGTGTCGGAAGGGAATTGGAAACCGATATTATTATCAGAAACTTCGGGAACTTATCACAATATAAGCCCAGTAAGCGAATTTTCTTAGTTCAGGGAGAAGATGGGATTGGGAAAACACGTTTTCTAAAGGAAATGAAGTTTTTGTTAGGGCTACAAAAGGCAACTGTCTATGCAAGCTTTAGTTTAAGTGATACAGGTAGCAGTAAGCAAATGTGGATTGATATTTTAAGTAAGATGATTGTGGAAACTGATATTCATACGGTTGAGAAATACAAGGAAGAGCTTATGCGATATTTTCCAGAATTAGTCGATCAAGAGCAATCGCCTACAGTTGACAACTCGCTTGGTGTAAATTCTAAATATCGTATTTTGAATCGTATTGGTGGATTTATTAATGAAAGTGTCAAAAATAAGCCCGCAATAATACTGATTGACGATATTCACCTAGCCGATGATTTTACATTCGATACGTTAAACTATTTATGTTCAGAAATATTAGAACAAAATAATCTGATGTTTTTGTTATCGGGTGCGAGTAGCGAGGATAACGAAAATAAAGCATATCGAGAAAGCGTTGAAAACCTTAAAAGGCGGAAGAACTCGGAGATTATAAGATTAAGACGTTTAGATACACAGCAATCAGGTGAGATGATCCGGAATATTCTAGCCATATCCTATATACCGGTTCGGTTAACAGAGCGAATCTATTCTCGCTCATTTGGAAACCCACTTTTTATAAGCGAGGTAATTAAGGATCTTTATAGTCGAAATATTATGGAGGTAAATCCACAAAATGGAATGTGGAGTATAAATCTTTCTGCTAGAGACTATGATTTATTGGAGATTCCAGATAGTATTGAACAGGCTCTTGTTAACCAATTGCAGGACTTGACTGAACAAAAGCTAGAAATTCTTGAAGCAGTTGCAATATTTAACAAGCCTGTCACGATCGAAACAATTACGAAATTCTTACAGCTACCGATGGAACATATTGAGGAGCATCTTGCTAAGCTTGCAAGAAAAGGAATCATTCAACGGTTAGTATCTGATATTGGTTACTTATTTGAATTTAACAATAAGGTGTTAAAGCAAATCGTTTACGATAGAATCTCTGCTGATGAAAGAATTAAAAAGCATATGGAAGCAGCAGTCATACTGGAGGAAGAATTAGATACACCTCCTGATGAACTAATCTTTCATCATGAACGAGCAAAAAACTGGGAAAAAACAAAGCAGTATTATTTGGAGAATGCTTCCAAAATGCTTTCAGAGGGAAATAAAAAAGGGGAAATTCTTAACCTAGAAAAGGCTCTTTCCTTGATGGAGGATATTGAAGAAAAGACAAAGCTATTGATGGAGATAGGTGTGTTGTATTCCGAACTAAATGAAACGGAAAATTCATTGAAGTCCTTTGATATCGCTGAACAGCTTGCTATATCCACCAACCATGCTGAAAATGTTGTACATGTTTATTTGAATATAGCTGGTGTATATTCAAGTCTATATGATATTGAACAAACAAAAGCGTATATGCAAAAGGTAGAGCAAGCATTTACGAATTATGAAGATAAAAAGTCGAGATTAGAATTCAGAAGACTTCAAGCTTTTCTATTAAACGTTGAGAATCGGATAGAGGAGTCTTCTAAAATCTTACACAGTATTGTAACAGAATGTGATGATGAATTCCCTCGTATTAAGGGTAATACCTATCTATTACTTGGATTTGTTTATTTGCAGCACAATAAAATAACAGAAGCATTGAAATACTATCAACAAGCTATCAACCTTTTGGAACGAGCTGGATATACAAAGGGTGTTTTAGGTGCAACGAACAATATTGGAATTATTTATCAAGGTTATCTAGGTGATGCGGAAACAGCGATGACGTATTTTGTAAAGGCAAGAGATTTAAGTGAAGAGTACGGGATCGTATTAACAGAAATTCAGGCATTAAGTAATATCGCTGGAATATATCATAATACAAACGACTTACAAACCGCAGTTGAACACTATAAGTTTGCATTGAAGAAGGCAGAACGAGTAGGTATGTCTCGGACGATTGTACATCTATATAACTCATTAGCTTTTGTGAGTGTAGAAATGAATGACTATGAACAAGCTTTTTACTATTACAAGCTTATAGAAGAAAAAATGAGTGGAGAAACGGATTTAGGACTTGATATTTTCGATTACTATAATACGAGTATGGAATTATACCAATCTATTGGGCATTACGAAGAGTCAGATAGATATAGTCAAAAGATTGTTGAATACCATAAAGGTAGAGAAAATATCTATAGCTTTGCAGCGATTGTCTATCAAACGATAAACAGACTGCGAAATGCAGATGTTAATCAAGTTGAAAATTTACTCGTCACAATACTAGATTTAATTGAAAAGATTCCACGTAAGGAATTTAATTTGAAAGCATTAAGTATGGCTTCAATTGCTTTAAGTCAAAAGGGTAATAAAGCTTATTCCAATGAAATAATGTTAAAAGCTAATGATTATCTTACATCAGATACACCAGACCATTTACTAGCTAGCTATTATTATGCAAAGGGTATTTCAGGAGAAGGCAATGAGTCGGTTGAGAGCTTAAGAAAAAGTCTAGAATATGCCAAAAAATCAAAGAGTCCTGAATTAGTTGCAAAAGTAAATTTACTGCTGGGTGATTATTATGATGAACGAGACCAGCTATTTGACGCTGCTAACTATTATTTAGAGGGTAGTGATGTTGCAAGTACGCTTATTTATCAAGTTCCTGAACAATATCGATTCATGTATGTGAGTCGTCATAATCTTGGCAGAGGATTTATTCGTTTGAAAGAAATGAATGATCAATTAACAGGTGAGCAGATTTCCTTGGCATGTAATAATCGATCCTATTCGATCGATTCAATTGCAGATTTGGACGAGATTATTGGTGCAGATGAAATTGGGTACTTCATTCAGAATAAAGCATTCCTTCAGTACATTAGTGATCAGCATTTAGCTCTGTTTTCTAATAAGGTACGTAAAACTACCGACTTATTGAAGAATTTGAGTGCTGATACCACTAAAAATATTGATATGATCATTCGTTATCTTGCTGGCATAACGCTTGCGACTCGTGGACTTGTCATAACTGAGAATCAGCGGCATGAGTTTACGGTGCTTGCTTCAACCGATGATAAGATGGAAATGCCAGAAAATCTATTCCTATTTAACCGAGTTCGTACCACCATGGAACCAGTATTACTGTCTGGCGTGATGGGAGATAACAAGGTAGATTCTAATTTCTTATCAAAGGATTTAAGGGCAAGCTTATACATTCCAATTATCAATCGACAAGGAAGTTCAGAAGAGAAGAATGTCCTGTTGGGCTATGTTTATTTAGAAACGGATAAATTAGCCAATAATTTTAATGATAGTGGCCTGGAAAATTGCAAAGAAATTAGTAGTTTTCTTGCGCTATTATTGGAGAAGCACCAATTGAAGATTTCTGCTTCCCTTGATAAATTAACTGGTTCCTTAACGAGGAAATATTTAGATGACTCCTTACATGAAGCAGTCGAATCGTCAAGAAAAAATGGGGAACGATTTAGTATTATCATGTTTGACCTTGACCGCTTTAAACAAGTTAATGATCGCTATGGTCACCAAGTGGGAGATAGCGTTTTACGAAAAGTAGCCTCCGTTGTCATGGATAACCTAAAACAGCAATATGACTTTGGTCGCTATGGAGGCGAAGAGTTTATTATTATTCTACCGGCTGTTCACTCAGACAATGCGTATGAGATTGCGGAAGGCTTGAGAAAAACGATTGCTGCCCAAAAATTACTTGGAGATAAGTTTGATGTGACTGTAAGTATGGGAGTATCAACTTATCCGAATGATGGACAAACCGTTAAAGAACTTGTTGAGAAAGCAGACCAAGCGCTATATGTTGCCAAGGAAAGCGGTAGAAATAATTGTCAGGTTTGGAGTCAGGACTTCGCTAACAAATCGAAACCTGCCAATAAACTAACCGGTATTCTGTCTGGTGATGAAATAAAAGATTCCAGAACTGTATTAGCAATGGTGGAGCTTATTGAGTTAATGAATAAACCGATGTCAATGGAAGAAAAGTTGTATTATTATTTAGGAAGAATCATCGAGATTACAGAGGCACAGGTCGGATATATTCTTTTAATAGAAGATAGTAAGATAACCAAATCATATGGAAGAAAAGCACAGGAAGAAAACTGGCTACGGAATATTTCTTTCAATCAAGCGATTGTGAATTCCATTATGAACGAGGAACGTGGTCTTTATACCATTAATTGGGATGAAGCAGAGCGTGATAATAAGGTAAACGGGTTACCAGATTGGGATTCTATTTTAGCTGTTCCGATTACCATACAAGGTTATGTTAGAGGCGTGATTTATTTAACTGTTCCAGCAAGAGTAAAAGAATTTGGAGTGGATGAATTAAATCTAGTCAGTGTGTATAGTAATCTGGCAACTGGTGTGATAAACTCATTCGCTAACGACTACCGATTGAAATCATGATACAGAATAAGGAGCTTCCATCTCGGATGGAGGCTTTTTATCTTAAGTATAGAGAGGATAAATCTGTGGAGTGATTCCATTCATTTACTGGAAAAGCCACGTCCAGCTCCGGCGCCCAGAGACTAGCGGGACTTTCCTCGCCTTCATACGATCAGTCAACATCGACTTCCTTCGGTCACCGTATTCCTTTATCTCCTACGGATCAGTCCAGTCCGTACGTCTCTATGCAGGGCACTTTTGTTTTTGTTTGTTTTTACCGAATCGTTGGTCTTGCTTAATTGAATACTTTGACATAAGATGATTACTTGGATGCAACCTTGTTTTGTGGGAGATGACAGCGGTGAAAGGTATATTTCAAAATAAGTGGTCGGTTATTGGAATTGCAGTATTGTGTTCCATTCTTTGGGGAAGTGCTTTTCCAGTATTAAAGCTAAGCTATGAAGAGCTACAAATGGCGCCCGATGACCTTGTAGCAAAAATTGTATTTGCAGGAATGCGATTCTTATTAGCGGGAGTTCTTGTGTTAGTATTTCTTCTGGCAAGTAATCGAAAACAGTTGTTAATCACGAAAAGACAGTTTTTAGTGTTAACACTATTAGGGATTGTCCAAACCTCTCTACAGTATTTTTTCTTTTACAACGGGCTAGCTAATGTCTCGGGTATGCAAGGAGCAATTCTATCGTCTGCAGGTGCATTTTTTACGGTTATTCTAGCGCATTTTTACTATCGAAATGATCGTATGAATTGGCGGAAAACGATCGGATTAATTACTGGATTCTTAGGAATTATAGTGGTCAATTGGGGTGAAGAGCTATCATTTTCCTTCCATATTGATGGGGAGGGCTTTATGATTCTCTCAGGTGTAACAGTAGCTGTGGCAACAATCATGGCTAAAGAGCTAGCAACAGGCATACATCCAATTGCTATTACAGGCTGGCAATTATTACTTGGTGGGGCAATCATGCTTCTAATTGGATTTCCAATATTATCAGAGGATGCAATCGTGTTTACGCCATTTGGGACGGGATTATTTCTTTATTCAGCGCTTCTCTCGGCAGTTGCCTTTGCACTTTGGTACTCTTTGTTAAAATATAATCAAGCTAGCAAGTTAAGTATGTATAAATTTATCGTACCTGTTTCAGGGGCATGTATGTCAGCACTATTTATTCCTAATGAGACATTAAATGGCTTTATATTTGCTGCCATTGTATTGGTTGCGATAGGTATCATTATTGTTAACTCCCAAGGAAGAGAACGGGTACAAGTAAAGCTTCCACCTAATGCAAGATAAAGGTGGAAGTTTTTTTATGAAAATGAAAAAATTACCAAAAATGATACCGAATACCCATTATTTTTACAAAAAATGGTAGATTAATAGACTTGATTACCTTCTTTCTTTTTGATGCGTTCGTTATAATTCGACGAGATTTCGACAAAATATAAGACTAAATAACTAGCGGTTTTGATTTAGGAGAATTTGCCTAATTGACAGTTTTTGTTTTTGGTTTAAAATACATATGGACATATCAAAATAAGAGGGGAATTGTTTGGATGAAAAAGATATTATTACTTACTGGATTCGTATTGTTGATGGTTCTTGCAGCATGTGGCTCATCGGAAGAAGATGAAGTGTTGGAATATCATAATAAAATGGTTGACGAGATAAATCCTAAAATCGATGAAATAGAAATGATGTATGACGAGATTTCAACAGCTGCTATGGAAGACGAAGCGAAAGCAATTGAAATTTTTGAAAATGGCTTAATACCATTAGTTGAAGAAATGAAGGAATACTTTGAATCACAAAAGGTTAAATCGGATGTGGCGAAGGAATATCACCAAATGCGTTTAGATTTAACGAATAAATTGTATGAGGTTGTTCAAAAAGAGCATGAATTCTTAACTGTCCTTATAGATCCTGCTGCAACAGAAGAGGAAATTTTAGAAATAGAAACGCAAGTAGATGATTTGAATGCCGAAGCGTTTGAATTGGATGAGGCTGCTGCTGAGCATTGGGATTCTTTAGTGGAAGAATATGGATTTGAAGAAGAAGAAATAAACGAATAAGCTTCTAGATTAATTGAAACTGTTAAATGGGAATGATGTGATAGTATATTCCATTTAACAGTTTTTTTAGTTTTCGTGGCTTATTGATACCTAATCTAAATCAGAGTATTGATATTTTGCTGAAAATATAGGAAAATGAGTTAAGGGATAATGGTGCCATTGTATGGTATCCCATTAAACGTCTTGGGGGGAATATGAATGCTAGTTAAAAATGATTATGTGAATAAGAAAGATGTTGTGTTTGTGAAAGAGTCAGATAGCCTAGCGACAGTCATGAAAATATTCGACGATTCCGGTTACCGCTGTATTCCTGTTCTCGATGAAAGTGGAGAAAAGTACGTAGGAAATGTGTATAAGGTTGATTTGTTGGAATACGAAATTGATCATTCGTTAGTAGGAAAATTATCTGAGCTTATTTCTGACAAAGAAGGGTACATAAAAGAAGATGATCCCTTTTTCAAAGTATTCTCTTCGATTAAAAAGCTTCCTTTTCTAGCAGTTGTAAATGACTCCAAAGACTTTTTAGGTATTTTGACCAATGGAAATGTTATTCAAGTATTAGAAAATGCTTGGGGTGTTCATAATGGTAGCTACTCCTTCACGATTGGGACGATCGAGTATGCGGGTGCTTTACAAAAAATGTTACGCGTCGTAAACAAGTTTTGTAATGTTCAAAGTGTTATTTCATTAAATAACAACTCGAATTATGTCAGAAGAGTATGTATTGTATTGCCTCATGAAGTTGATGCAGAATTGGCGGAAACGATTAAAGTTGATTTAGAAAAGAATAATTTTACCGTCACAGATGTTGAGAAGTTACATTAATGATAAGAGAAGAATGCTGGCTACTAATCCTTAACGGGTATTAGTAGCTTTTTCTGTGATTTCAAATTTGCCCTATGTGTTATTTCGCTGCACTTGAATTGCTTTTCGAGCAAGCTTATCTGCATGATTATTTTCTTTTTCTGGTATCCATTTAATAAAAAAATAAGGGAAGTTCCTGGATTCATCCCGAATTTTTTCGAGAAGTGGTAGAAAGGTTTTATTTTTGGTAAAGTCATTTTCAATTACATTAACAACGGTTTGTGAATCAGAACGAAATGATAGAATTTCATTAGGGAATACTTCTTGGCATACTTCTAATGCTTTTATTATGGCGTGGAATTCAGCCTCATGATTGGTCATTTCTCCTAAAGGAAAGCTATATTCATAATGTTTTCCACTGGCTTTTATGTAAATACCAGCTCCGCTTAATCCGGGATTTCCACTTGATGCTCCGTCTGTATATACTTCAATCAATGTTTTGAACACTCCCATCTATCCTTCGTGATAATACTATAATGGAAGATTGAATTGGATGCAAATAGCGGGGACATAAACCCCGCTATGTTGAAACTGTCTATATACGTAGTTAGTCAATGCTTTTATATGTGAAATAATCAAAGTCAGCATGCATATTCTTACCAGAGGTATCCTGACAATGCATCCCTACAAATGCACCAGTGAAGAAACCACCACCCTGTATATAATCATCGGATAATTTATAGGATTCGAATGCAATAGGAATGCTTATCCATTCCTTTCCGTCAAAGGAGTAGGAATATCCATACGTATGGGTGTTTACTTCTACGCGAAGATAGACATATGCTACATGATCTGGAATAATGATTTCATTTTCTTTCAATGGTTGTGCAAAAGTAAAGTTATCACACGTCATTAAATCAAGAATACGTCCTTTTTCCTCATTCCATGTCACCGAGATAGTTGTCCAGTTCTGTGTATTGTAATAGTTTACGAGACCAGCAGATTGCTGGAAGGATTCAGGGTTACATGAAAGCTTTGTCTCTGCAAGGAAGTTAAAATGCTGCCAACGTCTCGCCACAAATGCTTGGGTGAACTTGGATGTAAGGGATTCTTTCCCATAAAGTCGTAAATGGCCAGGATGAGCTGTTAAAGAGGCAATATCCTCACCTAACGGAATACGTAGGCTTTGAAAATGTAAATTCAATGTTTCCGAATTAAAATCATCCTTTTCATTGTAATCTTGATCCCATTTTACCTCTTTCATGTTCGGACCTTCTATTACTATAGAAGGTTGATTACCACCTACTACATATGGCCAATCATTTCGCCATTCTAATCGTTGTATAGCAGTTTCTCTCCCAAGTGGACAGTACCCTCTTGGATCTAGCAAGGGCTGCTCTTCTCTAGGTAGTGGTCGTCCAGTCAAGTGTACTAAAAACCATTCGTCTGTATGTGTATGTACAATGGAGGCATGACCTGCTTTTTGTAATGGATTTCTAGGATTAGGAAATGAAGTAATTAATGGGTTTTCCGGATGAACCTCATACGCTCCCCATAAATCCTTAGAACGAGCAATCGTTGCTTGGTGGTCATATTTTGTGCCACCCTCTGCAGTTAATAGATAATAGTAGCCATTGTGTTTGTAAAGATGTGGCGCTTCCGTTAATTTGATATCAGTTCCTTTAAATATAACTTTTGACTCGCCAATGAGCTGTTTTTGTTCGACACTATATTCCTGTAGTACAATTCCATAAAAATTATGGTTTCCAACCCGATGATCCCAAAACATATTAACGAAATATTTCCTACCATCATCATCATGAAATAAGGATGGATCAAATCCAGAGCTATTCATATGAATTGGTTCCGACCAATCACCATCAATGGTATCACATGTTACAAGGTAATTATGGCAGTCTTTCCATTGTCCCTCTGTCACCTTGACATCGGTATATATAAGCCAAAACTTGCCATCGTGATAGGATAATGCAGGCGCCCAAATACCACCTGAATCTGGATTTCCAATCATATTTAACTGACTTAGCCGATTTAATGGTCGGGAAACTAGACGCCAGTTTTTCAAATCCCGTGAATGATAAATACCTACACCAGGGAACCATTCAAATGTAGAAACGGCAATATAGTAATCCTCTCCTGCACGGCAAATACTTGGATCTGGGTTGAATCCGGTTAAAATAGGGTTTTGAATCGTAAACATGCTTCTCCTCCTCAGGCATCCTTAATTGAATGCGCTTTCTTTTAGTTTTATGAGTACGCTTAATCTGAACTCGATTAAGCGTATTATAAAGTAGGTCTATATGGTGATTAAAAAATTCTCAACAGAAAAAGCCGCAACACCTAAAGCACTTGAATGTGTTAAGAGCTCTGAAAAATTCACTTCTAAATCCTGTTGCTGAAACCATAATGTTTGTCTACGTATACGGTTATTCAACGGATCCGTTAACCATTCTTGGGCAAATGCCATCCGGTTGCCAATGATTACTTGCTGTGGGTTAAAGGTATTGATGATGTTGTTAATTCCAACACCTAAATAATCACCAATTTGATTAAATAAGTTGATGGCTTGTACATTTCCTTCCTCAGCAAGTGTGATTAATCCTTCTAATGTAAGTTCCTTGTTGGCAGATAGACCATTATTTTCAGCACTTTTGACTAATGCCTGTTCTGATGCATAAAGCTCCCAGCATCCTTCATTACCACATCGGCATTTTGTGCCACCTACTTCAATTGTCATATGACCAAGCTCACCAGAAAAACCATTACTACCTTTATACAATTCATCATTCAGGATTAGGCCGACACCGATACCAATCCCAACACTGATGTATACGATTTGGTTAAAGTCTTTTCCGACTCCGAATTTCTTTTCCCCATACGCACCAGCATTTGCTTCATTTTCGATGATAACGGGTAAGTCATATTTATCTTCCATAATGGATTTTAAATCGATGTTTTTCCAGCCAAGGTTTGGTGCAAGCAGTATTTCACCACTTTTACTAACTGTTCCTGGTACGCCGATCCCGATGCCGATAATGCCATAGGGACTTGGCGGAGCACTCTCCATTAGGTAATCAACCATAGTAAATAATTCAATCTCTATTTCCTCATAGGACAAATGATTAAATTGAACAAGCTTTTCAAGAACGATATTTCCTTCTAAATCTGTTAAAACTCCAAGTAAGTAATTAACACCTAAATCGATACCGATAGCATAACCTGCTAATTGGTTAAATAGGAGCATAACAGGTCTTCTTCCGCCACTAGATTCACCTGGACCAGATTCATATATCAACTGATCCTCTAGGAGATCACTTACGAGAGAAGAGACAGTACCTTTATTTAATCCAGTATCATTTGCAATCGATGCTCTAGAAATGGGGGAGTGTGTACGAATTACTTCTAATACTAAAGATTTGTTTTCTTTTTTTACGACATGTTGATTCCAAGTTTTGTTTTTCATCATTTTACTGCATCACTCTCTGCTTCATTTTTATTTAAGTATACCATTTTATAAAACCATTATAAACTTTGTTTATCCACTAGACAAACAAAATGATGTTTGTTATTCTATACATGAGCTTAGAGATAAGCACCCATTTTAAAACTTTTAGGGGGGTTCGCAATGAAAAATAAGAAAGCGATTACATTATTGGCTACCATACTTATATCTGCCATGTTACTTTTAGCAGGGTGTGGTGGTGAAAGTGCTTCAGATTCTGACGGTGATTCAAAAGTTATTAAGTTTATGCATCTGTGGCCAGAGGGCAGTTCCAAAACACATAATGAAATTGTTAACGAGATCATTGCAGATTATGAAGATGAAAATCCTGGTGTGAAAGTTGAGCTTGAGGTTTTAAGCAACGAACAATACAAGGATAAGATTCAAGTATTATCGACATCAGATGAATTACCAGACGTGGGGATGACTTGGGCTGCAGGTTATTTACAACCTTATGTAGACGGCAACAAGTTCGCTCCTTTAGATGATATTATTGAAAGCGATTTAAAGGATAGCTTTGTTTCGGGGACAGCGGAAGCTTATGCAATTGATGGGAAGACTTACGGGCTACCATTAGAGCTAAATATCGCAACAGTTTTCTATAATAAGGCTATTTTTGAAGAGTACGGTCTTGAGGCACCGAAAACGCTTGAGGAATTAGAACAAGTTATTGAAACATTGAATGAAAATGATGTTGCACCGATTGCACTAGGGAACAAGGATCGTTGGACAGGCTCACTATGGTATATGTACCTAGCGGATCGAATCGGCGGTTCAGATGTTCTAACAAATGCCATTAATCGTACAGGTACATTTGAGGATCCAGCATTAGTGCAAGCTGCTGAGGAAGTTCAAAATTTAGTAAATATGGATGCATTCGTAAAGGGCTTCAATGGCTTAGCGGATGAGGAAGCAAAAAGCATGTTTATGAATGAACAAGCTGCCATGTATTTAATTGCTACATGGGATCTACCAAACTATACAACTAATGAAGACGTACCACAGGAGTTTAGAGATTCTGTAGGTTACTTCAAATTCCCAACGGTTGACGGTAAAGGTGATATGAACAGCTTTGTTGGTGGTCCTGGAGTTGGATTATTCGTAGCAGAAAACTCCGATGTGAAGGAAGAGGCAAAAGATTTTGCATCATTCTTTGTTCAAGAGTGGGGCGAAA
The DNA here is from genome assembly GCF_039614845.1 of Ornithinibacillus xuwenensis. Classification (NCBI taxonomy): domain Bacteria; kingdom Bacillati; phylum Bacillota; class Bacilli; order Caryophanales; family Bacillaceae; genus Ornithinibacillus; species Ornithinibacillus xuwenensis. The sequence continues at coordinate 45,883 of NZ_JBDIML010000009.1, read as the reverse complement.
AATCTGTAACACAAGCAGGTGTTATTCCAGCTACTAAACTAGACGCAGGTTCTTTAGATCTTCCACAAATGTATGTCGATGTATTAGAGGATCTTAACTCAGCAAGTAACTTAACATTATTTGCCGATGTACAAATGAGCCCTGATGCTGCACAGGTTCATTTAGATATGATCCAAGCTATTTTCGGGAATGAAGTAACGCCGGAAGAATTTACGAAAGCACATGAAGATGCTCTGTCGGCTGAATAACAAATAGACTAATAGATTTCTAAGGTTTGAAATTATCCAGTCTGAAAGAAAAGGACTTATCCTTCTATCTGGAAAGTCCTTTTCTACTTTATACGATATGGGGTTGAATGTTATGAATAAAGTTATGTCCAATAAATGGATCATTGCATTTTACGTTCTTCCTGCACTTCTGTTAATCGCCATACTAATCTTTGTCCCCTTAATCTTAACTGGGTATTATGGGCTGATGGATTGGGATGGTATCGGGGAGATGAATTTTATTGGGCTAGAAAATTATTGGAATGCACTTCAAGACGATAAATTTTGGGAAAGTGCTTGGCATTCCTTTTTATTAGCATTTTTTTCTACGCTTAGTTTAATTATTTATCTAGTGATTTCACTTATATTAGCTTCCAAGATAAAAGGTGCAGATCTTTTACGAAAAATCTATCTAATCCCAATGCTATTATCCTCTGTAGCAATTGCTCAGTTATGGATAAAAGTATTCAATCCAACGAATGGTATGTTAAACCATATTCTTATGGCAATTGGAATTGAAAATCCTCCTGCATGGTTGGCTGAGCCTTCCGTTGTATTATTTGCGATATTCGTACCAATCTTATGGCAATATGCAGGTTTTTATATTTTGATTTATTATGCTGCATTAAAAAATATTCCAGAATCAATTGTCGAAGCAGCCAGAATAGATGGGGCATCGCCACTACAAATTGCTTATCGTATTAAATTGCCTTTAATCATGGGAGTTGTAAAGGTAACCATTGTATTAGCGGTAGTGGGTTCTTTGAAATATTTTGATCTCATCTATGTGATGACTAGTGGAGGACCAAATGGTGCTAGTGAAGTAATGGCTTCCTATATGTATAAACTAGCCTTTTCTAGTAATGACTTTGGTTACGGAAGTGCAATAGGGTTCTTATTGTTAATTATTACACTAATTGTGACGGTAATCGTTCGAAAAGCTACTGCGACAAAAGAAGAAATTCAATATTAGAAGGAGGGTACTGTATGAAGCGCGTTGGCTATCTTATACTATACCTTTGTTTAGGAATTGTTGCGTTGTTTCAAATCTTTCCGATCATATGGCTATTCCTTTTCTCGCTAAAGGATAATCGTGAAATATTCTCTGGCTCTCCTTTTGCTTTGCCTTCAGAATTACGTTGGGAAAACTATTTGAAGGTATGGGATAGTGGTATTGGAACGTATTTCTGGAACAGCTTATGGATTACGGCTATGGCAATTCTATTAACGGTGTTATTTGCGAGTATGGCGACATTTGCGATCACAAGGATGCAATGGAAGCTAAATAAGCTGGTGTTGGGATTATTTATGGTTGGGTTGATGATTCCCATTCACTCAGCGATTATTCCTTTGTTTAGTATGTTTTTAAATGTAAATCTAATTGATAATCCATGGTCCATCGTTATCACCTATACAACGTACAATCTACCAATTACAATTATGATTTTACTAGGTTTTTACTATACATTACCTCGCGAAATCGAAGAGGCTGCAATAATTGATGGTTGTTCGATTAATCGGATGTTTTTCCGTATTATCTTACCGATGACTGCTCCAGTAATGTCAACGACTGTCATTATCAATATGATTTACAACTGGAATGAGTTTGTGTTTGTTAATACGTTTATTAGTTCTGATATGTATAAGACACTTACAGTAGGGATTCAAAACTTTATTGGTCAGTACATGACTGATTGGGGAGCAATTGGAGCAACCTTGATCATTAGCGTCTTGCCAATCCTACTAGCATTTATATTCTTTAGTAACAAGGTAGTAGAAGGAATCTCAGCGAGTGCTGTGAAAGGATAGTCTTAAAAAATCACCTCATCTCTAGGGAGGGATGAGGTGCAGTCAGAGGTTAGGATGCTGCTTTTTTTCTTGAAATTTTTTGAAATGCATGAAGGGCTAGCCACATGGTAATAAAGGCATAGACACTTCCACCAAAGATAAAGAATAATGCTGGAATGAATCTCATCACAAAATAGATAGAAACGAGACAGAGCAGAATGAAAAAGCTATGTATCGGATTAATTAACATGATTAAAAATGCATTTTTTAATAACGGCAGGATGCTTATGTCATAGTGTACGAAGGCAGGAAATAGGTAAAACATAAACAATAAAAATAGTAGCATCGATGCAAATAGTGGCACTGCAATCCAGGGAAAATCGTGATTCATAATGGATTGAATATAGGCAAAATCAACAACGATTAACACGATCATTAAAGCGATTACAATTCCGAGTTTGTTACTATTCATAAATTCTCTTTTGTAATACGACCAGTAGGAGTGGAAAATAGGAATATCTGTTTTTCCTCTCAACCAATCTCTCGTAATGGCAAACATTGCGGTTGTAGAAGGGAACAAGCCAAAGAGAATTCCACCTACTAATGTGAAGAATATCCACAATACATTCACATAGGCAAACTTCGTAATCCAATCCAATATATGATAAAGTCGAGAGCTAGCAGTATTCATGTGTTAGAACCTCCTTGTTAGCTAGATAAGTCACATTGATTTCAAAATCTACTCTTTTAGTAGGTTAGTAGGATTATAAAATATTCTACAGTAAGTACTGATATAAATATAGTATATAAACTTAGTTTATTCAATAGACAAACTAATGACTGATTGCTATAATCTAATCATAAATCTTAGGAGGTATTATCATGTCCTATTTCAATATTGATAAAATTAAATATGAAGGCTCTTCATCTACTAATCCGTATGCATTTAAATTTTACAATCCCGAAGAAGTGGTCGGGGGTAAAACCATGGAAGATTATTTACGCTTTGGTGTCGCATACTGGCATACACTAACAGAGGATTTATCGGATCCCTTTGGCGCCGGTACGGCTATTCGTCCTTGGGATAAATACAATGGGCTTGATTTGGCTAAAGCACGAGTAGAAGCAGCCTTTGAATTCTTTGAAAAATTAGATGTCCCATATTTTTGCTTTCATGATGTTGATATCGCTCCAGAAGGGGGTACACTCAAGGAAACCAATCAGAACTTAGATATTATTGTATCGATGATTAAGGATTACATGAAGGATAGTAAGACAAAGTTACTTTGGAATACTGTCAATAACTTTAGCCATCCACGCTTTGTCCATGGTGCTGCATCTTCCAATAATGCGGATGTTTTTGCATATGCAGCAGCAAAAGTGAAAAAAGGCTTGGAAGTAGGGAAGGAATTAGGTGCTGAAAACTATGTGTTCTGGGGTGGTCGTGAAGGATACGAAACACTTCTCAATACAGATATGAAGCTTGAATTAGATAACCTAGGCCGTTTCTTCCATATGGCTATCGACTATGCAAAAGAAATTGGTTTTGATGCGCAGTTCTTAATTGAACCAAAACCGAAGGAGCCTACATCACACCAGTATGACTTCGATGTAGCTAGTGGCTATGCATTCCTACAGCATTATGATTTACAGGATCACTTCAAATTCAATATTGAGGCAAATCACGCAACACTTGCTGGTCATACCTTTGAGCATGAGCTTCGTTATGCACGTGTAAACGGTATGCTAGGCTCTGTAGACGCTAACCAAGGGCACCCACTATTAGGATGGGATACGGATGAGTTTCCATCCGATTTATATTCTACTACCCTAGCAATGTATGAAATTATTAAGAATGGTGGACTTGGCCGAGGTGGATTGAATTTTGATGCAAAGGTGCGCCGAGGTTCCTTTACACCTGAAGATTTATTTCATGCTCATATAGTAGGGATGGACAGCTTTGCAGTTGGTCTAAAGGTTGCTCAGAAATTAATTGATGATAAGGTAATCGATGAATTGGTAAATAATCGTTATAACAGCTTTAACGAAGGAATTGGGCTTGATATTGTAGAAGGAAAAACAGATTTCCATAAGCTTGAGGAATATGCTTTAGGCTTAACAGAAATCAAGAATCATTCTGGAAGATTAGAGCTTATTAAAGCGAATATTAATCAGTACTTATTAAAGACATTTGCTGGTGAATAAGCATGTCTAGGCTCTAAAACATGCTCATCAATTTTTAACCGCAATATGTCTGTAAGAAGGTTACTAGATTACCAGTGCTGCAAGGAGGTGGCTGCCATGAAGTATGTTATTGGTATTGACTTAGGAACAAGTGCAGTGAAAATTTTATTAGTTAATCAGAACGGAGAGGTTAGTGGCGAAGTATCTAAATCTTATCCAGTTATGCAAGAAAAAACGGGATATTCCGAACAAAATCCTGAGAACTGGGTGGAGCAGACTGTTGCTGGTTTAATAGAACTGCTGAAGAATACTAACTGTAGACCGGAAGATATAGACGGTATAAGCTTTTCAGGACAAATGCATGGTCTTGTGCTACTAGACGAACATCATCAGGTTTTACGCAATGCAATCCTCTGGAATGATACACGGACATCGGAACAGTGCCAGGAGATTTACGAAGCAGTTGGGAAACAGCGCTTATTGGATATAACCAAAAACCCTGCTTTAGAGGGATTTACCTTACCGAAACTTCTCTGGGTAAAGCAACATGAGCCACAACTGTTTCATAAAGCAGCAAAATTTGTTCTTCCCAAAGACTATGTACGATATAGGCTTACAGGGAAACTGCATATGGATTACTCCGATGCGGCAGGCACTTTATTACTAGACGTTAGTAAGAAAGCCTGGAGTAAAGAAATTTGTGATTTGCTAGCTATTAACATAGAGCTTTGTCCACCATTGGTTGAATCACATGAGGAAGTTGGGAGTATATTACCCCACGTAGCAACAGTTACGGGCTTATCACCATCTACAAGCGTTTTTGCAGGTGGAGCAGATAATGCTTGTGGAGCGATTGGCTCGGGAATATTAGAAGAGGGTAAAACTTTATGTAGTATTGGAACTTCAGGTGTAATTCTTTCCTATGAAGCAACTGGTACCAAGGAATTTGAGGGGAAGGTCCATTACTTTAATCATGGAGCGGCAGATGCCTATTATACGATGGGGGTAACACTAGCAGCAGGTGATAGCTTAAGTTGGTTTAAACAAGTTTTTGCACAAGGAGAATCATTTGAGACGCTATTAGCAGATATTGGAGATGTGCCAATTGGAGCCAATGGATTACTATTTACACCGTATATTGTTGGGGAAAGAACACCACATGCTGATGCGAATATCCGTGCAAGCTTCATTGGTATGGATCGTTCACATGATCGTAAGCATTTTGTTCGGGCCGTACTGGAAGGAATTACGTTTTCACTAAATGAATCGCTTGATATCTTTAGACAAAATGGTAAAAAGATTGAAACGGTCGTATCGATTGGTGGCGGAGCCAAAAACGATGATTGGCTACAAATGCAGGCAGATATTTTCAATGCTAAAATTATGCGATTAAATAGTGAGCAAGGTCCAGCAATGGGGGCAGCGATGCTTGCTGCATATGGCTGTGGTTGGTTTGAATCCTTACGTTCATGTGCAGCCCAATTTTTAAAAGAAGATTATACATGGATACCAATCCAAGAAAATGTCAACCGATATCAGGAATTGTTTAAGGTGTATAAAGCGATATATACCAATACAATACAAATCAATAAACGACTACGCGTATTTAGAAAGTAAATAAAAAAAGGGCTATCTCAACTTAGCATTGGGATAGCCTTTTTTCTGTGTAAAGGATGATTACGTATGATCAGTTGTAAATGTAAATACAGTTTGTTTTTGGTAGAGCTCATTTGGACGTAATAGGATAGAAGGGAGATTGTCATGATGCAAGGAGGCAGGAGTGCCTTGTGTTTCGAAGCAAATCCCCATATATTTTTCAGAGCTCCTATCCGTTAGCGCATGCGTATTAGCTAGGTTATTAGCGGTATACATAACCATTCCAGGCTGGTTTGTTTCCATCGTGAGCACGCGTCCGGATATTGGCTCTTTTACCGTTACAGCTTCCTTTGTTCGGTTATCAAAAATAAAGTAATGATCATACCCATTTCCTACCATTTTATTTTGTGACGAGTCGTCATTTAAACCGTCTCCAATACGCCTTTCCTGACGAAAATCAAATGCTGAATGTTCAACGTTCAGCATTTTCCCAGTTGGGATAAGATCTTCAGCTAATTCGAGAATCTTACTGCTGTCAATTGTAACAAAATGGTTATGGATGGATTCACGTAGATTACCACTTAGATTGAAATAAGAATGATTGGTAAGGGTTACGGGTGTTTCTTTATCAGTCTCCGCAGCATAATCAATGATGAACTGATTTTTATTTGTTAAGGTGTAAGTGATAGTTGTTTTCAGATTACCTGGATAATTCCCTTCACCATCAGGACTTCGATAGGTTAACGAAATGCCGACCTGGTGATGGGATTGAAATGATTCTGTGTCCCATATGACTTTATGAAACCCATTACGACCACCGTGCAAATGATTTACACCCTCGTTTTCCTCTAGCTCAATGCTATAATTCTCAATCTGAAACGTGGAACCTGCTACTCTTCCAGCAACACGACCTATGATGGCTCCAAAAAAATTAGGGTCATCTTTATAATCTTGAATATCTTTATACCCTAAAACGACATTCTCCCTTTTACCATGTTTATCTGGTACGAGGAGCTTGGTAATAATACCACCGTAATTCAATAGTTGAACGATCATACCGTTATCATTGCTTAAAGTGAAACGCTTCCAATTATTTGTTAAGTTTTCAACATCAATGTTCATTTCTATACTCCTTATACTCCCATTAATCTAACTTTATTTTATCATAATGGACAGGAGAATGAATGGACGCTGATTAATAAAGGAAAGAGATTTACGGAATGAGTGTAGAAATAATTTGGCAATTAACTACCATCAATTGACTCAGACCTCGTTTTCCCATAAGCTTTGATACAAGAGTAATAATGGAGGGAAATATTCTCATTACATATGAATTGGAATTGGGACGATATATAGAATAATACTTGAATAATGCATAGGATATTATGGAAAGGAGTCTCAAGTACATCATGGGAACAACAATCCGTTCTTTACAACCATTATTAAAAGAAGTTTTCAATCACTTACACGCTAACCCGGAGGTTGGGTGGAAGGAGTATGAGACTACTAAATATATAGTTCGATTATTAAAAAATAGCAATTGTACAATCCGGACATTTAATGATATTACGGGTGTCGTTGTAGAAATTGGGAGTGGAAAACCAGTTGTTGCATTGCGTGCAGATATCGATGCATTATGGCAAGAGGTTGATGGAGAATTTAAAGCAAATCATTCTTGTGGTCATGATACCCATATGACGATTGTACTTGGGGTATTGTTTACATTTCTACAGGAAGGTCTGCCAAATAAAGGGACGTTGCGTTTTATATTTCAGCCCGCCGAGGAAAAAGGTGAAGGTGCATTAACCTTAGTAGAAAAAGGTATCGTGGATGATGCCGATTTTCTTTATGGATTACACCTGCGACCGATTCAGGAACTGAAATATGGACAGTATTCTCCTGCCATTCGTCATGGAGCGTCAAGAACTATTAAGGGCGTTATCGTTGGAGAGGATGCACATGGTGCAAGACCGCATTTAAATGCTAATGCGATTCAGGTTGGAAGTGAATTCTTTCAGCATTTGAATAATCTCTATATCGATCCAATGATTCCACATTCAGTTAAAATGACTAGCTTTCATGCTGGTGGTGAAAGTGCTAATATTATTCCAGGTAATGCAAACTTTTCAGTCGATATGCGTGCACAGACAAACGAGGCAATGGAAGAATTAATGGAGAAAATTGAGCGGATTGCAAGGATGCTTTCAACTTATCATGACGTGAAGATCGAATTGGAGATAGGTACGAATGTTGCTGCAGCAGTACTAAATGAAGAGGCTAGCCAACTCATGAAAAAAGCGATTGAAGACACTGTCGGAGCGGAGCATTTGGCACCAATTGTTACCACGACAGGCGGAGACGATTTTCACTTTTATACGATTAAAAGACCATCGATAAAGGCGACAATGCTTGCAATAGGGTGTGACCTAGAGCCAGGTCTACATCATCCGAAAATGTCGTTCAATCATGATGCAATCGAAACAAGTGTCGAAATCTTAGTGAAAGCAGTGAAAAAAACAATAGCGGAATACCAAGGATAAGGGGATTTTTATTGGAGATTGAAATTCGCGATATTTCATGTCTACGTGAATACGGCATATGCAGTAAGACGAGAAATCGTCTGGCAATCTCCTCTAACTCCTATTCCACTTAAGAAAAAATGATCGGCTTTTAGTATCGGAAGTGAAGCTGTCAGTTATTATTGCTTTGAAAATAATGAGGGGAGCTAGGTTAGGGTATGGCAATTTCGTTTCAAAAAATTATTTTACATAAATTACAGATGCGCATGATGGATCCTTTTCAGACGAGCTTTGGAACGATGCAAGATAAGGAATTCTATATTATAGAAGCTGTTGATACGGACGGTAATCGAGGTTTTGGCGAGACTGTAGCCTTTTCAGTTCCATGGTATACGGAGGAAACCGTCCAATCTAATAAAGAAATAATAGAAAATTACTTAATCCCAATCCTCAGGGAATCCGAAATTAACCATCCGGATGAAGTATTTCCGTTATTTTCAATGATTCGTGGAAATAATATGGCGAAAGCAGCAATAGAAGGTGCTATTTGGGATCTTTATGCGAAGCGGGAAGGAATTCCATTGGCTAAGGCACTTGGTGGAGAAAAAACTGAAATTGATGTTGGAATTAGTATTGGAATACAGCCAACGGTCAAACTGCTACTCGAGAAGATTTCGTATTTTGTGGAAGAAGGCTATAAGCGTGTAAAGCTTAAAATAAAGCCTGGTTATGATGTTGACGTTTTACGAGAGGTTCGTAAGCATTTTCCACAAACGCCAATAATGGTAGATGCGAACTCAGCTTATACGTTAAAGGATACAGAATTACTGCGCCAACTAGATGACTTCAATTTGCTTATGATTGAACAGCCACTTCAGCACCATGACATCATTGACCATGCCAAGCTACAAGCAAGGATTGAAACTCCGATTTGTTTGGATGAAAGCATCCATTCCTTTTACGATGCCGAGAAAGCAGTTGAGCTTGGTAGCTGTAAAATCATGAACATCAAAATAGGTCGTGTTGGTGGGCTGACGGAAGCGAAGCGAATTCATGATTACTGTCAGGAACATGGAATAGCTGTATGGTGTGGCGGTATGCTTGAGGCAGGAGTAGGTCGTGCACACAATGTTGCGATTTCAACATTATCCAATTTCATCCTACCCGGTGATACGGCTGGATCATCCCGCTATTGGAAAAAGGATATTATCCACCCAGAGGTTGTTGTAAAAGATGGTATCATCAAAGTCCCAACCGAACCTGGAATCGGGTATTCAATTGATGAGGAATCCTTAGAAGAATATCGCATCGAAAAAATAGCGTATGAATTTTAATAAAAGATGCCCCAGAGTCACTTGATTCTGGGGCAATTTATATTGTAAGGGAGGGTTTCATAGATTACTTGGTTATTCTTCTTCCTCAAAATATTCTAGCAATCCATCAGTAATAGCCTCAGCGACGGTATCCTGGTATTCTTCCGTTTGAATGACCTCCAAATTATCAGGATTGCTCATAAAGCCCAGCTCTAAAAGCAATGCAGGCTTGCTATTATTTACTAAAACATAGTAATCAGCCTTTCGGATGCCTCGATCAGTCATGGAAACAGAACCCATTAATGAATCTTGAATGTCTTTTGCGAGTTCTTGGCTTGATTGGTCATGATAATAGGTCGTCACACCATTTGCCGATGGATCTTCGAAGTAGTCATAATGCAGACTAATAAACACATCTGTTTCGTCATTGTTACTATGTTGTACCCGATCTTCTAATGGTATAAACGTATCGTCCTCACGGGTAAGTTCGACTTCTGCACCCTTTAATGTTAATTGATCAGCTACCTTTTGTGCGGTTGACAATGTGAGAGTCTTTTCATATACATCCTTACTAATTGCTCCAGAATCCTTTCCACCATGCCCAGCATCTATTAAAATATGATAGCCTGCCAGTTGTTCTTTTGTTACGGTTATCGAGTCCTCCGATATTTGTACTTTGTTAGGTTCTGTCATACCAATTGGTAACGTGATTTTCCCTTCTGTTGGATGCTCCAACGAAAATGTTTCACCTGATGTAGCTTCGCTTTCTTGCGCCTCTGTTTTTTCTTTGTATTGTTTTTCTACTTTATTTTCAGCTTCTATTTCATCTTTTGGATCCTGATCAATTTCTTCTATCGTTGCTGCCTCCTCAAGTGCAGTTAAATGCTCCGAGAAGACCCATACCGGTTTACCAGCAAAGAAGGTCTTTACCCAACCATTTTCTTCATCAAAGGTTCGTAGTTTGTTTCCTTTTACTAATTGACCGACGATTTCTGCTTCATCGTCTGGTGCCGCTCTCATATTTAAATAGGAGATATCTACCTCAAATAGCTTACCATTATCAACAGATTCTGCATGTGCCAATACCTGAGGTGTTAGTGAAAATATAATGACCAATATTCCTGTAATTAAAAACATATTCATAATCTTTCTCATATTCTATCATTCCCCTTTAGTAGATTATTAATCTAGTAAAAAGGATGACCAAGAAATACTAGATTTATACACGAAATAGAAAAAATATTGTTAGGTCACTTACATCCTATTTGAAAAGGGTTACAATAGAATTGTTGACGAGTGTGAAATTCCTATATAAAATGGAGGCAGTTCATCATACGAAACTTAGTTTATATATAGAAGTAATAAGGGGGCTACAGTATGGTTAAGAAATATTGGGTACCTGCTATAGAAAAGGCAAACCTAATCATCGAACAAATAGCCAAGCATCCAAATGAATTGAGACTAATTGACTTATCGAATCGATTAGAAATTAATAAGAGCTCCATGTATTCATTATTGAACACACTGGAAACATTAGGATGGATTAATAAGGAGAAGAGTGAAACCTATACATTGGGATCTGTTCTAGGCTTTATAGGATCCACCTATTTGAATCAATTTAATATTCTAGAGACTTTTTCAAAGGAAGCAAAAGAAGCAATTGCAAAAGTGGATGAACATGTCCAGCTTGGAAAGTTAATTGGAAGTGATGTGTTTTATATTGGAAGAGAAGAGGGGAGCTCTCCAGTTAGATTGGTTACTGATCCTGGAACTCGTTATCCTGCATATGCTTCTGCAATCGGAAAGATACAATTATCCAAGTATACGTATGAAGAATTGGAAGCGGTTTATCCTGAAGGAAGCTTTGTCAAGAAAACCAGCTATACAGTTGAAACGGTTGACCAGCTATGGGAGCAACTTAAAGCAGCACAAGCTAATGGATATGTGGTGGAAGAGCAGGAAGGTGCAGAAGGCTTTTATTGTGTCGCTGCCCCGGTATACGATCATAACAATCAAATCGCATATGGTGTGAGCTTTACGATGACAGAGCACAGTTGGAAGAAGAAAAAAGACGTAGCACGTGAGGAAATTATGAAACTCGCAAGGAAATTATCTACAAATGGTGGCCATATCGGCTAATTAGCTTGGAACAGTACCAATCGTATTAAAAACAAAAACCATCTCAAATTGAAACTTCTCATTCCTATCGATATTACTTTTTCATCATAGAATTTGCTAGATTATTATATTAGGAGAGAAATAATAAGCTATTTAATCTGCGACAAATACTATTTTGTCGCATTTTCTTTTGCTTATTTTTCGAGCAATTACGTAGGTTTAAAAATAATTTAAAAGAATTTGGAAAATTCTTTGACAATAATCCACGCTATATTTTATAATTGGTTTATCAAATAAAACTTAGTTTTTTATATTAAACCACAAAAGAAAATTAGCATCTTGCAGCGAAAACTAAGTATATTTTTTTATACACAATGGAAGCGTTATCAACGAATATACGACATAAAGGGGTGTACATATGAAACTATTAACGTTTCAACATCAGGAGCAACAGCGGGTTGGGATACAAGAAAAAGAAAACGTTTACGATTTAGTGGCATTGGTGGAGCAGTTTAACAAGGAAAACGATGAGAATTTATCCATTTCGAATGATTTAGATCGTATCGTCGTACAAAATTCAAAGACGATGCCAACGATACAAAAGGTATGGGAATGGGTGAAAGAAAATAAGTATGCTGTCTCAAACGCCACCTATAGCCTTGAGGATATAAAGGTTCTGGCTCCTGTACGTAGGCCTGGAAAAGTTGTTTGTGTAGGGAATAACTATATGGATCACTGTATGGAGCAAAATGTAGAGCCGCCGAAGAAGCCAATGATATTTTCAAAATGGGCATCGTGCATTGTAGGTCCAGATGACGCCATTGAATTACCGACTGATTCTGTTCAAGTGGACTATGAGGCAGAACTTGCTGTTGTAATCGGGAAGAAAGGGAAAAACATAACAGAGGAAGAAGCGATGGATTATGTTTTCGGTTACACCATTATGAATGATGTCAGTGCAAGAGATGTTCAATTTGAAGATGTTCAGTGGGTGAGAGGTAAATCCTATGATACATTTGCTCCAATTGGTCCAGTCCTTGTAACAAAGGAGGAAATAGAAGATCCACATAAGCTTGATATAAAACTTGATGTAAATGGTGAGCGATTACAAGATTCCAATACGAAGCATTTAATTTTTAACATCCCATTTATTATTTCCTATCTATCAAAAGGGTTTACATTTGAACCAGGTGATATTATCGCAACTGGTACACCACATGGGGTAGGTGTTTTCCGTGATCCACAGGTTTTCTTAAAATCAGGGGACACCTGCAGGATAGAAATTGAAAATGTTGGGGTATTAGAAAACACCGTACGTTAAAATTACTTGGGGGATGAATAATATGAAAGTACTATCATGGAATGGTCCTAAACAAATGGATATTGAAGAAAGACCAGTACCAGAGATAAAAGCCGATGAAGTGTTGGTAAAGGTGGATGTAGTTGGAATTTGTGGTTCAGAGATTGAAGGTTTCTTAGGACATAATAGCTTGCGAGTGCCACCACTTGTTATGGGGCATGAATTTAGTGGACGTGTAACAGAGCTAGGGGTTGCCGTAACTGGGGTAACAAAAGGAGCCAAGGTTGTGGTAAACCCACTCCTGACATGTGAAACCTGTAAGCAATGTGTGCGCGGAAATGAAACCCTATGTGAAAACAGACAAATTATTGGTATCCATCGTTCCGGAGCATTTGCAGAATATGTTGCAGTTCCAGCAAGTGCTATTGTAGAAGTACCAGAAAGCCTCGATTCATATGCAGCATCCTTAGCAGAACCTTTAGCATGTTGCTTTCGAGCGGTACGGAGAGCAATGGCACTACATTCGGTGCCAAATGTATTAATTTATGGAGCTGGTGCAATTGGTTTATTAAGCTCTTTTGTTGCAAAAGAGCTTGGGGCAAATAAAGTGATTGTTGCAGATATTAATGAGGAACGCTTAGCAACACTAAAAGATGTTGGTATTACGTACACGTTAAACAACGGTAAAGACGACTTTGAACAACAATTAGAGGATATTGTTGGATATAAGGGTGTCGATGTTATCATCGATGCTGTTGGCTTCCAACCAACTCGCTCACAATCTGCTAAGCTCGTTAACCCTGGCGGTGTCATTATGAATGTTGGACTTGGGATTGATGAAACAACAGTTCCAATTAACCACTTTATTCGTAGTGAAGTGACGGTGCTTGGATCATTCTGTTACACAAGACAGGACTTCCAAGATGCAGTTCAGCTTTTAGTAGAATCAAAGGTTACGCCTAAAGGATGGACGGAAGTTCGTACTTTGGAGGAAGGGCAGCAATCCTTTATGGATTTAGTAGAAGGCAAGGTTAAAAACAGTAAAATTTTCCTTAATATAAATTGCTAGAGTAATCACGCTTAGGGGAGGAAAAGAAAATGAGCGTTACAGGGCGTAAAATTGTAGACATTCGTGCTTATGTTGTTGGTGGAGGTGGAGCAGACTATCATGACCAGGACGGGGAGCACTGGATAGTGAATCAAATTGCAACACCAATGAGCATTTATCCAGAATATAAACAAACAAGAACTAGCTTTGGAATTAATGCATTAAAGACACTAGTTGTAGAGGTAGAATCAGATAATGGAGAAGTAGGAGTCGGGATTTCAACGGGTGGATTTCCAGCTGCATGGATTGTCATGAATCACCTGGATCGCTTCATCAAGGGGCAGGCAGTTGAAGCGGTAGAAAAAATGTGGGATCAAATGTATCGTTCGACTATGTACTATGGTCGAAAAGGTGTTGTTATGAACGCCATTTCTGCAGTCGATCTAGCATTATGGGACCTACTAGGAAAAATTAGGCAGGAGCCCGTATATGCGATGATAGGTGGCAAGGTGCGAGATGAAATTTCCTGTTATGCAACTGGTCCACGTCCTGACTTAGCCAAAGAGATGGGTTTTATTGGTGGAAAGATGCCTCTAGTCTATGGACATGCAGATGGTGAGGAAGGCTTGAAAAAGAACATTACCCAGCTGGCTGAGATGCGTGAAAAGGTTGGTGACGAATTCTGGCTAATGTGGGATTGCTGGATGGCACTAGATTTACCATATGCCCAAAAGCTAATGGAAAAATCGAATGATTATGGTCTTCGTTGGATTGAGGAATGCTTTAACCCAGATGATTATTGGGCCTACCGTGATCTGAAGAAGCGAGCGCCAAATAATGTCATGGTTACTGGTGGTGAGCATGAGGCAACTCGTTATGGATTTAAGATGCTGTTAGACTATTGTGATTTAGATATTCTTCAACCAGATGTAGGCTGGTGTGGTGGTTTAACCGAGCTTATTAAGATTGGTAATCTAGCAGAGAGCTATGGCAAGTATGTCGTACCACATGGTAGCGGAGTATATAGCTATCATTATGTCATGACAAAAACGAACAGCCCATTTGCCGAATATCTCGTGATGAGCCCACATGCAGATAAGGTTGTTCCACAATATTATCCATTACTAGAAGGAGAAATCATTCCTGAAAACGGTAAAGTGAAATTAGACGATCGTCCTGGATTCGGTGTTACGTTATCCAAGGATGCTGATTTAAAACAAATTTTAAAAGATGCATAGACAACTAGAATAAAATGACAAAATAAACCGCATCGACAGTCTACTTACTTAGGGGATTATGAATAATGAATGGTGCTAGTATGGAACATCTAGCACCTTCATAGAAGTATCTTTATATAAAACAAAGGGGGAAGTTTTATGGGTGCAGATATGATGTTGATTGTTTATCTAGTAATAGCGTTAGCGATTATGCTTGGCCTTGTCGTATTTTTTAAGTTAAATGTTGCCATATCGTTAGTTATCGCAAGTTTATTTATGGGGATTGTATCAGGATTAGGGCTAACCGGAACGTTAGGTGGAATCTCAGACGGATTCGGGAATATGATGCGAGATTTAGGTATTCCAATTGGTCTCGGGGTAATCTTAGGTAAATTGATTTCTGATTCAGGTGGTGCCTACTCTATTGCAAATGCAATTGTGAGTAAAACATCTGAAAAGCTAGCATTGTATTCTATCGGTCTTGCGGCATTTGTTTTGGCAATTCCAGTTTTCTTTGATGTTGCATTCATTATTTTGATACCGCTTGCAATCCAAATTGGGAAACAGTTGAATAAGCCACTACCATATCCAGTTGGTGCCATTATTATTGGAGCAGCTATTGCACATACGTTAGTTCCGCCTACACCAAATCCATTAGCGGCTTCAAGTATTCTAAATTTCGATTTAGGTATCATGATTTTAGTTGGAACAATTGTTGGTGGGATTGCAACAGTTGTAACCATTCGAATTTACTTCTTTATTTTAGAAAGAGGATTTTGGAAAAAAGAAACAGATGAGGATGCAACAATGGAAAATCCATATGGAAACATGGAGGTTCCTGCAAATCCACCATCTGCATGGCTAGCAATTATACCGATTATACTTCCAAGTATTATGATTTTGTTAGGTTCTGTTGGTAGCGTTTTCTATGAAGAGAATCCTGAGGTTATTTCATTCTTAAGTAACCGGATTATTGCACTATTACTAGGTACAATAGCTGCCTATTTTGTAGCGGCGAAAACAATGAACAAAACCCAACGGGACAATACAGCTTCCGAAGCAATGCAAGCAACTGGTATCGTATTATTAATTACAGGCGCTGGTGGTGCATTTGGAAATATTATTCGTAGTACAGGTATTGATCAGGCCATTCTAGACATCTTTGTAAGTGACGCACAATCTACATTAAGTGTTATTTTACTGGCATTCTTTATGGGTGTTCTATTCCGCACCATAACGGGTTCTGGTACTGTTGCTGGAATCACGACCATGACGATCATGGCTGGTGTTACAGCTGGTGTAGATATTCATCCAGTTTGGGTAGCGATGGCATCACTTTCCGGTGGATTAATGCTTGGACATGTGAATGACAGTGGATTCTGGATTACAACAAAAATCGCTGGTTTAACCGTTAAGGGTGGTATGAAGACTTATACGGTGAGTGAGGCAATTGCTGGGTTTGTTGTCTTGATTATTACCATTATTGGTGCACATATTTTTTAAGTAAATGACTATATTTCCCTTGATGGAGGAACAGCTAATTTTCAATCCGTCAAGGGTTATCCTATTTTCACAACTAATCTATTAAGAAGGTGAACGACATGAACGTTTCCTTGTTCATTACATGTCTGTGTGATATTTTTTCGACGAATGTTGGTAAAGATACAGTAGAAATATTAGAACGAGTCGGTTGTGAGGTTGACTTTCCGGAGCTCCAAACCTGTTGTGGTCAGCCAGCATATAACAGTGGCTACGTAAAGGAATCCAAAGAAGCGATGAAACAAATGATGCGAGCCTTTAAACATTCGGAATATGTTGTTGGGCCATCAGGCTCCTGTGTAGGGATGTTACGAGAATATCCGGAGGTTTTCAAAGGAGATGTGGTATGGGAAGAGGAAGCAAAAGCGTTAGCTGAGAAATCCTATGAACTGACACAATTCCTTGTTGATGTGCTTGGTATTGTGGATGTTGGTTCTACATTTAAAGGAAAGGTGACGTATCACCCATCCTGTCACATGACACGTATTTTAGGTGTGAAGGATGCACCGAAAGCGTTGCTCAATAATATTGAGGGTGTGAAATTAATAGAGCTACCTGTTGCAGAGGATTGCTGTGGATTTGGTGGGACATTTGCTGTAAAAAATGCTGCAATTTCAGAGCAGATGGTGTCCGAAAAATCCCAGCATGTCTCAGAAACTGGTGCTGAATATTTAGTTGGTGGTGACATGGGCTGTTTATTCAATATTGGTGGTCGAATGGCTCGTGAAGGAAAACAAGTAGAAGTAGTACACATCACAGAGATATTAAACTATCAGAAATAAATGGAGGTATCATAAATGAGTGTAAGAATTGGAAATGCTCCATTTGATGAACGGGTACAGCATGGTATAGAAAATGATTTTATGCGAAAGGCTGTTTCCTCTGCTCAAGGTCGCTTTAGAAGTCAGAAACAAGCAGCTGCAACTGAATTGGGCAATTGGGAGGATTGGCGTACCTTAGGGGAAGAAATTCGCAGTCACACATTAGAAAATATCGATTATTATTTGCAGCAACTAAGTGATGAGGTATCAAAACGTGGTGGAAAGGTGTTTTTTGCCCAGACCGCTGAAGAGGCGAATACGTATATACAGCATGTCATTCAGGAAAAAGATGCCAAGAAAATTGTAAAGTCTAAATCAATGGTGACAGAAGAAATCGGGTTAAATCATGCCCTTGAAGAAGTGGGTGCCGAAGTAGTTGAAACGGACTTAGGAGAATGGATTCTGCAATTAGATGAGGATCCCCCTTCTCATATTGTAACACCAGCTCTGCATAAGGACAGAGGACAAATTCGCAAAACATTTGCTGAGAAAAAGGGATATGATAAGTCGGATACTCCTGAGGAGCTTGGTTTATTTGCACGAGAACAGTTACGGAAGGATTTTTTACGTGCTGATATTGGCATCACGGGCTGTAACTTTGCTGTAGCGGAATCTGGAGCAGTTACCCTTGTTACAAATGAAGGGAATGCTAGATTAGTAACGGCTTTGCCAGATACACAAATTACGGTCATGGGGATGGAAAGACTGGTACCGACATGGGAGGACCTAGAGGTAATGGTGAGCTTACTGACCAGATCTGCTGTCGGGCAAAAGCTTACTAGCTATGTTACATCCATAACAGGAACACGTTTAGAGGATGAAGTAGATGGACCAGAGGAGTTTCATTTAGTCATATTGGATAATGGTCGTTCTAAAATCCTAGGAACGGAATTTCAAGCAGCATTGCACTGCATTCGTTGTGCATCTTGCATTAATGCATGCCCGGTTTATCGTCATATCGGAGGCCATGCATATGGCTCCATTTATCCTGGACCAATTGGTGCAGTGTTAACCCCGCTATTGGATGGCTATGATGAACATAAGGAATTACCATATGCTTCTTCCTTATGTGGTGCTTGTACGGAGGCTTGTCCTGTAAAAATACCATTACATGAAATGTTAATTCGTCATAGACAAATTATTGTGGAAAAGGAGAAAAAATATCCAGTAGCTGAAAAAGCAATGATGAAGGGATATGCCAAGTGGGCTTCTAGTCCCGCCGCTTATAAGCTTAGTACAAAAGTTGCCCGTCCATCACTAAAACTGTGGACAAAGGACGAAACCATAACGAATGGACCAGGTCCATTAAAAGGCTGGACAAATTCTCGTCATTTCCCAGCACCAAGTAAAAAATCCTTTCGTGCTTGGTATAAGGAAAGAGAAAAGGGGGCTAAATCAGAATGACTGTTTTAAATCGGGAAACATTCTTAACTAATTTAGCAGATAATCTTGGACGCCCTCGCAGAATAACAGGAGTAGAGCGTCCGACATGGAGTGTTCAACCACAGTGGGATGTCTATCAGCACCTATCGTCAGATGAATTAATAGATATACTGGAAAAGCAATGTCAGGTAATTCATACAGACTTTAAGCGAACAGATAGGGCAAGCCTTGAACAAGTATTACGGAAAGTTATCGAAGGTTATAATGGCCAGTCCATTGTAGCGGCTAATGATCCCAGAAATAAGGAATTTGGACTTCAAGTGTTATTTAGCAGGTTAATGGAAGAAGGGAAAGAAGTTCATGTATGGGATTCCAAATTAGAAAAGGATAATATAACGTTTGCTGAGCGTGCTGATGTCGGTATTACTTTTAGTGATATAACACTAGCAGAGTCTGGAACGGTCACATTATTTAATAATAGGTATAATGGTCGATCCATTAGTTTATTACCGAAGACATATATTGCTATCATCCCAAAAGAAACGATTGTTCAGAGAATGACGCAAGCTGCAAAACAGATTCACGACGCCAATCAACAGGGGAATGATGTAGCGTCTTGCGTAAGTTTTATTACCGGTCCATCTAATAGTGCGGATATTGAAATGAATTTAATCGTAGGTGTTCATGGGCCAATCCAAGTAACGTATATTGTGGTTGACTAGTATTGTTACGACCATCAAAAGACTATCAAGTAATCAAGGGGCTGGGACTAAAGTATTTTTAGCAAGGAAAAAACGAACAATTATAGCTAGTGCATATATCCCGATCCGGAAATATACTTCGCTTTCACTTCCAGTACAGGGGCGACAACTGTTCGTGAGCAACCTCACAGTGTCTACCTTGCCGCGGGCGGCTGGTGAGCCTCCTCGTGCTAACGCACTGTAGGGTCTCACCGATGCCTTTCCTCCCGCAGGAGTCTACGCATATTTCCGGATCTAGTTTAGTTTATCGTTCGGCTTTTCAGAATTCCCTATTAGTTTTGTCCCTTCCTCTTCCTTATAGTAGCTTGTAAAGATAATACTCGTTTACTGGCTCTCCTTCTATCATGAGCGAGTTTACCTTTTCTCCTTCTATTATAAACCCCATCTTTCGGTAAAGGTTAAAGGCTTTTGTATTATGCTTCATAACCGTAAGTTCTAGCCGTGTGATTTCTTTTTCTTTTGCCCATGTAAATGCTTGGTGGAATAGTCTAGTAGCCACACCTTGACCGCGATAGTTTTCATCAACACCTAATACGAGGTAGGCTTTATGTTGGATTCGCTTTAGAGTCCCCCCTATTATCATTAAATATCCTACAAGCCCCTCCTCTGCTTCGGCAACGAACACAGTAGATTTTTTCTGTGCTAAGATTCCTTCAATGGCTTTCACCTGTTGTTCTACTGTTGTTGTTCTTTCCCCTGCTTCGTATAGCATAAAACCGGATTTTTCAACATGCTTACATAAATCAAGAAATTCCTTTGCATCAGATGGTTTTATCAGTCTGATTTTCATCTTATTCCCCCATTTTAACTAGAAATTTTTCCTATTATTCTACCATTAATCTAGTAAAACGTACTAGATTGTTTGACTGCTGCTAGAAGTAGTTAAAATATGACAAATTATGACGATTAACTCGTGTAGTAATGGTGTCTACCTGGGGATTACATACTGCGAGTAAAGTTCTAGTAAGCTCATGACTTTCATTCCTATCCCCTCATTAAGTTGGATTATTTTTACCTTTTTTTACATGATCTGTCTTTATTATTCACATTCCTAGTTATTGATTTCACAAATCTACATTTTTTTCTCCTTCTCTAGTAGGTTTTTAAAACTATCAGACTATTAAATAAATAGTATATTATTCTGATTTTTTATTTGGGTTTTTCTGTTAATATGGGTACACCGAGTCATGAATACGTATATGGATGCATGTTTTCTAGTAGAAAGGATAGGTGATAGTGAAGAAAAAAGTATTGGTAGGACTTATGATAGTATTGCTTCTTATGCTGGCGAAAGAAGTATACGTTTATGCTAGTTCAAAAAATAGTTTGCTAGACAATGGTATGCTTCAACATGCCATTTCAACAATGGAAGAATGGTTAAACATTCAAAAGGATGGGGTTCATGAATTATTTTATGACCTAGAGGATGGCGGTTCTTCAACAATTGAAGACAAAGTGGACGATATTTACCTTGCGATTTCTAGTGAAACGGTCGAGGAAATAGAAGCGCATAATCGGAATTATTTATCGAGTCTTTCCAGTGAAAGGGAAAGCTTTTCTAGTGAACAGTTATTTCACGAGTATACCCAAGAGAAACAAGCGGAGATACAGACAGAAATAGAAGCGGATCTGGAAGATTTTCTGCTTGAATTATTAGAGACTGAAGCTACTAAAAATAATGAATAGAGGAGAATGCGAGTTGAAATTATTTAAAGGGTCAATGAAGAAAAAAGTGATTACAGGAGTTATCGTTGTAGGGGTCTTTACAAGTACAGGCGTTGCGTTTGCAAACACAGATGCTGGTGAGAAGATTCGAGAGTGGTATCAAGGTATGTTTGACCAGTCAGTTCAAACAATTGAAGATGAAGTAAGTGCTTATGGCGAGAGCAAAATTCCAGAATTAACTGCAGAATATGAGGCATTAAAGGAAGAAGTTCAGGTTGATATTGATTTATCAAGAGAGCTTGAAACTGGCCAATCATTAGAGGAAATTATGAACGCTAAATTAAGCCATCTAGAATCACTTGATGCGGAAAAACAAGCGATTCTAGCTACCATCGGTGAGGAATTTTATGGTGTATTTCTTGATGGATATTTTGAAATACAAGATTTATCCGCTCAAGGACTCGATTATGCGACAAATGATCTAACAGCATTTACTGGTGAAGTTGGACAAGCTGCTGTGGATGAAATGACGACGGATATCCATACGGCGAGAGATGAAGCAGTTGCCGATTTAGAAGAGGCAATTCGTCAGGCACAAGAGCAACTAGGTGCTGAGTTAGATAATCAAGAAATAATTACAATTGATAATTTAAAAAATCAGGTGGACTGGGCAATTGAAGATTTACGTAAACAGGTAACTGCTTTACTACAAACCTTAGTGGATGAACAAAAAGAAATCATTGTTGCTAAGGCACAAGAATTAGAAGATGAAGCAAAAGCTGCTCTAGACAGTGTTGTAGACGGTATTACGGAGTAAATAGTAGCAGTAGCAAACGAAGGTATTCAAGTAGGTGATTATTTTCGTTTCATGTATACAATTAGGGTCTCTTGATGAGGGACCCTTTGAGTATTTGTAGGAGGGATAATATATGCGTATAAAGCTATCTAAAAAGCTAATCGGATTTATACTTGTCCTGTTGATTATCGGTAGCGGGGTTAAAGTAGCCTTTGCAGATCAAGATATAGCTGGAATGATTTCGAATTGGTTGCATAACAAAACAGAAGAATCCATCGAAGAAATTGATAAAGCCATTACACAAGAACAAGCGAAGCAAACGACTCGTTTAAAAGAGGAATTGCAAGCAGCCATACAGAATGCGGAGAAACAATTTAATCAATTCGTAGAGCGAGAGAAGACCAATCGAATAACAGAATTAGAAAACTACACGGACACATTAATTCAAAGCATTGATATTGAAACGAAATCCGGTCAAGCTATGCTACAGAAATTAAATCAAATTTTGGATGAAGCCAAGACCGAGATGAGTGCTGTTGTAAACGATAATTCTGCTAATTCAGGTGAGGGCAGCTCTAACCAAAACGAACAGGGTGATGCAGATGCAAACTGATACACTATTGGAAAAGAACATGAAAGTTGAAAAAGATGATACGGAAAAATCGAGTATCGTAAGCTGGGTAATGTACATAGCAATTCTTGTAGGTATCATTTTGTTCGTCAAATATGTCATCGGCTTTACGGTTATCAGTGGCAGTTCCATGAATCCAACCTTAGAGGACGGCGATTTTATTCTGACCAGTAATATGCTTTACACAATTGAACGTGATGACATCATTGTATACCGAGACGATCAAGGGTTTCATGTCATTAAACGAGTCATTGGATTACCGAATGATACTATCGCGATTGAAAATGGCGTGGTATTTGTGAATGGGGAAGCGATGGAAGAAGATTATATTACTGGAATTGCGCAGGACATGAAGGAAGTGGTGGTACCGAATGATGCCTACTTTGTTATCGGGGATAATCGGAATCCAGGAGAGAGCCTGGATAGTAGAAGTAATAAGGTAGGTCCAATTGCAAAGGAAAAAATACAGGGAGAGGCAGTGTTTTCAATCCTTCCTTTTACAACGATTAAGTAGACAGAATTCTAACAAAAAAAGATGCGACCTCCGCATCTTTTTTCAACTAAGCTATTATTTCTTTCTTTTCTTTGTTAATCTACCAAGTAAGAATGCTCCTGCTGCAACACCGAGTACAGTATTTGTTTTCTTATTGAAGACTTGTTTAACGACTAATTTAATATTTTGTGGACGCTCTGCTAGGCGTCTCATATAGTAGCCATACCAATCATCACCGAAAGGAACGTATGTGCAGAAGTTATAACCTTCTTTTGCTAATTCTAACTGCATTTCTTTACGGAAACCATATAGCATTTGAAATTCAAATTTGTCTAATGGAATATTATTCTCCTCTACAAATTGCTTCACATGATTAATAATATGATGATCATGAGTTGCAATAGAAGTGAATTTACCACTTAGCAAATGATATTCGATTAGCTTTAAGAAGTTTTGGTCGATATCTTTTTTATCCTGATAAGCTACAGTTTCTGGTTCTTTATACGCACCCTTAACAATACGTAGGCGGTAATCCTTATACTTCTCAATGTTTTTAACAGATTCATAAAAATAAGCTTGAATAACGGTTCCAATATTATCGAATTCGGTTGAAAGCTCATCAATTAATGTAAAGGATGGCTTCAAGTGCCCATAATCTTCCATATCGAAGTTAATAAATATAGCATATTCGCTAGCTTTGGAAACGATTTCTTTTAAGTTCTGTTTACAAAACTCATAGTCAATATCAAGCCCAAGCTGTGTAGGCTTTAATGAAATATGTGCATCTACCTCGTTGGCATGAATTGCTTCGATTACTTCAAGAATTTGATTCTTTGCTTTTATTGCCTCTTCTTCCTCTAGGACAAACTCTCCTAAATTATCAATTGTTGCAGAAATACCATGGATGTTTAGTTCTTTCACACTTTGGATCATCTCATCAATATTTGTACCAGCAACGACGGATTGAGCACCCATTTTTAAACCGTATTTTTTTGCAGCATTATTTAAAAATTGATTTTGAGACATTCCCATGAAGAAATCTTTCAATACCATTATGCATACCCTCTTTTTGCTTTTTTCTTTTATTATATCGGAAAGTATAGGTACCTGTCACTTCTTGAAGTATCCCGACATATTCTTTACTATTTTAGCAAATTATGGGTTATTTCTTCATTCATTGTAATTTTAACAGGAAAGTAACTAATTTATATCAGTATAAAGTGGCATAATATACACATTTACAGGCGCAATGTGCAAGCGAATTGGATAGTCTACTTAGAAGAAAGTTGATTTAAACTGCTAATGCTTTTTTTGTAAATAATATCGAAAAATAGTTCTAATCACAGGTGATTGGAACTATTTTTGTTATGTATAGCTAGTCATAAGAATTGTCCGTCGACAAATATTGACAAGTTTGTAGAATGACAGGCAAAAGGTAATGGATATTTTTACCTAATTTCGCAGATGGAATAATGTGGTTATTAATGGTAAATAGTTCCAAATATTCATTTTCCTAAAATATCCAATTCCTTCGTTGACTTTATAAATAAAGATACTTAGTCTTTAATTGAGGTTATTTGTATAGGTTAAATGAATTACATAACGTAGTACATTTATAGCGTAACCTCATAGAATAATATTTATAAAGGGAGATGGAATATTATGTCAGGTCAAATCCGGATGTCACCAGATCAATTACAAGACAAAGCGAAGCGTTATGGTCAAAGTGCTCAGCAAATTGATCAAATCCTAAGAGATCTTTCAAACTTACAGGAAGAATTAAGAGGGGAGTGGGAAGGTCGTGCGTTTGAACGTTTTGATGATCAATTTAGAGAATTATCACCAAAAGTACAAGACTTCTCCCGCTTAATGCAAGATATTGAGATGCAATTGACCAAAACTGCTGAGGCTGTTGCTCAACAAGATCAAGCTTTATCACAAAACTTTGGATTACGATAATCGTTGTAATTTCAAGAAAGTCGTCGATGAGTTTATTGCCTAGTTCATAAAGGCATAAACTATGATACAAGAAAGAACCTATGAGCTGCACGACTAAAGTTGTGTAGCTCATTATACATTGACTATACATAATTCTACCAAGTGATAAAACAGGGTGCTCAAGAAGCCGCGAAACGTATGATACCGATAGTGATATTCATTCCACGAGTAACTGATACCTACCTAACAATGCTTTTTACTTTATGGTATCTTCTACTATTTCGTTGTACTTTTTGACTTTTATTAATGGATGTAGTAGGAGTGAGAAATAATGAAGAACTTAAATAAACAATGGCTATTATTTTTAGTTTTAAGCTTATTATTAGCTAGTGGATTATCCTATCTTGTATTAAAGCAAGAGGATGAAACTAGAGCAGAACAATCAAGCGATATGCTAAAGATGAATATTGCCTTGGTTAATGAGGATGAGGGTGCTGAGTTTGGTAATGAACAGCTAGCGTTTGGTGATGCTTTCGTTAGGAGCCTGAATAATAATGAGGAGCACAATTGGTTTGTTGTAAGCCGTGGTGTTGCAGAAAGTGGCTTAAGCGGAAATGTTTACGACATGATGATTGTTATTCCGAATGATTTCTCCGAAAAATCCGTATCGATTGATTCCGAAACACCAGAACAAGTAGTACTTGATTATAAAATAAATGCTTCAGATGATGAACAAATTGAGGCTGAAGCAGAGAAAACCGTAAGTAATATATTAAATGATTTTAATCGTCGAATTATCGATGTTTACTTTGCTAGTATTATAGGAAATTTACAGGATGCACAAGATTCTATTGGTGAGATTATTAACCAACAAACACAATATACGAATATGTTTAATCATAACGTTAATGGTCCGCTTTCAGGTTATACAAATCAGTTTGAAATTTTAAAAGGATATAGTCTATCTTCACGCGAGACCTTTTCAGGTTTTGAGGATACTTTACAGCTGATTGAGAATCAGTTAATCGATAACATTGATACTGGCCAACGTTATTTAACCGATATAGATGAGTTTTCAACTCTAAAAGAAACAAATTATGTATCACTACTAAATTATGGGGAAGCATTAACACAGTTTGATGGAGCACTAAAACATGATGATGTTGACCAACAACTAAATCAGTTACAAGCTACCAATAATTTCATCAATCAACAATTACAGCAGCAAGATATCGAACAGCCAAATAATCTTGCCTTTGATTCTATGAAACTACGAGACTATTTTCTAGATGCGAATGAAAAGGTAAGGCAAATAGAAGGAACATTAACAGAGACGCTCGAATCTGATTTAGTTAGCAATATAGAAGAACGATTGAGAGAAATATTTGCTGATGCATTTCATAATCAAAATATGAATCTCAATACATTATTTGAAGCACCTGATCAACAAGCACATCAGCAAATTCAAGAAAAAATTGAAACATTACCTTCTCTAGTTGAGACAGATATTCAAAACGCTGGATTATCGGGGGAACAAGTTCTGGAGTTAGGGAATGTTATTGCTGTTACCAATAAATATTTGCAGGAATTTAATTATACTCCTTCACCAAAAGACAATAGTGGAATGCTAAAATATCAAATTCAAGCAATAAAGAATCATTTAGCATCAACTGGTGTTACGATGGCGGATACAGTTGAATTACCCAAAAATGAAAAGGAAGGTCAAATCTTCAGACTGGACATTCCGGCTGCATATGATTTAAATCGGTTAACGCTGACAATGCCAAATCAAGAGGAAGCAGACTATACAGATGTCTATAAAGAGAATGGAGAAGTAAGTTTACCTGCGAATGAACAAGGTATCTTTACGGTATCGGTTACCCTCTTATTAAAGGATGCAGCAAGTGATATCGATGTGTTCCAACCAGCAACATGGAACTGGGAAATGGAACAACGAGATGTCACAAATGTAGATACGCCAGAAGATGTTGCCTCGCTTATTTATCAAGCATCTTTAGTTGCGAGCGTGTCAACGGAGTCAGGGAATAGTACTGATGTAAATGAGAGTAATCCTATTGAAGGAACACAAACAACCGAAGAGCCTGCTTCAACTGAACCGATAATCGATGAAAATGTATCAGGCTCTACAACTCCCGAAGAAGAACCTGTGGAAGTCATTAACAATAATGAAGCCAATAATGGCGGAGAAGTAGCTCCAGTTGAAGGAACGGATCCAGAACCGGATCCAGAACCTACACCGGATCCTGAACCGGTAAAAGTTGAGGTTATCAATAACTTTATTCGTCATAAGGTGATGTCTCCAGTATATGATTCAAGTACTGAATTGCTTATTAATGCTGCAACCAATACGGTAAGTAATTATAATCAACTACTATCCCTATATGAAATGTACTTTGGGCTTGATATGGATAGTGCGGGACTTAAAGGACGTCTAAATAGTAATCCATTAGCTGATTTAGCTACAGAGTCCTCCCTTTATTACTTGTTTAATGTAAAAGAAATTGAAGACTTAATTACGGATTATGTGGTCTCCAATGTAAAAGGCGGCATTACCGAAGAAATTCGTACGCCAATTGAGGATTTGCAACAGCAAATCATTTCGTACCGAGAATTTGCTGAGGTAGCAGAAAAGAATTCCAATGCACTGGTAGCTAAAGTGTTGAAAACCTCGGAGCAAGCAGTGCTATTAAATGATAGCTTGCAGGAAACCTTACAAGATGTTGCCGAGTGGCGTCAGTCAAGTCTCAATTTATTGGATAAACAGAGTGAAGTTCAAGCAAATGCGGATAATGAGCAGCTAGAGCTAGTATCACTTGGTAGTGAATTACAGCCAATTCTTTCAGCGACACAGTCTCTTGTTGAGCAGACAAGAGGTAACTTAGACTCAGCTGAAACGGTTTATCAGGCTTTTGAGATGGTTGATACCCAAGCTGATGCCATTGAACAAAGCGGCGAGGATCTTGTTCAAACGGCTAATCAATTATCAGTGGAGATGACAGATAAACTTGTAGAGGACCAAGCGTTTGCCGATAATTTCACAAATGTGCTTGCAAATAGTCGTATAGGTGAAAGACAAAATGAAAACCTATATGAGTTTCTCTCGCATCCTGTTCAAACAAGTAATGAAGGAATTATTACAAAGAGCGAAACCTATTCACCATATTTCTTAGTTCTGACTTGCTTTATCGTTGTATTGTTTACGGCATATGTTATTTCTACGATTCAACAGAAAAGAGTTGAGCAAGATCAGTTTTCCGCTGAAAAATCAGTGATTAATAAGAACCTACCAATCACAATTATTACGGCTTGTATTGGGATAGTAGAAGGAATTATTATTGGGCTCATGTCTAGTTATTTTCTACAAATTGTTGCGGGAAGTATGATCATCTGGACGTTATTCCTATCCGCTGTCATGGTGGTGATGCTTCTAATAGCAACTTATTTGTTAAGACAACTAAAGATGGTTGGAATGTTTTTA
Source organism: Ornithinibacillus xuwenensis (assembly GCF_039614845.1). Classification (NCBI taxonomy): domain Bacteria; kingdom Bacillati; phylum Bacillota; class Bacilli; order Caryophanales; family Bacillaceae; genus Ornithinibacillus; species Ornithinibacillus xuwenensis. The sequence goes on along the minus strand of NZ_JBDIML010000009.1, from coordinate 17,008 downwards.
TTGCTTATTGTTTTAAGCTTATATTTATTCTCATCCAATGCGATTGGTACTGGTATAGAGGCAATCAATAAACTAAAAGCATTTTCACCATTACAGTATGTCGATACGCTATTACAACAGATAATCCAAGGGAATCCTAATTATGCTTTAGCAACGTTGTTTTTATTAGGTTTATTAATTGTAGGAATTCTAGCTAATTTATTTGTCATACATCGAAATCAATCAAAAGGAGAACTAGAAGATGAAAGTACAGCTAAAGCTAGTTAAGCGGGTACTATTATGTTCCTCTATTCTACTGATACTAGGTGGCAATGCACATCTAGTATCAGCTGAATCTAGTTCTAATGATCGAGGGAATCTTGAATTTAAGATTGATCGTATCGAAAAAGGTAATGAAACTGACAAAGAAATTCGTGAAACAGAACTGGAAAAAGTATTTCCGACTTTGTTTACTGAAGAAATAGAATCGAATATTCAAGCAAAACAAATTGAAGAGGAACAATCCTTAGAAGAACTAGAGCAATCTCTGTTTTCTATGGAGACAGAGTCCTACGAAACCCTTGAGGATATTAAGCAAACATTGTTTACAGAAGAATATAGCGCATCAGCATCTACTACCGTACAAGAGCAAGAAGATCGTAAGCAATCAGGCTGGGGCACGCCTATTATAGCTGTGTTTATCGGCTTTGCGCTTTTATTATGTGGTGGGGTATATGTCTTGATGCGTAAATTGCTAGATTAGGAGAGTGCATGATGTCGGAGCGTACACATATTAATGTGACATTTGATTTTAGCAAACGGACGAATTCAGAGATGAAATACGATTTACGTATTCCAGTCCAACTGACTGTTAAGCATCTACTTCAAAATGTCATGGAAATTGTAAATGTTGATAATGGCTCTGATTCACGTTGCGCCATTAAAGTTCTTACGAAAAATCTATTGCTGACAGATGATGATATCTTATCCGATTACCCTATTACGGATGGAGATATTTTTATCGTATTATAACAATTTTATCTATGTTAGTAGCATCAATTGGACAGGAGAAATGAACTTTGGTGTTTGTTTCACGTAACGACAATGAAACAGTAAGGTAAAGATTCATACTAAAACCGTTTCAATTTAACAAAGGGGTCAACTATTATGCAGGAAAAAACAATACAAATTGATAAGCTCAGACTTCAGGTCAAGATGGATAAGGATAGTTGGCAATTCTCACTACCTAAGTCAGAAACAAGCATGAAGAGTGTTAGGCAACTTGATTTAATTAAGGATCCATCTGATTATTTTCTACCGCTGTCTATAGAAGAACAAGAAGATTTATTTATATTTCATATGAGCATCGATCCAGCAATGAAGCGCTGGGAACAGGTGAAAAAGCTTAATCGAAATGATAAATTACGCCTACTTTGCAATGTGGCACAACTAGAAAGATTCCTATCAACTAGAATCACATTTTTCCTTCATCCAGATAATTTAGTTTTCGATGATAATTTAATGCCTAAGGTTGTTTATCGAGGAATTCGAAATGTAGTTCCGCCATATGAAATGGATGAGGAAGTATTTTTACGCCAATTCAAATGCCTTATTATTGCTCTTTTTTCAAAGAAATATGATTTTGAGCAGTTATACAATGGTTCGTTGAATAACGCAAAAGAAACAGAATTTGAGCGTCAAGTAAGTGAAGTACAAGACCTGAGTGCTTTGTATTCATTACTAGTAGACAGCTATAAGAAGGAAAAGAAAAAAGTAGAAAACACGATGGTGTTAGTTTCTACTAAGCGATTTCGTTTATTTAAGCAGTTATCCATTATCATGATTATCGTCTCTGTGTTATTGGCTGCACCGCTCGTGTATTACGGGTTTGTAAAAAGTCCTTACCAAGAAACATTATTGGATGCACATGGTGAATACTTAGCCTCTAATTATGGGAATGTCATTTCGACCTTACAAGATGAGGATCCAGAGAAGCTTCCTGACAGGACTAAATATATTCTTTCCCATTCCTATATTAGTGTAGAGAAATTATCTGATTCGGAAAAAGAGACCATTATGAAAAATGTAAGCTTAAGAAGTGATACGGACTATTTATTATATTGGATTTATAATGGACGTGGTGAATTTGAGAAGTCAATTGAAAAGGCTAAATATCTTGATGATCCACAGTTAATTATGTATGGATTAATTAAACAAATAGAACAGGCAAAAAACAATCCTAACCTAACCGGGACTGAACGTGACGAAACGGTACGTTCTCTACAAGAAGAGCTAGATAGATACCGAGAGGAATATAACTTAGGTGGGAACGAAGATAGCACTGGAGATCCTGTTACGGAAACAGAGCAAAGTGAAAATACAGATAGTACCAGTACAGAAGAGGTAGAAGAGGGTAATGAAACGAGTAATCAAGGGGAATAGTCGTTTCATTGAAAGCATAACTTCTGCGGTTGGAATAGAGAGGAAGTAATCAGATGGCACAAAAATTACTCATGATCTTATATCGAAACCAATTACATAAATGCCATTTATGGGGGAATAAAGCAAAAACCATAACCATTAGTAATCAATGGGCAGATACCATTACGTTTCAGGACATGGAAGGCTCTTTAACGGTCGAGTGGGATGGAGGCAATTGTTGCATAGGGGAAGAAGTCGTAAACGAATATTATAATTTCACAGCTTCAGGTCACCCAATGGAGTTTTATCTACTAAGCTTAGAGAAGGTTCATATTTATGATTTTGCTGGGAAACAGTCGTTAACAATAGGTGAGAATGATTTTGATGATCTGGCAATTGAAGGACTTCGTTCAGATTTAGTACTGGTTAATCATGATGAAGACTCGTTCTTTACACTGGAAATTCAGCAAGGAAATGTTTATCACAATTTCTCTCGAGTACTTGATAATGCTCATGTACAACCAGGTGATCAGCTATTTGCAGATGGTGTTCTGTTTATCTTTGGTGAAAGAGATATTCAAGTTATCCCATCACAGAAGCAGGTGTCTTCTAAACTAGTAGAATTACCGGGAGTGGACCATCCTTACCAAGATGAATATCCTAATTTCCACCGTTCTCCGCGGATTATTTATCGCGAGCCAGAGGAAAAAAAGATAATTGCTAAGCCATCGAATAAACCTTCAAAACCAAGTGAGCAATTGGCACGAACGATAGTACCACCATTAGTAATGATTGCTGCACTCGTCCTCATTTCGTTGGTTCAGCCAAGAGGGATCTATATTATCGCGATGCTCTCCATGACAATCGTGACGATTATATTTTCCATCACTTCTTATGTGAAAAATGTAAAAAAGTATAAGACGGACATGAAGGAACGGGATGAAAGCTATAAGGAATATTTACAGCGCAAAACAAAAGAGCTTTATCTAACAAGTGAGGAACAGCGACATGCTTTAACCTATCATTATCCAGATGTGGATGAAATAAGAGAAATGGCAGTAAGTGTAGATGCTCGAATCTATGAAAAAACCATTTATCATCATGATTTCTTAAACTTTCGTGCTGGCCTAGGGAAGGTCGATTCGAGTTTTGACATCGAGTTTAATGAAGAGGAATTTACCCAGGATAAGGATGAATTAGTTGATGTTGCACGAGATTTACTCTCTCAGTATAAGGAGATTGAACATGTTCCGGTAATGACATCCTTGATGAAAGGACCTGTGGGTTATATCGGACATAGAAAGCTTGTACTCGAGCAATTGCAGCAATTAGTTATACAACTAGCCATGTTTCACAGTTACCACGAATTGCAATTTATTACGATTTTTCCCGAAGAGGAGAAGGATGAATGGAACTGGATGCGCTGGCTACCACATGCTAGTGTTCGAGATGTAAATGTCCGAGGCTTTGTGTATCACGAACGTTCAAGAGATCAAGTACTACATTCCATGTATCAAATTATTAAGGAACGAAAACAGACATTAGAAGAAAAGTCCAACAAACATGAGAAAACCTATTTTACACCGCATTATACAGTATTAATCACAGACGAAAAACTGATTCTGGATCACACAATTATGGAGTTTTTTAATGAAGATCCGAGTGAACTGGGTATCTCGCTTGTATTTGTTCAGGATGTCATGCATGCCCTCCCAGAGCATGTAAAAACGGTTATTGATATTCGGGATGCGAAACACGGCAACATTATTTTGGAGGAGGGGGAGCTGGTTAATCGTCAATTTATCCCAGACCACTTTCCGAATAACTTTGATAAAGAAGAAGTATCTCGTGCTTTAGCACCGATTAACCATTTGCAGAACTTAAAGAACTCTATCCCAGAAAGTGTCACCTTCCTAACCATGTATGGCGTGGAAAAGGTATCGGAATTAGCTATCTCCGACAGATGGAGGAACAATGAGACATACAAAAGCTTAGCTGTACCACTGGGGCTTCGCGGGAAAGATGATATTGTGCAATTGAACTTACATGAAAAGGCGCACGGTCCCCATGGTTTAGTTGCTGGGACGACTGGTTCAGGTAAATCAGAGATTATTCAGTCATACATATTGTCCCTTGCTGTTAATTTCCATCCATATGAAGTTGCATTTCTACTAATTGACTATAAGGGTGGAGGAATGGCGAACTTATTTCGAAACCTACCTCATTTAGTGGGAACGATAACGAACCTGGATGCTGGTCAATCCATGCGTGCACTCGCTTCCATTAAAGCAGAGCTACAGAAGAGACAACGTCTTTTTGGTGAACATAATGTGAATCATATTAACCAGTATCAAAAGCTTTATAAGCAAGGTGAAGCAAATGAGCCAATGCCGCATTTGTTCTTGATTTCAGACGAATTTGCGGAGCTGAAATCAGAGCAGCCTGATTTTATGAAGGAGCTTGTGTCAACAGCAAGGATTGGACGTTCCTTAGGTATTCACTTAATTCTAGCAACCCAAAAACCTAGTGGTGTGGTCGATGATCAAATCTGGTCCAACTCTAAGTTTAAATTAGCATTAAAGGTACAGAATGCAAGTGATTCCAACGAGATTCTTAAAACGCCTGATGCCGCAGAAATTACACTACCAGGTCGAGCGTATTTACAGGTTGGGAACAACGAGATTTATGAATTATTCCAAAGTGCTTGGAGTGGTGCAGATTATGTTCCAGATAAAGATAATCAAGACTATGTCGATACAACAATTTATGCGATTAATGATTTAGGGCAGTATGAAATTTTAACAGAGGATTTAAGTGGACTCGAGAAAAAAGAAGAAATTTCGAAAACACCATCTGAGCTAGATGCCGTTATTGACTATATTGCAAATTACACGGTAGAACAACAAATAGAGCAGCTTCTAAGACCTTGGCTACCACCATTACCAGAGCGCATCTATGCTCCAGATTTGCATCCAGTAAACTATCAAGAGGCATGGCAGGAGCCTAAGAAGCCATTGCAAGCAATGATTGGATTACTTGACCAGCCAGAATTACAGCAGCAATCACCACTAACAATTGATTTAACGAAGGATGGGCATATTGCCGTATTTTCCAGTCCTGGATATGGGAAATCAACCTTTTTGCAGACTGTTGCCATGGACCTTATGCGCCAGTATAACCCAGAGCATTTACATGTTTATTTACTTGATTTTGGTACCAATGGGTTATTACCTTTGAAAAATCTCCCGCATGTGGCGGACACCCTTTTAATAGACGACTTAGAGAAGATTGGTAAGTTTATTCGGATTCTCACAAGTACCATAAAGGAACGAAAACAAAAGCTGAGTAACTACGGGGTTGCGAATATGGCCATGTATGAGAAGGCGAGCGGAGATATCGTCCCGAATATCATCATTATGATTGATAATTTCGACTCTATTCGTGACGCAGATTTCGCGGAAGAAATTGAAAAGCTAATCACACAAATCGCTCGTGAGGGTGTAAGTGTTGGAATTCATTTGGCCATTAGTGCTGGAAGACAGAGCGCTATGAAGATGCCGTTATTATCGAATATAAAGACACAGATTCCACTATATTTAATTGAATCAACCGAGGCACGAGCAATCGTTGGAAAAACGGATATTCAAATCGAAGAGATAGCTGGAAGAGGTCTTATCAAATTGGATAATCCGACATTATTTCAAGCAATGCTACCGACAGCTGGAGAGGAGTCTCTAGAAATAATTGACGCTATTCAACAGCTAGCAAAAGAAATGAATGCATATTGGGATGGGGATCGACCTAAGGAAATACCGGTTGTCCCAGAGAAAATAACACTAGATGAATTTATACAAAATCCAAACACCAAGGATATGATATCCAGAGGCGGTATTCCATTTGCTGTTGATTTTGAATTAGTTGAACCATTAGAGATAAGCGTGATAAAGGATCAAAGTACACTCGTCTTAGGTGATATGACGGATTCTATTGAGGAAACGTTCTTGACACTGATGACCTGTATTGCAGCAAATAACCATATCGATGTTGGTTTAATCGATAACCAATCAACCAGATTCAGAGCCTATAAAGACAATACGAATGTGTACGCTAGCGATTCAACAACAATGGAAGACTTTGCCATTAGTGTTCAAGCGCTATATGAAGCGAGAGAAGACGCTTATCGAGAAGCACAAAGTAAGACAAATGGTCAAGTAACCGTAAATGATTTTCTCCAAGATATTCGTCCAATGGTTATACTAATCACCGATGTATCCTATGTCATTGACCATGTATCGTTGTCTACACAAACGACCATTTCTAAGCTAATTGAAAATGGACCACGGATGGGAATTTATTTTATTATTGGTGCTGTTCACAGTGCAATTGACCGATTGTATGATGATGTTACAAAAGTAGTGAAGAAGCAGAAAAATGGAGTATTAATTGGTAGAATATCTGATCAAAACATATTAGAGGTTACCAATAGACCATATCGTGAGAATAATTTATTACCTTACGAAGCGTATTATATCCAGCAGGGCAAGGCTGAGAAGATAAAAATTGTAGCACCTTTTTAAAATAGAGGGGAGTATTAGCTTATGATCTTATGGATTAAAACAGATACCGAGAAGAAAAGAGATGACTATCATAAACTCTATGAAAAACTGCAATCAGCAAGAGACTATCATGATAAGAAAGTAAGTGATGCAGAGGATGCTTACTCAAGATATATTCGCTCTGCTCCTTACATGTCAAATTTTAAAATACCTACTAATGATTTTGATTCAAAGCGTGAGGAATTAAATGCCAAATTACTAAAATACTTTGATTACGAAAAAAACAAACGTAATGATATTGTGGATGCAGCTTCTAAGGCATATGAACGATATGAGCATTATAAAGCAATGGCAATAAGAGAAGAAGAGGCGGAAAGAGCAAGAAGGGAAAAAGAATTGAAAGAGCTATGGGAGAGATTAAATGGGCGACGTTAGAATCGATGAAGGCAGATTAAATGAGGCAAAAAATGCGGCGAAAACGTTGGAGTCTTCACTAAAATCCACGTATAGCCAATGTGAAGACTTGATTTCTTTTGTTCAATCAGCGAAATGGGAAGGTAAATCTCGCGATGCGTTTATCACGTATTTGGAAATTATTTATCAGTACCATAAGGATTTAAAAAAGGCAGCAAGCTTACAAACAAAGGCACTTAATAACTTAGATGGATATATTGATGATTTTTCTAAAGACAATTCTGTTAGGGAAGTGAGAAACCTATGACATATCAGTCAACAGACGCCTTCAATGTCCCTGAGCTATATTTATTGGCGGCTGCTTTCGGTGGAAATGTATTGTTTGGACTTCCTGAAAAGGAAATCTATCAATTAAAGGGTGAGGAAGTTTTTGAAGAGGCCCATAAGCGTCTAATCGAAAAACAAATTCTATCACCAGATGGAAAAGTTACAAAAGCAGGCGCAATTATCATCCAAGCAATAGAATATTACCATCAAAGCAAGAAATATGTTCGAATCAATAATTTAATGTTTGCATTTAGCTCTCATCATGAGGATGAATTAATCCTATTAGTGGAGCTAGAGGAAAAGTCACTCTATAAATTATTTGTTGTATCAAAAGCGATTGTTTTAAAAATGTTAGGCGAGCGATTCCCGATTGTTATTCGTGAACCTCAGGAGGAAGAGAAAACCTACTTGAAGGAAGAATTAACCAATCAAGAGCGACATGAGATTGAGCAATATGATCCAGGAGATTCATTACTAAATCTAGAATTTTTCCATTTAGATGAAAAACCACAGGAAGCTACCAATCCTTCTTTTTATCAACAATGGCTAGCTTTTACGAATGAGGAAAACCTGTTCATGGTTGATACGGTAGCGCGTAAATATTATCAGGCAAGTCAATATTGGTTTTTAAAAATACTCTTTGATGAAATGGAATTTCCGTACAAGGAGGCCAATTAAATGCATAAATTAATCGAGACAGCCGGTACTGCTTCAGGAGCTTCGAATATTACGATTAATACAGATGAAATTACATCAATTTTTAATCAGCTACAAGCTATTATTACGGAGCTAGAGAGCAATGTAACGCCAAATATCCAAAGACTTGGAGAATTAGACTTCTATCAGGATGGAAAAGCCAAAAAAGCGATGGAGGCTTATGGAGAGGCAAATGAAAAAATGCTAGATTTATACGATAATTACCTGCGGGCTTCATCATTGGTCATAGAGGTGCTGAATAAAATGATGGCAACAGACCAAGCAGTTGCCGAGCAGATTATCGCGAAGCTGGAGGTCTGATGCGATGGATGTGAAATACATCCCCGCAGATTGGGAGAAGATGAGAGCTAGTCTAGGTGACCTTATTGGACTCGGTCGTTGGGGAAAAGGGATGATTGATGACCTCAAAGATATTACAGAAAATCTAGAGGATACGGAATCCGATATTGCCAAATATGATTGTGATGGTGTAATATCCTTCACCCATAAAGATCGTGAGAATAGCTATCAATCCCTGTTTGATGATTTCGACGTCTTACATGAGTTTACAGGGAAGGTTGGCGATATTGTAGAACGTGTCATTGACCAGCCATTTTACGAGGATATCGATGCGTTTGTGGAAACAATGCGAGATGCTACGATATCAAAATATACAACCGAGAATCGAATCGGAGCGACAGAAGAACAAATTGTCTATTATGGTTATGGTCCTGCAGCACAGCAGACTCGCAAGGTTCCAAAAGCAGAGGTCAGCTTGGATGATTTACTAAGCGGTGATAATTACTATGCCGAAGAGTTGAAAATTCAATATGATAGGTGGAAAGCCGAGAATCCTGATCAGGTCTTTTCCCAGGAAGAGTTTCGGATGGCCGCTGTTAATATGCGAGCGTTTGAGTATGAATCTATCAAGGATCAACAATATAGCAAAGAATTCTGGGTGAATATTGGTGCATTGGTTGTAATTATTGGTGCATCAATCATATGTCCACCAGCAGGATTAGCGTTAGGTATTGCGTACGGTGGGTTAGAGGTTAGCACTGCAATTTCAGGAAAAGACTGGATATCAGGTCGAGAATTGGATACAGGAGAACGCTGGTTTCGAGGTCTACTCGCACCGTTAGATATTGTGCCAGGTGTAGCAGGACTTAAAAAATTCAGCACTGGAGTCCGTTTCGCCAATCAGGCAGCTGATCTAGGGCAAATCGGCGTGAAAACAGGAGTAAGAACCAGCCTACAGCAACAATTAAAGCATGTAGGAGACCTGGTAACTACCGCAGGGAAACAAACAGAAATTCGTTTGCGTAATGCAGGTGGAGCAATCAAGGACGCAACTCGTGTAGTAAAAAATAAACTCGCAAGTGATGCCATCGATGTAGGAAGAACAGTAGACTCGGTCATAACATCAGCCAAAAACATCACATCCACGCGTAACGTCATGGCAATTGACGATGTAGGAAGAATGCAAATGCCAGCAGAGAATACACACTTTTTTGAGAATAGGATAAGGGATACGTTACGTAAGGCGGAAGGAGTTAATGGTGGAGGAACTACTAGATTACTAGATCCAAAAGCTTCTCCTAATGCTTTTAAAAACCAGATTGGTGAAGTATTAGAAAAATATGATTGGGATATCGAAAAGTTCCATGAAGTGAAGCTAAAGCCGATAGATGAACTATCGAATAGGGAATTAGTGATTATGAAAGAAATTAGAGATTCTGTACCTAAACCAACTCCAGAAACTACTTTGCAAAAAACAATACCTGCAACGGACATCGAAAAATATTTATCTGGTGACTACACGGAAATCGGTGGTTATGTTGCAAAAGCTGATGATGTTGGACACATTAATAGATATACTGATGTGGTTGAGTCCTCTCGATTAGACTATACATCATGGGATGGCAGTAGGCCATTTCCTGAGGATGGGAATGTGTACGGTAAAATTAAATTTAAAACAAGTGCTGTAGAGGACATTGAAATACCATATGGAGAAAGGCTTGGAGGAAATAATTCAGATGGACCTCCATGTACGCTAAATGGTTTTACAGGCTCAAGAAACGATGAAATTATTCCTGAATGGCGATTTGAAGATAGACATTCTCCTAAAGTAGGGGCAGAACTATATAAAGTGGAGAATGGTGTAGAAGAATTAGTTGGAACATTTGATGGTGAAAAATTTGTTTCAGTAAATAGTGGAGGAAATTAAACATGATTAAAAAAGGATATTTCGGGATTTATAATGGAAAAGAGTATAAGGTCGTTGAAGATAATGATAACAATGTTTTAATCATGACAGATGATCCCGCTAAAATTACAGATGATTTTGTAGATACTTATGGTAGTGGTGTCTATACAAAGAAAATAAGCCAAAATGAACTTAGTGAATTTTATTATATAAAGCCACAAGCCAATTACAAAGGATCTCAATTTAATGTTGGCAATCGTGAACGTGATGGGAAAGTTTGTTTAGGTACTGGTGATGCTAAATTAGCAAAAAAATTAAATTTTGAGAGAACGGATAAATATTATTACGAGAAATGGGTGTTAAAAGATGAAGTTCTACTAATGGAGCAACGAAAAGATATTCAAAAATAATTAGGTAACCTATTTCAGAATAGTATTTTGAATCCGAAAGTGATGCCTTATTTAAATGTTTATGAGCAGCTAATAAATGTAGAAGTCTATATTATTAGTAAGTCATTTAAGATTCTAAAGGAAAATAGTGTACAACTGGAAGAACTAAATGTATGACTGGTAGGAATGATTGAAGCTAGTTATCTCATCACTATTAACTGATGAAAAGATGGAATTACTAGACTAATTGCCCCATCTAATTTTGAAGTGAGGACTAAGCAATAACCAATAAAAGTGTTAAGAAATTATAAGGAGAGAAGAAATGAGTATAAAAGTGAGAAGAAACACAGGTGTTATGGGCGGAATGATGAGTGTATCATTACTAATAGATAGCAAGAAAGCTGCTAAATTAAGTGAAAATGAAGAGTTTATCGTTGATTCAACTAATATCCCCACCAAAATTAAAGCGAAACAATGGTATTTTGGAAGTCCAGAAATGGAAGTGGAAGATGATTCTAATGTAGAAATTACAATAAATCCTATTGCAATGTTGTTATTGTTCCTTTCGATGGCTTTAATATTTGCTGGTTCTCTATTATTACCTGTTTTAACTGTTCTAGGAATAGTTAGTTGTTTTGCTACTATCTTTTATGCTACGAAAAATTGGTTTGTGATTAAGGTCAAAAAAGCATAACTAAATTAGGCGTATAAAATATAAGAATTGAAGATTAATAGTATTTATTTCATAGATGGAGGTCTGATGCGATGGATGTAAAATACATCCCTGCAGACTGGGATAAGATGAGATCAAGTCTAGGCGATCTAATTGGATTAGATCGTTATGGAAAAGAAATGATAGATGACTTGAAGGATATTACGGAAAACCTAGAAGATGCACAATCTGATATTGAAAAGTATGATAGTGACGGCGTAATCTCCTTCAGTCATAAAGATAGGGAAAATACCTATCAATCCTTGTTTGAGGACTTCAAGGTATTACATAAATTTACAGGAAAAGTAGGTGATATTGTAGAGCGTGTCATTGAAGAGCCATTCTACGAGGATATCGATTCTTTCGTCGAAGCGATGCGCGATGCTACAATATCGAATTACACAACCGAGAATCGAATTGGGGCGACAGAAGAACAAATTGTCTATTATGGTTATGGTCCTGCAGCACAACAGACTCGAAAGGTTCCAAAAGCAGAAGTCAGCTTAGATGATTTATTAAGCGGTGATAATTACTACGCCGAAGAGCTGAAAATTCAATATGATATGTGGAAAGCCGAGAATCCTGATCAAGACTTCTCGCAGGAAGAGTTTCGAATGGCCGCTGTCAACATGCGAGCATTTGAATATGAATCTATCAAGGACCAACAATATAGTAAAGAATTCTGGGTGAATATCGCTGCTCTGGTTGTAATAGTTGCCACAACAATCATTTGTCCACCTGCTGGCTTGAGTTTAGGTGTCGCCTACAGTGGATTAGAACTCAGTAGTGCTATTTCAGGAAAGGACTGGATCTCGGGTAGAGAACTGGATACTGGAGAACGCTGGTTTCGAGGTTTACTCGCTCCTTTAGACATTGTTCCTGGCGTATCAGGACTTAAGAGATTCAGTTCTGGAGTTCGATTTGCCAATCAAGCAGTTGATGTGGGGCAGGCTGGCCTAAAATCAGGTCTTAAAACTAGTATTCAACAAGAACTGAAGCATGTAGGTGACATGGTCATTACTGCAGGAAAACAAACCGAAACACGTTTGCGTAACGCAGGAGGGGCAATCAAGGACGCAACTAGAGTAGTGAAAGATAAACTAGCAAGAGATGCTGTGGAAGTAGGAAGAGCAGTCGATTCAGTTATAACATCTGCGAAAAACATCACCTCCCCTAGAAATGTCATGGCGATTGATGAGATTGGAAGCGTACATATACCGGCAGAAAACACACACTTTTTTGCGAATAAAATTAGTGATATGATGGGTGTATCAGATGACGCGGCAAGTGTTGGTGTTAAGGGTACGGGTAATAGAGTTCATCATACAGAAATTGATGAAGTAATTAAAAATGATTACGATATAAATGGAAACTTGATTAATAGATCTGTGGTTCCTAAAGGTTATGATAGTGTTGACGACTTTTTGAAAGTAGTAGATGATACAACTATAAAGGAATTTGGTTATGATAGTGTTGAAGAGTTCAAAATGGTAGTAGGTCATGTAGAAGATTATTTAAATGCGTCGCCTAAGAACAACATTCTAAACAAAAGATTAGCAGGAGGAAAACATGTGAAAGGTGTAGAATATGATGTAATAGGATTTCCAATATTTAAAGGTGATGATGTAAAGTTCTCGTTAAAATTAGAGAAAGACTACTATATCATGAAAGATACCGATCAATTTTTGAAATGCACCGAAAAATTAAGAGAATCAATTAATAAAGGAGAAGTACCGAAGGAGCTCTTTACAAAAAAACAATTGGCTCAGATAGAAGATGGATTGCCAAGAATCGATGGATTGGTATGGCATCATCATCAAGTACCTGGAAAAATGCAATTAGTGTTAAAAAAAGTTCATAGCGTAAATCACTTAGGTGGAAATAGTTTATGGGGAGGCGGTATTAGATGACAAATCTAGTGTGGAAGTATGCAGATGATCCAGTTACAGGAGAATTAATTGAAAAAGTAGGGGAATCATTAGGAGTTAAGTTTCCGCAGGATTATATCGAGTGTGCAAAGGTTAATCATGGAGCCAACGTAATACCTTATAGATTTGATGCTGAAGGAATAGAGAGGGCCTTTGGTACACTACTTTCTTATGATGAAGAGAGTAATGATAACCTAGTGGAGGAATATGGTAACTATCGCGATACCTTGCCAAATGATATTTTCCCTTTTGGTATTGATCCAGCAGGTAATTTAATCTGTTTCGATTATAAGGGAAATAAGGAAGAACCTATTGTTGTTTTTTGGTATCATGAAGGTGCATGGGAAAAAGAAATGTTAATGGAAGAAGAAGGGTTAACAGAAGAACAGGCTGAAGAACGTGCAAGAGAAAATGTATTTTACGTTGCAGCAACATTTACGGAATTTCTTAATAAGTTACATGACTAATACTGTATTAGATACCAAGTATTACATAAATAGAGCACTTGATTGCGTTTAAGGCAACGAGTGCTTTTTAGTATTCTCAAAATAACGCTTGGTTGTCCTACAGGCAACAAGTGCTTTATATTTGTTGTGAGAATTTTATGCACAGGAAAGCTAAAAAAGATCATAGATAATGATGGTTTTACTATCTTTGAGTATTGTTTTGTATATGAATTGTAAGAAAATGCTATAGATTTTATAGGAACTTGGATTATTGAAAATTGTTAACTAACAAGGAAAATTATACGGATATTAATGAAGTTAAAAAAATAATAGATTCTGAAAAGTTAAGTTCTTACAACTTAAATAATACCTCGATTAAGCCTAATGAGGTTGGAATTCTACTAGAGGGTAGTAAATGGAAGGTATATACTTCGGATGCAAGAGCTAATCCTATTTCAGAAAAGTAATTTTAATCCGATAGTGATGCTTTAATTAACTTTATGAAACGTTTAAGAGCAGCAAATAAATTTAGAAATCTATATTCTTAAGTAAAGCGTTAACATTTTATATATTTGATATATGCGTTAAAAACCAAATAAAGGAAGTAAATATATGGAAAAAGGGACTTTTGCAAAATATGCTAATAAAGTATATAGAATAAGCAATATTGATGGAAATCGTATTAGAGTTCTTAATCAACCATTATTTACCTCCGAATCCATATAAGATTTACTATAATAGTCGCATTATTTATGATATAGTAAATATTGACTATACTTCGAAGGGATCTGCATAATGAAAAAAATATTTAATCGACATAGTATTAGCGGAAAATTAATTAGTTACTTTCTTACGTTAACAGTAATTCCAATAATGATATTGGCTGCACTTGTGTTTTATGTATCCAATAAAGGTTTTTCAGAGCTTAGTACTCAGAAGCAAGATGAAGCAACACATACCGTACAAACGCAATTAGACCAAGTTGCTAATGAGCTTTTGTATTTAACCAATATATATGCAAGTGATGAGGCATTTGCGAAAGTTTTAAAAACAGGTGATCGTCAAGCAATTGCTGCGTATGTAGACGATTTATACCAACGAGTTGAAAAAGAGAATAAATTAGAAGTATTTGAAATTGGAGATGCAGACGGAACCGTAGTTTATCGAGGACATAATCCAACGAAATACGGTGATGAAAAAGGAGACCTTCCTTCTATTCAACAAGCGCTTGATGGACAATCTATGTCAGGATTTGAATTTGGAAGTAGTGGGTTATCCGTTCGTGCATTTGTACCAATTGTCGATAATAATGAAGTAATCGGAACCTTGCAAACGGGATTTGATGCTTCATTCCTAGCTGATTTACAAGAAATGCTTAAAGGGGTAACAATAGACCTCTATAATGAAGAAGGTGCAATTGTATTATCCTCGATTGAAGATCGTGTTGGACAGTCTTTAGAAAATAAAGACGTGTTAACCCAAGTAGAGAATGGCAAAGCGTATTCCGTTCAAGAAGATAATGAAGCAATCACTTATTTGCCAATGTATGATCCAACAAATAAGGTGATTATTGGAATGGTAGGAATTACGCAGGATATCTCTGTTATTAGTGAAACAGGAAATAATATTATCACAATGACAATTGCATTAGTGCTCGTTACAACACTTATTGTATTACTAATTTCCATACGAGTAAGTAAGGCAATCTCAAAACCTATTCAACAGGTTTCTGAATCGATGATCGAGCTATCAAAAGGTAGATTAGATATCGAGATAGCGGAAGTGAAAAGCAAAGATGAAATTGGGCAATTATCAAATTCTATGCGACTAATGAAGGATAACTTGCATCAAATAATTACAGAGGTTTACCAGGCTTCCAAACAAGTCACTAGTAGTAGCGAGGAGCTATTAAAGTCTGCAGATGAGGTAAAGACTGGCTCAGAGAATATTGCAGTAACGATGCAGGAAATAGCTCAAGGCTCAGAAAAACAAGCTAATAATACGAGTGATTTGGCTTCTATCATGTATCAGTTCTCTGGAAAGATTCAAGAGACTAGTGAAAAAGGCGATAATGTACAAGCTTCATCCTATGATGTTTTGGAGATGGCTACTGAGGGGAAAGAATTAATTAATCAGTCTACACAGCAAATGGTGAGGATTGATCAATTAGTAAAAGATGCGGTAGAAAGAGTCGAGGGCTTAGATTCCAAGTCACAGAAAATTTCTGGATTGGTTTCTGTTATTCAGGATATCTCAGAACAAACCAACCTATTAGCTTTAAATGCAGCGATTGAAGCTGCTAGAGCTGGGGAGCATGGGAAGGGCTTTGCTGTTGTAGCGGATGAAGTTCGAAAACTAGCGGAGCAAGTGTCGGCATCACTAAAAGATATTTCGACGATTGTAACGGATATTCAAAACGAAACCGGCAAGGTTGTTACGACGTTGAATTCAGGGTATGGCGAGGTTCAGCAAGGTACAGTTCAGATTAAATCTACTGAGGACCGCTTTATTAATATAAATTCTTCGATCACGAATATGGTGGAGCATATTAAAGATATCGCGAATAACTTAAGCTCAGTTGCAGCAGACAGCTCTAGTATGAATGATACGATACAAGAAATTGCTGCATTCTCTGAGGAATCAAGTGCTGGTGTAGAAGAAACTTCCGCAACAATTCAACAATCAGCTTCCATGATGGAAGAGGTTTCGAATAATGCGGAAACATTAGCAAAATTAGCAGACGATTTGAATGGTTTAGTGGATCGTTTTAAACTCTAATAATAAGCTATTTGAATAGATATTTTGTGAAGAGGCTGGGACATAACTAGCCAAAAATAAATGAAAAGTGGTTCCAAACATCAAAAAATGATGATTGGAACCATTTTTCGTTGGTTTATTTTCAATATCCATTGGTAAATTAAATGTTTGGGCGGC
>NZ_JBDIML010000008.1:0-105864 GCF_039614845.1 Ornithinibacillus xuwenensis | reverse complement strand
ATATATCTATTGGTACAATCATGAAAGATCAAAAGAAAAATTGACTGGGATGAGTCCGGTTGAATACCGAACTCACTCCAGCCAATTAGCTGCATAATAGAAACTCTAACTTTTGGGGGTAACCACCTTTTTTCCAAGCGTTTTTAGTTCTTTTTATTTTTCTTATTCAACTAAAGCACCCGTTTGTTTAATTATATTTTTTCACAATATTGTCAAGCGTGTCTGACCAGCCGTCGTATACGTACTGATCGCCGGGGTGACCTGCGAATCCGCTCAGGTGGAAAATCATCTCGGTGCGGTCGCCGTGTTCGATAAGGGTTAGGGTCACGACAGGGGAATTCTCGATGGGAGCATCGGGGTAGCCCCAGGTGAAAACAAGCCGTTCGAATGGTACGACCTCAAGAAACACACCTCCGGTTGGATACTCCTCGCCGGTCTCGATGTTGACCATTGTGTAACGGTAGCGTCCTCCTTCACGAACGTCGAAAGAGATGGTCTCTAGAGGTGTTGAAGGCAACCAGTCGGCGAGTTCCTTCTCCTCGGTCCAAGCGCGCCACACGAGCTCGCGGCGGGCATTCAGGGTGCGGGTAATGGTAAACTCCGGTTCAGATGTGGGCATGTTCGTTGTTCCTCCTTTGTAATCATTTGACATGTTCATTGTTCCTCCTTTGTAATCATGGTTTTGAGGTGTTCTTCCAGTGCGTCGAATCGCTGGTTCCACTCACGGCGATGCTTCTCGACCCAGGCTGATACCTCATCGAGAGGCTCGGTGCGCATAGTCAGGGTCCGCCACTGGGCGTTTGTTGTTCGTTCAATCAGCCCTGCTCGCTCCAGTACTTTGAGGTGCTGGGAGATCGCAGGTGCGCTTATCTCGAAGAGCTCGGCGACCTCCCCAACTGTCGCGGCCCTCTGTGACAGCCTAGTCAGGATGTTTCGGCGCGTAGGATCGGCGAGCGCAGCGAAGATGAGGCTGAGTGTGTCCTTCGTAATCAATTAAGCAACTCCTTAATTAAGTGTTTAGTTAAATATATGCCAAATTGTGTATTTATGTCAATTGTTTTTTTCCATATTTCATCACATGGATGAATAAATTATTCTGCCCCTTTAGTACATTAGGCAGTTAATCATCTTTAACTAATGCACCCGATGGTTTAAGTACATTTATTCACAAACTTAGTCAGTCCTTCGTGATAATGGTACTTGGTGTAATTCCTTATCTTCACCATAAATAGATTGAACCATATTAGGAGAAGTTCTTTTTCATTTTGCGAATATAAGCTATTTGACCGATATGGTAAGCATTATGTGTATTAGCATTTCCAATTATAGCCCACCACTCAGCTTCTACTGGAAAACCATTTACACTTTTTCTAGCTTCTCTTCTGTAATCAATTCTTACCAGCGTAACAGCACCTGCAGTAATTGCATTTTTAGCTCTGTAAAACTTCTACTCTTCGAAGTAAGAAAACTGTCTGCATTATCTTCTAAAGATTGAACGACATTAATACTAGATTTTTCATACCATAATTGCCATACTTCATTTCAATAGATAAGATGTTGAACAATTTCTGCGATACTATTACTTGCCCCATCTGGCTTCCAATTTGCCTCTTTATCCGAGATTCCATCAACCGATTCTTGAAAGGAAGCATACCAGCTGCGATCATTTGCATTGGCTAACAACTGGTCTAACAATACCGTCTTAGCATGGATCATTTTAACCCCATCTCCCTTCACCTTTTTAACTCTCGCACCCGTGGGAACTCAATCCCGTCAACTAAACTGTTCGCCCCCTACTTAGCATGCGCTAACAAGTTATTACATTGGATTTACGCATTATTGAAAAGCAACAATACCTTCCAAGATATTGCTTAAATAAACAAGATAACCAAATACCCCAAAACCTTTCAGCTTAAGATTACAGGAGGTTTATTTAGCATGCGCAAATTTAGTATATAATAAGCTATTTTAGATTTTTAGAGAAAGATATTGACAACTATTAACTGGTTTAGTTGAACAAGAAAACTAAACAGTATAACGGATACTCCAACTTTTGGGAAACGTAATTTTATTAGCATAAGCATAGCGAATTAACTGGCCATGGTGCTGAACCTCATGTTCTAATAAATCAAATAGAAAAATACTGA
This sequence comes from Ornithinibacillus xuwenensis, assembly GCF_039614845.1. Classification (NCBI taxonomy): domain Bacteria; kingdom Bacillati; phylum Bacillota; class Bacilli; order Caryophanales; family Bacillaceae; genus Ornithinibacillus; species Ornithinibacillus xuwenensis. The sequence goes on along the minus strand of NZ_JBDIML010000008.1, from coordinate 103,717 downwards.
TATTTTCATCTATGCTAATTTCTTGTAAAAGTCTCTCTATGTTTGTATGAGTTTGTTCTAATTTCCTATTAATTAAAGTTTTATTATTGCTATCAACTAAACTACAATCAAATCCAGCCCATTGACCAATTTTTAAAGCCTTTAAGTAACTTTCTCTTGCTCCCACAATACAATATGCTTGTTCTCCAATTGTATTTGAAGGTACGTCTGATATTTTTAGTCTTAAACAGCCATCATTAATATGATTATAAAAGTCGTTTGTTAAACTCAATGCTTGTAAAACCCTTTGTTTTAGCATATCCATTCATAATCCCTCCATCTATCCCTTTTTTGTGAAACCTGCTCCTTTATTTCAACAAAATTTGGCTCTTCCCTTCTTTAAGTAACCTGCGCCGTTAGTTTAAGAACATTTCTTCACAAACTCTTATTTGATCATATCATATTTGTTAATAATTTCTAAATTGCCTTACAACTATCCAAGAACTAACCTACCAAATCGCACATCAATTCCCAGTGTAATTAACGCAGTGACAATAGCTATTATCACTCTGTTGTATATAGTGTTATTTGCTATGTTAATTATCGATAATAATCCATACAACCATTGATTTAATAACAAAAAATGTAGTGCTAAACCCTATGCGATTTAGCACTACATTTATACTGTTATTTTCAATTTTCTCCACGAAAACTGAACTACTTAGGATTAACCTACGAGCTTTTTATTTGATGACATGAATCTCTTGTAATCCGCTACATTGTAATCAAAAATTTAAGCTATCCTTAAGAAGGATTAATTTACCTAGAATTGCTAGGATCCATTATGCTTTTATTTGGCCAAAATCAACACCTATAAACTACTCCTCTTTTCGTAGTATTAATATGGATAGTATTCCTAATCCAAATCCTACAGCTCCGCCTGCTTCTATATTATGAAAGAACAGTCCTATCCCTGTACCTGTTAGTAAAAATCCCAAAAATGCTAGCCCGCTTCTTACATAGTTCATAATATGGACCCCCAAAAGTTAATGTCATAATAGTATATTCGGAAGCCCTGCTTTGGTTAACCAAAAACCCTTAATCATATAATTAAGGGTTTTACGAAGTTAATTTCCTACATATTCCACATATAAATTTCCACTGACCTCTACTTCTACATCAGCAGGGATTCTGATATATACAAATCTTGAGCTAGTAGCGCTAAATTGATTATCATTTTCTCCTGTTTCCATTATAAACTGTTTCGCCGTAAATGCAGGGTCTGAGTAGGAAAGTGTTATCTCCGACTTTTGAACCGGAGAGATGATACGCAGAATATTCGATTCAATCTCAACATCTACATCAGGAAGGTAATCAGTAAACGCTATTGCTGTTGTATTAACTTGCATGACGTGATTGCCCTTTACATAAAATACCTCAATTATCCCGTTAGAATTGCTGTTCTTTTCAATAAGAACTGCATCTGCATAGTTTAATCCTTCTAAATCCAGTGTTTCTTCCGAAAAAGGAAATTCCCAGCTTTTTGTAATCGTTTCAGCAGGCAGCGAGGAAAAATCGCCAGTGAATGCTCGGTAGTATAAATCATTTTCCCAAGCGTGTTCATCAATGCCTTCTTTTACAAGCTTTGCCTCTGAAGTAGGAAGCAGAAATGAAAATCCTGCAGCTACCAATAAAACTGTCACATATCCAATTATGATCCACTTTGACTTTTGATAGGTTAATGGCTTTCTAGTCAAACGCTTATTTAATAGAACTATTCCAATTATAATTCCAGCCAGTACTAATAAAGGAAGTATGGACATAATAATCATTATTTTCTAACCTCCAATCGGTTAGACATCATCACTGCTGTCAAACTAAGAATAAAGATCGTTACAAGCACTTTTAACAAAAACAAGGGAAAGGAGTGCTCTTGAAAATAAAATTCAAAGAGCTTAAAAAAGACGTTCTCACCGTTTCGCTGTATAGGTACACTGAATGCGATAAAACAAACTGGAATAATCATCATAAAGATTTTACTTAGTTGGACAACCATCCCAATGAAATACCCCAAAGCGCCACAGAGGAGGATAAATAAGATGGTGGCCAATACACCTACAACATAATCCATGAAACCAATTTCCTGATTGATTGTCACAAACACTTCGATATTATTTGTTAAATACGCTATCACATTTATTAGCGAACTAGATAAAAAAGCTGTCACCCCACCGATAATACTTGCAGTTAGTAAAATAGCATAATTCGATAGGCTGTAGGTTAGACGATTCGTAACAAAAGTAAAATCATCTTCTCGATATGCCCGTGTTGTTACCAATAGTGCATTCATAAATGCCCACACCATTGTAAAAACAATAACTAGATTAGAAGAATAACTCGTAATGTTCATGGAGTATGACTCAGTAGAGTAACCACTTGATCCCATTCCATTTAATGAAAAAAACATTCCAAGTAATTGAATGATAACAAGCGAGGTAAAAATCCCACTATACGCTTTTAATTTATACTTGTATTGGTTTATAACAGCGTTAGATAGACTCACGCTTTTTAAAGACATGATCAATTCCTCCTTTTGTTCGTGTGAGATATACACAGACATCATTTGGAGAGACAGGTGAGACTGTGATCCCGAGTCGCTTCATATCCTCATGTTGAAAATTATTACGTACAACTACATAAAAATTGTCATTGTCTATTTCTTGTTTATAGATAACTTCTTTACCGTGCAGGTATTGCATGAGTATGGCTGTTTTACCGCTTAACGCTACCGCATATTCCTTCAGCTCATCAATAGGCATTTGTAAAAGCTTCTTTCCTTGTTCAATTAATAAAACATCCTCAAGAAGATCTTCAATTTCATCTAGATGATGACTAGAAATAATAATGCTTCTTGGATATGCGATATAATCCTTTAATAAGGCTCGGTAAAAATCCTTACGAACTGCCGCATCCATCCCAGTAGTTGGCTCATCAAAGATGGTTAATGCGCATTTGGAGGAAAGACCTACTATGGCATTAAATGTGCTTCTCTTTCCTTTTGAAAGGCTCTGATGTACCTGATTAGGATGCAAACCAAAATACGCTAGTAATCCTGTCGCAAGGCTCATATCCCAATTCGGATAAAACCTTCCAGCCTCACTTAATAGTTGACTTAAGGTTAGCGTATTCGTAAAACTCATCGCATCATCAACGAAAATCGTATTCGTGGAAACATGTAAATTGTTAAATGGACGTTTAGAGAAGACGTTCACTTCTCCTGCTGTCTCTTCCCAATAGCCGGCAAGTATTTTTAATAATGTCGTCTTTCCAGCCCCATTACGACCAATCAATCCAGTTATCGTGTTTTCCTCAATTGAAAAAGAAATTTCATCTAGTGCATGGATACGTCCTTGCTTCTTCACTAGACCTGTGCATTCAATAATTTTCACCACTATTCCTCCTTCTTTTCATTCATAATCTCCTTCAGCATGCGAACTAGCTCCTCATCTGAAACTTGTAAGCGCTCTGCCTCCATAGCCGCTTCGGCCAAAAGTCCTTTCAACTTTTGATTTTTTCGTTTCTCCAAAATAATTTTCATGGCTTCTGAAGAAACAAATTTTCCCAGCCCTCTTTTGTTGTACAAGATGTTTTCTTCATAAAGTAAATTTAATCCCTTTGCTGCCGTAGCTGGATTAATCGTAAACATATCTGCTAATTTGTATTGCGAAAATACTTTATCATCTGTTTCTAAGTTCCCATTCAATATCTCATTTTCAATCCATTCCGCAATCTGAACATAAATCGGTGTTGAACCATCTGAATTTAGCAACATATTGGAAGTACTCCTCCCTCCAACTAATATAGTGCATTACTGTTGTAATGTAGTATATAATTTTTCTGACAATTAATCAAGTAGAAATAAAAAAATACCCTCTAAATTTTAGAGAGCATTCCTAAATATATTTCTTTTTATAGTTCTAGAGGATATTTATATCCTAGGATTCCTTCCAAATTGCTTTCGTATAAGCAAGGCGTAAACCTAGTTTTTGCATATTGTTGGCACTAATACTCGCATAACTAGCTTGTCCAACTAATAATCCCACTTCCTTCTTACTTGCTTCCCTCATCCTTTCCACCATTAAAGCTTGGTGCACGCCCATATTTCGATATTGTGGAAGGCTAGCTGATGCAGCAAGTAGAGCAATCCCATTGTCAATAAACATAACCCCTATTCCTACCGCTTCTCCGTTTATCATTGCTAAATAGAACTCCCATGAATCTAGTGGATAGAGCACCTGATTATTTTGCGCAATCCCTTGTTTAATGGAATTAGGCAATCCAAATCCTTTTACATAGATCTCTGCAAATAAATTAAATTCCGATTCTCTTAACCTTCTAATAGTAATCGATGGTTCTGCTTTCCTAATTTCTTTGAGTTCTGTTCGATAAAAGACACTATGAAAACTATGTTGATAGTGTCCAGAGCGCGCTAACGACTGAAATAGTTCAGGACTAGTAGAAACAGGTGTTATTTCCACTTGTACTGGAATATTCTTCGCTTTATAAAAATCTACAATAGGCTCTATTTCTAAATGGTCCTCCGATGTAAGCCCTCTAACCGTATTAAATGCTGGCCCGGGAATTCCTTTAACAGAAAAAGCTGTCGCATGTCCGAATGATTGAATGTCTACTCCCATCGGATTTCCTGGTATTTCTCGTATGGCCATGAGACGTGATTTCAATGCTGAAATCTCAGCCTCTTCAATCCTTCTTGCTAGTCCACTTGTTAACACAGGAATCATTTTGACAAATCTACTCCCCTCTTAATCCATACCAACAATTGTACTTCGACGTTCTAAAAACACGACATCTCTCCACTTACCATCAAGTTTACCAACTCGTTTTCTCGTACCAATTACCTCAAATCCGTTTCGTTCATGCAATGCCAAGCTACCTTTGTTCTCCGGAAAAATTAGCGCCTGCAATGTCCAAAATCCCTTTTCTTCACTAGCCTGAATTAATTCTTTTAATAAGGCTGAGCCAATTCCTTTACCCGAGCTTGAATTGCTTACATAAATGCTCACCTCAGCAACCCCATGATATGCTTCCTTATGAGCGGATTGGCTTAATGCAGCCCAACCTACTACTTGATCATGAAGTCTTGCTACAAACCGACATTCTGCGAGATGTCCTTTATCCCACTCTTCCCAGGTTGGAGGCTCTGTATCAAACGTAGCATTCTTCGTATGAATACCCTCTATATAAATTTCACGGACTTTCTCCCAATCATTCTCTGTCATCTTCATTATTTCAACTTGTCCAGTTACCATTCTTCTCACCCTAGTTGTTTATTGTAATCCAAAACCTACGTTTGCGTGTACCATCCGTATCACGTTCCGATACATCTTCAATACCACCATTATGAAGAATAACCTTTGCTGAACCAATATTATCCTCATCACATGTAACCAGCACCTTATCCATTCCTAATTCCCTACATTCTTCCAGTGCTTTTGCTAAGATCAATGTAGCATATCCCTTCCTTCGCTCAGAAGGACGTACACTATAGCCAATATGACCACCAATTCGATATAAGAAATCATTTAACTCATGGCGAATATCGACCATTCCTAATACTCTATCTGCTTCATTTACAAGAAAATAATTCGTAGAAGGCAACCAGTTCCCTAGCCCACTTTCTCGTTTTGCTAGTTCTTTTAAAAAGCCTTCATAGTTATCAAACCCATTTAGATTAAAACTACTAGGAGTCATTCGAGATGGTCCCCATTCGGCTACGTACATTTGATGTTCTTTCTCCCACGCTATAGATGGTCTCTCAAGGCGCATACCTTATCCCCCTCTACAAAAATAGCAACTATTTGATTATTCTTATCATAATCAAATAGTTGCTTCATGGAAAGCTATTTTTTATTCCTTTCTTGCCTTTATTAATCCAGCTACTATATCCCAAACTAATCCAATCAATAGGAGAATAACGATAGCTCTTGTGGTGTTTTCCCAAATCTCAGCTGCGATATTATAGCCTTCTGAGCCACTTGTAACGATTCCGGATTGAACTAGCTCCTCCATAAAGTTTGGATTCCAAAACGCTTGCCCAGTAATCATAAAATAAACGACCACCATAGCAAAAAGATTGATTATAGCAGTGTATGCCACAAGCTTGAATGTCCACTTTGCCGAGATTAGCTTAAGACATTCTTTTACGATAAAGATTGCTAAAAGAAGCAATACAAATGGCAAGTATTGTGGAAAGCTTACCTCATTTAAAAAAGGAACAACACGTATTAACTCTCCATCATCAAAGCGATAAACCCCAAAGAAATTACTAGAAAATGCAAACAATACCATCAACAGTACATAAAAGACAATAGCAACTATTGGTTCACTACGTTTAATTTGTTTTTTCGGATGTGGGATTGGTTGAAGCTTGGAAGGGCTCCAGCCTTTATCAAGCTTTAAATCTTCTGTCTTAAAACCACCAGAATAATCAACCAATGCAAATACAAGTGTTACCCACCCGAATGCTTGTGGTGTTGCAGTAACCAATGACACAATTAATTCAATAAAGCGATCTAAAATGTCAACCGGGTTAATAATTGACTCAATTGCAAACACAGCAATAAGGGAAAGCGTCATCGATATTAATACAATCTTTAATACAATAACGTACGAATCAAATAACTCAGGACTTATTAGATAGCGTTTTGTACCACGATATTTTTGTGCCATCTCCCTTGGACTCCCAAGCTCTTTTAGCACTTCTTCTATTGCCTCAGCTGTATAAGCTTCACCATTAGAACGTTCCTCTAGCATATCTTCAATTAACCCTCTTAATTCCACCGCTATATCCTCTCGCTGTGATGAGGGTAGCTTTTGCATGACCGCGTATATATACCGATCAATCATTTCCATTCCCATTATCTCCCTTCTGTTTTATCAAACCATTTAAACTCTGAACAATCCCTTCCCACTCTACACACAATTGATCAAATACGTTTTTCCCCGTTTGACTAAGAACGTAATACTTTCTCGGCCGTGTTTCATTCGTATCCCAACTACTATCAAGTAACCCTTGTTTTTCTAGCCTTCTGAGCAGTGGATACAATGTACCCGGCTCCACGTGAACCCCCTTCTCATCTAGCAATGTTACTAGTGAATATCCATACTGTGGTTTGGACAACTGACTCAATACACCAATTGTGATTGTGCCACGACGTAGTTCAAGCATTAATTTATCAATATGTTCTTTTTCGTTCATCAAGTTATCAGCTCCTAATGATATTATAGTGTATGACACACACTATTGTAAAGTGCACAATATTATTTTGCATACAATGATAAAAGTATTCGTTCAAATTATTTAAATTATCTAAATTGTGTTGAAATATATTCATATCATGTTACAATATTGATTAAAATCTTTTTTGGAAGGAGGCAGCAATGCATAATAAGAGAAAATTCTATCGCGTCACCATTATTTTTATTCTACTTACTATTGCGATTGTTTCATTTGACATTGCCAATCGAAGTTCTTCTTTTTCCACACCTCTTGAAGCACTAGAAAATGTTGAGGATCCCATTCTAACCGTCCAAGAACCAATTAAGACCATTCAAGTTGATGATTACGCCTATATCTTCTTTTACTCACAGGTCCACTCTCCTAAGGATTATATTGGTGTTTCAAAAATAAAAAAGGGAAAATATGGCTGGAAGCAAGTTGACATGCTTGGAGCGGGTTTCTTATCAGATAATATTATCAATGGAGATTTAGCCTCTCAGAATAATTTTTCAGTTGGGCTCGCCACATTAGAAGTCTCTTCGGTTATAGTAAATCAGCAAAAAGCAACGATTATTCCCCTAAATGAAGACGCTGCAAAAATTTGGTTCGTAACCAACATAGAAGACACTAATGAAACAGAAATCCAGTTTTTAGATAACCAAGGAAAGCCTCTAAATTAAGTTAGCAAGCTTTAGGGCTTTGACTTATTGACAAAACTGGAGTAATTCGATTACATGAGAGTAAGACATAGTTATGGGAGAATTTTTATGAAGATTTATGTAGATGCGGATGCAAGCCCAGTAAAAGATATTGTTATTTCCGTAGCCAGGGAATTTGCCGTTCATGTGGTGTTAGTAAAAAGCATTAGTCATTTTTCTCACGATGAGGTAGTAGAGGGCGTCGAGACAGTTTACGTGGACACTGGCGCTGACGCAGCTGATTATCGGATTATGAAGCTTGCTAATAAACAAGACATTATCATAACCCAAGACTATGGGTTAGCCTCTCTTGGCTTAGGAAAAGGATGTCTTGTCCTACATCACAAAGGATTTACGTATACAAATGAAAACATTGACCAACTTCTTCAAACGAGGCACTTAAGTGCAAAAGCAAGAAGAAGTGGCCAGAAGACAAAAGGACCAAAGCCCTTTACCGATGAGGATCGAAGGAAATTTAGAGATTTATTAACTAGAACCCTTCAAGCAAACATGTAACTTCTGGTATAAAACTCATATAGCTATTCCGCACTAAAAAGGTATCGACTTTATCATCGATACCTTCAATACTTATCGCTGTTTGATGTTCGACATAACAAATCTACTACTAGGCAAGCTTGGTATTCGTATCTTACTATAATATAGATCTTGTTTAGGAACTGTATATTCCACATGATTAACTAAAAAATCCATGCAGACCTTCATCACTTCTATTGTTAACCACTCTCCTGGGCATCGGTGACCTCTATAATAATCACCACCACCCTGTGGAATGAAATCATAGAAATTATCCTCTCTTCCCAAAAATCTATCTGGATCAAATCGATTTGGTTGGTTCCAAATTTCAGGGTGATGATTGGTTCCATATATATCAAGCAATACTAAATTTCCTTTTTTAAAGTCATGCCCCTTCCAGAGAAAATCTGCACGCACCCTCGCTGTTAAAAAAGGAAAAAATGGATAATATCGTCGCACTTCCTGTACAAATCGCTCGATATAATGATCTTGATTGGTTTGAAGCCTTTCCTTTTCAAGTGGATGTTCGTATAATGCTAAGGCACCAAATGTAGCATAAACCGCAATCGCAACAATAGGTCTCAGTATATTTAATAGCTCAACTGCAACAATTTGTTCATGTAACAGTTCCCCATTTGGATCCTGGTACCAGGACATCTCATATAAAGCTGTTTTGGGAGCGACATCTAAATTGCCAGCCCTCACTTGCTGCACAATCTTTTTCAACCAAATTTCTGTGCTATTCCTAGCAATTCGTCCCTTCCAATGTCGCGGACCAATAGCACCACCACTATCAAACAAAGCCTCTAGCTGATTAGCGCGTTTCCTCAGTTCCGTATGCCTAAGTGGGACCCCTGCCCATTCACATGCCACACTTGTTAATACGCGAACTATTTCATAATAAAAAACGACCTGATTTTGGCCTTGCCAGCTATTAATCTTTTTCTCTAGATGGCGAAAGACAAGTTCGCTAATGTCCGCTAGTCGTTCCTTGGTCATTAATGACATGAATAGTTCTTTCCGATACTGATGCGTATCACCATCCATCGTTTGAATAGCATTTTCCCCAAATAATGTTTGGCGGACCCTTTTTGGTGCGGCACCGTTGCGAATAAATTTCTCTTTATCATAAAACACTTTCACCGCTTCCTCGCCTGCGATACATATCGCTTTTTGTCCTCCCAACAGACGAGTTTCAAAAATATCCCTCCCGTATCGTTTTCTTCTATTCGTTATATAGGTGTAGCCTTCTAATAATAATTTGGCAGTATTATCGATTCCTCTGTCAATTGGAATTTGTTCACGATATGGCATTTGATTCACTCGTTTCTGATGTAGTAAGTTCTCTATGATAGTCTGTTATACGGTATCATCTTTATTCATTACAAATATTATTTTCATCTGCATACAACTTCTCTATAATAGAGTAGAGGTGAGCACATGGGACGTGAGCGCAAATTTTCTACTGAAGACCTTTACCATACAACAAAGCAGCTTCTGCTCGACCACGGATATGAAGGCTTTACCTTCACACATTTAGCGAATCAATTAGATGTGTCTCGAGCAGCAATTTATAAATACTATGAAAATAAGGAAGAGCTTTTAAGTGAATATATGCTTTTTGAATTACGGTCCTTTATAGATGACCTACAAAAAATCAGTAAGCATAGAAGCTTTAAGAATCAGTTCAACGCTTTATTTGATGTCATATTTAACGATATGAGTATTTATCAAATTCGGGAGATTGGTATGCAGATTGCTTCAGTTAATGAAAAAGTTAAAAAAAACAAGCAAGCACTCGATAGACTGCACATTAAATTGTATAGTTCACTTCAAACCTTCATAGAATTAGGAAGAAGCGAAAACATAATTAAGAATTCGATCCCTGATAATTTATTTTTAGGCTTTATTTTCCAAACAGTAAACATCCCGAACACAAGTGGGTTATCTCATCAAGATTGGGTAGAAACCATGAAAGAAGTCATTTGTCACGGAATGTTCAACAAGGAAAATTGACACAGGTGTAACTTTGGTAGATAATTAGAAATAACGGTATTCCCGTTATTTTTTTCGACAAAAGTTACACTTGTGTTACTTATATAAAATAATAGTAAAGAAAGGAACCTTATCATGCAGAAAATCTTACAAAAAATCACAGATCAAGTGTCTACCAAAAAAGGGATGTGGTTTACTTTACTTGGATGGGTTGTTATCACCATTATTCTGACGATAGCAGTACCAAGTGCGCGAGAGTATCAGGTTAATAGCATTCAGTCCTTACCAGATGACACCCAATCCGTTATTGCTGATGAAAAAATAGCAGATTATTTTGGGGATAGCGAATTACTGCCTGCCATCTTTGTATTACAATCAGATGAAGAAATTATTCTAGAAGACCTGGCAGCAATAACAGACAATATTATGAACAAAAACATGGAAGGCGTTAAGGAAGTGGTGCCACTTGGAATGCTTCCAGAACCTGCAACAGCTTCCTTTTTCTCAGAAGATCGAACAACCGCTATTATTCCAATTAATCTTGACTCAAACCTTGATACTCCAGAAGTAAAAGAAATTTTAAATGAAATTACAGGAATTATTGATGATAATAAAGAACTGACAGTATCTGTAACCGGGCCAGCTGGGATAGCAGTTGACACAACAGAGCTTTTCTCCAGGGCTGATCTTGTCTTAATCCTATCAACTGTTGCAATCATCCTTGTTCTGTTAATCATCATCTATCGTTCACCATTGATAGCGTTAATTCCGCTAATAGCAGCTGTGTTTGTTTATCAAGTCGTCACACAAGTATTGGGTTTATTTGGAAAATCAGGGCTTGTTTTAAGCTCACAATCCGTATCCATTATGTCCGTTTTATTATTCGCGGCTGTCATTGATTATTCTTTATTCGTGTTTTCTCGCTTCCGAGAAGAACTGAAGCAACACGAGAATAAACATACAGCTATGAAAATTGCGATGCGAGGAACTGGTTTACCTGTCTTCTACTCTGGTGGAACAGTCTTCCTAGCTATGATTATCTTGATTTTTGCTGAATTAGGAGATTACAAAAATTTCGCGCCTATCTTCGGTACTGCTTTGGCGGTAATCATGATTGCATCCGTTACGCTTGTACCAGCTCTATTTACCGTTTTTGGTCGTAAATCCTTTTGGCCAATCATACCGCGCGTTGGTGATACCACCGTTAAAACTAGCTCATTCTGGAGCAAGGTAGGGAAATCTGTAACGAAAAAGCCTATTGTTTCCGTGTTAGTAGTAGGTTTATTTATACTGATTAGTTCCGCATATAACGTAAACCTTAAATATGAATTTGATCTACTAAAGTCATTCCCAGAGGATATGCCATCCAGAGTTGGATATGAACTATTAGAGGAGAATTTTGAAGCCGGTGACCTTGCTCCTACGACTGTTCTAGTAGAAGCAGATAATTCTATTTCAGAGGAGAGTCAACAAGCTTTATTAGAGAAGTTATCCAGTCAAAACCATGTCAGTAATGTTAGAATGGATAACCAAACAGAGGACAAAACCGTAATGACGTACAGCCTCTCCTTTGAAGATAGTCCATACTCCATCGAATCATTGGATGCACTAGAAGCTATTCAAGAGAAATCTAACCAAATTCTCGATTCGAGTAATATCAATGGGGAATTATATTTTGCTGGTGAAACTGCAGCATCTATAGACGACCGAAATTTGAATAATCGCGACCTTGTAGTGATCGTGTTATTGGAGACAATTTTAATATTTATTATGCTGATTTTCTTAACGAAATCATTTAAGATGCCTCTATATATGATGGGCACTATATTGGTTTCTTTCTTTGCAGCCTTGGGATTGGGAATGTTTTTAACTAATTTATTCTTTGACATCGATTCGATTAGTAACCGCGTGCCTGTGTATGCATTCATCTTCTTAGTGGCTCTTGGAATAGATTATAATATTATTCTCGTATCACGTTTTATCGAGGAACGCCAAAAACATTCTATTCAAAAGGCGACAGAAATAGCAGTTGCCAACACAGGTGGCGTTATCTCCTCAGCAGGAATTATATTGGCTGCTACCTTTGCCGTACTCATGACACAGCCAATTCAACTACTCTTTGTCTTTGGTTTTATCGTTGCAGTTGGAATATTAATCGATACATTTTTAATTCGTGGTATACTACTGCCTAGTTTAATTGTGTTATTTGAGAAGGAAAAGGAACCAAAAGAGGAATCAAGAAACCCAGAATAATGAAGAACTCATTTGGTATACCATGCCAAATGAGTTCTTTGACATTAATCTTCCTATTGGCTACAAATATCCGCCTTTGTTAAAATATCTATAACAAGAAACCATAAAAGGGGGATTAACAGATGAAAATCGTATCCATTGAGCCAACGCCAAGTCCATATTCGATGAAAATTAATGTAGATGAAGTGATGAGCGATGGTCAAACGGAAAACTATAAGCTTGGTGACGACCTAACAAATGCCCCTATGTATATACAGAACTTATTTACAATCAATGGTGTAAAAGGGATTTATCGCGTAATCGATTTTATTGCGTTAGAAAGAGATGCACGCACCCCGTGGGAAGATATTTTACCAGCGGTTCGAACCACACTTGGGTCCTTAGAAGAAAGTCAGAGTGAACCATTAAAAAATGATTCATCCCTTGATGAGCATTATGGTGAGGTCAAGGTATTCATTCAAATGTTCCGATACATCCCTACACAGGTTAAACTAGAAGCAGGTGAGGAAGAAAAAAGATTCGGTCTTCCAGATCGTTTCATGAATGCTGCGATAGAAGCATCCTCCGCTTCTGATAACATGTTGATGGAAAGAAAATGGGTGGAGAAAAACCCTCGTTATGGCGATCTAGAAGAGATTGGAGAGGAAGTTGTAGAAGAACTTTCTGCTGCATATGATGAAGCACGTATTAGAGAATTAGTCCAGTATGCATTGGATAACAAAACTGCACCAACCCCTTGGAAGAAGGTAACGATGGATATGCTTGATAATCCAGACTGGAGAGAACGGTATGCTACATTAGACCGAATGGATCCTACAGTCGAGGATCTACCAGTACTGGATAAAGCACTGGATGACGAAAAAGCGTCGATACGAAGGCTCGTTACCGCCTATTTAGGTATGATTGATGACCAAAAGGTTCTACCATACCTCTATAAAGCCTTAAAGGATAAAGCCGTAAATGTTAGAAGAACTGCAGGGGATTGCTTATCAGACTTAAGCTTCAAGGAGGCAATGCCTGAAATGATCGCAACGTTAAAAGACCCAAGTAGACTAGTTCGTTGGCGGGCTGCCATGTTCTTATATGAGCTTGGTGATGAATCAGCGATTCCAGCTCTTCAAGAAGCTGAAAATGATTCAGAATTTGAGGTACGTATGCAAGTAAAAATGGCACTTGCAAGAATCCAAGGCGGAGAAGAAGCAAAAGGCTCTATATGGCATCAAATGACACAACTAATTAATAAAGATAAGTAAAATTGGGAGCTGCCTAGATAGAAGCAGCTCCCTTTTCTATTTGCCTAAGATTTCATCTATTCGTTCGGTCTCTTCCTTCTTATTTAAGTATTCAAACAAACCAACATGATTTCCCCAGGGATCAGAAAACGTACACCATTTTACAGGAACCTCATCCCTCTTATGGATTTCAATATTCGTCAGGCAGAGTTCATTGTTTAGCCTTTCTAATACCAAGTCCATATCCGGTACTCCGAGCCTGAATGGACCACTACCATTTGCAGGTGTTCCTTCTGCTAACTGAAGCCAACACCCTGGTATTAACTCCCACTCTACGAATCCTTCATGTGGTATAAAGTCTGGCCTTTTACCCAATAATAATTGATACCATTCTAGACCTTTGATAAAATCCGGCACACGAATTTGTATAGTCATTTCAAATATCATTTATATCACCCTTTCTAGTACGATCTTTTCCTTCCCAAAAAATCTAACACAAGCGAGGTTAGGAACATGAATAAATTCCTGTTTAAAATACTTTGCTGTTCTTTCTTATTTTTCGGTATTACCACATCAATTCCAACAAATGAACAGCTATACGCCCAAAAAGAAGTTCCACCATATGCAAAATGGGGGCGACTTGCGATGCAAAAAACAAAGGAAAAGTACCCACATGCGAAAATAGTTGACTATCTCCATGTTGGAAGAGATGCAGGTATTGCAAATTCAACAGAAACTTTCAAGCTTTGGCTTGAAGCACCTGATAAAGAATTTGGCGTTTTCATTGACATTACCTTTGATAATAATACAGAAGAAATTATCCGTGTGAAATTTCGGGAGGTTCAGAGCTAATCCTAGCATGAATACACCACTACGTTTTCTTCTACATTGCTAGATCATGAACCAGCACATAAAAACAGATAGGATGAGGTATGTCCTCATCCTACCCACTCATCATAATTGGCTGCTCTTCGTTGATTCACTTCATTTATCGCTTTTTCAAGAAACTCCCTAGTAAAATCAGGGAATAAGACATCAATAAAGTAAAGCTCCGACATCGATGATTGCCATAATAGAAAATTACTTACGCGCTTTTCCCCACCAGTTCGAATGACAATATCCGGATCTGGAAGGTTCTTCGTATATAAATAATTTTGGAAGACGCTCTCGTCTAACTGGTCTATACTCAAATGCTGACCTTCCGCTTCTCGTATCACATGACAAATTGCCTGTAATATTTCCCTTCTGCTACTGTAATTCAAAGCAAAGTTAACAATTAAGCCGGTATTATCCTTCGTTTTCTCCATTGCTTTTAAAACAGCTTCTCGAGTCTTCTTCGGGAGACTTTCAACATCACCTGATATATGAACCTTTATATTTTTTCTCATAAATTCCGGTAGCTTTTGCTTGAAAAATTTCACCGGTAAATTCATCAAATAATTAACTTCATCTTGAGGGCGGGTCCAGTTCTCGGTTGAGAAGGCATATAACGTTAGTATCTCAATACCTATATCAACACTTGCGTCGATAATTTTTTCCATTGTTTGCGAACCCGCATAATGTCCTTCACTGCGAGTTAGCCCTCTGTTCTTCCCCCATCTTCCGTTTCCGTCCATTATAATTGCAATATGTTTAGGGATAGTGGAATCCATTCGGTCTTCCTCCTTCGTTAAAGTTCGAGTTCTTGTAGCCTCTTAACTACCTTATGCTTCTTAAAGTTAAATGATTGCCATGTATCAAGGTTAATATTTTCAATCATTTGCTTTCGGTCCTGAAGAATCATCCGTAAATCTGGATAATTAGGATCTTTTTCATATAAAGTGATTAAACCCTCAATACCGGAATACGAAAGTGAATTTAAGTAGTAAATATCAATTTTATTACTCTCCTCAAAACGTTCAAGATTGTTGTCCACAATCATCTTTTCAAGATTAATTGCATTTAAAGCCGTGTAAAATAGTAACCCGGCGATCACATAAAAATGCAACAACGATATCCCTTCAAGCCAAACACGAATAAATGTATAGGCAAATATTACAATTAGAAATAGCATAAAGGTATGTGCCAAAATACGATCCATCGTAAACCCATACGCTGCTTCATACATACTTAAGCGTTGGTAAGCCGATATTAACATCACACCACTTGCCATAATCAAAAGGGAATACATGACTTTCATAAAATAATCAGCGGAACGCTTCGTTGCCTTCACAAACTTTAAGCATATTATCAATAACGACCAGTTCATCATCGTAACAAATACTAATTCAAAGAATCCTCTTCTAGCATGCTCCGCATAAGTGTAGTCCCCTTGTAAGGCATCACCGAAAAAGTACTTAAATTGAATTACCACAAATAATAGATAAATACTGTTTAATAAAATTAAAATGGTTGCAGCAATAACATGATCCCACCGAACCGCTTTCTTCTTTTCCTTAAAAGAATGTACCACTGGTGGAATATACCTTTTATGAAGAACTTGAAATACCCCAAAAAATACTAGCATTAAAAACAGTGCAACAAGACTACGGAAAAATCCCTCAAGGAAATTCAGGTCTAAGATAAATTCTGGTACTTCCATCATCATGTCACCAAATACAGCGTCGGCAGACATTAATAAAACCGTAATAAACAGAAGCAGTGGTAAACCGATTAACAATCCAATAATGATACGTTTTACAAGCAGCGCCGTTTCATCTTTCATTTGTTTAAACAGACGACGAAACAATACTTTCACAAGCCGTGTGCTATAGCTGAATGCTCGTGCGATCTTTTGTATAAACAAATTCAAAAATTGGATGGATGACCATTTCATATGGTTGGGAGCTGTTATTAGCACAATATGCGCAAATACTAACACCGGTATCATAAGACTATTAAGCAGGTAGAAAAAGATATTATCAAAAAATAAATAGGATGCCGATAATATCCAAATGACAACCATTAATAATATTCCAATTCTTCGATGTGTAAAGGAAAGACCAATTCGATAAAATACAACGGTGTAAAACACTGCAATGAATACCGGATATGCTATCCCTATTGCACCATGAAAAAAACTAATTTCAGCTAGTATCCCAAGTGCTAAACATATTCCTAAAAATAGCAAACCGTCTTTACTTTGTTTCACTTCATTTCACCACCCATATCGTTATTCTATATACATCATTATTCTAGGTATATAGATAAAAAAATAACAAAAAACTTTCATATGCCGGGGGAGAGCGTAGCTTAAACGGATGCTTTCTTTCCCCAGCGATATCCAATCCAGCTTATCGGATATAATACAATTGTTAAAGCAATACAAGCCACGATAAACGGTCCATTCAATAATGGTTGAAACCAGTCACGTGGTATAAGCTTAAATACAATTAAATACATGAGAATTAAATTGGGGATAATCGCATATGTAAATGTCTTCCGTACTATCTTTAGTCCCCCACTACCAAATTCCTTACCAATCTCATAGCCTAGTAAGCCCCAGAACAACATATACACGATAATAACAAGCGATGGAACTGCTGTTAATCTGGCCCATACAACTTCTATCCATTCAATTTGATAAATATTGTATGCTACTGTCAATGTAATTCCACCAATGAACAATAGAATATTCAATACAACAAATAAAATCTGCATCCGCTTTGCTGTTACTTTAGACTCTTGCTTCCAAATAGCAGCAATCTCTTCAGGTGAGCCCAGTCGCTTCGTTATTTCTTCATACATCGTTTCTTCGGAAAGACCCTCTTCTTGAATTAACTCATAGATATGTGATCGGTACTCCGCAACTATCTGCTCTTTTTCAGGGTGTTTTCCAAGAACTTGCTCTAGCTCTTGGAAAAACCGTTCCTCCCCGGATTTCACAATTCGCTTCTCCCGATTAGGTTATTCATTACCTGAACATATTTATGCCACTCGCTTGTTTTCGTCTCAAGCATTTCCTTACCTTGTGTCGTAATCCGATAATATTTACGAGCCGGACCTTTTTCTTGGTTCTGCCAATAACACGCAATATATTCTTGTTTTTCAAGCTTATGCAGTGCTGGATATAGCGTTCCTTCCTTCATCTGAAGGTGATGTTCGCTACGTCGATCCATCTCCTTAACAAGCTCATAGCCATACATATCACGCTCATTTAATAGCTGTAGGACTAATAATGACGTGCTTCCTTTTACTAACTCCCGATCAAACATATTCTCACCTACCTAGAATTATTAGGTAACTATACTATATAGAATTCCGAGGTATTTGTAAACCACTTTTACGAAAACAAAATTTCATGAAATTATCTTACCTTTGCATATACACACGTATCGCGTAATTCTTTTCCATATACATCGACACTATCCTTCTTTAGGATTCCTTCTAACTCAAAACCAATTCGCTCCGCAACGGCACGACTTTTTACATTTTTAGCATCACATCGTATTTCTACGCGATTTGCTGCTAATTCTTGAAATGCGAAATCAGCTATTGCCGCAGCAGCTTCCGTCATGTAACCTTTTCCACTAAAACGACTGTCAATCCAATAGCCTATTTCAAACCTTCGAACCTCCCAATCAATCCGATGTAATCCAGCGTTCGCAATTAATACACCCGTCTCTTTGTGAAATACAAGTAATCGTAAATCCTCTCTGGTTAGAAACTTCACGTGTGCTTCTCGTATATTAATTTCTGTATCATCCTCGTTTTGTTCAGAATGGGCAAAGGGCATCCAAGGCAATAATTCATTTTGGGAAGCCTGCTTTGATTCATATACCATTTTCCCATCACCAGGTACAGGCATTCGGATGAATAGCCTTTGGGTCTCAAATTCACTTGGAAAGTCTATTAATATTGGATTCATACTTATTCCCCCAGTATTATACGTTGTAATACGGCTGATTAATAATCTTTAGGGCATCCTTAATATGTTTCTGAAGCTCCTCATGCTTATGGATAACTTCTAAATGTATGAGCAAGCTCTTGAAGAATTGTTTCATATTGGTGCGATAGATAAATAGATTCGTTGCATCTTTGGCAAATTTTACTTGCAAGTCATCGGCAATCTGTTTAATACTTTCATAAAGAAAATCCTGGTCTATTCCTGTTTGGAGCAATGAAACCATTGGAATAACCATTCTTTCATCCTCTTCAAATAAGTAGTACCCCTTATCAAAGCTCATCTTATTTAATATCGCTCCGGCTATTTCTCTTCTTTTTCCTTCCGTTAGTTGAGGTTGTTTCACAAGTTCATCTAATGTATCTGCAATATGAGCAATACTGTGTGCCCATCCTTTACCTTCCACGAATCCGCGAATATCTGTTTCTTTTTCTACGTAGTCAAGAAGCTTTACGGCAGCTTCCTCCACTTGCTCATCCGCTAAAAAGGATTGACGTAAATTAATATGTAACAACACTGCAATGATGAGTGAGGAGAATGATCGAGTAAATACACCATCACCATGTACTTCTCCAATCCTATAAAATAGGTGCTTTTCATCTAAACAAATAGTAAGTATTCGATTTAGCTCCGGCGGTGGATAATTCCCATTTATCAGTAGTGTCGAAAAACAAGGATAAATCAATAAATCTCGTAGGTCTGGATCTGTACTTCCGATATGTTCGAGCATTGCATTCGTTAACATACCAATATCCATGCTGCCTTGTTGTTGAAAATCGCTGGCTCTAAAGCCTTCTAATAATAACTTCAGTTCATTTGCATTCATTTTCATCACCCCATCTATCTAGTATTCTGGTGCAACAATTTCCACTTTAATCCGATCTGGATCCTCAAAGTAAACGGCATAATGATTCTCTCCACCTGCATATGGGTGCCTATCTTCATATAAGATTCGAACACCTTTCTCCCTTAATTGGTTGGTTACTCGATCAACCTGTTGTTTCGATTCTGCGTGAAAGGCGAGATGATTTAGTCCAACACTACTTCTATGATAAGGAATAGCTAAGAAACGCTCCTCTGTTTGTACCAACACAAGATAGGTATCTCCTAACCTCCAGCTTCTACCCTTTTCCCATCTTTGAAAAGACTGATAGCCTAGTTCTTCTAACAACCAGCCCCAAAACGCAACCGAGTCTGCTAGACTCGAAACATTAATCTCCACATGATGCAGTAATCCCTTAGACATCGGCATACACTCCTCGTTGTAATTGAATATTCCTATACTATTCTATTCTTCATATGGAAATACCTTCCTAAAGTATAAATTAGCTTCAATAGATATTGGCGAATTGTAGGATAAATCGGCGAAACGGAACTATTTATCGGCGATACTAGTCAATAATTCGGCAAAATTTGATTTATCGACTTTTTTCCTGATTTTATCAGCAAACACAAAAAGAGAGCTAACCTCCGTTAACTCTCTTCATCCATTAATGCCCAGCAACCTTGTCTAATCCACCAGGCTTCTTATAATTCGCTAGCTTGTCTACTAGCTTCGTACTCTCGTCATTTAAACCAACAACCTCTACCTTTGTACCATTTTGATGATACTTCTGAACAACCTTGTCAATTGCCCCAACACCTGAATCATCCCAAATATGCGCATTCGTTAGGTCTAATTTAATTTCTTCTACATTCTCTTTATAGTCAAAGCTTTCCACAAAATCAGTTACCGAAGCAAAGAAAAGCTGACCAGAAACTCGATATACCTTCTTCTTCGCATCATTATCAGCTAATGAGACAATCTTCACCTTAGAAATCTTTGAAGCAAAGAAGACAGCACTTAAGATAATTCCTACCAATACACCTTTTGATAAATCATGTGTGAAAAACACCGTAACGACAGTTGCAAACATAACGATGGTATCGGTTATTGGTGTTTTACGAATATTTCTTATCGATGACCAATCGAATGTACTGATGGATACCATAAACATAACACCAACTAATACCGCCATCGGGATTTGCACTAATAATCCATTTAATAATAAAATAAGGGTCATGAGGAATCCCCCGGCAACTAATGCAGATAACCTTCCTCTACCACCAGATTTCACATTAATAACGGATTGACCAATCATCGCACAGCCTGCCATACCACCGAAAAATCCAGAAACAATATTCGCAATACCTTGACCTCTAGCTTCTTTATTCTTATCACTTTTCGTATCTGTCATATCATCCACAATGGATGCTGTTAGAAGAGACTCAACAAGACCAACGATTGCAATCGACAACGCATATGGAAAAATAATTTGAAGCGTTTCAAACGTAAGTGGAATATCCGGAATTAAGAAGAAAGGCAGTGACTGGGTTAACTCGCCCATATCCCCAACTGTCTTCACACCACTTCCTGTAAAAATTGCTACTGCTGTAATCACAATGATTGCCACTAGCGGAGCTGGAATTACTTTGATAAATCTTGGAAGGATGTAGATAATGGCTAACGCACCAGCCAACATGGCATACATTTCCCAATTTGCACCTTCAAAATGTTCCAATTGTGCCATGAAAATCATGATTGCTAAAGCATTTACAAAGCCAATCATGACAGAACGAGGAACAAATTTCATGAGTCTCCCTAGCTTTAATGCCCCCATGATGATTTGCAGAATTCCAGTAAGAATGGTTGCCGCAAATAGATATTGTAATCCATGCTCGGCAACTAACGTAACCATAAGTAGTGCCGTTGCACCGGTTGCTGCTGAAATCATTCCCGGTCGACCACCGACAAAGGCAATAACTACTGCAATACAAAAAGAAGCATATAGCCCAACCATTGGATCGACTCCAGCAATTACAGAGAACGCAATCGCTTCCGGAATTAAGGCAATTGCCACAACGATTCCAGCTAAAATATCACCTCTGATATTTCCAAACCATTCTGTTTTTAATTTTGATAAATACATGATGCACCTCTTTTTCCTATTTCATTGTTGACTTTCGACTCTCACGAAAGCCGGGGCCGTTTTGAACAAACTGTATTATATAGGGATTTAACCTTTTTGTGAAACGATAAAGAAAGCGCAATCATTTTTCATTTCCTTTCAATTTCTTAAATATCCTCTGTCTTAAACCCATATATGATATAATGAAAAATAATTTCATTGTACTTATGTAATTTGTAGCTATTCAACCAATTGTTGGCACGCTAATAGTTTGGTAGAGGAGGATTCCCATGTTCAAGAAGATTCTCTATGCAGCAGACGGCTCAGAGCATTCCATTAGAGCAGGCGAGAAGGCTTTTGAGCTTGCTCGATTAAGCATGAATACAAAGGTCGATATCATCTATGTGGTTGACCCCAAGCATTCAAAGGATGAAATCTTAAATAACTGGGGTAAGGATGCAGCTGATATACGAAAAGAAAAGCTTGAACTAATTGTTCAAAAAGCAAAGCAATCAGATGTGGACTTTGAGGTTATATTCCTAAATGGCGATCCTGGTCCTACCATTGTAAATTACGCCAATAAAAATGATTATGATGTTATCGTAATTGGAAGCCGAGGGCTTAATGCCTTTCAAGAAATGGTATTGGGAAGTGTCAGCCATAAGGTTGCGAAAAGAGCAACTAGCCCCGTATTAATTGTAAAGTAACCAAGTCTAACTCCCTACTCTGGGGAGTTTTTTGTTTGCATACCGATATCTTAAATCCGAGTTATTTGGTATGATTAAAGAAGCAGAAAGGTGTTGATCAGGTCATGTCTAAAAAAATCTATATCATTCATGAGAATTCAGAATGGACCGACCATCTAACAAAACGTTTGGATGAACTTAATCTACCCTATGAGGAATGGTTTTTAGATGAAGGAACAGTAGACCTAACCTCTAGTCCTCCAGAAGGAATCTTTTATAATCGTATTAGTGCATCCTCCCATACAAGAAATCATCGTTATGCACCAGAATTAACAGAGGCAGTCCTATCATGGTTAGAGCACCACGGAAGAAAAGTATTTAACGGAAATCGTGCACTTAGACTTGAAGTAAGTAAAGTAAATCAATATATGGCATTAAACGCAGCGAACGTTCACACCCCTAAAACGATTGCCGCTGTGGGGAAGCAACAAATTATAAAAGCTGCGAAAGAATTAAATTTGTCTTCCTTTATTACGAAGCATAATCGGGCAGGAAAGGGATTAGGTGTTCAGCTATTCCATTCCATTGAGTCACTTGAAGATTATGTAAATGGACCAACCTTCGAGCCTTCTATTGATGGAATTACGCTCATACAGGAATACATTCAAGCACCCGAGCCATTCATTACACGGTGTGAATTTATCGGAGGCAAATTTATCTATGCAGTACGCGTGGATACCTCAGAAGGCTTTGAGTTATGCCCTGCAGACGCTTGTACCATTGACGATTTATTCTGCCCAGTAGGGGAAGAAGTAGCCAATAAACCAAAATTCGAGATTATAGAGGGCTTTACCGACCCTATACTAGAGAAGTATGAAAAATTCCTGGCAGCTAATCACATTCAAATTGCAGGAATTGAATTTATTCGCGATCAAACAGGTAAGATTTTTACGTATGATGTCAACACCAATACAAACTATAATTCGGATGCAGAAGCAATTGCAGGTAAATATGGAATGCTTGAACTAGCAAAGCATTTGGGTCATCAATTAACGTTAATTTAATAATGGAGCAGCTGAAACCCCTTTATGGATTTAGCTGCTTTTTTCGTTTACAACCATTTAAAAAGAGGTATGGTAGAATCAGGAAAGAGTTATTAGCTTTTAAGCTATGCACACTATGAATATAGTATCAAACCAATAGGAAGTGACGAAATGAATACAATAGAAAAACCCATTGTTGAATTCATGAATGTAAATTATTCAGCTGATGGATTACATATCCTAAAAGACATTAGTGGCTCTTTTCCAGAAGGCAAAATCACAACGCTTGTCGGTCCTTCTGGCGCTGGAAAATCCACCTTATTTAGACTATGCAACGGCTTAAGTTCGCCAAGCTCAGGGGAACTTCAACTAAAAGGAAAATCAATCCATGAATATGATCCGATTTCTCTCAGGAAAAATGTCGGGGTAGCATTACAAAGCGCGACCATGATAAAAGGAACTGTATTAGATAACTTGGAACTTCCACTTACATTACAAGGTCAAAAAATTGCTTTAACTAAAGCGGAGGAATTATTGCAGGATGTTGGCTTGGATGAAAGCTTCCTATACCGAAATGCCCAGGATTTATCAGGGGGACAGCGACAAAAGCTTTCCATCGCTCGTACCCTTGTTAATAAACCGAAGATTCTACTATTAGATGAAGTCACCTCCTCGCTAGATCGCGTTTCACAACACGATATCGAAGAATTAATTGTAAAAATAAATAAAAAATATGCTACTACAATTATTTGGATAACACATAATCTCGATCAAGCACTTAAAATCGGTCATTATACTTGGGTCATGATGGAGGGAGAAGTTATAGAAACTGGGGAAGTCTCTATCCTCCATCATCCAAAGAACGAGCGGGTTCAACAATTTGTGAAGGGGGAACTAGAATGAACTTCTTGACACTATCACTTACCCTCATTTTTGTTCTAATTCCATTAATCCTTTCTAAAACGTTAAAGCTAGGATTAGAAAAGGATTCACTGATTGCAACCGTTCGTTCTATTATTCAATTGCTTGCTGTTGGCTACATCCTTCAATACGTTTTTAATGCCGAGCACTTTTTATTTATCGTGCTTATGGTTCTTTTAATGATTGGCGCTGCCACGCAAAATGCTCGTAAAAAAGGTGCATCGATTAAAGGCATTACATGGAAGTTATTTGTAACGTTTGTTATTATTGAAATTTTGACACAAGGTATTTTACTTGGTTTACAAATAGTTCCTCCTACACCACAGTACATCATTCCAATTAGTGGGATGGTGATCGGTAATTCAATGGTGTTAGGCATTCTTTTCTTAAATCGTTTCATTGCAGAGGTGGAAAATCAGCAGGATGAAACAGAACTTATTCTGTCACTAGGAGGAACACCAAAACAAGCCATCCACAGACAGTTAATAGCAGCAATTAAAGCAAGCACCATACCAACTATTGAAAGTCAAAAAACTATTGGACTTGTCCAGCTGCCCGGTATGATGAGTGGGCAAATTATTGCAGGTGCTGATCCAGTCCAAGCAGTTCAGTTTCAATTACTTATTTTATTCCTACTTCTAACAACAGCCGTTGTCACCAGTATTATGCTTGGATATTTATCCTATCCAACTCTATTTAATCAACGAATGCAGTTTATGAAATTAAAACAAGAGACTGAATAAGGAATAGGTTAACGCTACGGGCCAATTTCCTTGTTATTGAAATCACGGAGCGCATATAATCATACAAAAGTTACAAATAAGGAGGAAGCTATCTTGCCAAATCAGGTACAAATCGGAAATACAGACTTACGTGTTAATCCTATTGGGCTTGGCGCAAACGCTATAGGTGGACATAATCTTTATCCAGGACTGAATGAACAAGCCAATAAAGAACTCATAAAGGCTGCAATTAAGGAAGGTCTTGACTTTGTTGACACGGCATTCAGTTATGGAATGGGGCGTTCCGAAGAGTTGGTTGGGGAAGCAATTAGGGAAATTGGTAAGCGTCATGAAATCATCATCGCGACAAAGGGTGCACAAAGGTTTATTGGAGAAGAGAAGCATATCGATAATTCCCCAGATTTTTTACGAGAGACAGTTGATGCCAGTCTAAAGCGACTCCAAACGGACTACATTGATTTATTCTACATACATTATCCGGATGAAAACACACCGAAATACGAGGCTATCGGCACCTTAAAAGAACTAAAGGATGCAGGGAAGATTAGAGCAATTGGTGTATCTAATTTTTCCCCCGAACAATTACGGGAAGCAAATCAGGATGGCTATGTTGACGTTATTCAAGGCCATTATAATTTATTTCATCGTGATGCTGAGCAGGATTATTTTCCATATACTATCCAGCACGGTATATCATTTGTACCGTACTTCCCGTTTGCATCCGGCTTACTAGCAGGAAAGTATACTAAGGAAACGCAATTTAATGACTTCCGTGCAAATATGCCACATTTAAAAGGGCAAGCTTTTGAACAAAATTTAGAAAAGGTAGACCAGTTAAGACAAATCGCAAACAGAAAACAAGCCGAAGTATCCCAAGTCGTTCTAGCATGGTATCTTGCACAGGAGGCTATTGATACGGTTATTCCTGGCGCTAAGAAAACCGAACAGGTATTAAACAATTTAAGCGCTTTGGAAATTAACCTTACCGCTCAAGAAATGAATGAAATCGATCAGATTTTTACAAGTGATTAACCTGCTTATTGAGCAGGTTTTTTTATTTTTGCTTGTATAGTCCTATCCCCATGACGTAAACGCTATGAGTATGTTGTTTGACAGTTTACAAATATTTACCTAGAATATACTTAATTAAAGATATTTAAATTCATAATACTTAATTGATGATTAAGAAGGTGTAACCATGAGTGAGAATCTTTCATTAAAGACATTCGTCGTATTAATGAAATCAGCAAAATCTGTTCAAGAACAAATTAAAACGGATATCAGCAGCTATGGAATGCGAACTTCCGATTTTGAAATATTAGAGGTTCTTTATCATAAAGGAAAACTAACGGTTCGTGAGGTTTCCGAGGCAGTACTAATTAATACTGGATCCATAACGTACGTAATCGATAAGCTAGAATCAAAAGGATTACTGGAAAGAAGTAATTGTAAAGATGACCGACGTGTTGTTTATATCCAAATAACAAATCAGGGAAAACAATTAATGGATGAAATATTCCCTAAACATCAACAGGTTATCGAGGATATGTTTTCCGACATCACTACAGAAGAAAAAAGAGTTGTCATTGATGTCTTAAAACGCGTTGGTTTAAAAGCCGATAATGAATGATTTGTTTTTTCTTGATTTACCAATAAAAGGAGAGGAAGTTTCTAGATGAAGCATATTTTTCAAAAGGGAACTGATGCATCTAAGCCGACATTATTACTGCTTCATGGTACTGGGGGAACTGAACAAGACCTCCTACCACTTGCAGAAATGATTGATAACGAAGCGAACATATTAAGTGTACGAGGTAATATCCTAGAAAACGGCATGCCGCGCTTTTTCAAACGACTTGCGGAAGGTGTATTTGATGAAGAAGATTTAATCTATCGTACCAACGAATTACATGAGTTCTTAAATGAGGCAGCAGCTAAATATGAATTCGACCGCAATAACATCATTGCAGTAGGCTATTCCAATGGGGCCAATATTGCAGCAAGCCTAATGTTTCACTATCAGGATAGTTTAAGAGGAGCAAGTCTTCACCACCCAATGGTGCCAAGAAGAGGTATTGAATTACCAGGTCTAACTGGTAAACAGGTATTTATATCTGCTGGCATGAATGACCCGATATGTCCATCTCAGGAATCGGAGGATTTAAAGGAAATCTTAGAAAATGCCGGTGCCGCAGTTGAGCTACATTGGGAAAACAGTGGTCACCAGCTGACAATTAGTGAAGTAAAAGCAGCAACAAAGTGGTATCAAGCGCTTTAAACAAAAAAGAGGATGTTCAATAGTATGCCATTGAACATCCTCCTTCCTAATTTCAAGTGCTAATCGAAATGAAAACAAGCGACAAGTATTCCTTTCTATTCCTCAACAACGAATCGAATCGTATTTCCAGCAGGGTCATTTACAACATAGTAATCATCTTCCTCTATTACGTTTGCCCCAATCTCTCCTAATTGCTTCATCTGTTTATCCCGCGTCATATGATCTGCAAATACTAAGGTAAACCAATTCAATCCAACACTATTTTCTGCTGCTGGTGGTGCCCCAACACCATTCCAAACATTTAAGCCTAAATGGTGATGATATCCTCCAGTTGAGGCAAATAATGCACCATGATAGCGTGTTACAATATCAAATCCTAGACCATTCACATAAAACGTTTCCGTCTCATCCAAATCAGCGACATGTAAATGGATATGGCCCATAACGGTATCGTTGGGAATACCTTCCCATGCTTGATCAGTTTCTGCTAATAAATCATTTGCATCGAGGGCTGTAGTTCCCATTGTAACGATTCCTTCATTCCAGCCCCATTTCGACGAACTACGGTCACACGCCACTTCAATCCCATTTCCATCCGGATCATCAAAATAAAGTGCCTCACTCACATCATGATCTGACGCTCCTAAACGTAAGCTATGACCCTCTGTTTGGATCAAATGCTTCAAAAAGCTTGCTAAATCAGCACGTGTAGGTAGCAAAATAGCAAAATGATACAAGCCTGTTGTTCTACCTTTTTTAGGCATTACATCTTCTGGTTGCTCTAGTGTTAATAATGGTCGCTCACCATCAGCAGAAAGTATCACCTTTCGTTCTGTTTGCTCCAAAATCTTAAAACCAAATACCCGTTGGTAAAAATCTAGTGAATGAATGATGTTACTTACGTTAATATTAACCTCTCCAACATAGGTTGTCGGCTTCTGAAAGAATTTCTTTTCCACCTTATTATCTCCCTTATATAATTACTTATTATTATTTAATTACTTATCGTAAGTATAGTTTTATATCGAATACCTGTCAAGAATTCAATCCTCTATTTATTTCCATAACTTCTGTTCTATTGTTTCCAATTTCCAATATACTACTAGTAATCTAATCGTCGTCCACGTAGCGTGTTTCGTGATGAAAAATAATAATAAAATGTTTCACGAACCTCGGTATTATACCGGGGTTTTTGCTTATTCTAAATAATAATTCCACGTTCTCAACCATACTATTTAGTAAGCAAAAACTTCTTTCTATTTTTGCTTGTTTGTACTATACTAGATAAGTTATCTGAAAGACGTGGTTCGAAACCATCCCACGTAAAAAAACTAAGGGAGAGATTAGATGAAAGCAAGAACATTGGTTGTCAATGCACTAATTGCTGCATTATACATCGCTGTATCGGCATTAATTGTTCCATTCGGATTTACAAATATCCAGTTCCGTATATCCGAGGTATTCAATCATCTTATTGTTTTCAATAAGAAATACTTCTTTGGAATCGTAATAGGCGTATTCCTATACAATTTACTATTTTCACCACTTGGTTGGTATGATTTAGTATTTGGTGTTGGACACTCTGCAATTTCACTAGGTATTATCATTCTTTTATCAAAGTATGTTAAAAATACAGTTGCATTACTTGTGGCAAATACACTAGTCTTTACGTTCAATATGTTTATTATTGCCTTTGAATTAAACTTAGCTTTGGAGTTGCCATTCTTATTTACTTGGTTAACGACTGCAGCAGGAGAATTTGCGGTATTAGCAATTGGTATACCAATTGTTTATGCATTAAACAAACGCTTACGCTTCGAAAAGCTTATCTAAAGAATAAAAAACCTTCATATTAAAATGAAGGTTTTTTTCGTGCTATTTAATTTGGTTTTGCAATTCATTCATTCTTTTATCCAACTCTACCATTAACAGTTCCATGCCTTCTTTCTTAGACACACCTTCTGCAAGCTGAATTGGCTCACCAAATATAATCCTTGGTTTCATACGCTTAAATAAATCCTTGAAATTATTCGGACCAACATATGCTGCTGGTACAATAGGCACACCTGCATGCACAGCAATTGTAACTGCACCACGTTTTAATGGTACATCCTCACTTGATCTGGTTCCACTAGGGAAAATCCCAACAACTTTCCCTTCCTTCAGAAGCTTTCTAGGGGTTTTAATGGTACTTGGTCCAGGATTTTCACGGTCTACTGGAAATGCATGCAAGCTTTCCATTAACCATTTCAAAAATTTACTTTGGAATAATTCCTTTTTAGCCATGTAATGGATTTTCGTTGGCAATGCCGAAACACCTAACCATAATATGTCTACCCATCCAGTATGGGTACAGGCAATTACATAGCTTCCAGCGCTTGGCAATTTATCCTTTTGATAAACCTTAATTCTTCCAAATAAACTTAATATAAACTTTAAAACATATGCTGCAAATTTATACATGACAGTCCCCTCTACTCTACTTGCTACTTTATAGTATTTTATCACAAACTAATAATACCTGATACTAATTATACTCATACATCGCGAGGAAAATACTTGTATTTTCCTCATGAAACACTACCTATCCTTCTCTTGTATAATCCCAAACTGGTTATCTCCTTCAGAATTCACATACAGCTTCCGACTAGGTATTGCAATATAAACCTGTTCTTGTTCTAGAATTTCTAGTATTTTAAAATTAATATCCTCTCGTACATGTAGATACTTTTCCCAGTTCGTCGTCTTCGTAAAGAAATATAGGAAAATATCCACCCCATTATCCATGTACTTCTCAAAATTAACCATAATGGTTTCAGGATGTATTTCCGGATGATTACGGAGTAACTCACGAATTCTGCTAATCACCACTTCCATTTTTTCTCGAGGTGTATCATAGGTTAACCGCAGATAAAATGAGATTTGTCTTTTGCCCATTTTACTCCAATTCGTTATTGGCTCATTTGCTAATGTAGCATTTGGTAAGGTCACCACCGCTTGAGCAAAAGTCCTTATCTTTGTGCTTCGGAATGTAATATCTTCTACCGTCCCCTCAACACTCGGTGTTAAAATCCAGTCTCCAATTGTGAATGGTTTTTCGGAAATAATGACAATGCCACCAAACATATTCGCGAGTGCATCTTTAGCTGCTAGTGAGATTGCTAGTCCACCTAAGCCAAATCCAGCCACTAATCCATCAATACGGTAACCGAACAGTCCTAAAACAATACTAATGCTGATTGCTATAATGACAAACTGCAATGCTCTTGAAAGTAATGGTATTAAGATCTCGTCTATTTTTATACTCGTTCGATTATTAATACTTCGAAATATCTCAGATGAAGTGGATGATAATTGCACAAGTCCCCAAGTTAATAGGATGATAATCAATGCTTTAATTACATCCCTAAAAAGTTCATTATCTGGATCTAAATATGGATAATAGGTGACTGCTGCAAGTATCCCAAGCACAATAAACAACCACTGAACTGGCTTTTCAAACGATATTAGTATATTGGAAAACAAATTGATTCTTGTTCGCTTTACAAGTCGCTTTAATAGGGCAAATATATATTTCGTAAACAGTTTACGAAATATAAGAAATAGCAAAAAGATACCAATTGCTATTCCCAAATCCTTCAGATGTTCAATTGAGATAAAGGTATCCCAGATCTCTTTCCATTTCGAATTCATGTAGCATAATACCCCCTAAATCACTATCCTTATCATAGCATATGATGACTTGGTGTATAAAAGGATTAAGAGTTAATCAAGATCACGAATAAATGTAATTAATCGACCCGCTTCCTTGAATCCTAGACTCATATGAAATGGATAGCTGTCTTGATTATCAATTTCCATATCTGAACCCACTTGTGTACAACCTTTTCGCTTTAACCAAGCCTTTCCTTCATTAAACAGTAAAGTAGATATGCCTTTTCTACGATGTGTAGGTTGAACATAAATCCCTTCTAAGTAACCGGTTGGGCTTGAATCTGAACCCTCTACATAATCAACCCGAATGGAAACATGTAAAAACGCAACCGGAACTCCTCGATCCAGATACAGAAATAGCTTGTTGTTGTCTGATTCAATATTATCTAAGAAATCATTCTTCAGTTCACTATATTCATTGCCCGGCCATAATTCCATCCCTAATTTTGTAAGACTATCTACCTGTTCTTTTCCCGCTTCCATAATCATATGATCCATTTCGACACCTTGCTCTCTATTATTTATTAATACTAGAATAGCTTTCCACGCACAATCTGTAAATTATCTTCAAAAATCGATTATTTTCGCTTCGTTCTGGTAAGCATAGATATTGTGATTAAGTATTGATGAAAGAGGAGATAGTGATGGAAAAAGATTCAAAGAACACCTCAGAAACGAATATTGAAAATGATGACACCCTAACAACAAGACAAGGACATCCCGTAACGAACAATCAAAACATCCGCACGGTAGGAAATCGTGGTCCAGCAACCCTTGAAAACTATGATTTCATTGAGAAAATTAGTCATTTTGACCGCGAAAAGGTTCCAGAACGGATAGTTCACGCACGCGGTGCTGGTGCACATGGGTATTTTGAAACGTACGGAACTGCAGGAGATGAGCCGGTATCCAAATACACCAGAGCGAAGGTGTTCCAAGAGAAGGGTAAGCAAACACCAGTATTCGTTCGTTTCTCCACCGTTGTACATGGACTACATTCTCCGGAAACTGTACGCGATCCGCGTGGATTTGCGGTAAAGTTTTACACGGAGGATGGAAACTGGGACTTAGTAGGTAACAATTTAAAAATTTTCTTTATCCGTGATGCAATGAAGTTTCCGGATATGATTCATGCATTTCGCCCAGACCCAGTGACAAACATTCAAAATCCAGAGCGCTTCTTCGACTTTTGCGCAAGCTCTCCAGAGTCATTTCACATGGTGACTTTGGTTTATTCTCCATGGGGAATTCCAGCGAACTATCGCATGATGCAAGGCTCTGGTGTTAATACCTACAAATGGGTAAACAAAGACGGTGAGGCAGTTTTAGTAAAATACCACTGGGAACCAAAACAAGGTATTAAAAACCTAACTGTTAAAGAAGCAGAAGAAATTCAAGGAAAAAACTTCAATCATGCCACCCAGGATTTATATGAAGCAATTGAACGTGGTGATTATCCGGAGTGGGAGCTATTCGTGCAAATTATGGAAGACGGTCCACATCCAGAGCTTGATTTTGATCCATTAGATGATACAAAGCTATGGCCCGAAGACCAATTCCCTTGGCTTCCGGTTGGTCGTATGGTTCTGAACAAAAATCCAGAGAACTTTTTTACAGAAGTCGAGCAAGCAGCATTTGGAACAGGTGTCCTTGTGGATGGTCTCGATTTCTCTGATGATAAAATGCTGCAGGGTAGAACCTTTTCGTATTCCGATACCCAGCGTTACCGTGTAGGCGCAAACTATTTACAGGTCCCTATTAATGCAGCCAAGAAACGCGTTGCAACCAATCAAGAAGGTGGACAACTACGACATGCAAATGACAAGGCACCTGGACAAAATCCACATATTAATTATGAGCCTTCCATTCTAGGAGGTTTAAAGGAAGCAGAACAGGTTGGTAAGGAATATACGCCAATGATTGAAGGAAATCTTGTTCGAGAATCCATTGATCGGAATGACAATACAAAGCAAGCAGGTGAAACTTACCGTAGCTTTGAAAAGTGGGAAAAGGATGAGTTAATCACTAACCTTGTAAACGACCTCGCTATTTGTGACAAGCGTATACAGGATAAGATGATTGCACTTGCCGAAGAGGCAGATTCAGAATACGGAAGTCGCTTACGTGAAGGGTTAGAAATGAAGGCAAAAGAAATGAAGAATATGAAAATGGAAGCAGGCGAAGAAATGCATCCACTTGGAGCCAAGGATGCTCATCAAGCAGTAAAAGATGCAGTTGATAAAGGGCATGAGGCAGACCCATATTAAAATGAGAAGAGGCACCTAAATGTGAAGGTGCCTCTACTTATTTAGGCAGCGTCTCACACCCTACCCCTACATTCTTTTAATGATGGTGACCCATCTTTGGATTTGTAATAACCATTTCTTCTTGAGGGACATAGAAATATTGAATCCAAACCCCATCAAGGTACTCATTGCCTTTTTCAAGAATGATATCAATCTCTTTATCAGTTTGAACTACTTCATCATTCTCTGTCGGAACATCTAATTCAATGTCATAATGTGCGTGATCACCATGGATATGGGTCACGAAAACACGAATCATCTTTCCTTTTGCGTCTTCACTTTCCAACATTTTTTTCAGCACCTTAGCTGCATTTCGATTTATTTTGCATTTCATTTTACTATCTCCTATTCAACTAGTTTACTCCTATATTGTTTCAGTTTTCTCCAAAAAAGACAAATTAAACATCTTGGCTAAATCACTGCAATTCTATCACTGTTTTTTTACATATTCATCATAGTAGATTTCATGTATACTAGTAATAACAAAGTGCTGAAAGGATGATTTCCATGCCAATACCGACCAACCTTTCAAAACCAGTTCGAAAAACGGCTAAGGAAAGCGCATACAACCAAATATTGTACTGGATTATTGATGGAACCTTACAACCTGGTGAAAAATTGAATGATAACGAGCTAGCCGAGGCATTGGGTGTAAGCAGAACGCCAATTAGAGAGTCATTACAATTACTAGAGTCACAAGGGTTCGTCAAAATGTATCCTGGTAAGGCCACACAAGTTACAGAAGTAGAAAAAGAATCCATCAAAGAGCTACTGCCTCCACTCGCAGTTTTACAGGCTTTATCAGCAGAGCTCGCTACTGATAATATGACAGAAGCAAGCATTGCCTCATTACAAGCAATCAATCAGGAATTTCATGATGCAATCCATTCTGGTAATTTTCATTTAGCGCTAAATATTGATGAGCAATTCCACCAATTAATAGTCGATACTGCTGACAATCCTTATATTAGTGGTATTGTTGAAAACCTTCAGGCACATGTTCGAAGATTATTTTTTCACAACTCCATTATACTTACAGAAAGTTCTATAGTAGAACATCAACATATCATTACGGCGATAAAAGAAAGAAATAAAGCGGAAGCATCGAATCTAATGAAAAGGAATTGGCTTCGCAGCCTCCAAGAATTCGATGTCCCTGAAAAAATAGTTCAATAAAAAAGTTGGTTTCCTAACATTTTAATAGGAAACCAACTTTTCTTTCTAACCACTTAGGCAGGTTCCGATACCTTTTCAAAGTGTGCAACTATCCCTGTAAGAATAATGACAATTAAAGCAGGTACTAACCATCCTAATCCTTCGTTATATAAAGGAAGTACATTTTCATAAAACGTTACAATCGGTTGGAACCAACCATACCCTTCAATCCCGAGTGATCCATATAATGTTTTCAGACCATCCACAATACTTATAAAGAAAGTTACAACTATAGTGGATACATACACAAGTCGTGCATGCCTGAATAATGGTGATAAAAATGTTAATAGCATTAATACAATAGCCAACGGATAAAGGAACATTAATACCGGTATGGAGTAAGAAATAATATTTGATAGACCAAAATTTGCAATAACAAATGTTAAGACGGTAAAGAAAACCACCAGTGTTTTATAACTAAACTTAGGGAATAAGCGGTGAAAATACTCTCCACAAGCTGTCATTAGCCCAATGTTTGTTGTTAAACAAGCAAGGATGATAACGATACCTAAGAGAATAGAACCTAATGTTCCAAAATAATAGTTAGCAGCACTACTTAATACCGGGCCGCCTGTATCAAATACACCAAACGCTTCTGTGCTTACTGCCCCTAAATAAGCAATTCCCACATAAATGATTCCTAGTAAGGCAATAGCAATTACTCCTGTTTTAGCTGTTGCTCGTAAGATACCCTTCTTTGAGGTAACCCCCAACGAACGGATTGCATTAATCACAATAATTCCAAACACAAGTGACGCTAAAGCATCCATCGTATTATAGCCTTCTAAAAAGCCTTTCGTAAAAGCACCAGTTTGATAGGCTTCTAGCGGAGCTTGTAAAGACCCCATCGGTTTAAACACAACCAAAACGAGTAGTATTGCGAGTAGAACTACAATTCCTGGCGCGAGGTATTTTCCAACATTGTCTACAATTTTCGCTGGATTTAACGAGAACCATAATGAAATAGCGAAAAACACCAATGTAAATAAGAATAGAGCTAATTGTGTAGATCCTTCTCCTAAATGTGGTGCAATTGCGATATCAAAAGCTACTGCTCCAGTTCTTGGAGCCGCAAAGAATGGTCCAATTGTTAAATATAATAAAGAGGTAAACAAAACGGCATATGACGGATTGACTCTACTAGCAAGATCCTGTAAATCCTTGCTTCCCGAGAAACCCATCGCTAAAATTCCGAGCAAAGGTAATCCGACGCCAGTAATTAAAAATCCAATTACTGCTGGCCATAGACTTGTACCTGATGCTTGTCCAAGCTGTGCTGGAAAGATTAAATTCCCGGCTCCAAAGAATAATGCAAATAGCATGACACCTATGATAAAATATGATGAAAACGATAGCTTTTCTTTCAATTCTCTCTCTCCTTGATGTGAATTTCCAAATTATCAGATATTGTAATATGCAATATATTGCGTAGTAATGGAATTCATCATACTACCCTTTACTCCAAAATGCAACAGGTTCCGACAAAATTTTTTGACTTTTTAAAACTATAGTATTCTATTATAATTTTCAGTTACATACAAAAAGCTAATCCTTGGTTTAATCACCAGTGATTAGCTCTTTTATGGGCTATTTTAGCAAATATCATAATTAGGTGAATCGATCCATCATCATTCATAATCCTTTGGAGTTTCGGATAATATTCGAAGTCGATAAGCATTCATAGCCGTTTCTCCTAAATGATCTAACAAATTGTAATTCGCATATGCGCCAACAATTGCCCCAATTCCTGGGACAAGCTGTAATAGCTTTACAAAATCAATATAATCTCGATACTCCTGTTGGAAGACTCGCCAGTCCATATCTGCAAGCTCTTTCTTCCGCTCATCCCAATTATCAATAATGAAAAACGTTTCCTTTTGCTTATCATCACTTGAAAAAGCCAACTGAAAAATATGAAGAATAAAGAGCCGCTCCTCATAGTCCTTCGTATCATATCCGTAGATAGCAGCTGCTTCAAACAAAAATTTCATTTTTATCGATAACAATAAAGGAAAATCTGCAAGCCCTAGAAAAATGCCGCCTGCTCCGGTACCTGCTCCCTCGACAGTAGCCGTCTTACGATAGGTCACCAGTTTTTCCTTAGCAAGCTCATCTCTTTCCAGTAGACTTTTTCCAGGTATCGGACGTTTTGTTGTTATATTAGATCCAACTAAGGTTGCTTTTACCATATTTTTAATTGCTTCCGTAATGATATGATGTGCTTTTTCCGGGATGAAACCATTGACCTTATTCTGAGCCTTCTTTGCCCAACGATTAACGAGACCTGAACGTTTCATAATCTTCGTTCGCCATGCTTGAAGTTCATCATATACGTTCAATTCATATTCCTTCATGATTCTCATCCTCAATAATTAATTGCTCTCAGATATACTATGTTAATTGCTGTTCAGCAAACTCTCGATATAAATCATGCTGCTCCATTAATTCCTGATGGGTTCCACTACCTGTTATTTTTCCTTTTTCAATAAAAATAATCTTATTCGCATCAACAATGGTAGATAATCGATGCGCAATGACAAATGTTGTACGTCCTTCCATTAGTCTTGTCAAAGCCTCTTGAACAATACCTTCTGACTGACTGTCTAAGCTTGCTGTCGCTTCATCCATCATAAGAATTTTTGGATCTCGTAAAAATGCACGTGCTATGCTAATACGCTGTCTTTGTCCACCTGAAAGCTTTACCCCTCGTTCTCCAACCTCTGTATCAAGTCCCTTTTCGAAGGACTGAATAAACTCATTCGCATAGGCCATTTTAGCAACCTCCCAAAGCTGTTCATCTGGGATATCCTCTGCATTCTCTAAACCATATGTTAAATTTTCTCGAATGGTTCCAGCCATCATCGCACTTTCCTGCGAAACATAACCAATCTGGCCACGCCATGACTTCAGAGAGAGGGATTTAATATTAGTATCGCCAATTCGTATCTCACCACTAGTCGGTTCATAATACTGCTCTAACAAGGAAAACATAGTAGTTTTCCCACCACCACTTGGACCAGCAAAGGCAACCATCTCTCCTGGATTCGCTTGGAATGTTACATTTTGTAGCACAGGTTCCGAATCATCATATGCAAATGAGACATTCGAAACATAGACTGGTTGATTCGTAATATCCTGTTCAATACCATCTTGCCCATCTTCCTCCGCTACTTCCAGAATATCAATGATACGTTCTGTTGCACCTTTTGCTTTTTGTAATTGCGTAAAAAACATTGCAAATGATGTAATTGGAAATATGATTTGGAAGAGGTAAAGTAAAAACGCTACTAGGGAACCTGTAGACATCGTACCGTCCGCAACACGAATCCCACCGTATCCAATAATGACAACTATCACCAACATCATAACGGTATAAATTAGTGGTCCAATCAGGGCAAAGATTCGAGCTTCCTTTAATCCAAAAGTTAATAGACGCCTTATTCCTGTCATACCACTTGCTTCTTCAACCTTTTCTGCCGTCGAAGATTTCATTAACCGAATTTCACTAATCGTTTGTTGAATACTTCCGGAAAAAGCAGCTGTTTGATCCTGTAAATTCCGGGAAACCTTAGCCATTCTACTACCAAGTGGTATCATGATTATCATGGTAATTGGCACCGCAAGCAGCATCATCAATGTCATTTTCCAATCCATTATGAAGAGAATAATCACCGCCCCAACAATGGATATTAGTCCTCCAATAAATTGTGGGAAATGCTGGGATATTAAATCCTTCACAATTCCTGTATCATTGACAACTCGACTGACCGACTCTCCGCTTGCCTGTCTATCAAAGTACCCTACTGGGAGGCGTAATAGCTTAAACCACATTTTTTCACGCAATCGTGCCACAATTTTTTGCCCGACTGCCGCTAACAAATAAGTCGATACGCCATCAATAACTGCTTGTAAGATAAAGACAACACCTATTGTAATCATTAAACCAATACTCAATGACTCTACTGAAAATCCATCGACTAACTCTCTTGTTAATAGCGGAATCGTCAACCCGATTATAGTCGTAATGATGCTACCTACTAATCCGACTGTTAGAGCAAGCTTTGGGATCTTTGTAGATAATAGCAAGGTAATGAAGGGGGCTAAACCTTTACGTTCTTTCATTGTTTTTTCTCCAATTCTATTCTTAATTTAGAATAAGGGACAAGCTCTTATGTCTTATCCCTTTACTAACTATCGACTAATACGGGCCATTCTTTTCTGGAAATCGACCTCTTTATAATAAGCATTCTTCACCAAGAGATTTGGGCCTAAACAGTTTACTGCCGGACAATGACAATTTAAGCCTTTAGCAGTGTTAGACGATACCCACCTCTCATATGCATCAGGTAAAGTAGTATCCTGAATATTTCCTAGTGACGGCTCTTCATCACCAAAGTCAGTAACAATGATATCACCAGTAAAAATATTGACATTTAAACGGGATCTTCCGTCCGGATCATTACGGACGGTTACATTCTTTTCTCTATACAATCGTTGCAATAAAGCTAACTCCTCTTGTGAGGAACTACATGCATAAAATGGTAGGGTCCCAAATAGCATCCACACATCTTGATTACGATGATCAAGCAATCGAGTAATACCTTCTCGCATCTCGTCTAGACTTAACGTTTCGAGATTACTAGCAAAGTCAACGGGGTACATCGGATGAACCTCATGACGCGTACAGCCCATTTCCATAATATGATCATGAATCGTTTCTAAATACGGGAAGGTTCGTTTATTTAACATCGTTTCTGCCGACACCATTACCCCTTCTTTAGAAAGTGCTTGAGCATTTTCAACCATTCTCTCAAAATATTTTTTTCTGTTTTCTTCAGTTGGCTTTCGCTCCATTCTTGCAAAGCCTGTTTCAGCAAATTCTTCTGCTGTTCCCCAGTTATGCGAAATATGTAATACATCTAAATATGGAATGATTTCCTCATAGCGCTCAAAGGGGAGTGTAAGATTGGAATTAATTTGTGTCCGAACACCACGTTCATGTGCATATTTCAGTAATGGAACCACATAATTACGAACCGATTTTTTATTCATCATCGGTTCTCCGCCGGTAATACTCATGGTTCTTAACTGCGGAATCTCCTCTAGCCGTTGTATTAATAATTCAGCTGGTAAGGCATCAGGATCCTTTGACTGCAGCATATAACCGACTGCACAGTGAGCACAACGCATATTACATAGA
Organism: Ornithinibacillus xuwenensis; assembly: GCF_039614845.1. NCBI lineage: Bacteria > Bacillati > Bacillota > Bacilli > Caryophanales > Bacillaceae > Ornithinibacillus > Ornithinibacillus xuwenensis. Next base: position 63,790 of record NZ_JBDIML010000008.1, on the reverse strand, counting down.
TATGTTGTTGTAAATTCAACATTCGATAACGCCATGGCCCCGTATTCTTCCACATCCATATAAGCTTCCCAAGGGTCATAGTGTGGCGTTAAGGCTTTCATTTCTTTCGTTTTCATCATAAATATTCCTTTCAATCATACTCTAAGTTTCTTCCAAAATAATTGAAGTGTTTCGTTCATTATATCGTGACTAAGCCTCTCTTATTCTATCATGTTCAACTAGCCATGAGACTTAATTTTGTTCATTCCATATAAAAAGCCATACGCTCTATTGTTACTGGGAACGTATGGCAACTCTTTACTTCTATCCTTCTATATCACGTTTATTATATCCAATAAATCCAAGGATTGATAAAACAAGGGCCACAACTGTTAAGATAACAATCGGCATCCAGCTCATTTCCTCTACTGGAAGCTGTGGTACATGGCCAAACGGCGAAAGCTTACCTACCCACTCTTCTAATTGGAAGATTCCTCCTAGGTATAAGACCATGAAAGAATAAAATACATATAACCATATTAAACTAGTACGTCTTGGGAGATAACCAATTAACAACACAGCCATACTTATCATCACAAGCATCGCAGGATAGTACGCTAACGCCATACCATAAATAGTTCCAAATTCAAACGGTTCATCCATTACCGAGGCACCTGCTACCCAAAGTCCAATCCCAGCTAGCGAAATCATGACGAAGGCATTTACGACCGAAATGATTAGAAAACTTGCCATTAACTTTGTACGAGAAACAGCCCTTCCAAGTATGTGCTCCACTCGGTTTTTCTTCTCTTCCCCATATAATTTATTCATTGCCATAATAGGTGGAACGGTTGCCAGTATTCCCATAACAATCATCAGCATTGGCAAAAATTGCTCCGTAACAGAAAATCCTTCTTCTGACGCTAACATTTGCTGCATCAGATCATTTCCTTCAAAAAAGGAATCCAAATCTCCTAGTACAGAACCGTATGATGCGCCCATGACAAACATCCCAATTGCCCAAGAAATGGTTCCAGTCCGTTGAAGCCTTAATGCTAACCCTATTGGCGATTGTAAAAATGCAGTGGCATGCTTCTTACCAGGCTTTGATGGGAGAAACCCTGCCTCCAGATCTCGAATGGCATTTAGATAGTTTGCGAGACTAAATAAAACAAGCGAAACAATCAGCGTTAAAATAATCGGCCACCAGTTATTTTCTCCATATGCAGCGGTTTTGGTGACCCATCCTAGAGGAGATATCCAACTTAATGCTTCATTACTGACATCGCCTATACCCCGAACTAAATATGCAATAAGAAGTACTGCAATTGAGTATCCTATTGTACCACGAGAGCTTTCGGACAGTTGCGCAAATAATGCCGTAACTCCAGCAAAAATAATCCCGGTTGCCCCTAAAGCAGCACCATATAATAAGGAGCCTTCCAAATTCATTGATTCTATATTTAATGCGTATAGACCAACCCCAACAATAATCGCTAACAAAATATTGGTTATCGTATAAACGACCAATGTTGCATTTAAGCTTGAGAGTCTACCAACAGGTAACGATCGAATCAGCTCAATTCGACCATCCTCTTCATCCCCTCTAGTGTGTCTTGCCACTAGTAGAATGCTCATCAAACCTACAACGACTGCTGTCATTAATAGCATTTGGTGAGCAGTCATCACACCAACCGTATAGTTATCCAAATCTGCCTGACCAACCATGGCAATCATTGCAGGATTTTCCATTGTTTCTGCCATAGCATCACGTTCCTGCTGTGAACCATATAACCCTAAAAATGTAACCGGAACAATAAACGTAAAGAAGCATATTCCAATTAGCCAGATTGGAATGCGTAAGCGATCCCGTCTAATAATTAATCGGGAAAGCCTACCAGTTCTTCTGTAAATCATATTCGCCATTACGATTTCCCCCCTGCTCCAGCCTCCGTTTGGTCCTTTCCTTCATAGTGTCGCATAAACAGGTCTTCAAGAGTTGGAGGTGCACTTTCTAGCTTCACAATTCCAAACTGACTAATGTGCTTAATAACAGCATCAAGCTCCTCCCCATCCACTTGAAACGATAGAGCATGCTCTTTTTCTTCTACTTTATGGATACCATTTAACTCTTGTAAGCCTGTAATAGGTGTCTTCGTTTCAACAAGGAGATTGGTTCTGGTTAAATGACGCAGTTCATTCAATGAACCAGTTTCAATAATTTGTCCCTGACGAATAATACCAACGCGATCACACAGCTTCTCTACCTCAGAGAGAATATGACTAGACAAAAGGACGCTTTTCCCAGCTTGTTTTGCTTCCAATACACATTCTTGGAAGACTTGCTCCATTAATGGATCTAATCCAGATGTTGGTTCATCTAATATATATAAATCCGCATCGGAGGAGAAGGCAGCCACTAATGCAACCTTTTGACGATTACCCTTTGAATAAGTACGGCATTTCTTGGAGGGATCCAGATTAAAGCGTTTGATTAACTCCTCACGTCTATTCCGATTATTTCCTCCACGGAGTTTCACAAATAAATCGATTACTTCTCCTCCAGTTAAGTTAGGCCATAGGTTAACATCTCCAGGGACATAAGCGATGTGCTTATGAATTTCTACCGCATCTTCCCATACATCCTTGCCAAAAATCTGCGCGCTTCCTTCAGTCGCCTTTAAAATACCCAGCAATACTCGAATTGTAGTTGACTTACCAGCACCGTTCGGGCCAATAAATCCAAACACCTCTCCCTTATTCACTTCCAGGTTAACACCATCTAATGCTTTGAACTTACCAAACCTTTTCGTTAAATTACTTATCTGAATAACACTCATTTCTTCCCCTCCTCTTATTTATAAAAAATGGTTTTTAAAATCTTAAGATAGTCATAAAACTCATCCCAGTAAGGATCCATATTCGTAGTAGTCACATTTTGATGTTTAAATTGTTTCATTAGATTATTTTGATACCCCTCAATAGACCATCCAATCAGCTGATAGGCTTTTTCCCGATCGACATCCTCACGAAATAATGACGTGTCAATATTTTCATACATCACGGAATGGCGTAGATTTATAATTTCCTCATATCGTTTTGTTAGATTTTCTGGCAGCTCAATTTCTTCTTGTATATAAACATTTGCAAGAAATCCAAGTATGTTTGGATAGTCTTGATTGTACGCCATCTTAATTTTGGCTATCTGTCTCAGCCGTTCAATAAAATCCGGTTCATTGGTATCGATTTTCCCTAAAAATTCATTGGTAATGATAGCTAAGCTATAGTCAATTAAATACAGGTATAGTTCTTTTTTATTTTTGAAGTAATAAAACAGCATGCCTTTACCAATCCCAGCATTTTTCACAATATTATTGGTAGAAGCTTGTTCATAGCCATTCTCAGCAAATTCCTGAAGCGCCGCATGAATAATTTTTTCTCGTTTATCTGGTTTGAGGTTATAAAATGGTTGGTTAATTTTTCTCACCTCTCATGCTTAGTTTATTGGTTCGTAAGAGCTTTTAGACCATGCTGGTCGATTTAAGCGTACCAGTTTAGACCAGTGTGGTCAATGCTGGTTTTTTAAAGGATAACCAAATCTTACTCGATGAATAATTATGAAATATTTTTACTTATATAGTTCATAATATACAATAGATTTTGTTTTGACAACATATTTTTGAAATATCTTTATTGTCTTATTTCAAAACTTTATATAAAATGGGATAGAGGTGAACCAGATGGACGGATTTCAGCGAAGAAGAGAAATAAAAATGAAGCAAATTTTAGAAGGAGCATTGTCTCTGTTTCTTAAGCATGGTGTACAAAAGGTGTCCGTAGCCGAAATTGCGAAGGAAGCAAATGTTTCTCAAGTAACCATCTACAATTATTTCGAAAATAAACATAAGCTCACAAACGAGGTAATTAGTTACTATATAGAAGAATCATGGCTAGAAGCCGAGGAGCTCATCGATAGTGATCTTCCATTTCCAGAAAAAATAAAACAGGTGATCTACCGCAACACGAAAGTTGCAAACAATATCCATGAAGACTTTTATCAGTACCTAATGAAGGAATATACGACTAATAATAGTGATATTAATAAGTTCTATGCAGATAGGGTGATACCTCGCTTAGCTGAATTTTTTTCCATTGGAAAAGAACAGGGCTATATTGATCCAACTATATCGAATGAAGCAATCATGTTTTACCTTCAAATGTTTAGTGAATATATCTCAAAGGAAGAAGTGTCTCAGCAATCACATCATTTAAGCGAGGAACTCACGAAGCTATTCTTCTATGGGATTACAGGTAAAAAAGTAGAATAAGAATTCATAAGAAAAGGTGGCACATTCAATAGTGCCACCTTTTTCCTAATTCATTATTTTGTTACAGTTACGCTTCCGTTCACCGTCTTTAAGTTAACTTTATTTTCGCCATCTCCGAAAATTTCATGTTCCGAATCACGACCAAATATTTCACCTTTACCATTGACTACACTTATGTCAATCGTAGCATTTGTTGGTTCATTTTCAGTTTGTACTTCAATTCTGCCATTAACAGATTCTAAATCAATTGGACGATCCAAATTGTCTGTAATCAGTGTCGTACTACCGTTCGTAACATCCCCTGTAATAGCACCTGTTACGTCTTGTAGTTCAATACGTCCATTTTCTGATTGTACCTTTGTAGAGGTAGCATCTAGGCTAGAAACACGTATTCTACCATTCTCCGACTCCAAATCCACGTTTTCGATCGTTAAATTTTCAGCAATTATTTTTCCGTTATCAACATCCACTTGAAGATTCTCATACTGCTTTTCTGGAAGCTGTATAACTAACTTGGGACTTGAAAAGTCAAAATCAAAGCTAACGTTAAAGAACTTTAGAAATTTCTCTTTCGCGATAACCGATAGCTTATTTCCATCTTGCTTCGCTTCAAATTTATACTTTGTATGTGATTCATTAGCAGTGAATTCAACAGTCATAACTTCTTCATCGGTTGGTATTATCTCGACACTAGCGTTATCACTTTCAACATAAAACTCTGTAATATTATTTACATCAAATGCTTTCTTTTCCATAATTCGCTCTGATGCATTAGAGGCTCTGTACGTTAGCACGCTCCCAATAATTCCTACAATTAGTAGAATGGAGGCTAACATTAACCATAATCGCTGCTTAGGCATCTTTCATTCCTCCTTTAACAAGTCGAACATTATAGTTCAAATACTTCACAAATCCTTTTATAACAAATCTTGTTACATAATACATTCCTATCGTAATAAAAATTCCTAACCCGGTAAGCCCAATTGAAAAGAATAAATCATAGAATGAAAACACTTCTGGGTAAACTGCTACATTTATTAATACAAGCACAGGTGAAAGAATAAAGGATATACCAACTGCCCATCCACCAAGCATAACACCTACTAGACCGATAAAAGGGCCTAATACGATAACAAGATTAAAAAATCCTAGACCAATTACTGCCCATACCGCCCGTAGAATATTACCAGTCGAAGCAGAAGTCTCGGCCTGCTCTAAGTGATATGTTGCAACTAATTCCTTTGAAATTTGCTGAGGTGAACCAAGCGAAGCAACGATTTCTTCTTCTGTCTTCCCTTCACTTTTTCCTATTTCAAAATGCTCCTGAAAGTCTTGCAAAATATCATTCTTTTCGGCTGCGGGTAGCCGCTTCAACAAATCATTTAATTTGGCAAAAAACTGTTCCTTATTCATTCCCAACACCTTCCTCGATTAATTGATTCACACCATTTGTGAATTCCTTCCAATCTGTTAATAACTCCTGGAGGTAGGATCTTCCTTCCTCTGTTAGCTGATAGTATTTTCGCGATGGACCTTCTGTCGATTCCTTTAAATAGGTGGTAAAGTATCCCTCTTTTGTTAACCTTCTTAATAACGGATAAACAGTCCCCTCAGAAATCGCAATACGATCAGAAATCTTTTGAACAAGCTCATAGCCATAACGATCCTGCTTTTCTAATAAAACCATGACGCATAACTCAAGCACACCTTTTTTAAATTGTACGTTCAAATTCTTAACACCTCTTTTTATTAGTTTCACTACTGTATAATGTATAGTACCTGTTTATGGATTATACGTTGCTAAGAACAATTTAACACACACTACTGTTTATTGCAAGGTACTGTTATAAAAAAATAGCAAAATAATGAAAAAGACCTCTAGGACGAGGTCTTCACAACGGTTTATTCAATTTCTCCGGTAATAATTTATTTTGAGCTTGAGGGAAATAAACAAATTGATATAGAGCACAATGACGATTAACACTAAACCAGCAGCAAGATATTGTACAAAATATCCCTTCCAGCTTAATACTAATGCTAATTGCCCTGCCATGCATAAGAAAAAGATCATTAAGTAATAGCTCATCATTCGCTTGTATGATTCTAATATGGATTCTTTATCGGAATAAATCTTTTGTATATCCTGTTGGCTAGTTGGGACACGAAAATAATGGAAAAGATTCACAGCACCTGTTACATGCTCCCACCCAGCATCCTCATATAACCGAAAATAATCTTCTTTCGCATCCGGTCTAAAATCCACCTGATAGATATAAGATTCCTCTTTATTCTCCTCAAAGGTATAGGTGAATAATCGATATTTTTTAAGATGTAGTCCTTTAGTAGACATTTCCGTTAACCATTTTTCTTCCTTCTCGACATCGTAAGCTAGAAATAGCTTAAACTTTTTCTTTGTCATGTTACTCCTCCTCCATCACGCTAATAATCTCACTTGCATTTTCAACTAATGATTTTAGCCTTATATACTCGAGCTTTAAAACTTTCTTGCCAAGTTCTGTTAATTGATAATACTTTCGACGATCTTTGTCCTCTACAGCAGCCTTGGAAATGATATTTTGCTTCTCCAGCTTTCCTAGTGCACCATACAATGTTCCAGGTCCCATCGTCACCTCTCCTTGGCTTACTACTTCTACATCCTGCATGATTGCATAACCATGACGAATCTCTCTTAAAGACAAAAGAATGTAGTAAGTCGCCTGAGATAAGGGTAAAAAATCCTCCGGTTGCTTTGCCATTACTACTCACCACCATTGTATCAACTATCGATATATCGTATGTCGATATAATAGCATAAATTAACTTTATTTTGCAATAGAAAATTTTAAAAATTGCCAGAACGGAACGTTTGTTCTATAATCTAACTTATAAAAGTGAGGTGTTTAGCATGCGACCGAAGCTCAATAAGGATATAACCATTCAAGATTTTCGAAACTATTATTGGTTAAAAGAAGAGCTCCAACAATTCTGTCGGATTAACCATCTAGGGGTTTCAGGCTCCAAAGCAGAATTGAACAACAGAATCGAAAAATACTTGTTAACAGGTGAAATCGAAAAGCCTGCCAGAAAGCGTCTATATAAGGGAAAACCAAATGAAAAATTAAGTCTCGATACGGTTATTGATGAGAACCACCGGTGTAGTCAAGAGGTACGAGCGTTTTTCAAATCCGTCATTCCGAATTTTCATTTCTCGACATACATACAAAAATTCTTTAAAAACAATATTGGGAAAACATACCGCGATGCGATACAAGCGTGGTATGAAGAAGAAAAGAGAAAGAAGGAGCCAGATTACAGAACAGAAATTGCTCCACAATTTGAATACAACCAATTTATTCGGGATTTCTTTGCTGACCCGATGAACACAGGAAAAACTAAAGGGGATGCCATAGCAGCGTGGAAGAAAATCAGGAGTATTCCTGGGAGTAATAAATATTCAGCTTTCCATTCCTGATAACCTGATATCGGTTATCCCATTTCCTTTTTATCGTCCCAGGCAATTACGAACAATGTATCATACTCTAAAACAAGTACGTTTTTATAAAAAGGAACCCCCCCGAGAAAGATAAATTGAAGCGAAAATGTTTTTTATTTATACTTATGGCAGTGAAAGGAGTTTGTACAATGGGACAAATGAAATTAGAATCAAAAGTACTAACCGTACTAAAGGATAAAATACAATCAATTAACACATCAGAAGGTGCAATATATTTAGTAGGACCAGTGCGATTACCCGTTAATTTATATGGAGAAACCGTAGAATTCAAATGGTATTCATGGTTAAACTGTGAGGAGGTTACTGATGATTACCAAAAAATCATTGACAACCTTTCCTCCAAGAACTTAGCTGATTATCAGCAATCTAGTGTATTGGTATACGGAGATTTTGAAAACAGTGAAGATGCTTTAATTCGCATGCACTCCATCTGTCATACTGGTGATATATTTGGAAGTAAGCGATGTGACTGCGGATTCCAGTTAAAAGAATCGATGAGAAAAATCAAGGAACATGGTGCTGGCGCATTATTTTATTTAGCAAACCATGAAGGCCGAGGAATCGGGCTCTTTTCAAAAGCAATGGCATATGTTCTTCAAGAAAATGGATTTGATACCGTAGAAGCGAATGAAGGACTAGGATTTGTCAATGACTCCAGAAACTACGATGATGCAATTCTTGTACTGAAGCGTCTACGCTCAAAGCCAGTCACGTTAATTACCAATAACCCATTAAAGCTAGAAGCAATGAAAAATGCTGGGTTAACATTAACTGGTCGAATTCCTTTATGGGGAGACGTATCTGAATATAACGAACGCTACTTACAGACCAAGGTCGTAAAGTCTGGGCACATACAGGAGGAAAGGAACTGTTCCAATGACTAGCCATGAATTTTATATGGACCTAGCCTTGCAAAATGCAAGGGCTATGAAGGGACAAACTGATCCCAATCCTCTAGTGGGCTCTGTCATTGTGAATGACAACCGAATCGTTGGGGTTGGAACCCATTTAAAAGCTGGTGAACCCCATGCGGAGATACATGCGCTGCGAATGGCGGGAGATAAGGCAAAGAATGGAACAATTTATGTTACCCTCGAGCCTTGTTCTCATCATGGTAGAACTGGACCTTGCGCAGAAGCAATTGTTGAAGCAGGAATTAAAAGAGTCGTTATTGCTACCTTAGACCCGAACCCAATTGTTGCTGGGAATGGGGTTAACATTTTGAAGAATGCTGGTATTGAGGTCATTACTGGAATTCGTGAACGCGAAGCAATTCAAATGAATGAGGTCTTTAATAAGTTTATTGTTGAGAAAAAGCCATTCATAACACTTAAAGCAGCAGCTACCTTAGACGGCAAAGTTGCAACCCATACCTTGAGCAGTAAATGGATAACAACGGAGGATTCAAGACTCGATGTCCATCAACTAAGAAGTGAACATATGGCAATATTAGTTGGAATTAATACAGTTATAGAGGACAATCCTTCCTTAACAGCACGCATTCCAATTGGCAGAAATCCAATTCGTGTCATTATGGACACAGCTTTAAAGATTCCACTAGATGCCCAGGTTGTAGCAGATCATAATGCCGAAACATGGATATTCACGAGTAAGCATTATGATATACAGAAAAAGCAACTTCTAGAAGAAAAAGGCATTAAGGTGTTCGAAACAAACAGCACCACTTCCGTTAATCCAATGGAAGTCGTAGAACTGTTAGGTGAAAACTTAATCTCCTCCCTTATCATTGAAGGCGGAGGAAATATACACGCCTCATTTTTTGAAAATAAACTAGTTGATAAAGTAGTTCTATACTTTGCACCGAAGTTAATTGGCGGAAAAGCTGCCCCGACATTTTTAGAAGGAAACGGAATTGCCAATATGGAGGATGCGGTAGAGCTCATCAATACGGATATTGTTAAAATTGGTAATGATTTTAAATTTACTGGTTACCCAGTTTATGAATAGATTGAGGGATTAGAATGAAATTTGGATTTGATATTGATGACACATTAATCAACTTGCGAGAGCATGCTTTCAATATCTATAAAAAGAAACTAAATAAAGCTGTCCCCCAACGTGAATTTCACAATTTAAAACGAGTCGAGATTCACGAGCCCTTTGGACTTACCGATGATGAAGGCAGTGCACTGTGGAATAGTACGCTTGAAGAAATCTATTATACAGATTGCCCTTCCTTTGATAATGCGGTTGAAGTATTAAATAAGCTCTATGAACAGGGGCATGACATTTATTACATTACCGCAAGACCAAAGGATCACGGGGAAAGGACAAAGGAATGGCTTAGGGAACAAGGCTTTCCTATTGTAGATGATTACTTTTTCTACGGTATGCAAGACCACGAAAAAGTAACAATTATTAAAGATTTACACTTGGATTACTATGTCGACGATAAGCCGGCAATTTTAGAAACGCTCGCTGAACAACCAATCACACTCTTATTAAAGGATCAGTCCTATAATCGTGACTATCAAGCTAACCGAATTGTGAATTGGTCCGATTTTCTAGATAAGATTACATTCAAATAGGTTATCAAGAAAAACGAATCATGCTTTTGTAGGATATTAGTTTCTTATACGTATAAAAGGTATTGCTATCTTTGCTAGCAATACCTTTTCCATTTACTTATTGGATAGATTCTGTGCATGAAGTCCTAACCCTTTTAGCTGATTAATTAGCACTTCCTTATCTTGTTCTTCAACCCCACCCATGATCTCACGCATCGCAGCTGCATGCTGAGGGAATATCTCATCCATTAGTTTCTTTCCGGATTCCGTTAATACAGCATATGTTACTCGTCTATCGGTCGGACATGCCCTTCTGGTTATGTATTCTTTCTCTTCCAGCTTATCCACCACATATGTAATACTACTACTTGCTAATAGAACCTTCTGACCGATTCGTTGTATAGGCTGTTCACCTTTATGATACAGTAACTCGAGAACGCCAAATTCTGTCAAATTTAATCCGTAGCTTTTAATATTTTGAATCACGTGTTTTTCAATGACTTGAATAGCACGGGTTAATACGACAAATAGTTTAAGGGAAAGTTCTTGGTCTTTATTAAGATTATTGGATTCGACCATCATTATCAATCCTTTTGCTTATTGAATTTATGTTGAATTTATGTTGAATTTAGTATAACGTAGATTTTTAAGATTTTCTATCTTTACTGGTGCATCAATACGATGAATCAATTCCATTATACATTATTTCACACTTTATAATCCTATGAATTAACTATTTTTTCCATTCATGATACATGGAAGAATTCACACCCTATAAATGTTTATACTAATTCCTGTCTCTACAGATTGGATGAACACCGATTGCTTATTCTACTCTAGAGGGAGTCCTTACATCTATGCTACTTCGAGACTTATTACGAGAGCTTTCAATACATACTAATATAGACCAAACGCTATCAAAAATAGAGGTAAAAGGAATTGCGGATAATTCAAAAGACGTGAAGCCTGGATACGTATTTATTGCGATAAAGGGATTTACCTCTGATGGTCATGACTATATAACAGACGCGATTCAAAATGGAGCCACTATCATTATTGGAGATCAAAGCCTAAATCTTGATGTAGTTCCCTATATTAAGGTCGATAACAGTCGGCAGGCTTTAGGTATTATTTCCAAAAATTATTACCAGAATCCTTCTAAGGATAAAATTATGATTGGCATTACCGGAACAAATGGAAAAACAACCACAAGTTATATTCTCAAGCATTTATTAGAGCAAAATGGAAAAAGCTGTTCCATAATCGGAACCATACAAAATATTGTTAATGGCGAAACCTTATCAAGCTCTAATACAACTCCTAGTGTTTTAATGCTGAATAAGCTTCTTTCAGAATGTAAAGATGAAATCGTTATAGTAGAGGTTTCCTCTCACGGATTAACACAGTTTCGTGTAGAGGGAATACAATTCGATTTTGGAATTTTCACCAACCTCTACCATGAGCATCTTGATTATCATTCGACAATGGAGGAATACTTCCAAGCTAAATTGCTATTATTTGACCACCTTAAAGAAAATGGACTGGCAATCATCAACAAAGATAATTATTGGGGAGAAAAACTCGTTAGCATACTAAACCCGCGTGGAATAAAAGCATATACAATCGGTCAATCAAGCGATAATGACATTCAGTTATTGGATTTAGCAACAAATACTTCTACCATTTCTGCAAAAGCGGAAAGTAATTCCTTTGAAATGGTATGCCCAATGCCAGGAACTCATAATAAATACAACACAATGCTTGCCTTTTTAACTGCTAGATCTATCGGCATTCCTCAAAACTTAATTCAGCAATCCATGATGTCTTTTCAAGGGGTTAACGGACGCTTTGAAACAATCAGACAGGAACATACCCCTACGGTTATCATAGATTATGCCCATACACCGGATGCTGTTTTTCATTGTATAACATCAGCAAAAAATTACGGTGCCAAACGGGTGATTCATGTCTTTGGATTTAGAGGTAATCGTGACAAGACGAAACGTCCTGAAATGCTAGCAATCACATCCGATTTAAGTGATTGTTATATCCTAACATTGGATGATTTAAATAATGTCTCAGAAGAGGAGATGATTGAAACATTAGAGGAATTAAATCGTTCTTATGGAAATCATAAAGGCATGATTATACCCGACCGGACACTCGCAATTCAAAAAGCAATTGAGATGGCCAATGATGAAGATTGGGTGATGATAACGGGGAAAGGACATGAAAATTATCAACAAGATTTTCATTTAAACACCTTTTCCGACAAGGATACTGTTCAAGCTGTTTTACATGAATTTACGAAACAAGAAATATTTAATTCGAATTAAGACACTAGCCGTCAGCGAGGATGGCTAGTGTTAAATTTAGGATTTTCTAGCAATCAAGTAAATCTTCTGCCTTACTGCAAAGCTAGAAAATGCTGTGATGTAACCCCGATTAACCTGTACAAATCATAATAACATTCTGATCGAGATCTCGAACTGTAAAAAATGCGAAGTCATCAAAACGAACAATTTCAGATGCAATATCATAATGTAGCTGCTCTAAATAGGTGTATGCTTGGTCAATATTATCTGTGTGGAAATTAAACAATGGATGCTCTGAAGTGTTTATTCTCTTTTTACCAGATGGACCTGCATCTAATGTGATACCTACTTCCTGGTTTACCAGTAAATTGTAGACCGGTCGCTCTACCGTAGTAATATCGTAGTCCTGCCCTAATAACTGACAATACCACTTCACGGATTCCTTTAAATCGGTTACATGTATAAAGATGGTGTTTACCTTGTTTTGAACTGGACTTTTCATTCTAACTCTCCCCTTTTCCCTTGTTAACATATTCTTTAGCTCAAGTTGCAAAATCTATAGCTTTTTTGCTAGGATCTTTAGCTTTTTACATCTTTAGTCGATAAATCAAAAAACGCTCATACGGATTTTTTTCATAAATTCCTGGAAGCACCACTTCTTGATGGAGCTCAAATGCCGTATGGTTTTGCAAATAAAAAACATAATCCTCTGATGCATAATATAAAATGATATCTACCTCTCTAGCTGATTCTTCTAGAGAGCGGATAATTCGATTCACAACATGTTGAAAAATATGGACTGAAAATGGATTAAAAAAATAAAAACGATTATCTTTCGCATGAATGGTATATTCTTCCGCTAAGCAACAATTAAATTGAATCCTCTCTATCCGGTTCTTCGTTTTTTTAGCATATTGATCCCGGTTATCCATCGCCTTCTGATAAAATGCTGGGTTCATTTCAATCCCCAATACAGAAGCATGGTAAAAGTAATGTATGAAGAAATTAAATCGACCATAGCCACAACCAAAGTCGACAAAGTGGTCCGTGCTTTTTACATCATAATGTTCAAATAACACCTCTAATGCATAGTAGGGTGTTGGCTCGTAAGGATAATAATGATCAATATGATTAGCGGATCCTTTTCCACTCGTGTTGATATTAAGAAGCTTGTCATAATAATGTTCCTTCATTGTGTTACCCCTTTATAAATCATTTATCCGTATGCAACCAATTTCTCCATAATGATGTTTTCACCTTATTATCATCTTACGCTTGTCTTCCGATGACGACAAGTTTACGATAGTGAGGGAGCATAGAAAGGACGTCATGAATGGACAAACGTGTATATTTTTTAATGATCGTATCGTTTATTATTGGAATGGTTGAATTAATCATAAGTGGTTTATTAGATTTAATAGCAGAAGATTTACATGTCAGTATCGGAAAAGCTGGATTTTTAATCACCATATTTTCTCTTATATTTGCACTTGCCTCGCCAATATTATTGCTTATGACAGCAAAGGTTGAACGAAAAAAATTAACCTTAATTTCATTACTGTTCTTTTTATTCGGTAATATAGTCTCTGTTCTTAGCAATACCTATAGTTTACTATTGCTTGGACGTATTATCACCGCTTTAAGTGGTGCTTTGTTAATTATTTTATGCCTCGTGATGGCACCAACACTTGTCGAGCCCAAGTATCGTGGACGAGCAATAGGGATTGTCTCTATGGGAGTTAGTGGTTCTTTGGTGCTTGGTGTACCAATTGGATTAATGCTTGGAGAGGCATTTAGTTGGAAAGCCCCGTTCCTTTTAATTATCGGGTTAACTTTTCTATCAATAATTGGTGTTATTTTCTTTATGGATCGGCTTGCACCAAAGCCCTCTGTACCATTAGGAGTACAACTAGCCACATTGAAAAGTAAAAAGATTTTCTTTGCACATTTTTCTACCTTTTTATATATGTCAGGTCATTCCGTTTTGTACACCTATTTAAAACCATTTGTTCAGGAAACAATGCATTTAAATGCGACATGGATAAGCGTCATATTCTTCATTTTTGGGGTAGCAGCAGTAAGTGGAGGCGGAATTGGCGGCTCTTTTGCGGATATACTAGGGACAAAACGTACCATTATCACTGCGATTATTATATTCAGTGCTGTCATCTGGATAATTCCACTTACAACAGCGATTTTACCGTTATTCCTCATTTTGCTAGTTTTATGGGGAATCATGAGCTGGGCTATCTCACCGGCAATGCAAAGTTATTTAATCGATGCATCACCTGATACTTCGGATATTCAACAGAGCCTAAGCAATTCATCGTTACATTTTGGTATTGCATTTGGTTCCTTTATAGGAGGGCTAATCATTGGACAAATGTCTGTTGAATACAATGCTGTAATCGGTGGAATATTGATTGTCGCTTCGCTCGGAACCATGTATATTTCCATGAAAAGCACTTTAATACAAGAAGCAGAAGTTAGGCAATAGTCACCATTCCGATACGTTCTAACATAGACTATCATGTGTCTGAAAAGTTAGGAGGTATATGTACAATGGCTATCTTACCTGCAATTGATCTTGGACTAATGGCAGAGCATTTAGCCGCTCACCAAGGTGCCATTCAAAAATTTCGTGTTTATGAACATAATGTTTCTGACCCTAAACTACGAGAAATCATTCACTTGCAAAAAAACGTTATGCTGGAGCACGTAAAGGTAATGCTTGCCTTTATTAATCCAAACACAACGAACAAAATCGAAGTTCCATCTATTGAATCAGTAAAGCAGCAGCAGGAAGCTCTTCAAATGAAGGTTTCTCCTGAAAGCTCCTATAATAATAAATGGATCACTTTGGAAGCACATAGCACTGCCAAAAATATGTCTAATTTAAATTATGTATCGGCATTAATGATGAAAAATCAACAAGTGCGAAATGCTCATCTTGAGATGGCCCTACAGCAATTAAAGTTTCAAGAGGAATATGAACGGATTATAAATGTGAATGGATGGAGCTACATTCCAAAAGCGACCAAAGAAGAACAGCTTAAAACCTATCAACAATTTCTTCAACAATACTAAAAAGCAGGCACTTTTTCTGTGCCTGCTTTTCTATTAAGCTACATCATAGCCTTGATCTTCAACCGCTTCCTGTAATTGTGCTAATGTAACTTTAGAATCGTCGAACGTTACATTTACTTTTCCAGTTGCTAAGTCTACTTCAACGTTCGATACACCCTCTAATTCATTAAGTGCACCTTCTACAGACATTTTGCAATGTCCACAAGTCATACCTCTCACATCTAGCGTAGTAGTTTGCATGATATCGTTCTCCTTTCAGAATCGAATAATACTAGTATGATGATGCCTTGTTGGGGATTTTGCTTTTCACCGTCCCCAACCAGGAGCATTTATAATTTTACCCGCTTCAACCGAAGTGAGTTGGAAACAACACTTACAGAGCTAAATGCCATCGCAGCGCCTGCAATCCATGGTGCTAATAGTCCAAGAGCAGCTATTGGAATGCCTGCACTATTATACGCAAATGCCCAAAACAGATTTTGACGAATGTTTTTAATGGTTGCCTTACTGATAGTAATAGCTTTCGGGATAAGTAATAATTCCCCACCAAGAATCGTCACATCTGCCGCTTCAATTGCAACTTCTGTTCCAGTCCCAATAGCAATTCCAATATCCGCTACGGCTAGTGCAGGTGCATCATTGACACCATCACCAACCATGGCAACCTTTTTACCTAGAAGTTGAATTTCTTTAATCTTATCTGCCTTTTGCTCAGGTAATACTTGTGCTATCACATGATCAATTCCTACCTGCTTGGCAATTGCTTTTGCAGTACGTTCATTATCACCAGTTAGCATATAAACTTTCAAGCCTTGATTCTGCATTTCCTTAATCGCCTCAGCAGCAGTTTCCTTTACCGTGTCAGCTACAGCGACGATACCCCTGTACTCTCCATCAACTGCAATTAACATCGCTGTATTACCATTTGTCTCATATTCTATTAATTCTTCTTCTATATCTGTAACAGTAATATTATGGTCATTCATTAATTTTCTAGTACCAACTAGTACATGTATTCCCGCTACATTAGCTAGAATACCATGACCGGGTATTGCTTGAAACTCATCTGTTTCGTCTATTGCAATGCCCTTTTCCGTTGCATACGCTACAATTGCCTCAGCCAACGGATGCTCAGAACTCTTTTCGGCACTCGCAACAAGCGAAAGTACTTGATCATCTGCAGTAAAGTGGGTAACTTCTGGTTTACCTTTTGTAATCGTACCAGTTTTATCAAGTACGATGGCATTTAACTGATGGGTACGCTCTAAATGTTCGCCACCCTTAAACAAAATCCCATTTTCAGCAGCTCTTCCAGAGCCCACCATAATCGATGTCGGTGTCGCCAGACCTAGTGCACAAGGACAAGCAATAACAAGTACTGCAATTGCGGTTACAAGTGCCGCTTCAAAATCTCCAGGCGTTACAAAAATAATCCAAATGACAAACGTTAATACGGCAATCCCTACAACAATTGGTACAAAATATCCCGATATTACATCTGCCAAACGTTGAATTGGAGCCTTTGACCCTTGGGCATCTTCCACCACTTTAATAATGGAGGCAAGCGCAGTATCTTTGCCTACTTTAGTAGCTTCCATTTCAATTGTTCCGTTTTTGTTAATGGTGGAACCTATAACAGTAGCATTTATATCTTTCTCAATCGGAATGGACTCTCCAGTAATCATGGATTCATCAACGGATGTTCTCCCCTTGACCACGAACCCATCAACTGGAATCTTCTCACCTGGTTTAACAACTAAATGGTCACCAACTACTACTTCCTCGATTGGTACCATCGTTTCATTCCCATTTCTTAATACCCTTGCCTGCTTGGCTTGTAGATTCAGCAATTTTGAAATCGCGACAGTAGTTCTACTTTTTGCGCTTGTTTCCAAGTATTTACCAAATAGGATAAGCGTAATTAATATTGCACTTGTCTCAAAATAAAGATGTGGCATATAGGCTGGGTCACCAATTGTCTTAAATGATTCATAAAGACTATAAAAATATGCTGCACTTGTACCAAGTGCTACAAGCACATCCATATTCGCCCCGCCATTACGTAGGTTTTTATATGCCCCGACGTAAAATTGCCATCCAATTATAAATTGTACTGGCGTGGCTAATACTAGCTGGAACCATGGATTCATGAAGATTTCGGGAATTTTTACTCCCGCTAAATGAACCAGCATGGTAACGAAAAGCGGTAATGCTAATATTGCTGAGATCATCAGCTTTTGCTTCATTTTCTGAAGCTGTTCCTCTTTTTCCGTCTGCTTATCAGATTTATCCGTTTTACGTTTTGCATCATAGCCGAGCTTTTGAATTTTATCGATTAAATCGGCTTCACTTAAAAGACTAGGATTAAATTCAATTGCAGCACTTTCCGTAGCTAAGTTTACATTTGCCTGCTTAACGCCTGCTTGCTTATTAAGTACCTTTTCAATTCTGGTTGAACAGGCTGCACATGTCATGCCAACAACATCGAATTCCACCTTATCCATTTGGACGCCATAGCCTAGCTTTTCAATTTTTGATGTTATATCATGAACCGAAACAGCCTCTGGATTAAAACTCACACTCGCTTTTTCGGTTGTTAAATTAACTTGTGCTTCCACACTTTCCATTTTATTTAGGACTTTTTCAATACGGTTTGAGCAGGCTGCACATGTCATCCCTGTAACCCCAACCGTAATATTCTTGGATTCTTCCATATACGATACCCCCCTCACTTGGAGAATTGCTTGATAACATCCATTAATTCATCAATTGCTGCGTCGCCTTCACCAGACTTAATTGCATGGCTTACACAATGCTTCGTATGTCGTTCTGCGACTTGAAAACCAACTTTCTTTAATGCAGCACTTATAGCACTAATTTGCACTAAAATATCGACACAATATCGATCATCTTCAACCATTTTTTGAATACCGCGAACCTGACCCTCAATCCGCTTTAGGCGGTTAACTACCGCTTGTTTTTCAACATCCGTTCTCGGTGTAATTGGTTGATCATGTAAAAATTGATCCATGGGAAACACCTTCTTTCTTTATCCTTGAATATACTATACCCCCCTATAGTATATTTGTCAAGTTGTTATTCTACATTTTTTCTTTAAATTATACGGGTATTATTGATGGCTAATGGCATCAGCTATCTGTTTATAACCAAACCGATCCACAAATCGATTAAATTTTTCTCTTTTCTTACCATGTTCCCGATATATCTCTATTATTTGATCGACAAGATTAAATAATTCCTCTGGACTCAAGTTCTTTCTTAGCAGCCTACCCGGTCTTGCATCTCTTCCTTTCGGATATCCACCGATATATAACTCGAACGTCTCCTGATCCTTCATCACACCTATATCATTCATGAGTGGTTCACCACAACCAATAGGACAGCCTGTATAGGCGGGACGTAGTGTAAACGGAACCTCCTGTCCAGCAATTCTTCGATTCAATTCCTTGGCAACCGGCATACCTTCTTCTAGTTCTCCCTTACAAAAATTACATGTTCGCAGATTCTTCACAAACTTTCCTACAGGATAAGTATGCAAGCCGACTTCTTCCAATTTCTGTACTACTTCATCTAATTCATCTTCTGGAACAGTAACAATTAATTGCTGTAACGTAGTCAGTTCGATTTCTGTATCCTCTTCCAGATAATTGCTTAACACAGCTAATTGCTTTGGTTTTAGCTTTGCACCAAACCCAATTCCGCCATTAACTGCTAACGGGATATATTTTCTCTTTATTTGCATCGTTTTCTCTCCCCAATATTTAGTATCTCATTATAACTATATACTATACCCCCGCAGGGTAAAATTTCAAGTGATAAAAACACCGGTCCTGTATTTTACGAACCGATGATACGATGTACTATTTCTTACAGATGGCAATACCGAGTGGAAATTCCTTCTCCTCCGCAGCTATTTCAGGCTGAATTAATACTCCTTTTTGGTAGTAATATTCGGTAGACTGATAGTGATGAAATAAATCCTTAAATTGCCCCACCGTTAATTGATGGACATGGAATTCTTGACCACTTGGTATACCTCTCCCTTCACCAAAAGGAGTGGATAGAATTAATGTCCCACCTGGCTTAAGCATCTGATAAATATTGTGCAAAAATTGCTCTTCTTCCTGTATATGCTCAATTGTTTCAAAGCTTAGGATACAGTCAAATTGTCCAAGCTTATCTGGCAGAGTAGAATCGACAACATTACCAACATAAAACTTAGATAGTGGATGATAATAAGTCGCTCTTGCATATTTTACTGCTTCTTCATTAATATCTACTCCAACTACTTCCTCTACTTTTTTCTTACAGGTTTTCGCAATAATATGCGTTCCATAGCCCGAGCCACTTGCAAAGTCTAATACCCTTCCATAAACATACTCCGAAGCAAAGTGATATCTAGCAATATGCTCCAGCAGTAAGCCATTTAATATTTTCATTTTTTCAGGAATAATTCGTTCCCCTGTATCTTCTAACATAATCCCTCACCGCATTCTACTTCGTTATTACTTAGTCTACCATGTCGACTAACATTCTGCGAAACCTGACTACAATTTATAGGTATTTTATTCCATTATTTGCTAATGCTAATAACAATTACATAACAGAGGAGCGATAATATGCTAAAGCTAGAATCTGAAATTGAAGGAAAACAAGCATACTTTGGTGAAGCACGCGAGCTTGCAAAAAAATATGGACTTAGTTTATGTGGTAGCTGGGAATATGATGGTGCATTTTTTGATGCAACACTGAACCGTGATGGTGGTGAAACAATCTATCTACGGATGCCATTCCACGTCATAAAAGGAGAACTAGACCGAAATGATGCCTTCATAGAGTTTAGCACCCCATTTGTCATCAAGCATATTGTACATTTTGGCTTGGATCAGGGTGAAAATTCTTTACTCGCAGCTACAGGTATCAATCAATTTCAGGAGCCACTTGATAAAGATGGACAAATTCGTGACAAATCGAAATGGGAAGAAGTTGGAGAAGATGTATCCAACCAGTATGCACAAGCCATTGTAGCAATTCGAAATGAATCGATATCGTAAATCAAAACCACCAATTTTCCTAAGAAGATTGGTGGTTTTTACATTAGGAACTCACCCTTGTTGAAGATACCCATATTAACGAAAATGGAATCAGAATCAAGCTTCCCTTTTATTTGCTTTACAATAACATTTGCCCCAGTAAGCCATTTTTGAAAATCGACTATAACAGGCTTCTGGTCGCCTCCAATCGAAATCCAAGCCTTCATTTCCTTAGGAAAATAAGCAGAAGTATGTAATGTCCCTGCCCACGCCCCATATTTAGACGAAAATACTCCCTTATTGGTATGATTCATCATTTGATATGCCTGATAAGCATTTACTAAGTCCTTTTCTTGGTGAAGCATCGCTTGCTGCCGCTTTATCGATTCGTCCATTCGATAACGATTTTCATTGGTTAATAGGTCAAAATGGTTTGTACATGTATTCGATTGATGAAAATCTACTTTTCTAGGGGAAGCTTCCACAACGAAGGCTTCTCCTTGTTTGTCCATTAAGACATAGCTAAAGGAATGGCGATGCGGTATTTCTTTTAATAAGGCGATTGCTTCTTCAACTGTTGCACAGGATTCTAGAATAATCCGACCAATCATGTTACACACGAAGCCACTGCCAGACTGTTTGCGATTAACAAAGTTGTAGCCCATCGCTAGCCCTTTTTCATTTAATCCATCTATTCTACCGGTAATTTGCATAGTGGGACCTATCATGGCATATCCTTGATCGGTTGGCTGATATAGCATATACCGTCCCTCATAAGATGCCGGATGGTTGTCGTAATTTCGTATTAAATAATCTTTTCCAGAAAAAATAGAACAGCCGCTTCTTCCATATTCTAAATAATACCCACCGAACTCCCGTATCGCATCAAGCATGTTCCACTGTAAGGCCGCTGCTAAACCTTCCATCTCGTCCCATATACCAGGAGCAAACCGTTTAATAGCGGTTCTTACTTCTTGTTCGTCAATCGTGAAGTGATAGCTTCTTTTTGGCCCCCATTGCTTTTCGCGATTAGCAAGTATGGAGGAAGTTCTTAATAACGCTCCTTGCTTATATCCCAAATCATAGTGACTTCCCCGAAGCTGAATGACTTCACTGTATACTTGTTTCATGTTTTTTTCCCCTTAAGTTTTAACGTAGGAACAGTTTACTTTATTTTTTTGTGGAAGGAAAAATTTATGCCTCCTATATTCATACTTACAGTATAAAAAGCACGTGATAAGACAGTCTACTAATGAGGTGATGATGATGTCAGACAACAAAGAAGAAAGCAAGTTTAATATGCCGACTCAAGCCAATACAGATGGGCAATTCAAGGTACAAAATGGATTAAAAGAGAATTATCCATTTGATTCTCTGAACCGAATGGTAGGAGATTCGGTAAAAGATCATAAGGAGCTAGAAGCTGCTAATGAAGTGATTGCTGAAAAAGAGATTGGACAGACCTATAATAATTCTTAACTAAAGTAAATTTCTCTCTAATTATATATTGGGGGGAATTTACTTTTTTTGTTATAACGGTTTTACATGTTATAATTATTATAACAATCTGTTTTAGGAGGGCTGATGAAATGACGGAAAGAAAAATAACGAAAATCGGAAATAGCTACGGCATTACAATACCTAAAGAAATGTTAAAAGAAGCAGGTATTTCTTATGGTGATAACATTCAAATAGAACAAAAAAACGGTGAGATAATTCTAAGAAAAAAAGAAGAAATAAAACTTCCTAATGGAATAAGCACTGACTTCTTTGAAGTGTTGGAACGAAATACAAATAAGCATGAGGAAACAATTCGTGAACTGGTGGATAGGTAAATGCGTTATTTAACTCTTAAGGAAGTTGCTGCAATTAATCAATACGTAATTCAACGATTTAGCCCAGGAGAACAAATAGGAATTAAATCATTTGAATTATTAGATTCTGCTGTGCACCGTCCACAACAATCTGCATTTGGTAATGATGCTTATCATACTATCTTTGAGAAAGCCGGTGCTCTTTTTGAATCAATAGCACAAAATTACGCATTTCACAATGCAAATAAGCGTACAGCTTTTTTAGCCTTAACACAGTTTTTATACTACAATGGATTTGATTTTGAAATGAGTAATCAACGTGATCAAGCCGATTTTACAGTTAATGTTGTTAATAAGCAGTATGCGTTTGAAACCTTAGTAGCTATTATTGAGAAATACAGCACAGAACTCGATTACTAACCATATTTTTTCACACTCATTATGAGTCGAATATCTGGCCTCCATACTAAACTAAGTACACTATATTATACGAAGCTATCCATGTATAAAAAACTGGTAAGCATAATCGCCTACCAGTTTTCTTATCCTACTATAATTTTCTCGGTTGGATATTGATAGCTCACATCTTTATTTTGTCGTTGGAAGATAAATATAAAGGATAATATGCCTATTCTCCCGATGAACATTAGCGCAATAATTACAATTTTCCCTATAGAGCTAAGCTCAGGTGTAATCCCCATGGAAAGCCCCGTTGTTCCAAACGCAGAGCTTACCTCAAATATGATTTGCATGAGAGAAAAGCTCTCGGTCTCTGAAAGTATGACGACCGCTGTAAAACAAATTAGCATTGCAAGAAAACTGACAACCACAGATTTCCTAATATCATCCTCATGTATTTCACGCCCAAATACTTTAATATTCTTTCTGCCTTTACCAAAAGAGAATATTAATAATAAGACCACCGCAAATGTCGTCGTTCTTATCCCACCACCAACAGAGCTTGGTGAAGCACCTATAAACATAAGAAAACAGATTGCTAATAAGGTTGGATTCGTAAATTGACTAACATCCATCGTTGCTAATCCACCATTACGTGTAGTCGATGATTGGAAAAACGCATAGAAAAATGATTCATGCCAGCTTTTGTCTGCGAAAAAGTATTTCGCTTCAAATAACAAAATAATAATCGTTCCAAAAATCATTAGCGCAAAAAATGTAACCGTTGTTAGCTTTGTATATAATGTAAAACGGAATCGATACTTGCTTTTGGTACTTTTTATAAAATCTTTCACTTCAATTAATACCGGGAATCCTATTGCCCCTAACGTTAACAAGATAATATTGATGATTTGGACAAAATAGTCATGAGAAAAGGGGATTAATGAATTACCCGTGATATCAAACCCAGCATTCGTCGTTGCACTGACTGACGCAAATAATCCTTGTAAATAAGCTTCCTGCCAAGTCGGAAAATATTGTAGGAAATAGGTACCTAGAATAATCGTCCCAACCAATTCGATACATAGGATAATGATCAAGATTTGTTTCATCAGCTTTACCAGCCCTGAAAGGTGAGATTGATTTTGATCCGTACTAATTAATCTTCTTTCCTTTAATCCAATCTTCTTCCCAAGTACCAGCCAGAAAAACGTACCTAGCGTCATAATACCAATTCCGCCAAATTGAAGGATAAATAATAATATAAAGATTCCAGACGTACTAAATGTGTCCACTGTAGACACAACGGATAAACCCGTTACACTAATTGCACTTACAGCGGTAAATAAAGCATCCAAAAATGACCAACTAACACCAGGCTTCAACGCAAATGGCAAGCTAAGTAAGCCAACTGATAGGATAACTGCTGACACATAGAATAAAACAATAATTTGTGCTGGTTTCAGGTTCATATTTTTAAACAAGGTTTGTTTCTCCTTTATTCTCTAATACTTCAATTCAAAACTGCTTCCATCAACGCAAAAAAGACCACCTTAAAATCAGAATGGTCTTAGGCTAAAACCTTTGACCTCTCTCTCGAAAATAACAGGAACGCTTACGAGGTTAGCTGTCGGGTTAGGAATTGAGAGTATCCCCTCTTACAACGTAAGACTCACCCCAAGATATGGCTAGTAGCCCATCGATTCATGGTTCCCCCGTTCAAACGATTCAGCGAATAAAAGGTAACTGAATAGGAATTCGTTAATATAATGAAAATCTACTCTTGTTTTCATAAATTGTCAACATGCTTTGAAAATATTAATGCTGCTTTGAATTCTATCCGTCAAATGATTTTATCTCAACATCACCTTTTATAAAATAAGTCTTTAAATGGTACTAACCCAATGCTATTGATGGATATGCCCATTAAGTTCCGATGAAATAATGCCTTTTGATACGTAGAATATAATGGCATGATAATTCCCTCTTGTAATAACAAATCTTCCATTTGACCTATATCGTCCAAGAGCTTCGCTTGTTTATCCTGCTGCAAACTCTTCCTATAGAGAGTTTGAAGTAACTGCTTTTGTTCCAGTCTACTAAGCATTTGTACGACACTTGTTTCTGCTAAAAATACGTTATAGAGCGCTACCAGTTCAATGTCTTCTGCAACATATTCAGAGAGAACTAAGTCTGCATTACTGGCTTCCTGATGAAATTCCTCATACGGTACTACCTTTATTTCCATTTTAATATTATGCTTGAGACATTCAGTCTGTATCCAGGTTATATCCGCTTCATTCGGTGTATTTTCATAGGTTAGAAGGATAAAGGCTTCATCACTTTCTAACTGGCCTGACATCTCCTGATTCCTGTCATAAATCGTATCATCATGGCGTTTCATAAAACTGTGCTTTACTTGGTACCTCGGATAACCCAGATCATGAATCATCCTATCCCTATTTATTATGGATGCTATCTTTTTTCTGATAGAACTGTTTGTGCGAATGGTTTCCTTTTTCATATTCCACATCAAATATTTCACCGATAGGTCCCTTCTTTCCACATTCCGGTAGTTTCTCTCGCTATTAGAATTTGTGGTAAAAGGGATATAGAATAAAGGCTGGTGCTCTATTTCTCATTGCGTAAAATAGTTTTCAACTGATGGCATGATATGAATTGAAATTTCATCCATATGCGCTCTTCCCTTAAAATAGGCATGGTGTACAGACAATCGTAGTAATTCACGATTATGTGTCATCACTTTATAAGGACCAGTTCCAATTGGCTCTCTAGCGAATGCTTCCTTTGACTTATTCCCATAATCCACTGGAATGATAGCACATTTCGGTGAACATAACAAAAGTGGCCAGCAGCGATTCGAGATAGCGAATTGGAATTGAATAATATGTTTATCCAAACAGATAATCTTCTCTATGTATCTTGTTATCCATTTTGCAGGTGTATCCTTCAATCGTTCAAAGGTGAATTTAACATCTTCCGCTTCCACATATTTTTCATGATGAAAAGAAATTCCTTTTCGTATATAAAAGGTCCAAACTTTATCATCATGACTACTTTCCCAATAATGCGAGATACAGGGCTTTACTTCTTGTCTTTCTGTATCAAATACTACTAACGTATTAAAAAGTTGTTCGACCATATGCCTTTCGGTTTGCCGTTCCACATCTGATGGATCTAATGAAAGAATGGAACGAAAATACGGAATCCGCAACTGATCGATTTCACCAGCATACTGGTTGGGTGGTATTACGCCAAATAATTTTTCAAACAAGCTTTGGGCTAGCTGCTTATTTTTCTCAAATAGCTGATGATGGTCTAAATAAGACAAGAGTTTATTCAAATCCTGATGATAGGAGGAGGAATCATGCAAACAGTCGATAATCTCACCGATGCCTTTTTGAAAGCTAATAGTAGATAGATTTCCCCTTCCTTTTCCGCTCTTTCTAAGAATCCACTCCTTCTCTTCCATCTTATTTAAAATATGAATCACGTTTCGCTCGGAGCAATTTAGCTCGTTACTTAACATACTGCGAGATAGCTTAATTGGTTCATTCGTTCTATTTCTCGAGAATGTCATAAACAGCTGTATGTAATAACCTATCAACGTCATTCAACCACTCCTTAAAAGGTGAAATAGCTACCTATAATTTACACTTTTTATTCTCCTTTTACCATCTACAATAAGGAGTATGAAGCGTTTGTATTGAAAAAAAGTAGGAGGATTGAATATGAGCGACCAACAAAAGGGTCATTTCTATAATTTACTATCCGTTCTTGCAATGGCTATCGGTCCATTGATTTCAAAATTTGGATTATTGCATGTATCACCTGCAATAGCAGCCATTCTTAATGTAGTAACCATCCTAATGGCTAGTTATTTAGTTGGTGTTTTCTCTCGAAAAGGGATAACGTTTTACTTCGAGAAGGAAATCCTTATGCTAGCTATATTTAATTCGCTTGGCGTTATCTTTATGTTTATTAGTATGAACTTGCTTTCACCGGTCGAAGTAGGATTTTTGGGGAGGTTTTACACCGTATTTGCTGTCTTATTGTCTGTAGTCATACTCAAGGAGCGGCTTTCAAAGTTAGAGGTGCTTTTTATCACGCTCGCTATTTTAGGAGCATTTTTATTTGTAGAAAAAGGTAATGGGCATTCAGCAAATGGCTTTGGAGCACTATTCGCTGTGTTATATACCTTCTTTTTTGCATTAACAAATATCTATATAAAGAAAACATTATCTGAACACAAAAGCTCTAATTCAATTCTTTTCACGAATAATTGTATAACCTTATGTTTCGTTGTTGGCTATGCCTTTCTAAGCGGAGAATTAGCAAATGGACTAACATCATTGGAAGGAATAGGGTATATCATGATAGCCTCTCTCCTTACAGGCTTCTTAGGAACTATCTTACTGTATCAAGCATTAAAATATTTGCGTTTCTCCATCGCTAACGTAACAAGAGCCTTTAGCCCGGTAATACTAGCAATCCTATCCTATCCTTTCTTTCCAATTAAGATTACGATTAAAAATTCTATTGGAGCCGTTGTATTAGTTGGATCGATTATACTTTTAACGGTTAAGCCTAAAGCTGAAAGTGGAACAAGAAGAGCAAGAAATAAAACTGGTGACTAAACTATAGTCACCAGTTTTATTTCAGTTAATAGCTTTGAATAATTCTTATACCTAAGTTTTTAAAATGATCCTACCGCTCACACCATACTAATAATCCTTTTCCAAACCCAGTGGTTCTTAATAAGAGCCCGTAATCTTTCACATCTTCAGGCACAGTGAAATTTAAAACTGCTCGCATTTTTCCATCTACCATTATTCATTTATATTTTTTCATTGACTTTGCCCTTAGGGTAAGGTGTATATGTAGTAATGAATAAAGAAACTAGTTAACTTTTATAAAAAATTGAGAAAGACTAGGAGGTGATTACTTGCTATCAATAGGGGAATTCTCAAAAATATGCAGAGTATCGACAAAGACACTTCGATATTATGATGAAATCGGGTTAATTACGCCTGATGAGATTAATGCTGAAAACGGTTATCGGTACTACTCTATCAATCAATTAAAAAGAATGCTCTTCATAAATCGTCTAAAATCCTATCACTTTTCACTAGATGAAATTAAAGCCATCTTAGAATTAGAGGAGAATCATGCAGAAGATCAGCTGTATTCTACCCTTCATCACAAAAGAGAGCAGATTCAGGAAAAACTATATGCTCTTGAAGATACCCTCATGCAACTACGTTCCGATATGGTAAATCTACAGCAGAGTAAATCGATGCTAACATTCTTCGACGAGATTGATGTGCAGCTCGTTGAAACAGAGTCCATTACTATTCTTTATCAGCGTCAACTTTTGAATAGTGATGACTATGCGGCAGGTTATGAAAAATATTTTAGTAGTCTGTACGAGCAAATTGCTACCAATAAGCTAACCCTCTCCGGCACTCCAATAACGATTTATCACAGCCCAGAATTCAATCCGAGTGGTAATGATACTGAGTTTGCCATTCCAGTAGGGGAGCCTGTCCAAGGAACACGTGAATTAACAGGGGAGCTATGTGCAAAGTCTACTCTAAAAGGCTCTTACTCTATGTTAACAGCAGTATATGCGAAGCTTCGAGAATGGGTTGAAAAGGAAGGATACGAATTAATGAATTCACCGTATGAGGTATATCGAACTGACCCAACTCATGCTCACTCTCCTGAAGATCTAGTTACTGAGGTGTATTTTCCTATTCAGAAAATACAATAGCAAACAGAAAACCAATTAATGAAGGAGGAATACAATATGCCAAGCCACTGGCCTACTACCGATTGGCAAGTAAAAGACCCATCAAACCTAAAAATGGATTCGCGGAAACTAGCTGATCTTGAATCCGTCATTCAATCTGACTACAGCAATATAAACGGTATTGTGCTTGTTAAGAATGGATTCATTGCATACGAAAGATACTTTAACGGTCATCGTGCAGCTAGTATGCACCATGTCGCATCTGTAACGAAAAGTATCCTATCAGCACTCATTGGTATAGCCATTAATAAAGGTTTTATAAAGCATGTAAATCAAAAGGTATTGGAGTTTTTTCCTGAATATGTTTCGGATTCCGATCAACGTCAGAAGGAAGCGATTACCATACGACATCTTCTCACCATGACCGCTCCCTATCCATTTAACGATTGGCAAGAACCCCTGGATCAATTGTGTATGCAACCTGACTGGATAACGTATACACTTGATATGCTAGGTGAAAATGGTACTATCGGAGATTTTAAGTATTCTACCGCTGGAGCACACTTACTTTCAGCCATCATCACTCGAAGCACAGGAAAGAGCGCCCGTGAATTTGCCAATGAATACTTATTTAAACCAATTGGAATGAATGAAATTCCAGATTTTGAGATGGAATCATATGGATTTGAAGATTTGTTTGGGGAAAATATAAAAGGCTGGGTAAAAGACCCACATAATCACAACACAGGAGGATGGGGACTCACACTAACCACGCGTGATATGGCTCGTTTTGGGCATCTTTACTTAAACAATGGGTTATGGGAGCATAATCAAGTCATTCCAAAGTCATGGATAATAGAATCCACAGCCAATAATCCAAACCATTACGGCTATCTATGGTGGATCTATGAGGATGCTTTCATTTCTGCATATGCAGCCATTGGCGATGGCGGTAATATGATTTGTTGCATACCAGAAAAAGACTTCGTTATTGCGATTGCATCTGAATTTATGATTAATCCACCAGATCGATGGCAACTAATTAAAGAACATATTATTCCCGCTGTATTCGATGAAGCTTAAATCATGAAGACGATCTAAGATTACTAGTGAATAGGATATGAAAACCAAAAAGAAATCCCTGCATGAACAGGGATTTCTTCTATTAAGATTGTATAAATAATTTTATCTCATTTCCTTCCACAGGGAAAGTTTTCATATCACCTTGCGCTTCAAAGTGTATATCTTTTAGAATAAGGTTTCTTTGTATTAATTCATCAAAATCCATTAACACTTTCTCAAGCCATGAATCTGTCTGAACAAAAAGGTCCACTCGTAAATCAACCGGAAGATCTAATTCCTTGCGATAGGTTTGAACAGCGCGTATAAATTCCCTTACCAGACCTTCTTCCTTTAATTCTTCTGTTATGGTCGTATCTAACAAGACGACGAACTTATTACCTTCTACAAGCTCATAACCTTGCTTTGCCTTTTTCTCTATTACTATATCATCTGTCGTTAAGGTGATCGTTTCACCAGATTGCAACACTAGATTTAACTGACCTCCTTCCACTAGTGACACCTTTTCATCTTCCTGTAGGTTAGCTATACATGCTTTAACCTCACCTACTGCTTTGCCGAGCTTTGGACCAGCTACTGAGAAGTTCAACTTGATTGTAAGCTGTAATAGATGGTGGTGTTCTTTCGTAAAGACTACTTCTTTTACATTCATCTCTTCCTTTATGATGGCTGAATACGGTTGTAATTGGTTTGTAGACATGGCTTCTGGTGAGATTACGATTAGCTCCGCTAATGGTTGTTTGGTTTTTATGCTGACTGTATTTCTTGCCGATCTTGTTAGTTCAATTATCTGTAGGACTGCATCCATATCTTGTTCCAAGTCTTTATTGATAAGTGATTCATCTGGTTTTGGATAGTCGGATAAATGAACGCTCTCCATTACGAAGCTAGAGTAGATATCCTCAGCAACAAAAGGTGTATACGGAGCCATAAGCTGGGACAGCTTCGTTAATACCTCGTATAGGGTGCTAAATGCTGCCCGCTTATTATCTGTCATTCCACTACTCCAAAAACGTTGCCTTGATCGTCTTACATACCAGTTACTTAGTTCCTCGATGAATACCGCTATAGACCTGGCACCTTTTGTAAAATCATAATCCTCTAAACTTTGATTAACATCCATGATTACTGTATTTAATCGAGAAAGAATCCATTTATCAAGCATTGTACGGGTACCACCTAGGTCATCCGCTGGGTTAAATTGGTCAATTTCTGCATACATCTGATAAAAGGAATAAACGTTTAATAGTGTATCCAATACTTTCGATTTTGCATGACTGACCGTTTTCTTAGAAAAGCGCTTGTTATTCCACGGGGAACTATCCGCTAATAATGCCCATCTTAGTGAATCTGCACCAAACTCCTGAATGAGTTCCGTAGGATTTAAGGCATTCCCTTTACTTTTTGACATCTTTTGTCCGTTTTCATCTAGTATATGACCTAAGGAAAGGACACGCTTATAAGGTGACTTGCCGGTAAACAAGGTTGAAACTGCTAGCAAGCTATAAAACCATCCTCTAGTTTGATCAACCCCTTCGATAACAACATCTGCTGGAAATTGCTTATCAAATGTAGCATGATTTTCAAACGGATAATGATATTGAGCAAACGGCATTGACCCACTATCAAACCAAACATCAATAACTTCACTCGTTCGAACCATGGTTCCCCCGCAGGAACAAGCGAATTTTATGTTATCCACATATGGCTTATGCAGCTCTATACTCTCCGATACCGCTTCTACGGATAACTCGCTTAATTCTTTCAATGATTTTGGAGATTTTTCTTTTCCACAATCTTTGCATACCCATACATTTAATGGCGTTCCCCAGTATCGGTTACGACCAATATTCCAATCCACCATATTTTCCAAAAAGTTTCCAAATCTACCGTCTCTCATATGAGAAGGGAACCAATCGACTTCTTGATTATTAGACTGCATGTTTTCTTTTACAGCAGTTGTCTTAATAAACCAACCCTCCATCGCATAATAAAGAAGTGGACTATCACATCGCCAACAATGTGGATAACTATGTTCATATTTTTCCTTATCATATAAGAGGCCTTGCTTGGATAGCATCTTGATGATTTCAACGTCACTATTCTTTACAAATTGTCCTGCAAGTGGTGTGACGTACTCCTTATAACGCCCTTTTGAATCCACTACATTGACATAATCAAATTGATTATCCTGAACGGCCTTATAATCGTCTTCTCCATGTGCAGGTGCTATATGCACAATACCCGTACCGCTCTTATCTGTAACGAAATCTGCAGCTAAAACCTTATGGCCATTCGATACGGTTATATACTGAAATGGTGGCTCATATTCAAGACCAACTAAGTCTTCTCCTTTCATTACCTCTATGAGTTCATAGCCTTCCTTCATAACAGCTGGCACCAAAGCTTGGGCAACCACGAATACTTCTGATTCCTGTTTTACCTTTACATAATTCATGGTTGGATTTACAGCAACTGCAACATTTCCTGGTAATGTCCATGGAGTAGTCGTCCACCCTAGGAGATATTCATTTTCTTTTCCTTTTAAGCGAAATTTCGCTGTGACAGATAAATCAGTAATATCCTTATAGCCTTGGGCAACCTCGTGAGAGCTAAGGGATGTCTCACAATGAGGACAGTATGGAACAACACGATGCCCTTTATACAAATAACCATTCTCATGTATGGTAGCTAGGATATTCCAGACTGATTCAATATAATCGTTATTTAGGGTAATATAGGGATTCTCCATGTCTACCCAATAGCCTAGAGCCTCTGTAAATTGCTTCCACTCATTTTCATAAGCAAAAACACTTTCTTTACATTTTTGAATAAAATTCTCCACGCCATATTCTTCAATTTGGTCCTTACCACGAATATTTAATTGCTTTTCAACCTCTAGTTCTACAGGTAGACCATGTGTATCCCAGCCTGCTTTCCGTAAAACCTGATAACCAGCCATTGTTTTGTATCGTGCCACAAAGTCCTTTATTGTTCTTCCCAGCGCATGGCCAGCATGCGGTAAACCATTTGCTGTCGGAGGTCCTTCATAAAACACAAATGTCTCCTTTCCTTCTCGGTTAGCGATTGAACGCTCAAACGTATTTTCTTTTTCCCATTTTTTTCGAACTCTTAATTCCCTTTGCTTACTTGTTTCCTTCACGCAAATCACTCCTTTAAATTAAAAAACTCGACCCTATATGCGTAGGATCGAGTTAACGAACGTTATCATGGAACAAAATAAAAAAACCATAGTAGTGGTTTTTATTCATGCAAGACACTACGTACTATCATACGCGTCCTGGATATCGGTAGAATGCCGTCAAAGTTTAATTGTTTCCTTCAACTTTGCTTCTCGGAGAGGATTTTCATTATGGTCTTAACGTTGACTTTCAGCAACCGTCAACTCTCTGTGGATAAGATGTACATAACTACTCTTTCTCGTCATCGAATTCATTATAAAATTATTAATAATCATAACGAAGAAAATTCTAAAAGTCAACTTGATTCTTACAACGCATACGCTAGCACACGGAAATATCTTAATCAGCTAGAGCACGTTGGATGTTTGCTTTTGCCTCATTAGCCAACCTTACATCCTTCTCATCAATTGCCTGCATGAAAATTAAAAGCGGTATATAGACAGCGATTAAACGAGCTAATAGCTTTGTTTCTTCATCTACAGTCCCATATTCCTTGAAAAATTCTGAACGTGCATTTGGAGGTAAAAAGCTATACACAACACTCAGGTCACAGGCAGGATGTCCAATATTGATATCTCCCCAGTCGATAATTCCTGTAATTCCTCCGTCCTCATCTACTAACATATTTTTGAAATGAAGGTCACCATGCAGAAGTACACGCTTTGGTTTTACTTTTTCAATACGTAGTTGATCCAAATAAGCTAGTATCGCTCGATTCTCTTCAGCAGTAAAATGTACGGCAATATCAGAAAGGAATGTAAGCATCTTTTTCTTCCGCATTGCAATATCTGTAAGATTTCGATGGTCCTCTTGAATACCATATTCTTCTGCAACATGAACAGGAAATGCATGCAAACCTCTTAAAAATTGCGCAAGCTTTTTTGCTGATAATGAACGTTGCTTGTCCGATATCCCAATTGGATATCCCCCAGATAAATAAGGATAGCCTAGGAAGGGTGCTGGATACCCAAAATCCCCTTCACCAAAAAATAGCGGTATGGAATACGGGATTGAAATATAATCCTGTAGCTTTGGCAATATCTTTCCTTCCATCCTTAAAGCCTTTATAGCAACTTCTCTTCTTGGAAAACGAAATACATAGTCATCACCAACAACAAAAACGGTATTATCCCACCCAAACCCTAATTTTTTGATAGGTTCTTCCGCTAACTGTGGAAACTGACTGCTGATTAACTTCTTAGCCAGTTCCTCTGATACTTCCCATTCTGCATCCCATTGATTCGAACTCATTATTTCTATTACCTCCTTCTTGTCCACCATATAAAAACGTAAACTCACGCTTCCTAACCTATAATACTCCAAATTAGTTTTTAGCTTCTAGATAGAATGAAGTTCATAATTTATTGTTACATCACTTCGTATAATATAATCGTTGTCTTCAAGTTATTCCAGTATAAAATGCTTCCCTGTTCATCCTTCAAGGCCTACCTACCTAATAGTAGGCGTGTAGACATAGTCATATATTAACACCTCATCCCTTGTCCTCTCCCAAATACAGTTCCTTAGTCTACAAACAAGCTTGTCCACCATACAGAAGTCCTTATCCATAATTAGAACAATTGACGAGTATATTACTGATCATTTCCATGTTAATATATTCACAGACACCAAAGTTTATACAATTCAAATTATTCAATTAAATGACGAGGTGGTGTTTAATCAAAGACGACATTAAATCCCTTTGTATCTGTTGATTTCCGATTGAAATGGAAGCTCTCAAATCAACAACAGCCCTAATACTATTTTTCAAAATAAATCTCCTTTATCCAATAGCTGCATACTCAGTAGGAAACGTATCAACTAATACATTATCGGACCGGACAAGCATTAGCTTATAGAGCCTAACCATTGCGAAAGGAAAAAGCCAATCATTTAAAAGTTTCGTTATTTTCATTAGCCTTTGGAGGATGTCAAAACAAATCTTAATCTTAGGAGGTATGTAATTTGAAGAACACTTTTAAAAAATTGATTGCTATCGTTGGATTTACGTTAATGATAACACTTGTCCTATCCGTTACCAATATAGAGGAAGCATCTGCCTATAATTGGACTCGCACGTTACAGGAAGGTTCCAGTGGTTCGGATGTGCGGGAATTACAAATAAGAGTAGCTGGCTGGGCTGCCGATTCCCCTACACAAACATATGTCGCTATCGATGGTCAGTTTGGTCCTGCGACTAAAGCTGCCGTAATGCGTTTCCAAAGAGCATATGGATTATCGGTGGATGGTATTGTTGGACCCGCTACACAAGCAAAATTAAATGCATTAGAAGATTCGAATGGAACCAAGAACTTTAATTATAGTGAATTTTATTCAAAGGATGGCAGCGGTTTTAGCGGTGGAAGAGTCTCATCGTCTACGGTTAGAGAAAATGTTCGTAGATTAATGTATAAACTAGAAGCTGTCCGCGTTAAAATAGGCAATCGACCGATCATAATCAACTCTGGATTCAGAAGCATTTCTCACAACAATAATACTCCTGGTTCTTCACCGAACAGCCAACACACGTATGGAATTGCAGCAGATATTAGAGCTTCTGGAGTTTCCTTAACTACGCTTCGAAATGCAGCCAGATCTTCAGGATTTAGTGGTATTTATAATGGAAGTACCTATACGCATGTCGATAGCAGAATGGAATATTCTTACGGAGCACAGTATTGGTATTGGAGATAAGATCTTTTATCAAAGATACATCTTTCTTTAATTTTTGTAATTAGCAAGTACCCCTGTATTCTTTTGTACAGGGGTACCATATAATAGCTTCAGTCTCTTTCTTTAAACAATTTTTATGCCTAATTGAATCTAATCATTATACCCTTTCCGATTGTTCGGTTTTTAAACACTAAGCCATAACTTACGACAGATTCCGGAACAGTGAATTCTAATACTGCACGAATACTTCCACCATGGTGCCCTTTTAGCCATTGTTCTTCTTCCCATGCTATTGCATCAAGCACCTCAATATCTGCTGGAAGAAAAGTTGATTCATCAACAATAAGAGAAAAGTCTTTCTCTGGGCGCATTTCATAAGTAGCAGAATCTAGTATTTCAAAGGAATATTCTATTGCGATATTTTTCATCCCTGTTTCAGGTGTCGGTAATTTACTCTTTACTTCTTTAGCGGAATAGAGTAGGACACCACCCCACCCCGCATCTTTACTAGTTTCATCTGAATTAAACTCCAATAAATACTCACTAGGTATTTCCTGGTTACCATCGTTATTAGAATCACTGGAGGCTGGATTTTTTTCAGCTTTATTCTTAGGCGCCCCATCTGCAATATCTCCTTCTGTCGGGCTAAATGCTTGTTCTAACTCCTCTTTTGTAACATCCCGTTCAATATTTGGTGCAACCTTTACCATAGTAAACAAAAAGGTGCCTACCAATAAAATAAATGTAGTAATTACAACCCATCTCAAGCGTCGCTCAGAAGTTTTCTTATTGGAGAAGTTTCCTCCAATTCCCTGACTCGGTACAATACGAACTGCACGCTCTGCTGGGAATATTGTTCCTATTAGTCCAATCACCAATGGAATTAATCCAGTTGCCAATATGAATGTCATTTCCTCTGTAGGAAATTCACCGTATAAACCCCACATCATAAAAAATGCTAGTATCAGACCAATTATTGCAGCAAAAAGACCACTAAACACACCTTCGGCAAGGATTAACCTACGGATACTCCATCTTTTCCATCCAATCGCCTGAAGTAATGAAACTTCTTCACTCCTTTCTGAAATATTTTGCCACATAATTTCAGCAGTTGTTAGGATAGCAATAATTAATGATACTATGATTGCAACATAATGAGCGGGTCCTATTTCTAATGCCACGTATTCCCCTAGTACTGATGTATACATAATACCTCTGAGGCGAAAAGTAATGTACAAAAATACAGCCAGGAGGGCAGTTGGTAAGGCTATGGATATAACCGAAAGTATACTCCGCTTCCACTTCCCAATAAAATGGTTAAATGCCATACGATAAATTCCTTTGGCATGGAGTATCCGCTTACTTTTGCCAGATATTTCTCCTGTACGCATTGCTTCATAAGGTGAAATATTACGGGTCAAAACCATCGGAATGACTGACCCTAGCACATAAACAATAAGCCCAAACAAACCAGTCCATAAGAAACGGTTAAATGATATTGTTGCTTCACCTGACATATAAACAAAGCCAAGCATCATCCAAGAAATTAATGCAACAAAAATACCCATTATGCTAGACTCTATGAATAATAGTCGACTTAATTGATTTGGTCTCCAACCAACAGATAACAAAACAGCGAATTCTTTTCTCCTGGCCAGCAAGTTAACTATTCCAGATGCCCAGACGTAAACAATTGCTACAGCTATTACACTTGCAACTACACCAGAAAAGCCAATTTTGGTTTCTCTAAAAATAGATATAGAAGAACCAATATTCACCCATGGTTGTTGTAACCAACCTACATCGTCTTCCCTATTTAATCCAGGAACAAATGTTAAGGCTAACTGTGGTGAGGATCCTAGAGTGATGTCTGTGATTAGACCAGTTTTATTTTCAATCTCTGTGGCAACTTGTTCTAATATTTTTTGACTCTCATCACTTAAATCTGTAACACCTGCTACTTTAATACGAATTGCCGAAATTGGTTCATCACCTAGTATTTTTTCAGCTGCTTCAATTGTGGTAAGCATTCCTGGTGGTTCTGTTAAAAAGTTATTTGGATCTCCGATAGGCTTTAACTGTTTCGGCGGGTTCACTGGATTGCCATCCGTATCCATTATATATTCGGCAGTTGCTGGTCGATAGGTTTCCATGGGCAGTTCAGTAGTTGGATCCTTTGAAATTGCTAGTTTGCTAGCATCATAGAATCCAATCCAGCTTGGTTTGATTCGAGGATAATTAATGAATTCCTCCTCGATTAAAACAGGTTCACGATAGGACTCTTGATTTCTATATAACGGTACGGTATCTTCCCCATTTTGAAATGGTACTACTTGATACGTATATGGCCACCTATCCGCATAGGGGCTTCCGATTTCCTCGAACTTCAGTGGACTTGGTTTATAGACCATCCCCGTTATGTTATCCTCACCGGAATTGCCAATAATCTCCTCTGACTTTTCTTTATCCTCAACCGGAAGTACTTTACCAGTTTTCCAGTCCACACCCGTCTTTTCATTAATAAACTTTTGAAAGGCTTCTTCACCCGTATAATTAAATGTCTCTACAACTTCTCCTTCAATAGAATCTAGATAATTTCTTCCTCCATTTTCTTTCACCATTTCCATTACATCATTTGCGTTCTTTTCGTTAATAGCAATGTTCAAACGTTCAAATGTGATACTATCGACTTTATCTACGAATGTTTGTTGATTTACAATGATTGGAAATTCATGATGCCCTCCGTTAGTTTCATTAAAGTAATATTCATCAGATTCGTTAAAATACCTACTTGTTCCTAAGGGAATAATTGCCTCATCTAATCCTACAAGTTTTGCCTCTTGCTCTGGATCAATTCCAGCTAACAGTGAGTAAGAGTGTACAGTTAAATCCGGATAAGGGCTACCTACTCCATATTCTGGTCCCTTATTCATATTGTCCCAAATATCACTTACAAAGTAATAATTAGCTATGTCAGTTTCATTACCTATCCCGTTGTCAACCGTTGTTTTCATTACCCTCCTATAAATGCCGTCCTCTGGCAATTCCGCATAACCAAAGTTAACCTCATAATCAGCGTAGCCAATCATTGCAATTGGCGCTGCAACTTCAACGCCCGGTATATCCTTTATAGCTTCATACTGTTCAACACTAATACCCCCACTTAAGCCACTTAGATAGTTCGGTTCTAATAATTTTTTCTCCTCCGTCACGCTACGAGTTTCCTCTGGCCGAACTACAATATCATACGAAGCAGACCACCTTTTCTGTAAGGTATTAACAACGGTTCCTTTATTTGTATCAGATAACCCAATTAGATAAGTTAATCCGGCACTTACAATAAAGGCCCCAATGATCAGTAATATAAACCTTTCCTTCCTCCTCCACCAGTTCTGCCAAATAAAACGAATCATGAAGGGACACCTACTTTATCTGAAAGCACCACCCCATCTTTCATGGTAATAATACGATTTGCTTTGGCAGCTAGAGCAGGATCATGAGTTACAAATAAGATTCCACATCCTTCTTGTTCATTTAATTCTTTTAACAAATCATAAATCCGTTCTCCAGTTTCAGTATCTAAATTTCCAGTAGGTTCATCGGCAAGTAACCAGCTTGGTTTATGTACAATTGCACGGGCAATGGCTACACGCTGTTGTTGCCCTCCTGACAATTGAGATGGTAGTGAATTCGTTTTATCTTTTAGACCTACTTGTTCGAGTACTTCTTTTGCTCGTTCCAACTTGTTGTATGAGACTTTTCTGGAAAACAATGGGGTAAGGACATTTTCTAGGGCGGTTAAAGTGGGCAGTAAATGAAATTGTTGAAAGATGAAACCTATCTCTTGGAAGCGAAAGTCTGCTATTTTACTTTTATTCTTTTTTAAAACCTCTTCACCATCATAAGTTATTAAACCTCCGCTAGGCTTGTCAAGGGTACCAAGAAGGCTTAGTAATGTAGATTTCCCAGAACCAGATGGGCCAACAATGGCGGTAATTTCCCCTATTTCAAAGGTCAAATCTACTTTTTTTAATGCTACCGTTTTCATCCCATCACCTTTAAAAGACTTTTCAACTTGTTGGCAAATTATTTGTTTAATCAATTAGCTCCCCCTCTTATAAACTTTATCTTTTTTTATTTGTCATTACCATACACTCTATTACAAGATTATGTCAATTAATTATAAAACTTTTCAGATAATTTTGGGATTAGCTGAATCGCGGGAGTTAACAATAGCTGTTTAAGGAATCGCTATAAAAAAACAATAGCCAACCTGATATGTTGAGGATAAACCTTCATGTTCACGGACATCATTATTGGTAACTAAGGATTCCTTTCATATCAAGATTTACACATTATGATATTATAAGCTTCAGATTTATTAATTTAAGAAAAAATGAAGTACATGACCAATTACGTTAAAGTTGGTAAATTTCCACCACTTTTAAGGAAAGCATAGAATACTCTAATTTATTTTGTATTCTTGATTCGATTATTAGGGGTAGCGTCAGGAAAATGCGGATTTACAACGATAAGGGAATTCCAAATTAAAAAGCCCAACTTCTCTGCAAATCAAAATAGAGAAATTGAGCTTTTTAGTTGTTTCATTTATTTATTGAATTCATTAACTGGAAGAAGTATTCAGGTTTATGAGTCTTATTTAGGTTATACCATGAATGTAATGCATCTGGTGTAAATACATCTATTTTTTTCAGTACCTCCATTGCAAATTCCAGAGGAGCTATTCCTGGTGCAGTAACTAAATTCGCATCAGATACCGCAGATCCCAACTCATAGAATTTTTCTCCTTTATAGTTAGGACATACCATTTTGGTATATTCTAAGTTATTACTTGTATGCTTTCTAGTATCCAAGTATCCCATATTCGCGAGGGCATCAGTTGCACCACAAATTGCAGCAACAATAGTACCAATCTTTAAAGCTTGGCCAACTCTCTCCAAGATAGGTTGATGAATTTTTTCACTCCAAGTAGTACCTCCTGGTAAAATTAAAAGATCTTTACTCTCAAGAATACATTCGTCAAGGGAAATATCTGGTTTTATGCTCAGTCCTCCCATCGTAGTAATCATTTCTTTATTAGCTCCTACTGTAATTACTTTTAAAGGTGCTAAATCTTTTTTGAAATATCTTCCTGAGTTTAGTTCAGCAGTTAAATATCCATATTCCCAGTCCGACATTGTATTAAATACATATAGAAAAACTTTTTTTGTTTGCATCCAATAACACTCCAATCACATTTAATATAGCCAAATATAACATAACTTCCCTGACACCTAGCGTCAGGGAAGTTATTAAATTTGATGATATTTTATTAATTCCGACAAAACTTCAACCAGTCTTTCCTTAAGACTTATTGGCTCAATAACTTTAAGAGATTTATTGTACGGTAGAAGTAAATAAGGTACATATGTATGTATCATATCTTTTTCAAGAAGAAAAACTGCTTGATTTGAAGTCTGTTCTTGTAAATAATGTCCTAAAAACCAATGTTGGCAAATATCAGCCAATACACTTTTATCCCCACTAATAACCAAAGAAATAATCTCTTCCTTATCTTCTATAGTTGGAAGAAGATTTTTTATAAAATAGTCACGTGCTGAAAAATTTTCTGGCCTGTTAAATTTATTTTCCGTTAGCATTAGACTTTCAATTCGATCAACTCTAAAACTACGGATATCATTCCTAAGATGACAAAATCCAATCACATACCACTTATTATTCCAATATATAATTCTGTACGGATCGACCAATCTATAATTTAATTGCTTTTCGCCACTTTTATGGTAAAGAATTTTTACTGCGTACCCGTCAGCTAAGGCCTGCTCCAACTCCTTCAAAAAAGGTTCTATAGAGAGTGAACTTAATCGACTTATTACTTCAAGACTAGTTAAATGTTGGTTTATCTTTGTTTGCTGCTCTTGATTTGAGTATTTACTTAGTTTTGAAATGGCCCTATTAAGTGCTTCACCTCCATAATATCCGGCTTCTTCTGCAAAAACAGCAGCGTGAAATAGTGAAGTTTGCTCCTCAAAATCAAAAAAAAGAGGAGCATCAATAAAATTGTTCAATAAAGTATATCCACCGTTATGTCCTGGTTCTGAAATTATAGGTACGCCACTTGTTGAAATTGTATCAATATAACGATACACAGTCCTTATATTCATCTCTAACTTTTCTGAAATTTGTTTTGCAGTAATTTTTTCACCTGAACGAAGCATCCATAGAATTGCTAACATATTGTCAATTTTAGGCATATAATTCCACCTCTATATGAAATATATATTCTATTATATATTTCCGATTTTTGGTATAACTCATCAACTGTTCCTTTACGATAGCTTTCTGTATAATGAGGCCCTAGACACATTTGTAATTTCACAAATTTGATTTACAGTCATATCTGCCCCGTTAGCTTGATAAATTCTATCTAAATACTAACACAATATACCAAATATAAAATTAGGAATTTTCAATAGAAAAAAGACGATCAATTATGATCGCCTTGTTAAACTTTTGCACTCGTTAGTGGAAGAATTTTTTTATTATAATTGTTTTTCAAGACTGTAATAATGATTACCTTCAAATAATCTTTCATCATATTTTTCGAAACCTAAAGTAGTCCAAAAATTTAACGCTTTTTTGTTAATAGCGTGAACTGCGATTTGGATACTTTCAACTTGTTTATCCTTCATTAGATTTTCATAAGCGTAATACGTTTCTTTTGCATATCCCTGCCCCTGATACCGGTTATCTATTATAAGCAAACTTAACCAAGGTTTTTTTGCACGCGGGCTTGACATTCCGTATTCTAATATCCCGATAATGCTTTCATCTTTACTTACTAAATATCTTTCTGTTTTTAACTTTTCCGATTCAGAATATTGATCTAATATGTCCTTGTTTTCTAAATGCTTTTTATTAAATGCTATCGAATTATATTCAGTGTTAGAATTGAAGATTTTCTGCTCAACATATATTTGATTTATATCACTTTTGACAAACGTTATCATACCTATCCCCTTCATTTATTATCTAACTCTCTTGCCCTGCCTATAACACAATAACTTCTTCATAAAATAGTGTTAATCCTTCTTGGATTAACGTACCTTAAAATTTAAGTACATTTATTCACAAACTTTGTTGGTATTTCTATAAGGGTACTGATTTAACAGTTCCCCTTATAGATATTTTCTCCAATGAACAACTAGAGCCAGTCTGCACTTTCATCAGCAAGTCTTTGAAAATCATTCATAAAAACACTAGCATGATAACCATCACAAACAGCATGATGAATTTGTAACGAGACAGGTAAAAATAATTCCCCTTTTCCTTGTAAATATTTACCTCCAGTTATAATTGGTAAAAGAAAATCTCCACCATTATTAATATTTAAATTAAATGCTGTAAAAGAACTCCAAGGAATCATAGATATAGGAATATTATTTTCTGGTATTGGAGTCTTTGGAAATAAACTACTGGTACCAATGTATTTTTCGACATCTTTTTCATATTGAGAATGAAACTCAGAAAACCTAGTTAAATTTAGTGACCAGATGCTAGAAAATGTGAATGTCTTCTTGTCAAAAATTATATAAGAAGGCAAAATCTCTGTCCAATAACCTAAATTTCCTTCTGAGTTAAAACTGGTTCTAAATTCTCGATGGGAATTAACTATTTTTGTAATCATAAAAATAAACGCAGGATATAACTTATAATTCTTTCTCTTTAAGTTTTTCATAAGAATAGTAATATTTATTTCATTCGTTATACTGAATGTTGTTTGTTGTTGTAAATAGTGTTCAAAATACTCTTTTCGATACCAATTTTCACGTTCAATTATATTGAATTTCATTTTCAACGCCTCCTAAAATTTTCATTTGATTTTAGGAGGCTGTTTTCTCTGCCTTTTTCATGACAATCATCCTTTTGTAAAAAATTTTATACCATGACATTATAAATGTGTATCTAAAAGTCACATACAGATTCACTTTTTCAACTAAACTGCACCGTTAGTTGAAGTACTTAATATTCTAAATGTTATATGTATGTTAACATACATATTCAATTCTTAGTTCAAATAGTTCCTCAACAATTAACACTCAAAAAGTGTTCGTTATCCAAACACTCTAATGTAACCATAAAAAACCCTCTGTTCCTATTTAAGGATAGAGGGTTTTCTGTAATTACTTAATTGAAATTTACCAACTTTAATGTTACTGGATAAAAAGAAGTACACAGCATATGCTATGTACTTCTTTTTTTCTTATTCTACTGTAACGCTTTTCGCTAAGTTTCTTGGTTTATCCACATCACAGCCACGGTGTAATGCTGCATAGTAAGCAAGTAATTGTAATGGAACCACACTTGCAAGAGGTGTTAAAAGTTCATGCACTTTCGGTAATACAAACGCATCATCATCTTGTTCGAGACCTTTCATGCTGACGATTAAAGCATTTGCTCCACGTGCTACAACTTCTTGAACATTTCCACGGATGGAATAGTTCACATTTTCCTGTGTTGCAAGAGCAATGACAGGTGTTCCTTTTTCAATTAATGCAATGGTTCCGTGCTTTAATTCTCCACCAGCAAAACCTTCTGCTTGGATATAGGAGATTTCTTTAAGCTTTAATGAACCCTCTAAGGACACATTAAAGTCAGCACTACGACCAATGAAGAATGCATTGCGTGTAGTTGATAAATAATCTCTTGCTAATTGCTCGATTTCTTCCTTTTGAGCAGTTAAAACATCCATTGCATTGGCTACAATTGCTAGCTCTTGCATTGGGTCAAAGTCTAACTCTAATCCTTTTGCTCTGGCAGTATCAACTGCTAATATTGCTAATACTGCAATTTGTGCCGTATATGCTTTTGTTGATGCAACAGCAATTTCAGGACCAGCATATAAATGCAAGGTGTAATCCGCTTCACGAGAAAGGGTGGATCCTGGCACATTTGTAATGGTAAGTGCTGGATGTCCCATTTCTTTTATTTTTACTAGTACTGCACGGCTATCAGCTGTTTCACCACTTTGTGAAATGAAGATAAA
The DNA here is from genome assembly GCF_039614845.1 of Ornithinibacillus xuwenensis. NCBI lineage: Bacteria > Bacillati > Bacillota > Bacilli > Caryophanales > Bacillaceae > Ornithinibacillus > Ornithinibacillus xuwenensis. Next base: position 18,976 of record NZ_JBDIML010000008.1, on the reverse strand, counting down.
TAATGGTTTCTCTGATAGCAACGGCATATTATAAGAAAATTCACTTGCTACATGAACTTCAACAGGTATTTTAGCTAGTTTCTCAATGAATTCTTTACCAACTAAACCAGCATGATAGCTAGTTCCGGCAGCAATGATGTAAATGCGGTCTGCAGCTTTCATTGCAGCACGGATTTCCTCATCAAGCTTTAATTCATTGTTCTCATTTTGATATTCTTTAATGATTTTACGCATGACGATCGGTTGCTCATCAATTTCTTTAAGCATAAAGTGTGGGTACGTACCTTTTTCAATATCACTTGCATCAATTTGTGCAGTGTAAGGATTACGTTCTAAAACTGTCCCATCAAGCTTTTGAATGGAAACAGACTCACGGTTAACAATTACAATTTCTTTATCATGAATTTCAAGATATTGGTCTGTAACCTTTAATGTTGCCATCGCATCACTAGCGACAACATTAAACCCTTCACCTAAACCAACTAATAATGGACTCTTATTTTTAGATACATATAATGTATCTGGATCTTCATTATCAATCATCGCGATTGCATAAGAACCTTTAAGTAGCTCCATCGCTTGGCGGAAGCTTTCTAGTGTGTTTTGCGTTTTTTCATAAAGCTTTTCAATTAACTGAACAACTACTTCGGTGTCTGTTTCACTATGGAACGTAACACCTTGAAGATATTCCCTTTTAAGGTCTTGATAGTTCTCAATAACCCCGTTATGAACAAGAGTAAATCTTCCTGAATTACTTTGGTGAGGATGTGCGTTCTCTTCACTTGGCTCACCATGTGTTGCCCAGCGTGTATGACCGATACCCATTGTTGCATGAACATTGTTATCGACTGTTTCTTTAAGGGTTGCAATACGGCCCTTTACTTTGAAAAGATTGACGCCACTTTCATTTAATAATGCGATACCAGCTGAGTCATAGCCACGATATTCTAATTTTTCTAATCCGTTTAATAAAACCTCTTTTGAATCCTGTTGTCCTATATATCCTACAATTCCACACATTTCGTTGTGTTCCTCCTCATGGTTAAGGGGCAACAAACGACCGAACGAAAGGAATATTGCTTTCTTTGGGGCGTTTTGATGCCCCTTTCTCGTGTTATGTTCACACTCTGCCTTCATCCTTTGTGCAACAGGTCACCCTGTTGTTTTGTGAAAAAAGCAATACGATTGGAGTGTACAATCGGAAGGTACCCGCCGAAAAATTCGATAACCTTCACCTCGTCAACTACTTTCCTTTTCCCGTTCAGAAAATAGTCCTGGCGCTTTATTAGTATTTACCGCTATCCTCCTTTCTAATGTTTATAATCTGTACCCTATTTTTGCCAAATTAAGGCCTTCTAAATGGTACCAACTCATTTTACTCGATAATACTCATTCTGGCAATTATTAAATAGCTTCTGGGATGTTATTAGTATATGGAAAAACACTTCAATCGTTCATTTTTCCACTATGAAAGCCTTTCTGACAATATTTTGTCTGCAATTTTTTTCTGAAATATATCCTAAATAAACACTGCTTTCCCATCCATCCTCTATTTCATTACGTGTTACATCCATTCGAAGTTACGCTGTTTCTTAAGTCTCATTAATATGAAAAGCACATGGAAATATAATTCCATGTGCCTTAACGCCTTATCCTTGATGCTTTTCTAAGAAATCAAGCATCATATTATATACTTTTATTTCGTTTTCTTTCTTAGAAAACCCGTGACCTTCATCCTCTAAAACAAGGTATTCAACATTGCGGCCTTTTTCTTTTAGCTTTGCAACGATTTGGTCAGATTCTTCTTTTACAACACGTGGATCTTTTGCACCTTGAATTACTAGCATTGGTTTCACCATTGTATCCAGATACGTAATTGGAGAATCCTTGATAAAGCGCTCTTTATCACGTTCAGGATCACCAACCCATCGTTCCATCATTGGCTTCCAATGTGGTGGTACAGAATTTACGAATGTGAATAAGTCGGAAGGACCAAAGATATCCACAACAGCTTTGAAATACTCTGGATGACGACCATGTAATAATAGTGACATATATCCACCATAGCTGCCACCAACTAAGAATAATTTCTCGCGGTCGGTAATATTATTTTCAAATAACCATTCAATTCCTGCTACACAGTCAAGTCTCGGGCCATGTCCCCAGTCCTGTTCCACTAACTTCACAAACGATGAACCATAGCCTGTACTTCCACGGAAGTTAGGAGCAAAAATTGTATATCCGCGATTTAATGCACTTTGGAACATGGCACGGAACATTTTACGCTCAGAAGCCTGTGGACCACCATGTGGCCAGAAAATAGTGTGACCATTATCATTATCAGGGTTTGCTCTAAATAGTAATGCCTCGATTTCCATATCATCAAATGATTGATAGGTTACAACCTCAGGCTCTACCATTTCCGCTTCACTAACACCAAGAACACGACTATTTGTTAAACTATCCCAAGCTGAACCGTCCGTTGATTTGAAAATGTTAAATGGTTTAGTAGCACTTCTACCTAAAAGATAAAGATTTCCTGCTTTTGTAACAACCAAATTCTCAATTACATCAACCGGTGCCGTTAGCCTATCAAGCTTTTCAGTTCCTAAGTCATAGCGATACAACACATCGGTTACACCTTTTTCGGTTACCAAATACAAGACATTATTTTCTTTGTCGTATTTTAGATCATTGACACTTTCATTATCAATGCTCACAACCGCTTCAAAAGATTTTGATGTCAAATTATATTTTGCAACATAAGTATATTCACTTTCATAGTTTGTCGTAAAATAAATGTCATTTTCTCCAACAAAAATAGGACTACTTGCAACATGTACTTTCTCAGGATCTGGCGTTAAGCTAACCATCTCCTCGCCATCTTTTACAAACAACTGTATATATGTATTTGCTAACAGTCGCATATAAACGAAAACATCTTCACCTTCTGATACTGCCGCAAGATAGGTTGGACCCTTCTCACCTTCGTTAACAAGTGTATCGGAGTTATCCTCAAGATTTCGAACACGTGTATTTAGAAAGTTAGAATTCCCTTCAGACGTTAAATAATAGACTCGATTCCCATCTTTACTAAGGTGTGCAAAGTAATATTTTTCAGAAGGGTCTCCAGTTATTAATGCTTGTGGTATACCACCCTCACTCGGAACGGCATAGATTTGATAATTTTCATCGCCATCATGATCATATCCCGTTAAAACATAGCGATTTTCTGGATCGAATTTAATAAAGTTGGTTGATTGATCCTTTTGCGCAAATAGGTAAGGAAACGTACCTGGCAAATCCATTGCCCATAAATTCATTTTGCCATTTAAATTCGTGTTAAAAATGAGTCGTTTCTCATCTCGGCTTACAGCAAAATCAGATATCACATACGTACGCAAAAATTGTTCAACGGTTGGTTTTGAAAAATTTAGCATCACATTTTCCCCCTTAAATTTTTTGTATAATCTAAGCTGTTAGAAAAATTATACTTATACGTTAAGTATAGCGTATTTCACTATTTTCTGACAGCTTAAGAACCTTTCTTCCATTATACGAAGTACAAGGTTTTATTAGAATAGTCGGAGGTTGGTTTTTAACTACGACTCCAGACTGATTTTTTTGAAAGTATGCATTAAGCTGGTATGCAGATTTCCATAAAAAAAACCGCTCCCTTTGAGAGCAGTTCCTTTATTCCTTTATTCCTTTATACCTAATAAATCTTCGATTAGATTTGCAATTTGATCGGTGTACTTTACGCACTCTTCTTTTGATGGCGCTTCAACCATTACACGTACAAGTGGTTCTGTACCAGATGGTCTTACTAGAACACGTCCATTACTTCCTAAAGCTTCTTCTACCTTTTCAATTTCTTGGTTAATGGTAGGATCGTTTAATGCTTTCTCTTTATCGGTAACGCGAACGTTCTTTAGCACTTGTGGAAAAACTGTCATTTCGCTAGCAAGCTCTGATAAAGGTTTACCAGTCTCCTTCATGACATTCACTAACTGAATAGCTGAGAGCATCCCATCTCCAGTCGTACTATAATCTAAGAAGATAATATGACCAGATTGTTCCCCACCTAGATTGTAGCCACCTCTTCGCATTTCTTCCATGACATACCGGTCCCCAACTGCTGTTTTATCGCTACGCATGCCATTTTCTTCTATCGCTTTATAGAATCCAATATTACTCATTACAGTTGAAACTACCGTGTTATGACGTAGGAATCCTTTATCGTTCATATATTTCGCACATATAAACATAATCTGATCGCCGTCAACAATGTTTCCTTTTTCATCAACAGCAATTAATCTATCGCCGTCTCCATCAAAGGCTAGCCCAATGTCTGCTCCCTTTTCCACAACGAAAGCCTGTAGTGTTTCCGGATGAGTAGAACCTACTCCATCATTAATATTGAGGCCATCTGGAGATGCACCAATTGTATATAAATCAGCTTCTAAATCTGCAAACAAATGAGTAGCTAGGCCAGACGTAGCTCCATGTGCACAATCAAGCGCAATACTGATTCCTTCAAAATCATTATCGATTGATTCCTTTAGGAAAGAAAGGTATTTATGACCCGCTTCAAAATAATCTGCAACTACACCGATGTCAGCACCTACTGGTCTTGGTAGGTTGTCCTCTTGATCGAGTAGTCGTTCTATTTCTTCTTCCTGGGCATCTAGTAATTTAAAACCATCTGGTCCAAAAAACTTAATTCCATTATCTGCAACAGGATTGTGAGATGCCGAAATCATAACCCCAGCTTGTGCACTTGTTGCTTTTGTTAGATAAGCAACACCAGGTGTTGAAATAACTCCAAGTCGCATAACTTCAGCACCAATGGATAAGAGACCGGCTACTAAAGCTCCTTCTAGCATATTCCCGGAAATACGTGTATCACGGCCAATTAACACTCTAGGTTTTGTTGTTTCCTTTGTTAAAACATAGCCGCCAAATCTCCCTAATTTAAATGCTAGTTCAGGCGTTAGTTCCTTATTTGCTACTCCTCTTACACCATCTGTTCCAAAATATTTACCCATTTTTGTACCTCTCCTTTACATCCTGTATCTGGACGTTATTTAAGTACGATTCACCATATATTCGTTCTATTAAGATTCTTCTATCTCAATCGTTACTTCCTTAATGTTCGCGCTATACGTAACATTTTCCGGACCTTCAATTGTTATCGGCACGGTATGTTCACCAGTATCTAGTCCGTCAGCATCTACAAAGACCCGAAAGTCCTCTGCACTTAATTCCTTAACATCTTGTTCATTTCCCGTGACGGATATACTTATTTGCGGGTCATCCGGTTCAATAAAACTAACGGATTGACCACTGCCTAGGTTGTCCACCTCAATGGTTACATCATCAATAGACTTTGTTTGCTCCAGTACTACTTCCACTTCGATTTCCTCAACACCTGGGGCTTGTACTCTTTCTGGCAAAGCTAAGCCAACTTTCATCGTTCCTGATTCAGATAACTCAGACAGATCGATTGGTTCTGTTTTTACCTCTTCTAAGCTCTCCAAAATCTCTGTTATCGCAAATACCTCAGCTTCCTCGACAGATGGTACCATTGATTTAATCGTATATCCTTCCGGTAACTCACCCGTTGTGGCTACACTCACCGGAACCTTCTTACTTGGATTATCAATGGTAGCAGATACAACAATTGTAGCTGGTTCTACGATTACGCCTAGCTCATTACCTTGACTGTCATAGACATTGACAGGAATCTCTCTATTCTTGATTGATTCGGTTACCCCTGTTAAATCAACAAATACTTTTACAATCGCAATTCGATCGATAACTTCCTCCGAGCTGGTAATCGTGACGGTATCTGTATTCAACTCATAATCAGATACCTCATAGCCTTCCGGAAGTTTATCCTCATTAATGAAATCGACACTAACATCAAATTCATTCGAAGCTCGTTCTTCAATAATGACATTAATCGTTTTTGGTTCTACATAGACACCTAGCTTATCTGAAATACCCTCATACTGAATTTCCACCTCGTGTTCGCCTTCTTTTAGATCTCGTAAATCGACAAACATCTCAAAGTTCTGCTGTTCAACCGTTGGCGTCAATTCACTTGATGGTCCTTCCAAGGTGATTTTAACTGTTTCTGGCACACCACTAACGACATATTTTTCACTATCTATTCGAATTCCTAATGGAACATCTTCAATTACCTTTGTCTCTGAGGACCCACCAAACAAAACAGAAAAAGGTATGGAACTGTCATTGGCAGTATCTGCTTCCTCAATGGAGACAAATACATATAACAAAATTGCAAACCCTAAAGAAAGTCCCCGGATAAACCATTTGCTTCTAAACCAATTATCCATTCTTTTTCCCTCCTAGCTTCCAAGTCTTTTTCTCGGAAGTTCTATGAGTTGGAGATAAGTTTTCAAGCAAAAAGTCTCGTAATCCGTCTTGACTTAAATCCCTACGGAGCTCACCATTCTTGGTTCCAGAGACACTACCAGTCTCCTCAGAAACAACAATGGTTAAAGCATCAGTTACTTCACTTATACCCATTGCCGCTCGGTGTCTTGTTCCAAGTTCTTTGGAAATAAAAGGACTTTCGGATAAAGGTAGATAGCATGCAGCTGCAACAATTTCATCTTCTTTAATAATAACTGCACCATCATGGAGTGGCGTATTCGGTGTAAAGATATTGGTTAATAGCTGATGTGTTAGTTTACCGTTAATAGGTATCCCTGTTTCTATGTATTCTCCAATACCTGTTTCACGTTCGATTGTAATCAAAGCACCGATACGACGCTTCGCCATGTAATTACAGGAATGAACAATGTCTGTAATCATTTTCTCAAACTTTTCTTCTTCGGATCTGGAGCCTCTTGAGAAGAGGTTTCCACGACCGATTTGCTCTAATGCTCTTCTGAGCTCTGGTTGGAATAAGATGAAAATAACAAGAAATCCCCATCTAATTATCTGATCAGTCGCCCACATTAACGTTTTCAGTTCAAATAATATACTTAATAGACGTACCACAAAAACAACGACGATACCTTTTAATAGCTGAATCGCCTTTGTGCCTCGAATTAACATGATTAATTTATATAAAACATACCAGACGAGACCTATATCAACGCCTATTCTGAGTAGGTCCACAAAAGTAAAATCCCCATTCGGCATGTCTGCACTTCCTTCTTTACATCAATTTCTCTTCCAAATAAAAAATACCGTATCTATTATATCATAATTTGCATGATTATTCGTTACTTAGCCCGTCCGAATTTATACCGAACATTCATTGATTAAAATTTTACTTATTATTTAACATGAACAAAAACCTGGCCACTAAACCAGGTTTTTTACTCACCGATAGAAAATATTCCTTTAAACAGATTTTGAATATGGTACCAAACCCACTCAAAGATTCGATCTACTTCCTTTAATTCACCATTGACCTCGCCGACCGATGCCATTAAGCCATCACTATCTAAGCCATCCTCATCAATTAACGTTCCATTAATTAATGTTACGTTTCCATCAACAACACCATCAATTTTCAAATTACCATTGTGAACAACTAAGTCTCCTTTAACTGTTACGCCCTCAGGTACAATAACGGTATCACCTTTGATAATTAAATTATCTGGATTCGAAACCGTTAATTTTGTACCTTGTTCCCACGCCGAGAACAGTCCTGTAAACATAAAGATGAAAAATATCGCAGCCGCCGTAAGGGCTGGATGCATTCTAAACCATCTTAAATATTTCACATGCTTTTTCTCGATTGGTAACTGTTGCATTACCTTCTGCGTAAAATCATCAGGTGTCTTAACACTTTCTGTACTTTGAATTAATGTGATGGTTCTTTTTAATTCATGAAGATGTTTTTGACATTCCAAACACCCTTCAAGATGGGTCTTTAGACTGGACTCTTCTTCTCTTGTGATGTCTCCATCTAAATGTTTATGCATCAAACTCAATGCTTCTTTATTACAATCCAATTGGATTCACTCCTTTTAAACATGACGAAGCTTTTTACGTAATGCTTCCCTACCTCGATGAATTCTTGTTTTAACCGTCCCTATTGGAATATCTAATATATCACTAATCTCCTGAAGGGAAAAGTCTTCTAAATAGCGTAACATAATGATACCGCGGTATTTAGGAGGAAGCTCTGCTATTTGTTTTTGAATATATGACTGAAGTTCCCTTCCCTCTAGTTCATCATCAGGAAGTCTATCATCTGCAGCTAGTTGCGAATACATATCTAAGCCGTCTGTCCCTTTTACTTCAGCATCAAGATAATAGTCAGGTTTTCGTTTACGTAACCGGTCTATCGTCAGATTCGTCGCGATACGATATAACCAAGTTGAAAACTTTCTACGATCATCGTAGGAGTGGATGTTGACATACGCACGTATAAAGGCTTCCTGAGCAATATCCTCTGCTTCGTGCGTATTCCCGAGCATTCTTAGACAATGTTGATATATTTTATCTTGATAAAACATCACCACATCTTCATATGCAGCTTGATTCCCTTTTTTTACTTGTTTGATTTTCTCTCTGATCATTAATTCCATCTCTTGTACCTCCGCTTAATGCGGTATTAAACCTTACGAATTACATCAAAAAAGGTTTCACTTTTTTTATAAATTTAGGCGAATTTTTATAAATAAATTAAATAGTAAACATTTTCCATTCCATTATAACGCATTATAGCTAAAAAATATGTATTTTTCTTAATTTAGTGTTGCAAAATAATAATTTATTCGGGTATTATAGTTTAATGTAATGTAATAGGGGGAATATCGTATGGATAAGCTTTTGCAAAAGATAGAGCAATGTCGCAAAGAGATGATTGCACTTAGTGATACACATAAATTAAACTCGGAAGTAATCGTAGAAAAAAGTAAAAAGTTAGATCATCTATTAAATGAGTATCGAATGAATAATATGACGAATAATTAATAATAAAAAGACATCAATTTAACATTAATGCCTTTTTATTTTTTGGATTTATTTAAGCTTCTCGCCAAATAAAGAACCCATTAATCCAACAGCTAATGTAGCTGTTTTATTTTTTTCATCTAATATTGGATTTACCTCTACAACTTCAAATGACGTAATTAGTTCAGAGTCAGATAACATTTCCATCGCTAAATGACTTTCGCGATATGTCATGCCTCCTAAGACCGGTGTTCCAACACCTGGAGCTTCTGTAGGATCTAACCCGTCCAAATCAAGGCTGAGATGAACTCCGTCTGTATTTTCCTTCAAATAATGAATCGCTTCTTCCATTACTGCAGACATTCCCATTCGGTCAATCTCATGCATGGTATAAACCTTAATTCCTTTTTCTCGAATTAATTCTCTTTCACCAGGATCTAATGAACGAGCGCCAATAATTACGATATTTTCTGGTTTAACCTTTGGTGCATATCCAAATAGATTCGTTAATCTCTCATCACCTATACCTAGACTAACCGCTAGTGGCATTCCGTGAATATTACCAGATGGTGATGTTTCACTCGTATTCAAGTCTCCATGCGCATCATACCAGATGACACCAAGATTCTTATAATGCTTGGATATACCAGCTAAGCTACCGATTGCGATGCTATGATCCCCACCTACTATTAGTGGAAATCGATCCTTTTGAATCTCTTCATCCACCATTCTAGCTAGCGTTTCATTTGCCTCTATAACTTGCTCTAAGTTTTTTAAATTACTTTCTTTATCCACAGTAGTTGCGGGACGATTTATTGCTATGTCCCCCAGATCATGTATGTCATATTCTAAGCTCTCTATCTTCTCAATTGCTCCAGCATAACGGAGTGCACTTGGCCCCATATCTACCCCACGACGACTTTGACCTAAATCCATTGGGACACCAATTAAAGAAATTTTATTTTTCATAATTTACCGCCACCTCCAACATTTATTGTACCTTACTTTATTTGAACGACTCAACTCGACAACTTTTTGAATATTTATACATCGATTCAGATTGTGTTAAATCTAAAATAGGCACCGTCATCCGAGACGATACCTACTCTATATGGCCTTAGCTCCATTAGGGTACGGAAGAAGATCTAACGGGATGATTCCTTCTTGACGCCAAGCTTCCTCTAACGCTTTAGCGCTTTCTGGTGATGGCATAAAAGCGATTCCACAGTCACCGCCTCCGGCTCCTGATTGCTTTGCTGCCCCTCCATGTTGTTCAGCTAAATCACATAATTTTTTTATCATTGGGGTTTCTAATTCCGTTTGCGCCTCTTTTCCTACTGTTACTAATGCCGTTCTATTTTGTTTAATACCTTTAAACAATAAGGATTTATTCTCATTTTCTATTCCAGTCATAATGTTCGTAACCGCTTCCTCACTACTATGTAAAAATTCCTGGAACTTTAACGGCTTACTTTCCTTCAAGCTTATTATTTGTTTAACAAGATTTCCTGTTGATGCAGGACTACCTGTCCAACCGATGCAAAGATAAATATCACTCGGAAGTTTCATTGGTCTAACCGAAAGGAATTGCCAGTTGCTATCGACTAGATTGGAAATAAATTCATTATGATGATACTGTTCTCTTAGCCATTCAGCTTGAAAAGAGGAATAGTGCAATATCCCACCATAAGCTGAAGCAGCAACATCTGCTCCAGACCCATTTCCTTGTGCTCTTACATGCGAGATAGACGCTAACTTAAACACTAGTTGTGGATCCGGTTTTTCTTTTACATGCATTTGTAAAACTGCTGTTATGACACCTACAACTACTGCCGCACTCGAGCCCAGTCCATATTTTTTCCCTGAATCTTTATCATCTAATTCACTTCTTATACGGAGGGAAAGATGTTTTAAAGGATACTTATTTTCCTGCAAATACATACATGCGACCGACATCGCCTCTTCAACAAAATTCACCCTGCTATCTGTTGTTGCAATCCTAACTTGATTTTGTTGATATTCCCAGCTTAAATCACGAAGCATAAATTTTTCTAATGATATACGATTGGTTTTACTTTCTTGGATATCTACATATACAAAACGATTAACAGCCATAACAGCTAGCTGTTGATACGGTTCCAAGACCGCAAACTCACCAGCCATCATTAATTTTCCAGGCACTTGTATCGTTAAGGAAGAGTTAGACAAATTCGTCATCCCCTAAATAGGTTATACCTTGCCCTGCACAGCTCAATTTTACATCATCCACTCCCGGTATACTTCGAAGTGTTTGTTGAACTTCTTCTTCATGTTCAGGAAGATAAAGAACCTTCACATTTGGTCCAGCATCAATTGTGAAGTAGGCAGGAATACCAGATGCTCTTAATGCCTGAACAGATTGCATAACCGACATAGTCGAATCTAACCAATACGTAAAAGGAGGGTTAGCACCTAAGGTTGTTGCATGCATCTTTAGGCAGTTTGCTTCGGCAATTTCTCCTACCTTTTCAAAGTCGCGATCTAAAATACCTTGTTTAATTGCGTCAATCTCACTAGGAATACTTTCAATCCAGCCTTTAAAAAAGGGAGAAGTCTCTACCGTTCTCTTCATCCCTGCCCTACTGGATACTTTTTTCATTTTTGCCGAGAGAACAACTGCAGCAACGCGAAGATCCCAGTGGTTTTGCGGGGCAATCGGGACAGCATATGAATCTGAACCATCCGCTTTTTCCCCTTGCTGCCATTCTGCAAACCCACCGAATATCGAGCGACATGCTGACCCAGAGCCCTGGCGAGTAAGGCGAGATAGTTCTGAATCCGATAACTCTAATCCAATTGCCTTGCTGGAAGCAGCAGCAAGTGCAGCAAAACCAGAGGCCGAGGAAGCAAATCCTGCAGCTGTTGGGACCGCATTGATAGACTCAACCTCTGCGTAGATATTCTTCTGTGCTAGATTACGAACTAAATCAAGAAATTGCGTAACTCGATTATATTGTTCCCCTTCAATACGCGTGCCATTTAATAAGAAGGTATCCTTTTGTAAATCTTCTTTAAACACGACTCGAGTAGAGGTGTAAAATCCATCTAATGTTAACGATAGACTGTTATTGGTTGGGAGAATCAACGCTTCATTCCGTTTTCCCCAATATTTTATTAATGCAATATTTGTATGTGCCTTTGCTATTGCTTTCATTATGGTTCCCCTTTTCACATACTGTTTATTAATCCTGCTTTCTTAGCACAAATGGCCAAACAGCATGTGCACCGAACTCTTTTAACTTCTCAGCGAGTTGTCTTGAGTGTATCTCATTTTTGGCTAAGGCAATAATACAGCCACCATTACCGCCACCTGTTAACTTCGCACCGAGTGCTCCTTCTTTTCGAGCAAAATTAATCAATCGATCTAAACCGTCATCACTTACACCAAGAGCAGCTAATTCCTTTTGAGCCTCATTTAGCATTTGCCCCAATAAGTTCTTTCCCGCTTTTTCCAATGCATGTTTAACAAGATGTGTAAGCTCACCAATTCTTTCGATTTTTGCTTGTATTTTTTTCGGAGCCTTCTTTAATAAATGAGCAACAGATTCAACCGCTGATCGAGTATCACCAATTCGACCGGAATCAGCCACAATGAAATGAAAGTCTTCATTCGGTCTTATAAAGCTTATTGGATGTTCCTTCTCAAACCAAACTGGCGATTCGGAAGTAATTGTCAATGTATCAATTCCACTTGGTGATCCATGAGCAAATTTTTCAGCTATATTGGCAAATTTTAATAATTCTTTCTCTGAATATTCCACTTCTGCATATGCAAAGAGAGACCTTATAATTGCAATCGCAACCGAAGCACTTGATCCCAGTCCTTTTCCAGGAGGTATGGACGATTTAACTCGTATAATCATATCCCTTTTAGGAAGACCTAGATAGCTTAGCGTAGAATGAATACTATTGACGATTCCTTCTAACGCCAAGGGGGCAGAATCCATCGTACCTTGGTAAAAAGTGCTATCAAACTTAATAGGTCCAGTTCGATGCTCAATTACCGATTCTACACCTACCAAAGGAAAGGGAATTGCTATTGCAGGTTGCCCGTGTACAACTGCATGCTCGCCAATCAATATTAGTTTACTATGCGCAACTCCGATTCCGGTTTTTTCAGTCGTTATATAATTATCTGTTATGGTTACCTTTTCTGCACTCATTTTGTATATTGTTCCACCAATTCTTTAGCTTTACCTACACGGATTTCTTTTTCTTTCACTAATTGTTCAGCTATAATATCAATCATCTCCCCAGTTGCGCCTGCAGCTATAGCAACAGAACGTGAATGCAATGCCATATGGCCTTTTTGAATGCCATCTGTCACGAGTGCCTTTAAAGCACCAAGGTTTTGTGCTAAACCTACAGAAACAATTACTTGTGCAAGCTCTGAAGCTGATTCTACATGTAATATCTTATGCGCTAGTTGTGAAACTGGATGTACTCGGATGGCTCCGCCTACAGTACCAATTGACATTGGTAACTCTAATTCTCCAACGAGATTACCTTCCGCATCTACATACCATTTTGTCATGGAGCGATAGCTTCCATAACGAGCTGCATATGCATGTGCTCCAGCTTCCACAGCTCGCCAATCATTTCCTGTTGCAATTACTACAGGGTCGATTCCATTCATGATTCCTTTATTATGGGTAACAGCACGATAAGGATCAGAATCTGCGAATTCAAAGGCATGAACCACGCCATCTCTAACCTCTTCACCAGAATATTCGCCAGTAACCAATAATTTAGGGGGGATTACACATTTAGCCCGAGCGACACAACGATCAGCGAGATTAGATAGTATACGTAAGTAAACTTTTCCAGAGGTCAACTTTTCCACCGTTGGTGCTAAGGATTCAACCATTGTATTAACAATGTTTGCCCCCATTGCATCACAAGTATCGATATATAAATGTAATACAAGCATCTTTCCGTAATCAGAATTCGGGGAATCGTTTAATATTCGAACATCCAGGTCCTGTGAACCGCCACCTCTAGCCACAATACTTGGATAAGCTGCATTTGCTGCATCAATTAAATCCTGCTTCGCTTCTAATAATGCCTGTTTAGCTACTGCGTAATCAGCACACCCGACAACTTGGATTTGGCCAATCATAATTCTTTCTGATGCTTCTGTAGTAAATCCCCCAGCATCACGTACTATCTTTGCAATATGACTAGCAGAAGCTACAACGGATGGTTCTTCAATTGCCATAGGTATGATATATTCTTTCCCGTTAATTAAAAAGTTCAATCCTAATCCTAAAGGAAGTTGAAAAGTCCCGACAACATTCTCAATCATTTTATCAGCGGTTTCGACTGGTAATACACCATCTGAATCCAATGCTTTTATATCTTCTGCTGATAGATCAAGTGTCTGACTTAATAACGCTTTTCTTTCTTCAACTGATTTCTTATAAAAACCAGGAATCCTAGAAGATCTCATACCAACCATCCCTTTATATTATCTATTTATAAGTAAAAGTTATTATTATTTATAGCGCTAAATTCTTCCTATTATAAAAAGAATTACTCTATCTATTATGTTAAAAAAACGTTTAAAATGCAAATAAAAACAAGGTTGCTACACATAACAACCTTGTTTTTATTTGCGCTATTTTATTGATGAGCCATGAAGGATTCGAACCTTCGACCCTCTGATTAAAAGTCAGATGCTCTACCGACTGAGCTAATGGCTCGTGAAATGATTCAAAAATCAATATTGTTTACATGACACCAGCAGCTTCCAGAAAATTCATAAAATTGAATGGTTCGGGGTTACCCGTGGTGTATTCGGTAGAAGTAATTCTCCAAAGATGCTCGTCGTGTTGCAAGATCATTCAGTGAAGTAGCACTCCTCGCAAACCTGCACATAGTAGAAGATTCAAAGATGCTAGCGGTTTGCTCTACCGACTGAGCTAATGGCTCAAAAAATATGTATAAAACATCTCGTAAAAATAAAAAAAGCTGGGCTACCAGGATTCGAACCTGGGAATCACGGGACCAAAACCCGTTGCCTTACCGCTTGGCTATAGCCCAATAATCTAAATGGTGGAGGGGGGCAGATTCGAACTGCCGAACCCGAGGGAGCGGATTTACAGTCCGCCGCGTTTAGCCACTTCGCTACCCCTCCGTATTTAGTGTAGTTATTTTCTTGTATTTTATACATAAAAATGGTGCCGGCCAGAGGACTTGAACCCCCAACCTACTGATTACAAGTCAGTTGCTCTACCAATTGAGCTAGGCCGGCATGGTAATGGTGGAGGATACAGGGCTCGAACCTGTGACCCCCTGCTTGTAAGGCAGGTGCTCTCCCAGCTGAGCTAATCCTCCATATGGTGACCCGTACGGGATTCGAACCCGTGTTACCGCCGTGAAAGGGCGGTGTCTTAACCGCTTGACCAACGGGCCAATAAACTAGGAATTAATAACTTGTCTTGCAGTCAACGAATTTTATTATATACAGATTTAAACCCTTTGTAAAGAGAAAATCGATATTTTTTTTAAAAATTTTATTGCAGCCTATAAAATCCCGTCCTCATAAGGTTATCAATGCCCAAAGATTAATAAATTTATTGAAAAAAATTGGTTTTTAGTTTAAAAAATGATAAATTAGAATAAGGTACTAATAGTTAATCATAAAATGGAGGTTCAAAATGACGGAACTATTAAAAAATAAAAATATTGTTGTAATGGGTGTTGCAAATGAGCGAAGTATTGCTTGGGGAATAACAAAATCATTACACAATGCTGGCGCGAATATGATTTTTACGAATAGACAAGAAAGATCCTATAACAAGTTAGTGAAATTATTAGATCAGAATAATATTGAAGCGAAACTCATTGTATCTTGCGATGTTGCTGATGATGAAAGTATTACAAAAGCTTTTCATGAAATAAAAGAAAAAGTCGGTGTAATTCACGGACTAGTACATGCTGTTGCATTTGCAGATCGTGACGATCTAAAAGGTGAGTTTGCTGATACATCCCGAGATGGTTTTCTATTGGCGCAAAATATTAGTGCATTTTCTCTAGTTGCTGTAACGAAAGCCGCAAAACCGTTAATGACGGAGGGCGGATGCATCGTTACCCAAACTTATCTTGGAGCTGAACGAGTAATACCAAACTACAATGTAATGGGTGTTGCCAAAGCATCATTAGAAGCTAGTGTAAGGTATTTAGCAGAAGATGTAGGAAAGCATGGCATTCGCGTAAATGCCGTGTCAGCAGGCCCTATTCGCACGCTAGCGGCTAAAGGTGTATCTGGCTTTAATGAGAAAATGGGAATTGTGGAAGAGAAAGCTCCATTACGTCGAAATGTTGATCAAGATCAAGTTGGAGATGCAACACTATTCTTTTTAAGTGATCTTTCAAGAGGTGTAACAGGAGAAGTTTTACATGTTGATTCTGGCTACCATATAATGGGTGGTTGATGAATAGTATAATTGTCATTTTAGGCGCTTGCTAGTAATAGTAAGCGTCCTTTTACTCTATTGAATTCCTGCGGGGGGATACACATGAATGATTGGTTTGGAAGTAACATTGTAGAACCATTTAACGTGTTCGGAAAGTATCATCTTGTTATTATCTTCATCTACATAATTGGTTTATTATTTCTAGTAATCTATTCAACTAAATTAAGAAATAAGTCATTATTAAACACGATATTACGCTGGGGATTATTTAGCAGTCTCATTCTTTCTGAGCTAAGCTACCAAACTTGGGGAATTGTGAATGGTTCGTGGAACCCTGCTGAGTTCCTGCCTTTTCAATTATGTAGCATAGCTGGAATAATCGCCATACTCACACTTTATACAAGGAACAAGAAATTAATTCAAATCATCTTTTTTATTGGAATCATACCATCTTTCTTAGCAATCATTACACCGGAGTTACATCACGGTTATCCACATTTTCGATTTTGGCAATTCTTTTTACATCATGTTCTCTTATCTTGGGCTAGCATTTATCTCGTTATCGCAAATCCGTTTGCCTTAACACTGAAAAAGACTCTAGAATCTTATCTCTATTTATTATGTTATGCCGGTATCATAGGCTTTATCATGAACCCTTTGGCAAATGCTAATTTCTTGTTTTTAGCAAGAGCACCTTCAGCAAATACCCCACTTAACTTACTGGGTAATGGGCTATGGTATTATGTAAATCTATGTCTAGTTGGGTTATTCGTATTCTTACTACAATACGGCATCACTCGATTATTTAGCCGAATATGGCATAAAGTTAAATAAATCACTTTTTTCACGTAAGCTGAGTTGCATTTGTATGTAACTCTTATGCTTATTGTTAGTACTATTTAACTCTGTTAACAAAACAAGTATCAAGAAAAAGTGAAGCCGCCTTGCAGAAATTCAAATCTCTACTCTACTGAGTGGGGATTTTTTTGCTTTTATGTAGTTTTTTAACCTATTCCAAGAGGAAAAACAACTTACATTTCAAGCTAAAAATTATTATTAGATTCACACTAGTAGTATAGAGTATTAAGTTTGTTACAAACTATACAGGAACTGATTCTAAAAAACTATAGGAGGAAAATAAATGGATAGAAGCTTAATGTTGAATGATATTTATGAAAAAAGTATCGATCAAAACGCTTCATTGATATCCTATTGGAAAGAATTCTCCAATATCGATTCATGGCAATTCTGGTTTGTATTGGCATTATTAATTGTTCCACTAATTATATTATACGTTACTATCGATAGAACTAGGGTTTTCGAAATATTATTTTTTGGTTTTTCTGTTCATATGATGTGGACATACATCGATACGGTATTAGGCTCAACTACATTATTCGTACATACATATTTCTTAATTCCTTTGTTGCCATTTGCTTTTAGTTTAACGTCATCTGTTCTTCCTGTAGGCTTTATGCTTGTATACCAGTATTGTTTAAATCACAACAAAAACTTTTACCTGTTCACCATTCTTGTTAGTGCATTATTTTCCTTTGGATTTGCATCTCTTGAATTAATAATGGGATTAGTTGACTTTAATCGAGGTATGAATGAATTATACGTTTTCCTCATCGATTTAGGGGTTGTATTTTTATCCTATTGGCTAACTAAATTTATTAAAAAACTGAGCGTATCAAAATAAGCCCAACTGTTCCTACAGCTGGGCTTTAAACTTAGTATTATACATGATACTAAAATACACTAAACTAATGAAGGTAGTTAAAAATTATGGAAGTGTTTCAGAAAAACTCTTGGTATAACAATAGCTATTCACTCATTTGATAGCTTGGTCAAACTCCGAAAATAATAATGTTCGCTGCAAATTAGGAAACATAAAAATAGGCTTCCACTCTAATAGGAGTAAAAGCCTATATATCGAATTTTAAAAGAGAGCTTCCAAGCGGACTTGAACCGCTGACCCCTACCTTACCATGGTAGTGCTCTACCGACTGAGCTATGGAAGCATTTTGTAGTAAAACGCAAAAATGGCTCCACAGGTAGGACTCGAACCTACGACCGATCGGTTAACAGCCGATTGCTCTACCACTGAGCTACTGTGGAATAATAGTATTTGTTTATATACCTGAACCCTACATTGTCTAGACTACATATATTTTAGGGTTACTCCTAATTACAACTTTAGTTTATGTTGTAATTGAAATTTTATACAAAAAATTTGCCTGGCAACGTCCTACTCTCGCAGGGGCAATGCCCCAACTACCATCGGCGCTGAAGAGCTTAACTGCTGTGTTCGGTATGGGAACAGGTGTGGCCTCTTCGCCATCGTCACCAGACAAAGGGATGTTATTCTGAACAAATAATGAACAGAACCTCCAATATTCAATTGGATTTATACCCTGAAAACTAAATAAGCAACACAAACGACTCAAAAAAGTGTTAGTTAAGTCCTCGATCGATTAGTATCCGTCAGCTCCACGTGTCACCACGCTTCCACCTCGGACCTATCAACCTCATCGTCTCTGAGGGATCTTACTCACTCGAAGTGATGGGAAGTC
>NZ_JBDIML010000007.1:0-118623 GCF_039614845.1 Ornithinibacillus xuwenensis | reverse complement strand
ATCCATATCCAAGATTCCCATATAAATACTCGGTTACAAGCTTTATTTTAAATTCTTCACTATATTTAGCCATAAAAAACACCCCCGAAAGTTAGATTTTCACTCTAACTTTCGGGGGTCGGTACCAAATCCAAGCGTTTTTGTTTGTTATATAAGGTGTTAATATAGATGTTTTTTGGTATGAAATTTAACGCGATATTTTGTTTTTTCTCCACGCTATCTGAACTACGTAGGTTAATCCCCTACGAACTTTTTTATGCAGTTAGACGAAAGCTCAGCAACTATTTATTTTCACTCTGTTGGTCCTGTGCATATGCACCATATTCTTCACCATAATAACGATTATAGCGTGCTTTAAATTTGTTATAGAAGTAAGCAACTAATACTTTTAAAATGGCATAGCCAGGAATTCCGAGAATGACACCGATAATTCCAAACAGATTACCAGCTACAAGTAAGACGATAACAATCGTCAGCGGGTGGATCTTCATGGTTTTCCCCATAATGTTTGGAGAGATAAAGTTCCCTTCAAGGAATTGAACAATAACCCAAACGATTGCTAATTTTAATAGCATAAAAGGAGAGTCTACTATCGCAATGATTGCTGCGGGTATAATCGAAAGAGTAGGTCCTAGATACGGCACTACACTTGTAATAGCTGCAATGATAGCTAAGGTAATTGCATAATCTAATCCAATAATTAAATAACCGATGTATAGTAGGATACCAATACAGGTTGCCACAATAATTTGTCCCTGAATGTAAGAGCCTACCTGTGCATCCATATTATCTAGAATTTGATTGACATCCTTTCGAAACTTAGGAGGTAATAGTTTTAAGCAATATGCCTTAAAACGATCTCCGTCCTTAAGTAAAAAGAACAGGATGATAGGAAATGTAACGAGAACCACAACAAAATTGGTTACGGTACTAGCAACATTTTGTATCCCTTCAAATGCATTTCCGATATAAGAACCAACAATACCAGGTATATCACTGAAGTTGGAAACAACCCAATCATAAGCATTATCATAATATGGCCCGAGAAAAGAGTTTTCGATCGAGGTTGTCACATCTTTCCATAATTGTTGAACATAATTTGGAAAGTTGCGGAATAATTCTTTTACTTGTGCCTCAATAGCAGGTGCAGTTAATAAAATAATCCCAGCTAACAAACCACTAATACCCAATATGATGATAACAATACCCCAAATTCTTTTAATGCGTAGGCGCTCTAAAAAGTCAACAATAGGGTTTAATAAATAATAAGCAATAAATGCTAAGATAATTGGAGGTGTAATGGTAGACAAAACAACAATAATTGGATTAAAAACAAATGATATTTTGTCATAAATGAATATCATTATCCCAATTAAGATTAATAAGGACAGACTAAATACTAGATTACGCCCTCCGAGAAATTTAATGAAACGATTTTCAGAATTCATCAAGCTGGGACTCCTTTTTTCTTTTTATTATAGAATAGGAAGGGGAAATATTCCAATTCTAGTTTTAGTC
Organism: Ornithinibacillus xuwenensis; assembly: GCF_039614845.1. Classification (NCBI taxonomy): domain Bacteria; kingdom Bacillati; phylum Bacillota; class Bacilli; order Caryophanales; family Bacillaceae; genus Ornithinibacillus; species Ornithinibacillus xuwenensis. Next base: position 117,105 of record NZ_JBDIML010000007.1, on the reverse strand, counting down.
ATAGGAAATATGACGGATTATGATGAACTAAATTGAGTATAAAGTCCTGTTGCTGATAGCTTTGTCCTATGCCTATTATAAGAATGTTATTATGAATGGGAGTTGGAATGATGAGAAAGCAATCTAGTAAAATTATTAGTCTAGTAGCTGTATTTATTTTGTTTATTCTTTTAGTAGCTTGTAAGGATAAAGAAGAAAATACAACAGGTAAGACGGATGGAAAAGAAGCTGTAGAGGAAAAGGTAGATTCTGAAGAAGAGGAATCTACAGCAGCGAATCAAAATAATGAGGATGATAGTGAAGAATCGGAAGATGTATCATTTGAAGTAAAAGATTCGAAAGCACCGAAAGACCAAGGAGAATTAAATGTATGGTTTAAAGGTGATGTTGAAGTAGTTGATCATACGATTACGGTTAAAGGTACAACAAACCTCATGCCTGAATCACAATTATCACTGGATATCTCACCAGAAGAAGGCTCTATTATTGGTGGTGATGGACAAACTAAAGTAGAAAATTCAGGAGCGTTTGAGATTGAGGCAAATGTCCCTGGTGATTTTGAAGGGCTTTTGCATGTAGAGCTTTCCTTTGAAGCTAATGCGCAATATGATGATGCAATTGTGGATCATTATAAGGATGGAATTACAGGTAATTTTGCAAGGGTTTACTATGACTCGTACGAAGAAGCTACTTTTACAAAAGCTTCGTTTCAAAAGACAGTTGTCATCAATGGTGAATCTGAATCGTTCGCCATTACGGAACCAAAATGGCGAATTCCAGATGATATAGGAAACCCGGCTGTTTGGATAAACTCCAAAGTAGAGAAATTCCAAGATTATGTAGTTGTAAATATAGAGAGTAATTTAGTAGAAGGAACATACATAAATGCAACAGCAGATATACCAAACTACATTACTACCGGATTTAGCGGGTCAGCCTATACGAATCCTGATGGAACTGCAGTTCTCTATATTGAGGATCCGGCAAAGGATAGTCGAATAAAAGATTTATCGGAATATGAGATTGAAATTGAAGTAGATCCTTCCAATGGAAATAATGGTAAACAGGTTCTGGAAGTGTACGGCGAGGCTGGTGAAAAGCTAAAAGGTGACCTCGTTTATAATACTGATGATGGAAAGGCTATTAGTCAACGATTAACAATAGAAGTCGAATAATGGGCAAATGAGTTCATTCAGGCAATATCTTGTAAAGTTTGTTATACTTTAATAAAGTCAAGCGTAAAATAGTAATATATGAATTAAAAATAAAGGGAAAAGGGATTCTAAGAAAGTACATGTTTCTTTCGAGGAGTCCCTTTCACACAAATCAAACTTTACCTTTATGTTGTAGGATTTAAAGGAGGATATACCAGCTTGAATGACGTAGTGAGATTAGAAAAAGAAGCAATGCATATGTTAAAGCAGACGAGTAGAACCTTTTATATTCCGATAAAGCTTTTAAAACCAAAGCTACGCAAAACGGTTGCTTCTGCTTATCTATGTATGCGTGCAATTGATGAGATAGAGGATCATGAACAGCTGGATTCAGATTCAAAGCAACATCTATTACGATCAACTAGTGAACTATTAAAGAATAATTTTGATACGAATAGCTATAGACAGTTATTGGAACCACATGAGTCAATCTTACCGGAAGTCACCAAACGATTAGGGGATTGGATTCAGTTCTGTCCAGACAGTATTGTCGATAAAGTGCTAGAATCTACTAGTATCATGGCAGAAGGAATGGCGGATTGGGTCGAGAAAAACTGGCAAATAAGAACAAAAGAAGATTTAGACGATTACACGTACTATGTAGCAGGATTAGTCGGGGTAATGTTATCGGACATTTGGAACTGGTATGATAATACAGAAACAGATCCAACATTAGCAATTGGCTATGGGAGAGGATTGCAGGCCGTCAATGTACTTCGTAATCAGGAAGAGGATGCGGAGCGGGGCGTGAAGTTCTTTCCGGATAATTGGAGTAGAGATGATATGTTCCAGTATGCTGAGGATAACTTATCAAAAGCAGATGAATACATGAAGTCCATAAAAACCAAAAATATTATTCTGTTTTGTAAGATACCACTGGCTTTAGCCCATCGGACATTAAAGGTATTGAAAAGTGGAAAAGAAAAAATGTCTCGACAAGAGGTTGAATCAACCGTTAATGAAATTATCAATAACTAATTGGTGTTAACACGGCATTAGCCGTGTTTTTTTGTTAGGAAAGGATAAAAGTGGTAGGCTGGATAATCTCATATGTTAAATAGTCTATTCGTATTTCTCCTTTATGGATTAGTAATGAACTAGCCACCAGTTTCATTAGAAATAAAAAGAGACCCTAGGCCTCTTTTTATTAAATATTATTATTAAATACGAGTCCAATTCATTATTTGAAATGCCTGCTAAATAATGCCTTCAAGCCTAAATGCAGGAGTGCTAATGCGAAAATGATAATGACTACACCACCAACAATGCCAAAGAAGTCTGCTACTGGTGTTGTAATAAGTGTAGAAGTTGGAACAAATGCTAAGGCAAATCCTGCTACTATTGTAGCTAAATAAAGCGCAGCTAGTCTATCCATAAATATCCCTCCTTTCACTATACTTTATGAAAAAAGGAGGGATTATGTTTTTTTATGCGATTGTTTATATCTATCTAGCGAAAAACCTTAATTAGAAGCATTGGAAGGATTCAATGCGGTCTAAATCGATACCGAAGTATACCCAACGACCTCTCCTCCATCTAAAACCAGCAATTGAGTTTCTTCCTACAAAGGTTGGATAATACCAGAAGGAACCGCCTCGCTCTAACCAAACATAAGTGAAGCGGTAAAGACAGCCTCTTATTCCACCTGGATCAACTGCAAAAGTTTGAAATTGCTGCTGTTGTGGGGTGAATGATGGCGGTGGTGTAGTTGGTGCACCTGCCTGCTGTCCTGGGAATTGTCCTCCTGTCTGTCCGCCTCCAGGAAATCCAGGGTACTGCCCACCGGGATAGCCTCCAGGAAACTGTCCTCCGCCTGGAAACTGACCTCCTCCAGGAAACTGTCCTCCGCCCGGAAACTGACCTTGGTTACCAAAGAATTGCCCCCATAAATAACCAGGTAAATTTAATTGCCTTTCATCGTCATAAGGTGGTTCAAAATAATTCAATTTATATTTCCTCCTTAAAATGTATTCCATTTAATATATGGGGAAAACGACTAGATTGGGAGTTTTTTCATGAAGAATGGGCGTTTCACCCGTATTTTGAACGAGTTGAACCTCAAATGAGTGATTACTCACTTTACAAATTTCAATATGGGTCGTAATATAGAAGTGAGTAATCACTCACTTAGGAGGGTAAAAATGGCAGAACAAAAAATATGTGTTGCTATTAAGAACGTATCCAAACAATTCGGAAAGCATGTCGTACTTAAGGACATAAACCTTGATATCCGAGAAGGAGAAATCTTTGGACTATTAGGTCCATCTGGGGCAGGTAAAACAACCCTTGTAAAGGAGCTTTCCGGTCTTGATGTATCAACGACTGGCGAAAATATAGTGTTACAACAAAAGATGCCCGATTTAAAAACCATTAATCGAATTGGCTATATGGCGCAATCGGATGCGCTTTATGAAGATTTATCTGCTAAGGAGAATCTACAATTCTTCGCCAGCCTATACGGTTTAAAAAAGAAAAAACAAAATGAACGAATAAACGAGGTGATGCAATTAGTTGATTTAACGGATCACCTTTATAAGCTAGTTTCGGATTATTCAGGTGGTATGAAGCGAAGATTATCATTAGCCATTGCGTTATTACACGAACCAGAGCTATTAATACTGGATGAGCCAACTGTGGGGATTGACCCAGTATTAAGGAAAAGAATTTGGGATGCCTTTTATCAGCTAAATAATGGTGGAACTACCATAATCGTAACGACACATGTTATGGACGAAGCTGAAAAATGTGATCGGCTTGGGTTAATGCGAGAGGGTTCATTAATTGCGATTGGATCTCCTGTGGAATTAAAGAAAAATACTAATACAGAATCAATTGAAGAAGCGTTTCTTGTCTATGGAGGTGTGGCACATGAGGCTTAGGGCTTTAACAATACGAATACTTAGACAAATTATTCGAGATAAACGAACAATTGGTATGCTGCTATTTGCACCAATTCTCGTACTGACGATGCTACATCTAGTCTTTGATGGAGACGATTATGTTCCAAAAGTAGGGCTTGTGGGAATACCGAAAGAAATTAGTTCGAATTTGGATTTAGAAAATGCAGAAATTACGTATTATGATGTGCTGGCAGATGCCGAAGCGGATCTATCTGAACGAGAGATAGATGGCTATGTTACGTTAGAAAAGCAACAACCTATTATTTATTTGGAGGGAAGTGACCCAACTGTTAATGGTGCGACATTAAAATGGATTCAAGCTACATTTTCCTCCCTACAAGAAGCGGGTAGTATTAAATCGGTTGAGTCACAGGTTCATTATCTTCACGGTTCAAGTGAAATGGGACAGTTTGATTATTTTGGTCCAGTACTGTTAGGTTTTTTTGTATTCTTCTTTGTTTTTATTATTGCAGGTGTCTCGTTTATTCGGGAACGATCAACAGGAACATTGGAGAGGCTGTTAGCTACCCCATTGCGTAAGTGGGAAATTGTATTAGGTTATGTGTTTGGCTTCGGAATTGTAACCATGATTCAATCCACTATTATTGCTGCGTACGCTGTTTATGTATTAGATATGATGATGGAGGGTTCATTCCTTTTAGTCTTACTCGTTATCTTAGCATTAGCGTTCACAGCACTTACATTGGGGATATTAATTTCGTCGTTTGCAAACAATGAGTTACAAATGATTCAATTTATTCCAGTTATTGTTGTACCACAAGTATTCTTTTCTGGATTGTTTAATTTAGAAACCATTTCAAATTGGTTGAGCTGGATTGGACCTTTTACCCCGTTATATTATGCCGCTGAAGCATTGCGGGATATTATGGTAAGGGGAAATGGTCTGGAAGACATTCTGATGGAAATTATTATTTTATTTAGCTTCTCACTTTTGTTTATGGTGTTAAATATTCTTGCACTTCGAAAGTACCGGAAAATCTAATGCTTCTATTAATTGCATCGTTTTATAAGATTGCCGTATCATAACAATAGTAGCTTATCCATACAGGAAGATTAGAGGAGATAAACGTTGTTTAATGATGAACAAAATCTAACAGAAAAACAAAGAGGTATCTTAGCTGCCGCAACGGAATTGTTTGCTGAAAAAGGGTATGCTGGAACTTCTACTAGTGAAATTGCCAAAAAAGCTGGCGTTGCAGAGGGAACAATATTCCGACACTATAAATCTAAAAAAGAATTATTACTGACGATTGTATCGCCAACCATGATTAAGATTCTGGGGCCAGTTTTTAAGAGGGATTTTAATAAGGTGCTAGATAAAGAATTTGACACTTTTCAAGATTTTATCCGTGCGATGATTCAAAATCGAATTAAGTTTGTAAAAAACAATACACCTCTATTACGGATTCTTATTCAGGAATTACCGTTCCATGAGGATTTAAAGAAGCAATTTATTGAACATATTGGAAAGGATGTATTTGAGAAGCTAAGAGAAACTGTTCGCCATTTTCAAGCGAAGGGACAGCTAATCGATACGAACCCAGATACTATTATTCGTATAGTGGGCTCATCCATATTCTCCTATATCATTTCTAGATATATTGTTATTCCAGACGCCGATTGGGATGATGAAGAAATTGAATGGATTATAGAGATCTTAACGAATGGTATTTCTAGAAAAGAATCGTAAGGAAGATGACAAACTAAGCTTTGTCATCTTTTTTTATGGAAAAAAGTTATAAAAAAAGCTAGAAAATATGGAATATTAACGATAACATTATAACGATATACTCATAATGATATTTTGATAGAATTGCATAAGAAGAATAAAGCTTAGCAAACATGATGATTACGAACAGAGGATTGTGATGAAATGAATGTTTTATCGATACGTGATTTAGAAAAGCACGAAAAGGATGTATTGTTGTTTTCTGCATTTCATTTTGATTTGGCTTCGAGTGAAGTGGCAGCGATTCACTCTAGCCTTAATATACGAGTCGCCTTGCTCAATATGCTGTTAGGTAAGGTGCCAATTTCAAATGGAAGTATACTAGTCTCAGGAGAAAATATTACACAACATAAGCGATTACACGAAAAACAGATCGGAATTTGTTTCTTTGACCAAGGGTTATATGATCGGCTAACCGTGATGGACCATATTAAATTTTTCAAGCAGCTCTATGCCTCTGAACTTGATATGGACCAAGTTTTACAATTAACACAACTAGGGACTTTAAGAAGCAAGAAGGTGAATAAACTAACCTATTCCGAGAAAAGACGCGTACATTTTGCTCAATTACTACTTAAAAACCCAACATTATTTATTTTTGAAGAGCCTGATTTAAATGTGGATGTGGAAACAAAACGTGTATTCTTAAATATTTTAGAGTATTTAAAAAGAGAGCAAAAAGGGGTCTTAGTGTTAACTGGAATAATGGAAAGTGCTATTACAATAGCAGATAGTGTCTATCGCTTAAATGAGGACGGCATACATAAAATTGAAATGGAAGATGAAAAAGAAAATGAATCTGAGCCCAAAGTTGTGGAGCAAGAGGAAGCTATCCCGACAGCCTTTAACTTTAATAAAGTTCCTACGAAAGTAAATGAAAAGATTATCTTATTTGATCCTCCCGAAATCGATTATATTGAAAGCAATGATGGTCAATCACATGTTTATATAAAAGGAGAGTCATTTCCGAGTGTATTTACATTAAATGAATTGGAGGACCGATTAAAGCCTTATGGTTTTTTTCGCTGTCATCGTTCATACATTGTAAATCTCCAAAAGGTTCGGGAAGTGATTACTTGGACTAGAAATAGTTACAGTTTGGTCTTGGATGATAAACCAAAGTCTACCATTCCACTTTCTAAAACAAAAATGACACAATTAAAGGAAATGTTGGGGCTTAAATAAGCGCCATTCAACCTGAATTTTGCGCTTTTCAAGGAAAATATGCTGTGAAAAGCCTGATAATCCCCTATTCTAAGAGTGTAAGAAATAAGTTCAGCACGGGGGAGTAAAATGGAAAAAATAATAGAAGTAAAAAATTTAGCGAAGGTATTTGGCAATCAAACTGCATTAGAAAATGTAAATTTTAATGTTAAAAAAGGAGAGACGTTTGGATTTTTAGGTCCAAGTGGATCCGGTAAAACGACTACCATAAAAATATTAACAGCACAATTACAGCAAACTTCAGGTGAGGCAGAGGTGTTTGGTGTACCTAGTACCTCGCTTACGAATGGGTCTTATCGAAGAAGAATTGGAGTCTTATCTGATAATAGCGGATTATACCAACGCCTTTCTGTAGAAGAGAATCTGAAGCTATACTGTGATTTATATGATGTTCCGAAAAAAAGAATGGATGAAGTATTAGATCTGGTGAACCTTTCTGGTGAAACGAAAAAGGTTGTCTCGAAGTTATCCAAAGGAATGCTACAGCGTGTATTGTTAGCAAGAACGCTACTTCATGAACCAGAGCTATTGTTCTTAGATGAACCAACATCTGCACTTGACCCAGCAAACTCTAAGCAAATTCATGAGGGGCTTCGTCGCTTAAATGAGAAGGGGACAACAATCTTTTTGACTACCCATGATATGAGTGAAGCTGAAACATTATGTGACCGTGTTGCTTTCCTAAACAAAGGAAAAATACAATTGTTGGGTGAACCAAAGGCACTTCGCAGACAATATGCAGATGGTAGTATAACAATAGAGCTGAAGGATGGAAATATAATAAATTTACCTGGCGGAACAGAGGGAGCAGACGAGGTCTACCAATACATGTCTAGTAATCAAATTGTTTCCATTCATTCTAACGAGCCTACGTTAGGAGATATTTTCGTAGACATTACAGGGAGGGAACTAGTATGACATTTTCAATGAAACGAATCTATGCAATTTTTCAAAAGGATTTAAAGGATGTAACCAAAAACTATTTTGTAAGCTCGATTATTATCCTGCCAATCATAATGGCATTTCTATATTCCAGAATTGGTGAAGTAACGATTGAATTGCACTATTTAATTATTAATCTAGCATTATCGTCCGTAACGGCATTTATTCAGTGTGCTGTGATTGCGGAGGAGAAGGAAAAGCATACATTGAGAAGCTTGATGCTGTCACCAGCTTCCCTGACAGAAATTCTAACAGGTAAGAGCTTGGTGAGTTTTATCCTGACGGTAGTAACCATTGTATTATGTGCGATGATTACTGGATATAGTCCGACAAACATTAGTATAATAGCAATTGCTATTATTGTTTCGGTATTATTCTACCTAGCATTAGGAACAATACTGGGCTTGTTGTCTCGAACAGTTGTAGAAGCTTCTGTAATCATTTTACCGGTTATTTTCTTGTTTGGTTTTGGTTCCATGCTAATGGCATTAGTGGATCAATATCCCATACTTGCCTTTGTAGAGTATCTTCCGAATATACAGCTAGTGGAAATTGCGTATAAGGTAGAAGAGGGTCTAGGATTTGGTGACATTTGGAGCCACTTGGGTATCTTAGTAGCTTGGGCAATCGTAACGTCTATTTTAACGGCATTTGTTTATAAGAAAAAAGAAATGGATTAATAATAAGAAAGAGTGTCCAAATGGGTATCTACCCCTAAAAGTTAGTATTCTACTCTAACTTTGGGGGGTAGGTACCTGGACACTCTTTTTATTTTTCGTTTAGTTCCATATCCAAGAATGCATAAAAATCAACCCATTCTTCAATTAACTTCGATGTAGGTTTTCCTAAGCCGTGACCTGCTTTTGCTTCCAGTCTTAAAATAATCGTTGATTCGGTATCAGCTTTTTCCATTAAGGTAGCAGCAAATTTCTTCGCATGTGCTGGTACAACACGATCATCGCTTTCTGCTGTTGCAATAAGAACTGGTGGGTATTTCACACCCTCTTGTACATTATGAAGTGGAGAATAAGCGTACAAGAATGGAAAATGTTTCGGATTATCGGCACTGCCATATTCAGGAATCCAGTAACGACCAATGGTGAATTTATGATAACGCAACATATCGATTACGGGGACCCGACAGATAACTGCACCAAATAAATCTGGTCGTTGCACCATACAAGCTGCTACTAATAATCCACCATTAGAGCCACCCATAATCGATAATTTTTCTTTACGGGTATAATTTTGACTAATTAACCATTCACCAGCAGAGATGAAATCGTCAAATACATTTTGCTTATTTTCTAACATCCCTGCACGATGCCACTCTTCCCCGTATTCGGTACCGCCACGAAGAACGGCCACTGCATAAATACCACCTTTTTCTATCCATCGAAGGATTGCTGGATTAAAAGAAGGCGTCATATTAACATTAAATCCGCCGTAGCCATATAGAATCACTGGATTTTCGCCATCTAAATTAAGGTCATTACGATGAGTTACAAACATAGGAACTCGAGTTCCATCTTTGGATGTATAGAATACTTGATTCGTAACGTAAGCAGATGTATCAAATGGTAATTCTGATTCAGCAAAAACCTGTAGTTCCTTTTGATCCATTTTATATTGGTAAACCACCGTTGGACTTAAGAAGGAAGTAATTCCGAAATACATTTCATTGTCTTCTTTTGAGCGAGTTATATCTGTGATGGAACCAAGTAACGGTAATTCTATCTGATGGGAGTAATTTCCGTTAAGTTGATAGACATGTAATTGGTGATGTGCATCATGAAGCAGGGCGATAACCAACTGGTCGTTCAAAAAAAGGACATAATCCATGACATCTTTTTGTTCTGGAATGACTTCCTGCCAATTTGAAGGCTCAGGATTATGAAGGTCTAGTGAGATGATTTTCCCATTAGGTGTATTGAAATCGGTTTTAAAATAAAAGATGTTATCTTTATTTGTAATATATAGATACTCAGCATCCGCCTTATCGAGAATACGAGTAAACTTCTCATCTGAATCAATCGGCTTTAAATAAACACGATTTTCTGTTGCCGTTCCTAAATATACATAGAGACAAAGGTACTTGTCGTCATCACTTACAAAGGATGAAAACATTAATTCTTTATCCTCTGGCTGTTCGTGAATGAGTTGGTCCTCTTCTTGTCCAGTTCCAATTTGATGGAAATAAACTTTATGAAAGTTGCTTTCGTCCTCCTCCGCGACACTACCTGGTTCAGGGAAACGACTATAGAAAAATCCAGAATGATCTGGTGACCATGTAATACTTGTGAATTTAACATATTGAATATGATCGTTGAGATCTTCACCAGTCATGAGATTACGGACACGAATCTCTTGCCAGTCGCTACCATGTGTTGAAGTTGCATAGGCAAGATATTGACCGTCTTTACTAAAGGAGTAATTCGTCATGGCTACAGTTCCATCATCACTTAATGTATTCGGGTCTAATATGACCGTTTCACCATCAGAATCGTTTCGATATAATGTTGCCTGATTTTGTAACCCATCATTTTTCTGGAAGTATAGCTGGTCTTTCACTTTCTTTGGAACGAAATATTTCGGATAGTTCCATAGCTCCTCTAGCCGTTTTCTATCTGCGTCACGTGAAGTCGTTTTAGAGAAATATGTATGAGAGCGTTTTGTCATCCAGTTGCTCCACTGGGTAGATAGCTCGGAATTTGGATCCTCCAGCCACCGATACGGATCGCTAACTTGTGTTCCGTGATAATCTTCTACAATATTGTCCTTCTTTATTGTAATCAAATTGGTTTCCCCCCTTGAAATAGCTTACTAATAGTATTCGAGAGTAAAGTACGAAATCCCTTTAACGAATGAATAAATTCTCTGTTCCTGTATAATCTTTTAACCTGCGGGTCTATTATCGGATTGCTGGAATAATTTAATTAGATAAAGGGTATAGGTAATATAGCATGTAAATCAATTTGATTATTTAATTGTAAAGAAAATTCAGTAAAATGTTTGGCGGGATGTAGACGGCGATGTAGATTAAAGTTACAATAAATAGGAGATCTATTAAGGAGGGAATAAAATGGCAACTACAGAGGACGATCGCTTATTTTCAATGCTATTATATTTATTAAGTTTACCGTTCCCAATCTTGGGGCCACTCTTAATTTGGCTGCTGAAACGAGATAATTCCGATTTTGTCGATTATCACGGAAAAGAATACTTTAACTTTTTAATCTCATTCACAATCTACGGTATTGTAAGTAGCATCCTTATGATCGTTTTAATTGGTTTTGTATTGCTATTTATAGTTGGTATTGCTGCACTTGTGTTAACCATTATAGCGGCGGTTAAAGCATATCAAGGTGAGCAATATAGAATACCGCTAGTTATACGGTTTATTAATAACTAAATTGAGAAACGTTCAAGCTTTAGTCTCGCTTGAACGTTTTTTTATGTCCTTAACGTTCTTCAATCATACGTGACAACCCCATTTATATAAAGCACCTCCAATTAATATCCTTCCGTTAATCACAAAATTTACAATACAGCATTTGAAAAAACTTTTTAATGGAAATCCTACCCCTTAAGGCTTTCTAGCCACATTAAACTACCAAATTATGGCTTATCTATTTTAAGTGTTTGAATGTAAGAGTGAAAAAAATTATATAATTCTGTTGACATTTTTAAATGGGCGCATATAATTTGAACTAAGGCAAAACTATTTTAGTTATTAAAAATTAGTGCATAAATAAATAAAATTAGTTGTACATCACATTTTAGGGTGTTGGTAAAAAGTCGTTCATATCAATTAGAAAAGGAGAGGTCTCTCATGGTTGATCATGCAATATCTATAAACGACCTACATGTTTCCTATCATGGAAATGAGGCTGTAAAAGGAATAAGTCTTTCCGTTGATGCAGGTAATTTAGTTGGAATCATTGGTCCTAACGGTGCGGGTAAATCAACATTTTTAAAGGCAATGCTAAATCTTATTCCTAGAGACAAAGGGGAAGTAAAGGTATTGGGAAAATCAATAAAAGATGTTAGAAAGAACATTGCATATGTACCGCAACGAAATGACATTGATTGGGATTTTCCAATTACAGTAATCGACGCTGTTTTACTTGGTACTTATCCGCATTTGAAACCTTTTAGACGTCCAAAGAAACAAGAAAAAGCTTGGGCATTACAATGCTTAGAGCGTGTAGGAATGCAAGACTTTAGTAAAAGACAGATTGGAGAGTTATCAGGTGGACAGCAGCAACGTGTCTTTCTTGCAAGAGCATTAGCACAGCAGGCAGATTTGTTTTTTCTTGATGAACCATTTGTTGGTGTTGACGTATCTAGTGAAGAAACCATAGTCAACATACTAAAAGAGTTATGCCAACAAGGGAAAACGGTAATTGTCGTTCACCATGATCTAAGTAAAGCAAATGATTATTTTCATCAACTAATTTTATTAAATAAAGAGTTAGTTGGTTTTGGTCCCGTTAAAGACGTATTTAAACCGGAGATCATTGAAAGAGCGTATAAAGGACAATTTGCGTTCATGAATGAGATGGGGGTGTCATTGTAATGGAATTTCTTGAAGCAGTTATGCAATATGGCTTCTTACAAAAAGCATTATTAACATCCATTATGGTAGGAATTATCTGTGGTGTAATTGGCTGTTTCATTATACTTAGAGGAATGGCGTTAATGGGAGATGCGATTTCACATGCAGTACTTCCAGGTGTAGCTATCTCTTATATGTTAGGAATTAATTTCTTCTTTGGTGCTGTGTTTTCAGGAGTGTTAACGGCTTTAGCAATTGGTTACGTGACACAAAACAGTCGAATAAAGCATGATACCTCGATTGGAATTATGTTTACAGCGGCATTTGCTTCAGGGATTATCATGATTACCATGCTAAAGAGTAGTACCGATTTATACCATATCTTGTTTGGGAATGTGTTAGCGGTAAGGTCATCGGATATGTGGATTACCTTAGGAATTGGGATATTTGTAATACTTGCTGTTTATCTGTTTTACAAAGAATTATTGGTTACGTCTTTTGATGAAACAATGGGGGCAGCATATGGCTTACCCGTTCGATTAATTCACTATTTCTTAATGACATTATTGACTATGGTTACGGTTGCTTCCCTGCAAACTGTTGGAATTGTTTTAGTAGTTGCCATGTTAATTACCCCTGCTGCAGCTGCCTATCTATTAACAGAAAGATTATGGATTATGATTTTTCTAGCAGCTGGAATTGGCGTAATTTCATCAATCGTTGGGCTATATTTTAGCTTTACTTATAATCTTGCATCTGGTGCTACGATTGTTTTAGCAGCTACTGCCATTTTCATTCTTGTATTCTTGTTATCACCAAAGCATGGATTAATTTGGAAAACATTAAAAGCAAAAAAGAAAAGGGCATCACTAGCCTAATAAGAAATGAGGAGGAGAATAGAATGTTTAAGAAGCATGTCATGTTCATAATGACTACCCTAATTGCTTTATTATTAACCGCATGTAGTGATGAGGATGCATCAAGTAGTGCAAATGGAGAAGATAAAGTTCAAGTAGTTACGACATACTCCATTGTGTATGACATTGTAAAAAATGTTGGTGGTGATTTAGTAGAGATTCATAGTTTAGCACCAATTGGATCGAACCCACATGAATATGACCCATTACCAGAAGACGTACAAAAAGCAACAGATGCTGATGCTATCTTTTATAATGGCTTGAATTTAGAGGCGGGGAATTCGTGGTTTGATAGACTCTTGGAAACTGCTGAAAAAGACGGTGATGATGCGCCGGTTTTCTTAATGAGTGAGGATGTTGAACCGATGTACTTAACTTCCGAGGGTAACGAGGGAGAAGAAGACCCACATGCCTGGTTAGATGTTACAAATGGCATTAAATATGCAGAAAATGCACGGGATGGATTAATTGAAGTTGACCCCGATAATGCTGATATTTATAAACAAAATGCTGAGGAGTATACGGAGAAATTAGAAGCGCTTCACCAAGGTGCTGTGGAGCAATTCAATGAAATCCCAGAGGAAGAACGGGTCCTTGTTACAAGTGAAGGTGCCTTTAAATACTTCAGTAAAGCATATGGATTCCATGCAGAATACATCTGGGAGATAAACCAAGAGAACCAAGGTACACCAGACCAAATAACTAGAATAGTAGATATTATTAAGGAAAAGGCCATAAAAGGATTGTTCCTTGAAACAAGTATTGATCCCCGAAGTATGGAAGCTGTATCTGCAGAAACCGATGTTCCAATTATGGGTAAAGTATTTACCGATTCATTAGGAGCGCCTGGTGAAGATGGGGACACCTATATCGATATGATGAAATGGAATATTGATACAATAATAGAAGGCTTGTCTAACTAACAATCTTTTATGAAAAAAATTCTAACGAACTAGACACCTCTTACAGGTGTCTGGTTTTTTTTAGGTTACTGTATTACAGAAAGCATATGTTATCGAATTTATCGAAACCACTCTGTCAATAACACCATCGTAACGAATCCAAAAATGAATGCCAAAGTTGCTGCTCGCTCATTTCCGTCACCATGACTTTCTGGAATCAATTCTTTATAGACAACGAAGAGTAATGAACCTGCCGCAAATGCTAGACCATAAGGCACGATATATTCAAAGGTTCCTCCAAAGTAGACGCCTATGAAGCCAGCACACATTTCTATTATTCCCGTTACACTAGCAATCAGAATTGCTTTTATTCGTCCTACATTTTGCGTAATTAAAAAAAGCGCTACTAAGAATCCGTCTGGTACATTTTGTAAGCCAATTGCAAATGACACGAGTGTCCCAATGTTTTGATTATCCGTTACATTAGTTATCCCAACGGATAATCCTTCAGGTAAATTATGTAAAGACATGGCAATTAAGAACAAGACTATTACGCCGGAGTGGTCTGTTGAACGGCGTGAATGATCTAAGTCGATATGTGGAATTAGGCTTTCTAACAAGGTCAAGGTCAACGTACCAATTAAAATCCCAATTACCATAATGGGTAAGCTGGATAGTTTTATAGCAGCTGGTATTAAACCGTAAGCGGCTGCAGCGACCATGATTCCAGCTGTATAGGCTAATAATATATCCTTTCCTCTGTGGGAGATGTTTTTAATCAACAAGACTGGTAAAGCACCAAGACTTGTACAAAGTGATGACAAAATAATAGGCAGTAAAAACATTAGAGTCCTCCAATAAACTTTCATACTATCCGTTATTACAAACCTTAAAACAAATTCATAGCTTGACCAATCCATAGTAAATGCTTTGCTCTATTAATTTATTAAACCTAAATGGTAAAGATTCCAATATTGTCCGATTCAGGTAGTATTAATTATTTTTTTGGGTAAAGATGGATACGTTCTGTTTGAAAGTAATGAAGCGATTAAGAAGCAGGAAGGTGAAAATGGGTGTCTAATAAAAGGTACAAATATCTTTTTGAAATATATAAACAAGAAAATAGAAAAGAATATGCTACCATTTCAGAGGTAGCTAATTCATTAAATGTATATGCTTCCTCAACCTCTAAGATGGTAGTGAAGTTAAGAAAAGCAGGATATGTTAACTTTGAGCGCTATGGACCAATAATGCTGACAGAAAAAGGATTAGAAATTGGAAAACAATTGGATTGTAATCATCGAATATTGGTTGCCTTTTTACAAGCAATTGGAATTAAAGACGATGAAATTGAGCAAGAGGTACGTAAGATGGAATTAGCTTTTAATCCGGTGATAATTGGTAAGCTTGAGGAATTCTTATCCCAAAATGGCTATATAAATATTAAGTAGAATGTGTCGATAAATTACATGAAGAATAAAAAGTTGTAACATAATAAGCGAAATCCATTTTAAATGGATTTCGCTTATTTGATAGCAATTCTTTTATTGTTATTCCTGGGTTTTCAATAGACGGAGCGCATTTAATATTACAATTACCGCGGCGCCAGTGTCGCTCAATACCGCTAGCCAAAGGGTGAGCATGCCAGGGAAGATAAGCACTAATGCAATTAATTTTACAATTAAAGAGAACCAAATGTTTTGCTTAATAATCGCTAGCGCTTTTCTGCTTAATTTTATCGTGTGTGGCAGCTTTTCAAGATTATCAGCCATTAATACAATATCGGCCGTTTCCATTGCAGTATCGGTTCCTGCTCCACCCATAGCAATTCCTAAATCGGAGGTAGCTAACGCAGGAGCATCGTTAATCCCGTCACCTACCATCGCTACATGATAGCCTTCTTTTTGTAATTGTTTAATCGCATTCACTTTATCCTCAGGCATTAATTCAGCAAAATAACGATTTACACTGGCTTGGTTTGAAATCATTTTTGCTGTTCCTTCATTGTCACCGGTTAACATGACTACTTGTTTAATTCCGACCTTTTGTAATCCCTTTAATGCCTTGACAGTAGTTTTACGGATTGTATCCGCAACAGAGATTATCCCCAATATTTCTGTAGCCGTACCAATGATAACTACACTTTGACCTTTGCTTTGAATTTCAGGTAAGTAACGCAGAGTAGTGTTCAATGGTACATTTAGTTCTTCAAACAGCTTAACATTGCCGGCATAATAAATCTCGCCATTAATGGTTGCTTGAACTCCCTTACCAACTATACTCTTATATAACTCACCATTTTTAGGTTGAAATCCCTTTTCTTTTGCATAGGAAGCAATTGTTTTTGCTATCGGGTGTGTCGAGTAATCCTCTAACGTTAAGGCGATTGAGAGTAATTCTTCTTCGGATGTGGCTAATGCCTTGATGTCTGAGACTTTCGGCTTTCCTTCTGTTAGTGTTCCTGTTTTATCAAAGGCAATTGCGCTTATTGCACCTGCTTTCTCAAGGAATGTACCACCTTTGATTAAGACACCATTCTTGGCTGCATTACCGATTGCCGAAACAATTGCAACAGGAGTGGATATGACCAAGGCGCAAGGACATGCGACTACTAATAACTCAAGTCCTTTATACACCCATTCTCCCCAACTACCCATACCAAACAAAGGTGGCAACACAATCATGGCTAATGCTAATGCAAATACGATAGGTGTATAAATGCTAGCGAACTTATCGATGAATGCCTGTGTTGGCGCTTTTTGCTCCTGTGCTTCTTCAACTAAATGAATAATCTTAGAAATAGTGGTATCCTCGACCAGCTTGGTTACTTTAATTTCAATAGACCCACTCTCATTGATGGTGCCAGCGTATACAGAATCTCCGGTAAATTTGTCGACAGGTATGGATTCACCGGTAATAGGCGCTTGATTTACACTTGTTTCTCCTAGAATAACTTCTCCATCTAATGGAATTCTATCGCCAGGTTTAATAACAACAATCTCCCCAACTAACACATCATCTACTGGCTTCTTAATAAGCTCCGAACCAGCTTTAATCCATGCTTCTGATGGTGCGAGGTCCATTAGATTCCGAATAGATTTCCTAGTTTGTTCAATAGACTTGTTCTGCAGTGTTGTTCCTAGTGCAAATAACCAAACAACGGTTGCACCTTCAAACCATTCTCCTATTAATGCTGCTCCAATTGCGGCGGCAGACATGAGCACATTCATATCCAGTGATCGACTTTTTATAGCATAATAAGCACTTCTTGCAGGCTTGTGGCCACTGATAACAATAGCGAGAGCATATAGCATCGTTGAAAAAACTGGTGACAAAGCGGTATACGCTCCAACAAAACCAAGCGCAATTAATATCCCCGACAATATAATGGATTTGAATTCACCAGAATGTCTCGTTTCATTTTTTAGGTTATTATTGTTTTCGATTAAGGAAGCCTTGTAACCAATTTTCGAGACTTCTGACAAGATTTCTTCAACACTATTTTCGTGATCGAGTTTCATTTTTCCGGTTGAAAAATTAACACTTACACTTTTCACTGCGGGAATTGTATTTAAATGATTTTCAATACTTTTAGCACAACTCCCACAGTCCATGCCCTCCACATGGTATGCTCTCATATTTTTATTTTGGTTTATTGGTTCAGCAGTAAAACCTAACTTTTGTACGGTCTCTTCTACTTCTACAAGTGAAGAATTATCATAACCAACAACCTGCAATTTTCCAGTGTTGTAATTTACCGTAGCGTCATGAATTCCACTTAAACCACGTAAGCCTTTTTCGATTGTTAATGCACAAGAAGGGCAATCCATGCCAAATACACGGTATTCATTTGCTGCACCTTGAATAGAAGTATCGGGTTGGTTTACAGCTTCGTCTTCATGACTAGCACAACAGCTTGGATTTCCTTGATTACGCTCGTCACTGGAGCTACTGCAACACGTAGAATTTTCCTCAAGTACTGGATCCGATGCATGAGGACTACAACAATCATCTTTTGTATCTTCTGAATTACAGCAAGATGATTTCTCAGTAGTTAAGGGTATTTCCTGAAAGGATTGCTGCTTGCAGCAGCTACTTTCAATTTTGTTGTCCTTCCCCGACTTTAATTCTTCAGAATGACTATTACAACAAGCTTGAGTATCTTCAGTTTTGAGTTTTTCTGAACTACAACATTTATCGGACATTATACATCACCGGCTTCAATATGGTTTTCACAAGTAGCTACATCATTTTTAACATCTACTAGTACATCATCAAACATGGACAATAAGTCACGAATCTGCTTATTACGTAAGCTATAATACATATATTTTCCTTGCTGTCTTCCAACAATAATCCCACAACCCTTTAGGCAGGCTAAGTGTTGGGAAATGTTAGACTGATTTCCTTCAATATCAGCAACGATTTGTGATACGGTTTTTTCGGTGTCTTTTATACATTCGAGTATTTGAATGCGAGTTTTATGGGAAAATCCATGTAGGAACTTTACTTTTGTTTCAACATCTACTTTTAACATCATTTCCCCTCCTTATATATTAGGAATGACTAATATGTTATATTGCTATCATATTAGCAATATCGAATATGTGTGTCAAACTTTTACGACCTTTAATCATTTGGGCAATGTAATAACTGGGCGATGCTCAAAATAAAAAGGTCAAAGGAGCAATACGCTATGTATTGCTCCTTTGACCTAGATTACATAAACTTCATTCATTTAGCCAAGTGCCACATCTAAAATCATCATGATAGTAAAACCAATCATTAAACACATGGAAGCAAGATCTTTGTTACCATTTTCTTGTGAACCTGGGATTACTTCCTCAGCGACTACAAATATCATTGCTCCAGCTGCAAAGCTTAAGGCAAATGGTAGAAGTGGTTCCATTAATGTTACTGCCAACACACCAATTACAGCAGCAATCGGCTCAACCATACCTGAAAATTGTCCGTACATAAAACTTTTTCTTCTTGACATTCCTTCTCGCCGTAATGGCATTGAAACCGCAGTACCTTCAGGGAAGTTTTGAATACCAATTCCAATCGCTAACGTGATGGCAGCCGCTAATGATGCTGATGGAAAACCAGCTGCAACTGCTCCAAATGCTACCCCTACGGCAAGGCCTTCTGGAATATTATGAAGTGTAATGGCAAGGACTAATAGCGTACTCCTTCTTCGCCTATCAGGATGAATGCCTTCTGCCGTGTTTATTTTTGCGTTTGGATGTACGTGTGGAATAACCTTATCGACTCCCCAAAGAAATATACCACCAAGCATAAATCCTATTGTGGCAGGTAGCCAGGCGGGCCAACTGTCATTTCCCGCCATTTCGATTGCAGGTGACAATAAAGACCAAAAGCTAGCAGCAATCATGACGCCACCTGCAAATCCTAGCATTCCATCCATAAGCTTCTGGTTCATTGTTTTCGTTGTAAAAACTAAGGCAGCACCAAGTGCAGTCATACCCCAAGTAAATAATGTTCCTAATAATGCTTGTGATACTGGACTCAATGTAGCAAAAAACTCAACCATTCTTTACACCCCTGATGTTCAAAAAAAGCAGTTAATATACTTCTATACTCAATATATGCAATATAGCAAGTTTATTCTTATAAGTAAACCAATTGATATATAGCTAGAATATGATAATAGACCAACTAAAGTGATCCGTGCACTTCCTTAGTATGCAAGGAAGACACAATAGCTACTTCATTATAATCTCGGATCAACACGATCCGATTCCATTGCTAATGTACCGAGCACACATTCATGCACTCTTTCAATCGATTCCTCATGAACAAATCTTCGAATACCTTCTACTCCCAGTGAAAATTCCTTTAGCGCTAGCTTCTGCTTCTTATGTGGGTATCGATGGACAGTGGACGTTAAGTGGTATCATAAAAGGAGATACCAGTTCATTCCAAACTATAGAGAGATAGAATAAAAGATTACAATCAGTTGAAGAAGTAGCGTTGAAAACGATTATATTTGAAAATATTTCGATGGGAAAGGTATTACCTCTTAGAATAAGCAAATCTAAATTCAGAATTAAATAATTCGTATGTTTTTGTATACTTTTATCTTTGTAAAACGTCTTATAAACAAGGGGGAGGGACATGGGCAAAGGAGAGCTTTTAGGGGACTTAAATAACGAACTAAATATGGTTTATCGATACTTAGTAAGTAAGGGAATCCCCCATATCGATGCCGAAGATGCAGTTCAAGAAACAGCATATAAATATCTAAGATACTCGGATACGATTCAACTATCAAACGTTCGCAGCTGGTTAATACGCGTTGCGCTTAACTTTTACTATGACCAATGTAGAAAAAATAAAAAATACATACTTCATTTTGACGATGGCATGCTTGAAAAAGAAACATCTGAACTTCCTGAATTGATTATGCTAGCAAAGGAACGCACCAACGAATTAAATGAAATGCTTCTAAAGTTAAAGCCCCACTATGCTGAACTTCTTCTGTTAAAATACCAGTCAAATTTATCATATTCAGAGATATCTGAATTACTGGGGATAAGCAATAGTACGATAAAAACGAATCTATTTCGTGCGAGAAAGAAATTGTTGAAAATATATAAGGAGGAAAAAGATGGTCAAGAATAGAAAAACAGAACAAATAGGCGAAAGAGATTTTGTTAGTAGTGCTGCATTTCAAAAAGCCTTCCGAAAAACTAAATGGAAACAAATTAGCCTTTATATCATTATTTCTGTCCTTACAGTATGCGCCATTATATTTTTCCTTCAAGCTGGAAGTAAAGCACTCATTAACAAGAAATTTGAACAAGAAATGGAAAGATTAACGGAGCAAATTCATGGTACCCCAGGCAAAGGTGCTGGGATTGTGGATCTTGATGCCAGTATTTCATATGGATTTCTAAGTGCAGAAGGAAAATTTACCTATTATAAGAAAATGGGGGATAGATTGATTCCTTGGGAAATCGTAACAAAGGAATATCCTGCGATTGGTGACGTTAAGCAAACAAACCCAACTAGAGTTGAAGTGTTTTACACAAGTAAGCTTGAAAGAACGGTACGGTACAATCACTTGAATAATGAAAGAGAGATTGATTTTTATTATCCTCATATTGGTTACCATCAATTACCTAATGAATTGGAAATTGCAACAGGCCTAGATGAAAACACGTTAATTGAGGTTGCATTATCGTTTGTAAGACCGATGAAACAAGAAGAACTTGGAGAAATTATAGGCGGAGAGAATGTCGAGTGGTTATGGATTGATAAATCAAATGCTGAACATTTTAATGAGCTGCATTATAGTGAATCGGATTTTTTCCATGTAATGCATGGAGATGACGCTTATGGTCTACCTGTTTCAGAAGACTCTCCATACTGGGAAAATAACGATTCTACAATCGAAATTCCAGGAGTTGAATCTACCAACACGGAGTATCTGATAAGCGGTGCTATCGTAAGTGGTACACCGAGTGAACTGAAAAGGTTTAAAGAGATAGATATTATAAGGGCCTCTGTAATTGGGCTAACGATTGATAAATATTAATGGATGGTCTTGGTTTTAAAAAAGTATTGTCTCAAAATAAGAAAGGACTCAATCCCAATAAGAATAAAGGGTTGAGTCCTTTCTGTATGAATGGAGCATAGCGGGCTCGAACCGCTGACCTCTACACTGCCAGTGTAGCGCTCTCCCAGCTGAGCTAATGCCCCAAATAATTAGATGTTATAATTATAATATCTCCAGTAATCTATTTCAATATGGATTAGACTTCAAAATGTATACATGAAACATTATTAAGAACATAACGTCTAATTAAGTGGAGAAATATTTAAGGGGGCGAGTGTCGGATGAAAAAGGCAATTGGATATAGTGTACTAGTGTTAGTCCTTCTCATAATTATTGGTGCTTTCCTCTTTGGGGATAAGCTGACTCAATTAAAAGATACACATGATGCAAAAGATGTGCAGGACATTGAACATGAAGTAGAAAATAAGGATGACTTTACCGTGAATGCCCCGAATGAACGGATTGGTGAAATCTTTGAACATGCCGCAGAGGGTAAAGTGGAAGAGGTATCCGTAGTAGCTGGAGAATCAAGTATTGAGGAGGTCATTAGTAATTGGGGTGATCCTACTAGCGAAACAATTGCTGGTGAGGGGACTTATATTGATTATTCTAGTGAGGGAATTACCTTTGGTTATAAGAATCATACAGTATTTGACGTAAGGTCCTTTTCTGAGGAACTGCAACAAATACATTTTGAGGATATTATTCAGGCAAAGGGAAACCCAGATGCACAGCACTACTATAAGGATGAGAGCACGGATCAAATCATTCTTGTCTATCAGGTAAATGAGCTTTATCAGTTAAAGTGGATTTTGCCCCGGCCGACAGACGAAGAACCTAATCCAGTGGTACATCATATCTCCGTCTATACAGAGGTTACAAATATCGTAAATGATATTCCTAGCTTAATAGATTCCATGACATTAGATGAGAAAATTGGTCAAATGATGATTGCTGGAATCGAAGGGACGACAACGACAGCTGAAACCATAAACTTGATTGAAGACTACAAAATTGGCGGGGTTATCTTTTTTAGCAAAAATTTAACGGCAGTTGGCCAAACACTTGATTTAGTAAATAGCATCAAACGGATAAATTCATCCAACAAAGTTCCATTGTTTTTATCGGTTGATCAAGAAGGTGGGCGCATAACTAGACTGCCTGGGGATATTCGTGAGCTTCCAACCAATCAAGCTATTGGCCTAAAAAATGATCCTGAATTTTCTTATCAAATTGGTAAGATTTTAGCACAAGAGCTAAAGACTTTTGGGATGAACTTAAATTTTGCGCCAGTAGTAGATGTGAATAGTAATCCTAATAATCCGGTAATTGGAGACCGTTCATTTGGTGAAGATCCTGAGTTGGTTAGTAACCTCGGTATTCAGACGATGAAAGGTATGGAGGATGAAAATATTATCCCAGTGATGAAGCATTTTCCAGGTCATGGTGATACATCGGTCGATTCTCATTTAGAATTGCCGAAAATCAACAAAAGTTTAGAAGAGCTTAGGCAGTTGGAATTAATCCCGTTTGTTCATGCGATAAAAGAAGGTGCTGATGTGGTGATGGTCGCACATATCTTATTCCCACAGCTTGACGCAGAGTTTCCCTCATCCATGTCCAAGCCGATCATGACAGATTTACTTCGTGAAGAATTAAATTTTAATGGTGTAATCATTACGGATGATATGATGATGGATGCGATAAAGAATCATTACGACACAGGTGAAGCAGCTGTACAATCGGTTAAGGCGGGAAGCGATATTATTCTTGTCAGTAAAGAATATGAGGATATTGTAGAAGCATTTCGTGCGTTGAAGCAAGCCGTTGAATCAGGTGAAATTTCTGAAGCAAGAATAAATGAAAGTGTTACTAGAATTCTAGCGTTAAAGCAGGAATATGGTATTCGGGATAAGGAAGTTGACTATCAGGATATCCAAGAATTAAATGAATCGATTGATAAGGTGTTAAATAACTAGTGGTACTGTTCCTTTCGGGGAACAGTCTTTTTTATTATTGATAATTATAGTCATAATACCCTACATCAGAAATCTGGGTATATATAACTGTTTTTAACATATCATAGGCTAATAGTATGGAATATTCCCTCTATTTACAAAAAGTTAATAGAAACAGCTTGGTGGATGTGGTAATAATGAATTGTCAGATGCAAATTTGCATCAATATTCTATGAAAAATGGAGGGTACAAATGAAAAAAGCATCGATCAAAAAGTTGCTAAATCTATTTCTTATTTTTGCTCTTGTATTCATGAATACTTCTAATGTGTTTGCTATGAGTGCAGCAGAGAGTAATGAGGTAGTAGATCAATTTGCCGAAGAGCTATTCATCTCTGAGTATATAGAGGGAAGTTCTTACAATAAGGCGATTGAAGTATTTAATGGCACAGGGGAGTCTGTTGATCTATCAAACTATCAAATCGAGTTGTATAGTAATGGTTCCCAGACACCGAGTCAGTCATTAACACTTTCCGGAACACTAGAACATGGCGATGTATTGGTATTAGCTCATCCAAGCGCATCAGCAGAGATACAAAATGTAGCAGATGTAACGAATGGAGCAGTTATTAACTTTAATGGTGATGACGTTATTGTATTACGCAACCATGATAGTTTACTAGATGTATTTGGAAATATTGGTGAAGATAGTGACTTTGCGAAGGATGTAACATTTGTAAGGAATGCGTCCGTTATAGCTCCAAATTCTAATTATGACGCATTAGAATGGACAGAATATGGACAAAATACGTTTGCTTACCTTGGAAATCATGTGCTGGATGGATTAGATCCAGGTGACCCAGGAGATCCTGGTGACCCAGATGATCCAGGTGCAGAAGTGACGCCAATTGCTGATGTTCGAGACTTGTCTGATGGTACCGTTGTAAAAGTAGAAGGTATTATAACGGCAGATAATGCAGCATTAAGCAATGGGACACAATTTACAACTTATATTCAAGATGATACAGCAGGTATAAATTTATTTGCTTTTGAACAAGGGGAATTACCATCAGTAGAAAAGGGAGACCGTGTACAAGTTATAGGAGAACTAGATTCCTATAATGGTTTAAAAGAAATCGTCCCATCAACAATTGAGGTTGTGGAGCAAGGGCAACCGTTACCAGAACCAAAATCAATTACATTAGAAGCATTACAGGACCCTGCTGTTGCGGAGTCCTATGAGGGACAGTTAGTACAGATTAATGGCTTTATAGATAATATCCCAGAGAGTCCAGCTGGTGGAGGATATAATGTTTCAGTAGTGGACGCGGAGTTCAACGGAACAACTCTACGAGTCATGCAAAATGCATTGGATATTAGTTTAATAGAATCAGATATGTGGTATGACATTACAGCAATCGTGAGCCAATATAACGATTATCAGCTGATTCCTACTCAGCAAGAGGATATTCAAGTGGCTGCAGAACAACCGGAGCCGCCGTCTGCAGCGGGTCTTTATGAAACTACAGTCGAAAGTATCACAGATGGTGATACGATTCGAATTGAGTCACCAGTGTTTGGTCAAACAAGAGTACGTTTCTTGAATATCGACACAGCGGAGACTTATGATGCTCATAATGATGACCCTGCTCGAGCAGAAATTAAAGAAAACCAGAAATATTATGGAGAATTAGCAAAATCATATATTAGTGAGTTGCTACAGCCTGGTGATGAAATCTATTTGAAGATTGGTGATGAGCCAACAGATGATTATGGAAGAATTTTGGCGGAGGTTATTCGTAAAGAGGATAACGTAAACATCAATCTTGAAATGGTTGCTCAAGGCTATGCATCAACATATTTCATTGCGCCAATTGATGAAGAAGCCTACCCGGTATTTCAGGATGCTGTTCGAGAAGCGAAGGATGCAGGACTTGGAATTTGGAATCCAGAAAACCCATTATTAGAATTACCGTTTGTATTCCGTGCGTTTGACGATCAAAAGGGATTGTTACGATATGTTGGGAATTCGGATACAATGCAATATGTAGTGCCAGAGGACTGGGCAGAGGTTCCAGTTGATAAACGAATTTTCTTTTCTAGTCCAGAGGAAGCGGAATCCTATGGATATACTCCTGTTGGTGAAGATGATAGTGAAAACCCAGAAATGTTAGAAGTACAACTCTTGAGCATGAATGACCTTCATGGGAAAATTGATCAAGAATATATGATGGACCCAGATGGTGACGGAACAGAGGATATGTACGGACGAATGGATTATACAGCTGCAGCAATTAAGGAACGGGAAGCGGAAAATCCAAACACCTTAATTGTACATGCAGGTGATATGATTGGTGGAAGCTCACCCGTATCTGGATTACTACAGGATGAGCCTACTGTGGAGATTATGGAAGAAATCGGATTCGATGTTGGTACAGTTGGAAACCATGAGTTTGATGAAGGCTTAGATGAATTACTGCGAATGGTTAATGGTGGTGAACACCCAGAAGGTAAGGGAACAGATGGCTATGATGGCATGAACTTCCCTGTTCTATGTGCAAATTGCGTATATGAAGACACTGGCGAGACATTCCTTGATCCATATTATATAGCAGAGGTAGACGGTGTAGAGATTGGATTTATTGGTGTCAACACAACTGAAACAGTGAACATGGTAATGCCTGCATCACTAGAAGGTATAGCTTTTACAGATGAAGCAGAAGCAGTCGACAATGCGGTAGCGGAGCTCACCGATCAAGGTGTAGAAGCAATCGTCGTATTAGCACATATGCCAGCAAATCAATCTGGTGATTCTGCTACTGGAGAGGCTGCGGATTTAGCGAACACCATCAATGATGAAGTAGATATTATTTTTGCGGCACATAACCATGTTGTTAATAATGCCGTAGTAGATAATAAGTTAATTGTGCAAGCAAATGAATATGGAAAAGCATTTGCAGATGTAGATATTCAAATCGATCGCACGACTGGTGATATTGTAGAGAAGGAAGCGGAAATCGTATTTGTTAAGCAAAGCGACTATACCCCAAATGCAGAGGTTGCAGAGACGTTAACTCATTACGAGGAAGCAATTGCACCTATTATTAATGAGGTAGTGGGATACAATGCTCAAGATTTATCCGGAAGCTATACGAATGGAAGTGACCATGGCTTAGGAAATCTTATTGCAGATGGGATGAATTGGGCAATGGACAGTGACTTTGCCATGATGAATGGTGGCGGAATCCGTGATATCCTTCCTGCTGGACCAATCACGTGGGGAGAACTATATAATATCCAGCCATTCGGTAATACGTTAATGACGGTTGAAATAACGGGTGCAGATCTATACCCAATTTTGAACGAGCAAATATCAAGCTATGGTTCAGATTATAGCATTGCAGGTTTCCATTACACATACAACCCAGAATTACAACAAGTCGTGGATATTACCTTCCCAGATGGCACGCCAATTGATGAAGATGCAGTGTATACATTGACAGTAAATAATTATATGGGAACTTCTGAAGGTCCAATTAAAGAATTAGGACAAAATCCAATTATGGGACCAGAGGACATTGAAGCAACCGTTAACTATGTAAGAAGCTTTAATAGTTCTGAATCACATCCAATCGTCTATGAAGCAGAAGGAAGAATTTCTGTCACGGACGAAGAACCTGGTGATGGCGAAGAACGTCCAGTTGTAGAAGTGGAGCCAAAGAAAAATAACGGGATGGCCACCGTTTACATGCAGGATTTAGTAGCACTCGAGCATGGTGTTCAAGTAGTAATCAATATCTACAACGAAAAGAAAATCAGAATGCTCCTTTTGAATAAAAGACATGTAGACATTTTGAGAGAAAAAGAAGTGACACTTGTAGTAACAGATGGAACAACATCAAAGACATTTGAAATGGCAGAATATGAAGATAAAGTTCTACAAGTAAGCTTAGAGGATTAATACAAGAAGGGATCTCCTGGAAAGGGGATCCCTTTTTTATAGTTAATGGGTGAATTGCTGATAAAAGCACCTGATTCGCTGATATAATCGTAGAATCGCTGATAAAAGCACCTGATTCGCTGATATAATTGTAGAATCGCTGATAAAAGCATTGGATTCGCTGATATAATCATGAGACCGACGAAAAGGAGTCCCGGTTCGCTGATAAAATGTTGATTCGCTGATAAAAGTCCCGATTCGCTGATATAATCGTAGAATCGCTGATAAAAACGAGAATGCGCTGATAACACCCCCTGATTCGCTGATAAAATTGGAACAACCGATGATAAAAATACCCGAACCGCTGAATCCCCAATACATCCACCATTCTTATGGCGTCCAAGCATTATGAACAATACCGACTAATTTCCATTCACCTTGATATGGTTCAAAGATTAGCATTAGGCCGGCCCAGCTTAAATCGTAGTCACTTTGGGTTTCATTATAGAAATACTCTACCGTTTGTGCATCTGGATATACTTCTCTGACGCTATACAAGTATTCGGTTCCTCCATGTGCTTCTTCGTTCACATACAATACATCAGGTTCTTGTTTCGTATACACATAGTTATCAAAGTATTCAGCGGCTGTCATTTCAATTGGTAGCCCGCTCGCTCCTTGAACGCCCCAATTATATATGGTCGAGTCATTTAGGAGACCAGGTATTTCATTAGTCTGGAAATTAATAGGTTCATGTTCCTCAGACATTGGCGTTTGCTGTATTTGTAAATATGGAGCAAAGATTACGCCTTTATCCGGATGAATTTCTTCTGCTAAACCATTCATATCTTGTTCCTGTAATAAGGTTAATACGTTATTTGCCTGTTCGACTATGCCTGGTTGTTTATAGATTAATTCTAGCGATATGACGCGTGCTTCTTCTTTTGAATAGCTCTCGCTTCCCTCAACAGTAAACTGAAGTTCATAATGCTCAAGATTATAAGAGAGAATTCGTAAGTCTTGTTCAGAAGTTACCGTGCTTGGTTCTCCTAGTACATTTTCAACATTAGCAACCTTGACGACATCGCCGGGGTTCAGTTCATACCGATAGGAAGTATATAGTTCGTTTTCACCTGGTTTTATAAAGATGTGATCACCATAAACTTGCGCAATACCATCGTTAACCGTAATGGTTTCAAATGGCTCACCATAACGATTAGCAAACGTATTGGGGTCGGATGGAATCTGAATCATAGGAACTCCTGGTAATCTCCCTGTAGCAGCATATGAAAGTAGGTCATCCTCCAGCATGTCGGTTAACCAAGGGAATTGTGATATCATCCAAGATTCTTGATCATAACCATCTACTAGGGTAGCACCATGCTGAATTAGTAAATCTCTAATAGACTGGTCATTGTATTTTCCAGCCATCCATAATACGCTTATCTCACTATCCATTTGGACTGTTGTATTTGGATTTGCTCCTAATTCTAATAATTTTTGGACCATCTGGGTATGATGTCCATAAACCGCAATTACTAGAGCGCTGTAACCTCGCTCGTTCCGAAGTTCAATATCAGCACCATAATCGAATAAAATAGAAGCTATTTCCACCCTACTTGTTAGCATTAAAGGAGTGTTTTCGGATTCATCGGTCGTATTTGGATCTGCTTGCTCCTGAAGTAGTTGCGTAACAGCGGTAATGTTATTTTCCTCTGCCGCGAATAGTAGAGCCCTGTCTGGATTTGCTCCATCCTTTACATATGCTAGTATTTTCTCCCAGTTTCGTTCACGTGGTGATTTTGCAAGTTCCTCTTCTAATAGGACCGAAGCATCTTCTGATTCTAGAGGTGATTTCTCGGTATCTTCCTCGTCTATTTGGTATTGCTCTGTAAAGAATACTTTTTTAAATTCCTCCCATTTTGAAGGGTCTACTTCGTATTGTTTTCCGTCTACTAGCATCAAATTGCTTTCACCAAAATGAATCGTATTTATTATGGCATGGGCACTATAGAGCTCTAATGAATGAGTTATTTCTAAGCTCTCCTTTTTAGTCTTTGTTAACTCCATCGTACCTACAGTATTGGAAAAGAGTTCAATTATTTCGCCTTCCTCTGAAGAAAATTTTTCACCATCGAATGTTCCGACAATCTTATCGATATTCTCTTCCACTAAATCTGAGAAGTTTAGGGAAGTAGATTGCGGGTTATGGCCAAGATTGCCGTATATTAAAAATGCAAAGATTACGGTAGCTACAATTGCACCTAGAGAAGTGGTAATCGCTTTATAACTTCGCTTCGGTTTTGCAGGAATCCTCGTATTCTGGATGGCATGCTTAATATTATCTTTCTTATCCCTAGTTAAATTAGGCTTCGGCATCATTTTTAAGTGTTCATCTAATCGTTCTAGGTGATTTAATCTCTTCATAAGAGAAGCACCTCCTTAGTTCTTCATGTAGGGCTTTTTTTGCACGATAATGTGTCGACTTTACCTTACTTTCACTCCATTTTAGTATTCTAGCTGTTTCTTGAACGGAAAGTTCCTTAATTCCTCTTAAGATGATGACATCCTGGTATTTAGGCTTTAAAAGCTGAATACATTGATAAATAGCTTTTGTTTCTTCATTGAAATCTAAAATCGTTTCAGGAGAGTCATTCGTTTTTGGTTCATTGCTTGTATCAATTGGAATAGTATCTGCCCATTTTTTTGACTTTTTTCTTCTTGATTCATCAATAGCGATATTTCTTGCGATACTAAATAGCCAAGTTTTTGGTGTAGCGTTTTCTTTAAAACCATTAAAACCTTTTAATGCTTTAATAAAGACCTCTTGCAATAAATCTTCGGCATCTGTTGGTCCAACTCGATATATTAAGAAGTGATAAATATCATTTCCATAGCGCTCAAACCAATTTGATATTATTTCATTATGCGACACAATACATCACCTCCTGGTTTTCATTTAATTAGACGAATTTAGTTGAGATAAATTGCATTTATATTCAAAATGGGCTCAAATTCCGGCATTTTACAGGATAATTTTAGAATTGGTATAATAAAATCTGAACGAAGTAATACTGATATTTAATTATTTCTTTTGTCATATCTATACTATATAGTAGATAGTGAATATTGTACGAATAGACAAGGGGGGTCTAGATTGCAAGATAAGAAAGATTATCGCAATAAGATTGCCAATCGAGAAGCACTAATTGGTGTTGGTTTAGTCATATTCAATTTCATTTGGTGGTATGCTTTTGCTTATGGGCTAGGAAGTAAAGACCCCGAGGAGTATGGTGAGGTCTTTGGACTACCAGACTGGTTTTTCTATAGCTGTGTCCTTGGGTTTATTGTTATGGTAATTCTAGTATTCTTAGTCGTAAAGCTGTTTTTCGTTGAAGTTCCCTTTGATGATGAGGAAGAAGGGAAGGATCAATCATGAACCTTGAAGCACTAATTCCGTTAATTATTTTTCTAATTATTATCTTTGCAGCAGGTATGTATGCTGGTAAATATGTAAAATCATCTCAATCCTTTATGCAGGAATATTTTCTAGGGAATCGTAGTTTAGGTGGATTTATTCTTGCCATGACGATGACAGCTACTTATGGAAGCGCCAGTAGTTTCATTGGTGGTCCGGGGACAGCTTATACCCAAGGACTAGGCTGGGTGCTCCTTGCCATGACACAAGTGGCAACAGGTTATTTTGTATTAATGGTTCTCGGGAAAAAATTTGCCATTGTAACGAGAAAGTATAATGCGATTACGATGGTGGACTTTTTAAAGGAACGCTATAAATCTACTTCAGTTGTTGTGCTGTCGGCAATTAGTATTATTGTATTTTTGTTTTCAGC
Organism: Ornithinibacillus xuwenensis; assembly: GCF_039614845.1. NCBI lineage: Bacteria > Bacillati > Bacillota > Bacilli > Caryophanales > Bacillaceae > Ornithinibacillus > Ornithinibacillus xuwenensis. The sequence goes on along the minus strand of NZ_JBDIML010000007.1, from coordinate 85,368 downwards.
GATGGCTGCACAATGGATTGGTGGCGCTAGACTAATTGAGTCCTTGACTGGTATTTCCTATACGACTGCTTTGTTTATCTTTGCACTCTCTGTATTAATCTATGTTACAGTTGGTGGTTTTCGTGCAGTTGCGTTAACAGATGCGATACAAGGCAGTGTCATGTTTGTTGGGACATTGATTTTGTTAATAGCAACGATAATTGCGGGTGGAGGAATTTCCAATATTATTGCAGACTTAAGTGCGGAGAATCCAAACCTAATTACGCCATATGGGGCAGATGGGACGTTAACACCTGCCTTCGTATCGTCATTCTGGATTTTAGTTGGGGTTGGGGTTGTTGCCTTGCCGCAAATAGCGGTGCGTGCAATGTCTTACAAAAATGCAAAGTCGATGCATCGTGCATTAATCATCGGTACGATTGTAGTCGGTTTTATTATGTTAAATATGCATTTAATCGGTGTATTCGCAAGACCGATTTTACCTGGTATTGATGTTGGGGATAAGGTAATGCCACTTATTGCTTTAGAGGTGATGCCTCCTTGGCTTGCAGGTATCGTATTGGCTGCGCCAATGGCAGCAATCATGTCAACAGTTGATTCTTTATTAATCTTAGTCAGTTCGACTATTATTAAAGATGTCTATATTAATTATGTTCGCCCGGATGCTTCACATCAACGTATTAAGAAACTAAGTATTTCAATTACAGCTATATTAGGGGTAATTGTATTTATTCTTGCACTGGATCCCCCGGATTTAATCATTTGGTTAAATTTATTTGCTTTCGGTGGATTAGAAGCTGCGTTTATATGGCCAGTAGTTCTTGGGCTATACTGGAGGAATGGTAACAAGTATGGTGCGATAGCTTCGATGATTGTCGGAGTAGGGTTGTATATCCTTTCTGATTTTGACATATTCCCACAGCCATTCGGTATGCATGCAGTAGTTCTGCCAATTGTAGCTTCATTTGTAGCATATGTTGTGGTTAGTATGGCAACAAAATCAATGATACCGGATGAATTAAAGCCAACTTATTAATAAAGTAAAAAGCGCTCTATTGGAGGGGCGCTTTTCCTGTAGGCAAAAAGTGATAAATATCTTCCGAATGGAGGTGCTTGCTATGGATCGAATTATTCTCTTTGATGGCGAATGTAACTTCTGTAATTCTAGTGTCCAGTTTATTATTAAACGTGATCCAAAAGGGATCTATAAATTTACCTCGCTACAAAGTGATATTGGGCAAAGTCTTTTAAAGGAGAATGGTATCCCTAAGGAGCTTGATAGCTTTGTTTATATAGAGAATAATAACGTATATGTGAAATCTACAGCAGCCCTAAAGGTTTGTAGAAATTTAAAGGGATTGTGGAAGCTATCCTATCTTTTTATTATTGTACCAAGACCAATTCGTAATTTTGTTTATGAAATAATTGCTCGTAACCGCTATAAATGGTTTGGGAAACGTGACAGCTGTATGATTCCTTCACCTGCATTACGGGATCGTTTTTTAGAGTAAGTAATATCAGCCTCAAGGCTGAGAATACCTCCATCAGTAGGACGTTGTGAATAACCGTCATTCTAGTACACTAATGGTAAGAATTTTTTAAAACATAGGAGCTGGTATTTGTGGAAAATAAGGGATTTGGTTTACTAAATTTGTTAAGAAAAACTCCTAGAGAAACGATCATACAAGAAGCAACAATTGCGTGTACTCGCGTAAAAAATCTTATCATGTCTACATCTAGTGCTGAGGTTGAGGTAGTTGTTCATGAGCATCCAAGAGTTGATGTTGTGTTGCATACGTATGAAGGCGGTCCAGAGCTTAAAACCAAACACACGGAAGATACATTAACGATTACTGCTAAAAAAGAGGAAAAGGTGACCTTTATGCTCTTTGGAAATATGCCGAAATGTCATTTGCAATTGAAGGTTCCAAAAGATATTGCAGAGAATTGGGATATTGCAACTGCTTCCGGGAAAATCTCTGCAAAGCAATTGATTGCAAATCGCTTAAATGTGCATGCGACTTCTGGCGCCATCAAGCTATCTGAAATTAGTGCAGAAAAAATTAAATCTGTTAGTGTTTCGGGTAAGCTTACTATACGAGAAGTTAAAGTGGAACAATTAGACTTCACGGTAACATCGGGAAGTGTCGATGTTCATTCGGTGTATGGTGATATCAATGGAGAAGTGGTATCCGGAAAAGTAGTGATGAAGGGGATAAAAGGACAACAGCTAGATGTTAGGGCTGGTTCAGGGCGTATTCATTTACAGGATGTTCAAATGCAGGATGTTGATTTACATGCAAGCTCTGGAAAAATTGAAGCGGAGCATTTATATGCGGAAACCATTAAAGCTATTGTTTCTTCTGGTAAAATCAGCTTTCAGGATACTCGAGGAGATATTAAAGGACATGCGATGTCTGGAAATATCGACTTAACGATAAAAGAGAACGCTACTCTAGATTTGAAAGCGGGTAGCGGCAATATTAATTTAGAGTTTCAGGAGTATGAGCTTAACAGTATGTTCGATATTAAGACGGGTTCAGGATCGATTGTAGCAAATATCCCAATGAGTATCGAGCACAAGGAAAAAAGAAGCCTTCAAGGTAAAGCTGGGGAAGGTGAACAAACAATTCGTTTGCGTACTGGATCTGGTAACGTAATCATGTATTCTTCAAAGCATGCAGCTTCAAAGGATGTCATTGTCACGAAATAAGAAGTAGGGAGTCAATTAGACTCCCTACTTTTAGTTCTGAATGAAATAGATAATGACTAGTATTATGACAATGATAATACTATGAATAAATGATAGAAATAGATCCTGTTTACGTGTGCGTTCCGAGATCCGTTTTTGGACCCTTAAGAAAATGAAGCAAACCAACCAATAGATTAGTATTGTCAATAGCCAATCTGTCAGAAAAATCACCAATATCCTCCCTACAGCTACTACCCATTAGGACTTGGAGGGCATTTTTTCTTTTGCGAATTGTTCGAAGTAATAAAGAGAATCTGGGTTACTCAAGGAACCTTTATTGGCTACATTCTCCATGGATTGTCCCATTAGGATTTTCTTAACAGGAATCTCAAGTTTTTTACCATTTAATGTCCGTGGTAAGTCAGATACGACAATGATATCGGTTGGAACATGTCTTGGAGAGCATTGTGTTCTGATTTGATTTTTTACCGACTTGATAATAGCTTCTGTTAGCTGTTGACCATCCTTCATCATGACAAATAGTGGTACAAAGGAGTCACCAGTTGACAATGGTATATCAACTATTAAACTATCAGCAATCTCCTTAATTTGATCTACAGCTCGATAGATTTCACTTGTGCCAATACGGATTCCACCACGATTAATGGTTGCATCGGAGCGACCATAGATAATGCAGGTCCCTCGGTCTGTTATCTTTAAATAGTCTCCATGTCGCCAGATTTCAGGGTACATATCAAAGTAACTATCATGCATTCGACTTCCATCTTCATCATTCCAAAAATAGATTGGCATAGAAGGGAAAGGCTCGGTTAGGACAAGCTCTCCAACTGCATCTATTTTCGACTGTCCGCGTTCATCAAAGCTCTCAATTTTCGCACCAAGGCCCCGACACTGAAGCTCTCCTGCATAGACTGGTAAGGTAGGTGCTCCTAGAATAAACGCAGTACAAACGTCCGTACCACCACTTACAGATGCAATCCACAAGTCTTCCTTTACATGGTCATAACACCATTTAAATCCTTCGGGTGGTAATGGTGAACCAGTAGAGCTAATATTTTTTAGATGTTTTAAATTAAATGCTTTACCTGGCGAAAAACCATCCTTCATACAGGCAGTAATATAGCTTGCAGAGGTACCGAAGATAGTCATTTTTGTTTCTTCGGCAAGTTTCCATAGCATTTTTTTGTCTGGATAAACAGGATTGCCATCATATAATATAATGGCACTTCCGGTTAGTAATCCACTGACAAGATAATTCCACATCATCCATCCAGTTGTTGTAAACCAAAAGAATCGGTCATCCTCATGTAAATCCGTATGGAATGTTAATGCTTTTAAATGCTCTAGTAATATGCCGCCCTGGCTTTGAACAATTGGTTTTGGCTTCCCTGTCGTACCAGAAGAAAATAGAATCCAAAGTGGATCATTAAAATTTACATGCTCAAAAGTAAGGGGGGATGTAGCATCATGAATGGCATCCCTCCATAACGTCACATCTTTTAGTTCTTCGAAATGATGTCCAGCGTTTAAGTACGGAATGCCAATGGTAGCTTCTAAAGAGGTTAGCTCTGCTTGAATCTCTTGTATAACCTCAGTACGATCAAAATTCTTCCCACCATAGCAATAACCATCTACTGTAATCATGACCTTTGGTTCTATCTGTTTAAAACGGTCTATGACACTTTGCTTACCGAAATCAGGAGAGGCACTTGACCAGATTGCACCGATACTTGCTGTTGCAAGAAAGGACACGATGGATTCATATATATTTGGAATATAGGCAACGACACGGTCTCCTTTTTCGACACCTAGATGTTTAAGTGTTTTTTGAAGTGCTGCAGTATCATGATAAAGTTCTTTCCACGTAATAGCTGAAGTTTCAGGACGTAGCTCAGAGGTATGTATGACTGCAGTTTTATCCTCTGCATAGTTTCTAAAAATATGTTCTGAGTAATTAATAGTAGCACCTTCAAACCATTTGGCGCCGGGCATCGTGTGTTTTGATAGAATAGATTCATACGGTGTAGCAGATTGGATATCAAAATAATCCCAAATAGTCTCCCAGAATGTTTCCAATTCATTAACCGACCATTCCCAGAGAGATTGATAGTCTTCTAATGGAAGGCCTTTTTTATCTTCTAGCCACTTCATATAATGTACCAGGTTTGATTGGTTAATTCGTTGGTTATCTGGTTTCCAAAGTAACGTACCTTCTTCGATTTGTTTCATAAAACTCCTCCCCGATTGTTGTCGTTAATCTTATTATATGGAAACGTTTTCTATGTGTAAAGAAAGCAAAAAAGCATGGAACTATACTTGTTGTAACAACAATAAGCCCATTATGACTGACATAATGGGCATTTACATCGATTGTATCTTGTTTTTAGCATCCAATTTACCCGTAAAGACATTCGCCCTGGTATGAGAGGAGAAGAAAGAAATCCCCACTACCTATGAACTCCCACTTTATTTTTCGGCTAATAGATCTGCAAATGCTTTTACGTATGGCGGTAAATCAGGTGGACGACGACTAGAAACAATATGTCCATCTACTACCACTGGCTCATCATGCCAAGTAGCTCCTGCATTTGCCATATCATCTTTTATTCCAGGCGTACTCGTAACCTGTTTACCCTTCAATATGTCTGCTGAGATTAATACCCAACCAGCGTGACAAATTTGGCCGATGGGCTTTTGTGCTGCGTCCATTTCTTGAACAAATTTTATAACCTCTGGATAGCGTCTAAGCTTATCCGGTGCCCATCCACCTGGTACTAAAATCGCATCATAATCTGCTGAAGATATCTCGTTAAATGAAAAATCAGACTCAGCAGGAACACCATATTTGCCAATATATTTAGATTTCGCTTCTTTTCCTACTAAATGAACGATTGCTCCTTCTTCCTGCAGACGTAATATAGGATACCAAAGCTCTAGATCTTCAAAATCATGCTCTACAAGAGCGATTATTTTTTTATCCGTTAAACGCATGTGAACACCTCCATCCATTAGTGTAACAGAAAAAATGTTGCAATATATACTAATACGTTATGGGATAAAATAGAAGAACCACAGCTCTGATCTGTGATTCTTCTACATACCTCCACCTAAAAATCTTGTTATTGTAATTCTGCAAATTTAATAAAAGTCTTTTCATCCTCGACTAGTCCACAAGAACCGCATTGAACACGATGTTTCGGACCATTATAAGCAGTATGAAATGGCTCTAGCTGGCTATTGGAATAATCGTTAAGTACATCACCAGTTTGTGGATCTAATTTTACTGGCTTCGCAACTTGCTCAATAATGTTAAATCGCGAACGATTCGTTTTGCAATTTGGACAACGATATTTTTGTGCCATTATACACACCTCCATGATTAGTATGGAACTGTTTATAGCTTTTATTCTCATCAAAAAAGATAGGTATTATAGCTTACCTATCTTATTGAAAGAAGTTTTTTAATTTCGTCACAACCGATTGTTTGTGATGGTCTTTTGTGTTCTGTTGATTGGTTTGATTATTATCGAGCTCTAGGAAAATCTGTTCTTTATCGATAGCATAATCATATGTTAGTACGGCACCAATGTCGGTCTCGACATGTTCATTGGTAATAACAGTATAAGGGATACTGTATTTATTAGCTAATTCCTTCTCTGCTTTTAGGAACCTGGAAGCGATTTTTCCATTAAAAAGTAATGTAGCTTTGCGATGGTTTTTCATCGTTTCCTCTAAATAATCTAAACCTTTATCTGTCATGATTTGACCAATTGTCAACGCTAATACGATGCGTTCACGTAAGGTGCCTAAAAAATAATCACGTTCTTCTTGTTTTGGTAAGCGAGTTCCGTAAATTCCTTCTGTAAGGTAATCTTCTACATTTTTTTTACTCATGATTAAAATTCCTCACTTTCCCATTTTCTCGGGTAGTTAAATGGAAAATATTATTATATTTATTGTAAAGGATATCATTCGATTGGTGCAATGGAGAGGTATTACGAATCGCTAAATAGCATTACATTATGTATGAATTAGAGTTTTGTAAAGGCACCCTAAAGGGCACCTTTACAAAGGGTTATTTTCGTTTCGCACGTTTATCGGCAGCATTACTTCTTTCCATTGCTACCACATCATCATGATCAGCTAGTTCCTTTGAATACTCGACATCAATTCCATCGGATAATTGATTCTTAGGAGTTTGAGCAAGAACGTTCTTACCAGTTGCTCGATTATGGTCACCACGTCCCATAATATCACCTCTTTTCTGAAGTATTCCCCAATAGTATGAGCAGAAAGATCTTATTTCATGAAAAATAAAAAAGAGTAACCTATAGGAAAATCTTCCTTTAGGTTACTCTGTATGGTTCCTATTCAGATTGGGAATCCGTTACTTCTGATTCCTCCACATCTTGATTTTCTTGATCTGCTGGTATTTCACCAGATTCGTTTCCATAACGATAAATCGATGGATCAACAGGTGTCCATTCTTCATTAGGTGTGTAGAATCGTAATAAATCACCATTTAGAAGCTTATCGGAAAGCTCTAACTCAAGAAGCGCTTCGTCTTTTATCTTCAACATCTCTTCCGTTGCTTCGATTTCCTCACCAGATTCATTATCATAGAAGGTTCCAGAAATATAGCTATACGCAGGTGTGATAAAATCACCATTACGGAATGGAACATATTCTTTATGGCCTTCTGAGAATAAATCTGTACCAAATTGGATATAATCCTGTGAATCGATTCCAAGTAAGTGAAGTAAGGTAGGCATGACATCCATTTGGCCTGAATATTCATGAACCGTTCCTTGACCTTCTACACCAGGGATTTTAATTAATAATGGTACACGTTGTAACTGTGCACTTACAAATGGTGTTATTTCTTCACCAATGATTTCACTCATCGCACGATTATGGTTCTCAGAAATTCCATAGTGATCACCATAAATAAGAATTACGGAATCTTCATATAAACCATTTGCTTTTAAATCGTTAAAGAATTGCTCTAAAGCTTCGTCTAAATAACGAGCAGTTTGGAAATACGTATCCACTGATTCATCACCAGTTTCAGCAGGAGCAATAGTTGCATCCTCTTCTCCAACTAGATATGGGTGATGGTGTGTTAATGTCATCATATGCGCGTAGAATGGTTGATCTAATGATTCTAACAGCGGCATGGACTCTTCAAAGAATGGTTTATCCTTCAGACCATAGTTGATTACATTCTCTTCACTCATATCATAGTAGCTTGCGTCAAAATACGTGTCGATACCAAATTGCTTATAAATTTCATCGCGATTCCAGAAAGATTTGTAATCTCCGTGGAATACGGCTGAAGTATAACCTTGTTGTTGATTTAATATTGCAGGTAATGCTTGGTACGTGTTCGTACCTCTTGTTACAAATGCAGAACCTTGAGGTAATCCATAAATTGAGTTGTCCATAATTAACTCGGCATCTGCTGTTTTACCTTGTTCAGTTTGGTGGAAGAAGTTATCAAAATACGTATAGTTCTGTTCTGAATCATTTACTAATGAATTTAGAAAAGGTGTTACTTCTTCACCGTGTAATTCATAATTAATTAAGAATGTCTGGAAAGACTCTAAATGAATCTTAATAATGTTCTTTCCTTCAGCAACACCAAACAATTCTGGGTTTGGTTCTGCGTATTTGTTTTTCGTATAGTTTTCAACTTCCGTAATATCATCACTATCTGCTAGTACACGTTGTGATGAAGATTTAATGTTTTGTACTGCATCATGAATTGTGAAGTTATAAATTCCTAAATACTTCACAATATAATTACGATCAAAAGTTCTTTTTAGTAGTTCTGGTCGGTCCGCTTCTGCTAAACCTAAATTTATGGAAAATGCAATTAAACCGATAATAAAAATAAGGATCGGTTTTCTTCTACTGATTCGTTCTGTACTCCAATGCTTTTTAGACCAAATGAATAGTCCAATTAGAATAACAACATCGAGTGCATAGAAAATGTCTGTCCACTGCGTTAAGCTAGCAATACTGCCGCCAAGACTACCGAAGTTATCAGTCTGGGTAAGTGTTGGAAGCGTAATGTAGTCGTTATTAAATCGATAGAACACAACATTAGCATACAAGAGTATACTCATGAAAGAATCAATAATGATAATCCAAATACCAGCACGCTTACCCTTAGCAAATAATCCAATACTAAGGAATATCAAAGCGGAACTAATTGGATTAAAGAAAAGTAGGAATTCTTGCATTCCATTTTTAATGTCTAAATTAAATTCAGTTACATATATCAGATACGATTTTAACCAGATTAAAATAACAGCTACGAAAAAGAAGGACATTTTTGATGTAAAGATTTTTTTCATCGTATTCACCCCATCTTTTTTATGCTTAAAAAAATCAAGCTTCTTTCTATATTAAAGTCGTCAAGTTATGATTTTAACGCAAAACATTCTATGAATCAAGTAAATTGTCAAAAATTTCTATTGGGAAAGTTTGGGGTTATTTCCTCTTCCTTATATAGTAGTCATTTTAGATTTTATACAATTAACTAGGAACGTATGATAGAATATTATTTGCATGTTTAGCTATAGAAAGGAACGCATAGATGAAAATGACTTCACAACGTAGAAATCTAGTAAAAGAATATTTACTTGTTATTATTGGTGCCACATTAGTGGCGTTGTCTTATAATGTATTTTTGCTACCTTCTAAACTTGCTGCGGGTGGTATCTCGGGGATAAGCACGGTTTTATATGAAGCATTTGAGCTGAGTCCTGCACTGACGCAATTTGTTATTAATATACCAATCTTTATTATTGGATGGCTTACATTAGGAAAAGATTTTGGTGGAAAAACATTAGTTGGTACATTTTGGGTGCCGTTTATTATTGGGATAACGGCAAACACTCCAGTAACCGTTACAAATCCACTTTTAGGTGCTCTTTATGGTGGAATTGTGTTAGGTGTTGGTCTTGGGATTGTCTATTTAGGAAAAGGATCTACCGGTGGGACAGCTTCGATTGCTCAAATTGTTAAGAAGTTTACTGGTATATCTAGTGGGTACTCACAACTAATAGTAGATGGAATAGTTGTGATATCTTCCATTATTGTGTTTAATTTAGAACTTACTCTTTTTGCGTTAGTTGCAATCTATATTTGCAGTAAGACAATTGATTTTGTTCAACTTCGTACTTCTGCATCAAAATTAGTTGTCATCATAACCGAAGAGGAACAGAAAGTACAAACATTAATTCGGGAAGAAATTGATCGTGGTTTAACGAAGGTGAGATCTGTAGGAGGTTATTCGAATAAGGATAAGACCCTTATCTTATGTGTAGCAGAGCAACAAGAAGCCGTGAAGTTAAAAGGTTTGCTACAGCAAGAGGATGATACGGCGTTTGTAATCTTCTTAAATGCTTCAGAAATCTTAGGCCGAGGCTTTTCTTTAGATAAATATTATGGGCAAAAACTATAAAGGATAACGAAATGAACCGCACCTAAAAACTAGGTGCGGTTTAATTCTGTCAATACTTCTTATTTTCGATCTCCGCCTAATAAATCAAATAAACCACCAGCAATGCTTCCTTCGCCTTTAGAGCCTCCTCTTTCTGGGGCTGCTGCAAATATTCTGCTTGCCAATCTGGAAAATGGTAATGATTGAATCCAGACTGTACCTGGGCCTCTTAGTGTTGCAAAAAATAAACCTTCCCCGCCAAATAAAGCGGTTTTTATACCACCGACATATTCGATATTGTAATCAACCTCTCCAGTCATCGCTACAAGACAGCCTGTATCAACACGAATGGATTCACCTGGCTGCAGCTCTCGTTTGTGAATGGTACCTCCAGCATGAACGAAAGCCATTCCATCCCCTTCTAGCTTCTGCATAATAAAACCCTCTCCACCGAAGAATCCCGTACCTATCTTACGCTGAAATTCGATACCGACTGCAACACCTTTTGCAGCAGCCAGAAAGGAGTCTTTTTGACAGACTAGCTTTCCATTCATTTCACTCAGGTCCATTGGTATGATTTTTCCCGGATATGGTGAGGCGAAAGAGACATGCTTTTTCGATACTCCTTCATTGGTAAATGCAGTCATGAATAAGCTTTCACCTGTTAGGACACGCTTTCCTGCTCCTAGAAGTTTGCCCATTAATCCACCTTGGCTAGCTGCACCATCTCCAAAAATCGTTTCCATTCGAATGTGGTCATCCATCATCATTAGGCTACCTGCTTCCGCAATTACCGTTTCTTCTGGGTCAAGCTCTACTTCTACAAATTGCATATCATCACCATACAATTTGTAATCAATCTCATGGTTGTTCATTTGCATACATCCTCTCGCAATTTATCATTACTACTTACATTTACGTATGGAAAGAATTTTAGATTCATTATTTTAGGGTCTAACTTATAAATAATTCTTTACCATTTTTCACAAACTATTAAAGAAACTAGGTAGGAGGAAGATAGATGCCGCTTAATATTACACAAAAGCTCATTCAAGACCATTTGATTTCAGGAGAGATGGTACCTGGCACTGAGATAGGGCTGAAGATTGATCAAACGCTAACACAGGATGCGACAGGTACACTTGTAATGCTAGAGCTTGAAGCCATGAAGTTAGATCGTGCCAAAACAGAGGCTTCGGCACAGTACGTAGACCATAATCTAATCCAAGAAGATAGTAAAAATCCGGATGACCACTTATTTTTACATAGTGCAACTAGAAGGTTCGGACTCTATTATAGCCGGCCAGGTAACGGGGTAAGTCACCCGGTTCATATGCAGCGTTTGGCTAAACCTGGCAAAACATTATTAGGCTCTGATAGCCATACCTGTGCGAATGGATGTATGGGAATGCTTGCAATGGGTGCTGGAGGTATTGATGTTGCCTTAGCAATTGCAGGCGAGCCGTTTTATGTGAAAATGCCTCAAGTATGGGGCATCAAGCTAACAGGGGAGATGCCAGATTGGGTTAGTGCGAAGGATGTTATTTTAGAATTATTAAAAAGACATGATGTGAAAGGTGGGGTTGGTAAGGTTATTGAGTACTACGGACCTGGTCTAGATTCATTAAGTGCCATGGATCGACATGTAATTGCAAACATGGGTGCTGAATTAGGGGCAACAGGCACTGTTTTCCCGTCCGATAAGGAGATTAAACGCTTCTTAAAGGAACAGGGTAGAGAAGATGATTGGATGGAGTTAGTGGCTGATAAAGATGCAACCTATGATATTCATGAGGAATTAAATCTGTCGGAAATCGAGCCGCTTATCGCAAAACCATCAAGTCCTGGAAATGTAGTGTCGGTTCGTGAGGTGGCAGGAACCCCTATTTATCAATCCTATGTTGGATCATCTGCTAATCCTGGCTATCGAGATTTTGCTGTGGCAGCAGAAATTGTTAAAGGTAACCATATAGCGGACGGTGTATCCTTCGACATTAATCCAACTTCTAGGCAAATGTTAACCGACCTCGTCAAGGAAGGGCATATTGCGAGTCTTCTTCAAGCGGGAGGTCGTCTACATCAAGCTGGGTGTAATGGTTGTATAGGAATGGGGCAGGCACCTGCAACAGGTAGGAATAGCTTGCGAACTACGCCGCGAAACTTTCCAGGAAGGTCGGGAACGAGAGAGGATAGTGTGTTTTTATGTAGCCCAGAAACTGCTGCAGCATCTGCGTTGAAAGGAGAGATTACTGATCCGCGATCCCTTGATATAGACTATCCAAAAGTAAAAGATCCTAAGAAACCAACAGTGGATATGAATTTATTGGATGCACCGCTACCGCTAGAAGATGCAAGAAAGGTTGAATTGCAAAAGGGACCAAATATCGCTTCCATTCCAGATATGGATGAAATGCCAGATAATATCGAAATTCCTGTTCTATTAAAAATGGGTGATAATATTTCTACTGATGAAATACTAGCTGGTGGAGCCCGTGTTTTACCATATCGTAGTAATTTACCTGAAATAAGTAAATTCACTTTTGAAATCATTGATGATACGTATTACCACCGTGGTAAAGAAACGGTTAAGCAAGGTGGACATGCAATTGTTGCTGGATTTAATTATGGACAAGGATCGAGTCGAGAGCATGCTGCACTTGCTCCTCGCTATTTAGGCTTAAGGGTTGCTTTGGTAAAGGATTTTGCCAGAATACATTGGCAAAATCTAGTTAACTTCGGTGTACTACCTGTAACATTTGTGGATGAATCCGATTATAACAAACTGGAACAGGGTGATGTTTTAGTAGGGAAAGGACTTCGAGATAAGATTAAGCAAGGGCAAGAATTCACATTAGAAATAAAAGGTAAGAATGAAGAAATAAACGTCAGACATACACTGTCTGAGAGACAGGTGGAGATAATGCTAAAAGGTGGCATTATTAATTGGGTAAAAGCACGAAATGTAACCGTATAATTAGGAAAGGATGTGTATACAATGGTTGACCGTAATCAAGAATGTAAGGCTTGTGAAGGGGTAGGAATGCTTGCGGATGATGAAGGGTGGCAATACCGATGTCCAGTGTGTCGAGGGGACGGTGCTTACTCCCAAACAGAGGCGCATCAAGAAGCAAGAGTAATGGCTGTAGATGAAAATAATCGATTATTAGATTAAAGGAAAAGGGTGTTCGACAACTCGAACACCCTTTTTAAAATCTTACTTAAATTAATGAGGTAATGTCCCTTGAATAGGTGCAAAACTGTTCATATAGTTTTGCATATCCTCTTGCTTTAATTGCGGAACTTGATAATATTGATGTTTATTTTGGTACAAGAATAATTCATAAGCCATTTCAATAACGTGTGGAATGCTATCCGCAAAAACTCTTCTCATGACAGGGTTTGTTGATTCTAGTGCTGTCATGGTAAAGGCTGATGCATTTGATTTTAAAATTCCCATCATGAAACCAGTAATACACTCGTCGTTAATTTCAGAGACAGATTGAGCTGGCTTTTTTGGTTGAGAAGGTTTCATGCCGTAAATCACATCATTGCTGGTAGCCATGTTATACGTTTGCGTTTTTGTACTTGGCTCGTTACCGGTTTTTAATGTTTCAACAATGGAATTATACGTTTGCGTTAAATATGCTTTATGCTGTTGCATCATTGTTTTTAACTGTGGATCTTGGACGTGCTGTTCATAAATAACATACTGCTCCATTCCACCGACTAAACCACCAAGTGCTTCGTGTACATCAAGTAATTCATGTCCACCATGACTTATATTTGCAGGCATTTGAGAAGTACCTGTTAGGTTTTGATTCTGCTGCTGATTATTCATATTCATCATGCTTTTAGCCTCCTTAAGAAGAATCAAGCTTATTATTTTCTTTTCCGTTTGAAATATTCGAGCCAACACATACAGAAATTGAAAGGAATATATCCTGAAATACCAATCATTGGAGCGGTTAATACTACTTTGTTAAGAAATGATAATAAAAGTCTCTCTTATTATTTTAAGAATGTAATTTTAAAAAATTATGCTACGATAGAGTAAATTAAAAAGAAGTGGAGGGAGATTTATGCAAGAAAGAGACCCAATTCAACTTCATGATAAAAGATTCGTAATAGATGGTTTTGATATGGGAATTCCATCTAGAACCGGTACCTATGTATTGGATGAGGACGATCTAACCATTATTGAAACTGGTCCAAGTCCTTCAGTTAAATATGTTAAAAAAGGATTAGAATCACTAGGCTTTTCATTGGATCAGGTTAAATACATAATTGTGACACATATCCATTTGGATCATGCTGGCGGGGCTGGATTATTATTAAAGGAGTGCCCGAATGCAACAGTTGTGGTTCATTCACGGGGGAAAAGACACCTTGTAGAACCAAGGAAGTTAGCAGCGGGAGCCCGAGCTATTTATGGAGACAGCTTCTCCGAGTTTTTCGATCCAATAGTTCCAATCCCTGAGGAGAGATTAATCGAAAAGGGGGAAGGAGACTTCCTTCAAATTGGTCCAAATTGTACACTCCAATTCCTTGATACACCAGGACATGCAAAGCATCATTTAAGCATCTATGATCCTGTAACGAATGGAATGTTTACTGGGGATACTGTTGGAATCCGTTATGAGCAACTGGTTCATGAAGGGGTGGATTTGTTTTTACCAACGACATCACCAAATCATTTTGACCCAAGTGCGATGCATGAATCGATCGAGCGAATGTTAGAGATGAATTTAGATTATATTTTCTATGGTCATTTTGGTATGACGGAGAAGACGACAGTGGCTTTACATCAAGTGTCAGAGTGGCTAGATATATTTGTTGAAGAAGGGCAGCAAGCGATTGCTGAAGGAAAAGGCTATGACATACTCGCCGAGCGCTTATTGAATCGAGTGAAGGAGCATCTTAGTCATCTTACTATTCCAGGCGATCACCATGTTTATGTATTAATCAATTTGGATATGCAGGTGAGTGCACTTGGAATCATTGACTATTTTCAGAAGATAAAGCAATAAAGCGGTTGAGACATAACCGTAAGCATATCAAGGAAGCTACGTAGAAACTTTGAAAACACTTTTTCTGTTTCATACTGTCGTAGCTTCCTTTTCTATGAGAAGAAAGGCAACGTGAGACTAGTAGCGCTTCAGTACGAGGAGGCTCACTACCGTAGTAAATTTCCGGATTCGTTAAAATGGATTGTTAACCATAGTTTTGACACAGAATCTTCCAGTTTACAATGGACTATTGGCTTTTTCGTCATGTATAAAGTCATTTGCCTTTATGACTTCTAATATTTGATGGTAAGCATCCGATACATTATTTACGTTGATTACGATCCTTTCACTTGATAAATCAACTCTCCGTTAACTATAGAATATAAAAGGCCGATGTTATCAGATAACATCGGCCTTTTTAGCAAAGGAAACACTCATGCTACATGACAGGAATCCCTAGTTAGATGATAGGTTTATGTCAAGTGCAATTGGGCAGTGGTCACTTCCTAATATAGATGCATGCACCTCTGAATCGACTAAATAATTTTCTAGTCGGTTCGATACAATAAAGTAGTCTATCCGCCAACCAATGTTTCGCTCTCTTACCGTTTTCATATAGGACCACCAAGTATAGATCCCTTCTTGATCAGGGTGAAAATAGCGAAGTGAATCGATGAAACCACCATCAAGAAAACGAGACATCTTTTCACGCTCCTCATCGGTGAATCCTGAATTTCCGTAATTTGTCTTATAATTTCTGATGTCGATTTCATGGTGAGCCACGTTTAGATCGCCACATAAAATGACAGGTTTAATTTTATCGTGCTCTTTTACATGTTCTAATAATGCATCTTCCCATTCTAGGCGTACAGCTAATCTAGCTAAATCACGCTGGGAGTTTGGTGTATAAACATTGATAAGGAAAAATTCTTCAAATTCCAAGGTGATTATTCTTCCTTCTGGTTGTGATTCGGATGTTCCTAGCCCATATTTTACCGATAGTGGCTTTTTCTTTGTAAATACAGCTGTTCCTGAATATCCTTTTCTTTCGGCATAATTCCAATATTGAAAATACCCCGGTAAATCGAGGGTGATTTGCCCTTCTTGTAGCTTTGTTTCTTGAACACAAAAAATATCAGCATCTACTTCATTAAAATAATCTAAAAATCCTTTTCGGACACAGGCGCGTAGTCCGTTTACATTCCATGATACGAGCTTCATCGAAAATCTCCTTTATATCACTGATTCTATTAATCTTTTTTTACCTTATTTATCATAACACCGATTGAAAAAGCCGTCATTGAAGGTGAATTTGGTGGTATAAAATTAGTTGTTGACAGGTAAACTGTATTAAGCATATAATACACACAGAGGTGTACTAAGTCCTTAATACATATTTTTTTGTATACAGTGTACTAAGGGGTTAATACAGTAATTGGAGATCACCAAGATAAATTGGGAGTTGTGTCTATGAATGTAAAGTTTAACAATCGAGATCCTGTTTATATTCAGGTTATCCAGCATTTCAAGGAGCAAATTGCAACGGGGGTTTTTGAGCCTGGACAGGAAATTCCATCTCGTCGGGAATTAGCGAATAGATTAAAGATTAATCCGAATACAGCTCAAAGGGCTTATAAGGAAATGGAGGAACAAGGTTTGATATATACCGAGCGAAATTTACCTAGTCGTATTACAAAAGATGAAGCTGTTATTAAAGTGGTACGAGAGGAACTAATAGTTGAAGCAGTAAATTCATTTATAGCTTCTGTCCAGTCCATTAATATTCCGTTAGATGAAGTACTAGATTTAGTGAAGAAAAAATATGAGACATTCCAGGATGAACAGGGGGAGAACTCATGATTGAGGTCAAAGAATTAAGCAAAAAATTCGGTAGAAGAAATGTACTAAAGGGAGTATCTTTTACTGCAAATAAGGGAGAGATTACGTGCTTAATTGGGATTAATGGTGTAGGTAAAACGACAATTTTAAATGCTATTATGGCACTTACACCGGTTAATGGTGGCGAAATTCTTATTGATGGTGAAAGAATTCATAAAGGAAGCTATGAAAAAATAGCATTTATTCCGGATGCTATTACCATGCTACCCCAAATGAGAATTAAGGACGCCATGCAATTTATGGCAGATTTTTATCAATCTTGGAACCAAAAACGTGCAAATGACATGCTTAAATTCTTCAAGCTGGATTTGAATGATAAGATTTCAACCCTTTCAAAGGGGAATACAGCAAAGGTTAATATGCTACTAGGTCTCGCAATGGATGTTGACTATATTCTAATGGATGAACCATTCTCTGGAATTGATATTTTCAGTAGAGAACAAATAGCGGAAGTATTCACAAGCCATCTTGTTGAAGACCGTGGGGTTATTATTACGACCCATGAGATTAATGATATCGAGCATTTAATCGATAAGGCGGTTTTATTGGATGAAGGTGTTGTGTTAAAGGAATTCAATGCAGAAGAGGTACGTGAGACCGAAGGCAAATCTGTAATTGACGTGATGAGAGAGGTGTACCAAGCATGATGCGATATATAAAGTTAGTTAATTTTGAGCTAGGTCGGTTTCTGAAAATATACCTTGTATTAGTCGGCTTGACATTGGTATTACAGCTCTTGGGTGTGTTTTTAGAAGCTAATGGATATCTGGGTGAGGTAGAGGAACTGGTTGTTAATGGAAACCTCACACAGGAGCAATTTTTACATGACTATGGATATTTTTCGTTTAATGATGTTTCACGAAGCGGCTGGTTTATTGTGCCGATATTATTCTGTATCTTAACGCTCATGATATATGTGTTTTTTATCTGGTATCGGGATTGGGTGGGTAAAAATACGTTTGCTTATCGACTACTAATGCTACCAACGGCACGAATTAATGTTTTTTATGCGAAGGCAACGGCAATATTTTTGATGGTACTCGGTCTTGTTTCGCTACAACTAGTTTATCTACCAATCGAGAATAGTGTATTAAGGATGATGGTGCCAAGCGATTTTCGGATTGATATGACCGTCGATCAAATCCTTAATGGGTTTGATAATTTACGTGTTATTTTTCCAACTTCCCTCATTCAATTCATTATCAATTATGGGATTGGATTTACGGCAGTGTTTGTCTTGTTTACTGCTATATTATTTGAACGAAGCTTTCGTTGGAAAGGAATTATACTTGGCCTGATTTTTGGGGCAGTAGCAGTGGTAGTATTTATATCACCAATTCTAGTGCAAGCATTTGTTCTTCCAGAATTCTTTTATCCTATGGAATTGTTTATTTTGGTCGTGATAACGGGATTAATCGTATTAGCAGGAACGATATGGACTAGTAATTTCTTATTGAATAAGAAGATAAGGGTGTGATTTTGATGAATATAAAGCGATACTGGAAGCTTATTTCTATTCTTGCTGTCATTGTTGTTGTTCTTACAACCTACTTTATTCAATCCAGTTTGGCAGCAAGTAGGTATCCGAATTTTGTCTTGAAAACAATAAGTGGAGATAAAAGTGAAGTAGAAAATATAACGATGTATGGTGAATATTATCAGCTAGATAGCACTTCCTCGGGATATTTAAGATTAACGAGTGAAGGTACGGAGTATTTACAAGAGCAGTCTTACTTTGAACGCCTAAATAACAAATTTGAACCAAGTGAGATAACTAGACTGCAAGATGAGTATCGCAACTTTATGCGAAGCAAGCCAGACCTTCCTGCCTTGTATTTTGAGGATGATAACGTCGTAGCTTATGCGAACTTAGAGTCAGAAGAAAGATGGGGAACCATCTATCCAGAGGATTATTATTTTGATATAGCGGTTTTCGATAAAAAAACAAATGATACGTCATCATTTGAAATAGAGATTCCAGGTCAAAAGGATTATTGGTACATGAACGTCTATGATGTTCAGGTTGTCGATGGAATGTTAAAGGTTGTAACGGATGTGTTTCATCAGGATGGAGAAACAGAAGAACATACGCTAAGTGTCTATACCTTTGATATCGCCACGCAAAAGTTGGTAGGAGATGAAACAGTGTTAACTGGTATTGGTGAAGAGTCAGAAGGAGTTATGAAGAGAACCAGCTTTACACTATTAAATGATGCTGATTTTATTGGAATTCAAACAAATCTCTTCTTAATGAAGGAGGAGAGTACGGAGACTATTATTCAATCTAAGGAAAATGAAAGTACGGATGTTGATACAGAGGTTATTGAGGATCAGGTTACGAACCGACAGGTGTATGTCTACAATCTAGCTACAAATGAAATGACGGAGCTAGCACTATCTGATGAAATCAAAACACAGATTGAAAACACGCCATTCAATTCAACCGCATTCATTGACGAGGAGTATGCATATTTTAATTTACGAACAGAAGAGAACCTGACCGTTGTCGGGTATAACATCGAAACGTTAACAGAGGAAATGAAACAAACCTTTGATTTAGCTAATTTAGGAATTACGAACCCAACTATTCGGATAAAGAACAATAATGTATACCTAGTTGAGTCACAACTGGAAGACGAGAATTCAGTTGAGGTTATAGTAGGGGATTTATTAACTGGTGACATCCTGTATGAAGGAGAAATTGTCATAGAAAATCCGACTAAGGAACAGAAAAATTATGGTTTACAGCTATACGAAATTGAAATTAAGTAATTATTGGAGGAGAAAAATTGATTACTGTTAAACAAATTAGTCACCATTTTGAATTGGGGAAAAAGGGACAAAAAACAATCTTACCAGTATTGAACGATATTACGTTTCAAGTAGATAAAGGTGAAATTGTGTCCATAGTTGGTAAAAGTGGTTCTGGTAAATCAACTTTATTAAATTTAATTAGTGGATTTATCCGTCCGACAAAAGGAGAAATTAGAATTAAGGAAGAAGTTGTTACGGATTTTTCAGAAGCTAAATTTGCAGATTTTCGCTTAAATCATATTGGATTTATTTTTCAAAGCTTTCAACTAATACCGAGTATGACTGCCTATCAAAATATTGAGCTACCGCTGATCCTAAAAGGAGAAAACGAAACCAATCGGAAACAAATCGTAGATCGTTTACTAGATAAAGTAGGCTTAGTAGATTTTAAAGATCATTATCCGAGCGAGTTATCCGGTGGACAACAGCAGCGAGTAAGTATTGCAAGGGCATTAGTACTTGAACCAGCACTCATTCTTGCTGATGAGCCTACTGGAAGTCTAGATAGTGAGACGGAAACAGAGGTTTTGGAAATTATTAAAACATTAAATAAAGAGTTAGGAATCACGTTTCTCATCATTACACATGATGAGGAAGTTGCACGAATTGGACATCGGACCATCACGATTAAAGATGGTAGTTTAATGGAGGGTGGTGTTGTTCAATGAAGCTAAAGGATCAATATCGCTTTATAAGACAAAATATCAAGAAAAATAGAGCTCGAACCTTTATGACAATCCTGGCAACTGCTATGGGATGTGCTTTTCTAATCGTACTAGCATCTGTTGGGTATGGTCTGCAACAAAGTATTGTGAAAGAGACCATGGAGCAACAAATTGTAACGCAAATTGATGTCTATGGTAAAGAAAAGGGTAATAATTATGAAGCACTAACCATGGAAGATATTGAACAGCTTGAAAAGGTTGAAAATGTGAAGGCTGTGACTAGAAAAAATCAGCTAAGGCAAATGCCAACGTACACCATTGATAATTATATTGCTGGAACAATGGCGGTTTCAACTTATTTTCCATCTGAGGTAAAGGCCGGCTTGGAGCTTTCAGAAGGAAGATTACCTGAGAATCCAAATGAGGTTGTTGTTGGATATCAATTTGCAAATGAGCTAAAGCTTGATACAGAAGAAAATGTTTATGATGAAGAAACGGGCGAAGTGAAAGAAGAGTTTCGTTATTCAGGTAACCTGGTAGGTAAAACAATCACGATGACGGTTCAAAAGGACATGGAAAGTGATGAGATAAGAGAGATTCCATTAACAGTTGTTGGGATACTTGAAGAACCAACTAAGGAATGGATGAGTGACTTAAATGTCTATATTTCTCAAGACGTTTTCGAACAAGTGGAAGCCTATACGGGTACACCTGGTGGAGAAATTGGTATTGATCCAGATACTTTGGAAAGTAATCAGGTCGAGTCGTTTGATGAGGTTCAAGTATATGCGGAAAATCTGGAAGCTGTTCAAGGTATAGTAGATGAATTAGGGGATAACAATTATGCTACTTATTCCGTTGTCAGTGAGATGAAAGAAATTAATACCTTGTTTACTATTGCAAAGGCTGGCTTAATTCTTGTCGGTACAATAGCCTTAATCATTGCCTCCATTGGAATTTATAACACGATGACAATGGCCGTGACCGAAAGAGCACCAGATATTGGAATTATGAAGGCAATTGGGGCGAATCCCAAAACAATCAAGAAAATCTTTCTATTGGAAAGTAGCTATATTGGAATTATTGGTGCCATCATTGGGACAATTGTTGCCTATTTAACGAGTATGTTAGTGAATATAGGATTACCGTTAATTTTAGAGATGGCATTCAATGACGAAATGCCTGAAGGATTGAAGTTCTCAGCTATTCCTTGGAGTCTTGTTGTTATAGCAGTAGGGATTTGTTTAGTGGTGACCATTCTATCAGGAATGCGTCCTGCAAAACGAGCAACTCAAATTGATGTATTGAAGGCAATGAGAAGAGAGATATAGTAATGGTAGTCAATGTGGTTGGATTATGGTCCAACCACATTTTTATATATTCTTTGTATTTTTTGGTCGAGTATATCGATATGAACAATGCGTGCTTCTCGAATATATTCCTTCCCTTCAACAAATAAAAGCAACACCGGAACGGTAAAAATGGAAAACCTTCCAGCAACTTCTTCTACAGTTGTGGTAGATAGATGCCCAAGTGCAATTTCAGGATATGTTGTCATTAGTTCTTTAATCTTCGGCAACAGTGCGTGACAAACACTACAATTAGGCTGCGAAATATACAAAAAAGCTAATGGATGTTCTTGGATAAATGTCTCCGTAACATATATAGAAGTTAGTTCAGTAAATTCGCGCATTATACTTCCTCCTAATCATTACTATATCCGAAGGAAGAGTATGTATCCATCTGAATGCTTCCCAAGGTGAATGAAGTTACGAGCTATAGAATGTAAATAAAAGCCTAGAACCAGAATAGGTTCTAGGCTTTTTGAGATTTTAAAAGACGTGACCGTGTCCGTGGCCGTTCCCATTATCTGCTGCAGGTGATACAGGTGTAGTCGGTGCTAGACATTGAATTGCAATGAAATGGTGTAAATCTACTGTAATACAGATACCAGTTTCAACAAAGTCTCCTGTTGCGTTTGGTGGAATGAAGTCACAGTTATCTTGTGGTGTTGGAATTAGACTTCCACCACCGCCTGAATTTGTCTCGAACTCTAATAATTCTAGTTCGACACAACAGCCCTTTTTAAATTTCTTAGCACGAAAGACTGGTGTTTCGATACAATCGAATGCTGCTCCATTACCGTTCTGTGCAACTCCGGTTGCAAAGAATAAGTCGCAATCGCCTTTACAGTACAATAGGAAGGGGATTGTTGTATTGCCGTTTGCTGTTGCAGGTGATAACAAATCTCTAATGGATTGCTCGCACCCTGTCGTACAACAATTGTTATCCATTGCTGCTGCTACTTCGTCCTGTGCCTTCACAATTTTACGGACAACATCACAAACACATTCACCAGATTGTTTGCCATGTGAACAACTCATGCTTTATCGCTCCTTTTCATATACGAATAGTTAATACACTATAATCTATGTTGGATAAAGTATCATGGTTGTTTAATAGTCTATTTCTAGTAAAAATAAGAAAGGTATCCTATAAAAAAAGGAAAATGTGTTGTTGTATCAAGTCATCTGCCAACACAGTAAAGGCAGAAATGAATAGACTTTTAGTAATTCTACTCAAAGACTATACTAGATTTTAGCCTCCTAACCCATGTTATGGAAGCCAGCTGGTCACTGGCTTCTTTTTTTTGGTATTACGCCATCGTAACAATCGTTAAATAAAGATTACAGCTTCTTTAATTTAACTTGGCTGTAATATTAGTCTATTAAAATAGTAAACAGACCCTTGTTTTACAACAAATTAGAGATGCACATCATGGGAGGAGTTAACTGAAGATGAATCGTAGGATAATCATTATGTTAGTCATACTTTTGATACAGATAGTCACGATAGAACCAATACAGGCTGAAGAAATAAAACTACCCAAAATTAGTAGCGAGGCTGCTATCGTCATAGATCCTGCAACTAACACAGTTCTATATGAGAAAAATGCCTCCAAACAACTATATCCCGCAAGCTTAACTAAGATTGCTACGGCAATTTATGCCATAGAAAATGGTAATCTAGAAGATTTAGTGACGATAAGTGAAAATGCATATCGTACAATGGGATCAACTGTGTATCTTGAAAAAGGAGAACAATTATCGTTAAAGCGGCTTTTAGAGGGATTATTAATTAACTCTGGAAATGATGCGGCGGTTGCCATTGCGGAGCACTTAAGTGGGAGTGTAGCTGAATTTTCCAATGAATTGAATACATATTTACAGGATGTTATAGGAGTTAAGCAAACACATTTTAAGAATCCACATGGTCTATTTGATGTGGAACATGTTACGACCGCAGAGGATCTCGCTGTGATTACAGAGTATGCCATGGAAAATGAAGTATTTAGCGAAATATTTGGCACAAAAGAAATACAATGGGAAAGTAAAGGGTGGGATACAACACTTTATACACACCACAAACTTTTACGAGAAATGCCTTATCCTGGAGTGACAGGTGGTAAGACGGGTTTTATAGAAGAAGCTGGCTTCACCCTTGCAACTACAGCAAGTCGGGACAACATGAGTTTAGTGGTTATTACTATGGGGAATGCGCATCAATTAGATGCTTATCAGGATACTAAAGCTTTATTAGATTATGGATTTGAACACTTTACAAGAGATGGAGAAGCTGTGACGATTCGGAATGATCGTCAAATTAAGCTAAGAAAGCTCGAAAACACCAAGAAATTAAGGGTTGAAGATGAAAAGGCTACATCCGGATATACAGTATTGTCGAATTCGAAAGAAATGCTAACGGCAAATCGAAAAGAGTTAAGGAAAATGACTAAAATACACCATGATGTTGCCTTGGATTTTTTACTATTAGGTAGCATTTTATTATTTATTTGGTTAAAGCTGTACAGGAAAAATCTCAAAAATCATGATGATGTGTATCATGATTAATAATCAGTTCTACATCCTTTAAGAAGAAAAACAGGACTACAATGGCTGTGGCATAGAAATAAGGGTGCTTTGTTACGATTAGGAACAATTTATGATTGGTAGACGATTTTAACGAATCCTCGGTTGCGTAATGAATAAGTAATACGATCATCATCGTGAAAAAGGTTAGTAGCTTTATCAGCGTGTCTGGACTAAACATGGGAAACATATCGCCTAGCATCGCTCCCATCATACCCCCCATTAAACCAGATACACTTCCATCAACTACTGCTGCTATACCAAATGGTAACCCTGCTAAATAGCCAACTACAAGTCCAACCAGAAAGGAAAAAATGAGCATGTTTTCATTCGTAGCTAGACCAATTACTGCTCCGAATAAAAGACCAGCTAACATACCTAAGGTCATGGAGATAACCATTCCATGCATGCTAGACAAATGTTTATGATAAATCATATTTAATAGCATAACGCCTAATAACTGTAAGCTACATATAATAAGGATTAGAATTAAAACAATTGACATGATAATCCTCCCGTCAAAATGGTTGTCCGTATTTTAATGTATTCGCTCTAGAAAACAATTATGATATACCCCTATTAGGTATTTATGAATAATCCGTGATTTTTTTGGTTTTGCTACTATTAAATACAAGCTAAATTATGCTATTTTAATGTAAGGAAGCTTTTTAATTACATGACACTTCATGACTATTAGTTTGCAAATGGAAGGGACGTCCAAAATTGAAGAAAAGAAAAGTAGGAATAATTTTTGGTGGAAAGTCTGCAGAACACGAGGTTTCGCTTCAGTCTGCTAAAAATATTGTAGATGCAATCGATAAAGAAAAATATGATGTTGTTTTAGTGGGTATTGATAAAGATGGAAAGTGGCATTTAAATGATAAAACCTCTTACTTATTAAATGCGGAGAATCCAAAGCTTATTGCCTTGAATAAATCAGAGGATAATATTGCAATTGTTCCGGGTACAGCAAATAACCAGCTGATTCATGCTGAAAATGCTGTTAGTCTGGATCAACTAGATGTGGTATTTCCAATTGTTCATGGTACACTCGGAGAAGATGGTAGTCTACAAGGTATGCTGCGATTAGCAAATCTTCCTTTTGTAGGTCCAAGTGTACTAGGTTCTTCTGTGTGCATGGATAAAGATATCGCAAAAAGGCTATTACATGCAGCAGGAATTAATGTTGCAAAAGGAATAGCTGTTAAACGTTCTAATCGAGGTAAGATTAGCTTTGAGGAAGTAAGCGGCTACCTTGGTACGCCAATGTTTGTAAAACCAGCGAATCAAGGTTCATCTGTTGGCGTTAGCAAGGTAAAGACAAAAGAAGAATTTGATGCAGCTATTGAGTCAGCATTCCAATATGATCATAAAGTAGTAATTGAAGAAAATATTATCGGTCGGGAAATAGAGTGTGCGGTATTGGGGAATGACGAACCAATTGCCTCTATCCCTGGAGAGGTTTTACCTAATACTGATTTCTATTCCTATGAATCAAAATATATCGATGAAAAGGGAGCCGATTTGGCAATACCGGCAGATCTTACTGATAGCCAAGTGAAGAAAGTACAGGAAGCGGCGATCAAGGCATTTCAAACTTTAGAGTGTGAAGGCTTATCCCGTGTGGACTTTTTCCTTACCGAGAATGATGAACTTTATGTGAATGAAGTTAATACATTGCCAGGTTTTACAAAAATTAGCATGTATCCAAAACTATGGGAAATCAGTGGGATTCCATATTCAGAATTAATTAGTCGTTTGATTGAATTAGCCATTGAAAGACATCAACATGATTCAAATTTAAAAAGCACGGTTTGGGAATGATAAAAAGTCTTGTCCTATCTTATTAGGGCAAGACTTTTTTTGAACTTTTGCTGTAAATTCATTTGTGGCCCATTCGTTTCCACGGGGCATCTTCGATTATTCTAACCTTAACTAAGGTTGAAGGTTTCAAATTTCGTAGCTACTGGAAAACGTTCTTTTTTCTCCGGTTGCTCATCAAAATATCCCATATGCAAAAAGCCAATAATTCTTTCGTTTTCTTGCACTTGAAGCATGTCAGCAACGTTTGGGTCATAAATATGTGGGTTAGTCTTCCATACGACACCTAAATTTTGTTCCCAAGCTAATAACTGGAAGTTTTGGATTAGACAAGCAGCTGCACCGAAGTTTTCATCACGCATCTTTTGGTTATCTCCATCTTCCATAATGACGACTAGAATCGCGCTTGGTTCCTTCAAATAGTTTTCACGATTTTGTTGTCGTTCCAGAGGATAAGTACTCGCAATTTTCTTAGCGAAATCGTTCTTTTGATTTTCTCCGACAAATATGAATCTCCAAGGCTGCCTCATACCATGGGTAGGCGCCCAAATTGCGTCCTCTAATAATTCCAGGATGGTTTCTTCTGATACAGGCTGGCTATTATAACCCTTCTTTATCGAACGTCGTTCACGAATGATTGTAGCTAAATCCGTTTGTTGTTTTAGTA
The DNA here is from genome assembly GCF_039614845.1 of Ornithinibacillus xuwenensis. Lineage (NCBI taxonomy): Bacteria > Bacillati > Bacillota > Bacilli > Caryophanales > Bacillaceae > Ornithinibacillus > Ornithinibacillus xuwenensis. The sequence continues at coordinate 58,404 of NZ_JBDIML010000007.1, read as the reverse complement.
TTTGCATGGAAACACCTCTTCTTCCTGTATTGTAACGTACTTTGCGATTGATAATCATTTTCAATTAACATAGTATATGATTTGAAATGGAAAAGCAACAAGCTGACTAATATTTTTGCCAAGTTGAAGCGAATTCACGAAAGCCAAAAGAAATACAGTGTGATTTAGTTAACAATATGAAGTATTGTTTAGGTGTATGATAGAGGTAACGATAATAGAATTGGAGGTATACAATGTCTTTGTACAGTGTATTAGTTTTCATTCATATATTTTCTGCAATAATTGGAATGGGTCCGGGATTAGTGATGACTGGGATTGTATCACATGCGACAAATCTTACGGAGTTAAGGCATGCTTATGTTATTCGAAATCATTTGCACCGATTGACGATGATTGGTGGAACATTGCTGTTATTAACTGGACTAGCAATGGGAGCGATGCATACCTTTCTTTTTAAGCAAGGCTGGTATGTGATCAGTTTCGTGTTATTTTTAGTTGCACTCGCCTTTGGTCCTCTCTTGCTTAAGCCAAAATCAAAACCAATTAAGGAACTATTAAATACAGCAACAGGTGAGGAGATTCCACCGGAATACAACCGATTAGCTAAAAAGTTATTTTTTGTGGAAAGAATTGAAACGGCTATCTTTCTGGTAATTATTTCACTCATGATACTAAAGCCTTTCTAAAAAGACATCGTTCTAGAATAGGGCATTATGGTAGAATGAGAGAAATAATAAGTACAAAGGGGTAGTTTTTCGATGCGTGAATGGACAAAGGATACGGAAATTAATGCACCAATTGATCAGGTCTGGAAGTATTTTGAAGGATCACTAGCGGATATGCAAAAAATAATGCCCAATGTGGTAGAAAATCAACTAGTTAAAGAGACGGATGAAGGTGTAGGTACCATCTATCGCCAGAAATATCGTGAGGGAAAACGCGTACAGGAATACGAGGTAGAAACTCTCATCTATGAAAATGAACCGGAGTATAAAAAAATGAAAGTAGGATTTACGTTAGCAAATATGTTTGAAATTACGGCTACCTATGAATTGAAAAGACTGGCAGATAATAAGACTTACTTCTGTTATACAACGACTAATAAACCGTTGAAGTGGTTTGTGAAGCTAATATTGAAGCTTGCAGGCAGTGATAAGGTTGTAGTCCAATTTGTAGAACGAGTAAAGCGTGTAGCTGAAGCAGAATAAATAATTGATGTTTTTAGGCGTTAAACGAAATTTCGTTTAACGCTTTTTTGTGTTAGTTTTTGAAAAAACGTAAATACTAAACTGCAAACAAACCATTGGGGGTTAACAACATGAAGAAATGGAGATTAGGAATCCTTGCTTTCGCCCTATTGTTTATTCTAGCTGCATGTGGAGCAAATGATGAGAATGGTAATAATGGTAATAATGGAGAAGAGAATGGAGAACAGGGAGCAACGACAAAACTAAAAGAAGATGGTGTCTTGACTGTTGGTACGGAAGGAACCTATGCGCCATATACATTTCACAATGAAGAAGGAGATTTAACGGGCTATGATGTGGAAGTAATTCGAGAGGTTGCTCGTCGCCTGGATTTAGATGTTGAATTCATGGAAACACAATGGGATTCCATGTTTGCTGGTTTAAATTCGGAACGCTTTGACCTTATCGCCAATCAGGTTGGGATTAATGAGGAACGTCTTGCGAGCTATGACTTCTCCACCCCTTATACATATTCCTCAGCGGTAGTAGTTGTCCCACAAGACAATCAGGCTATTACCTCTTTTGAAGATTTAGATGGTAAGACCTCTGCACAGTCCTTAACGAGTAACTATGCAGCTATTGCAGAAGAAAATGGTGCTACATTAATTGGGATTGAAGGACTAGCCCAAGCAATTGAGTTACTAAAACAAGGACGTGCGGATGTTACGGTAAATGATAAGTTAGCTGTATTAGAATACATGAAGCAGCAAGGTGAAGAGCAGGTTAAAATTGTTGCCCAATCTGACGAAGTATCTGAAATGGCATTTGCACTCAATAAAGGAAATAAGGAATTAATTGATGCGATTAACGAACAATTGACAGCAATGAAGGAAGACGGTACCTTAGCAGAGATTTCCGATGAGTGGTTTGGTGAAGATGTATCATCTAAATAGTATGATATATGCTACAATTTCTTATCAAAATATGGGAGCATGGGAATTGTTTTTAAATTCTCTCCTCCCAATGCTATTAGGTGCAATTCAATACACTATTCCTTTAACTATTATTTCATTCATTCTTGGACTAATCGTTGCTTTGCTTACTGCTATGATGCGGATATCCAAGTCTAAGCTAATACGAATTCCTGCTGTGGTCTACGTCTCGGCAATCCGGGGTACACCTCTGTTAGTTCAACTCTTTATTATATTTTTTGGGCTCCCATCAATTGGTATTACAATAGATCCTTTTCCGAGTGCAATTATTGCTTTCACTCTAAACGTGGGTGCCTATGCATCAGAGATTGTTCGAGCAGCTATTCTATCAATAGCAAAGGGTCAATGGGAGGCAGCTTATACGATAGGGATGACGAAAACGTTAGCTTTACGAAGAATTATTCTTCCACAAGCAACAAGAGTGTCTATTCCGCCACTTTCGAATAGCTTTATTAGCTTGGTGAAAGATACTTCGTTGGCCTCTTTAATACTCGTTGCAGAGTTATTCCGACAAGCACAGGAAATTGCAGCTAGAACCTTTGACTTTCTATTGTTATATACCGAGGCTGGGCTAATTTATTGGGCTATTTGTTTTATTCTATCTATTTTTCAAAATTCCTTAGAAAAACGCTATGATCGTTTTATTGCCAAATAGAAAGGGGAATGGCAAATGTTTTTATCTGTAAAAGGATTAGCAAAATCCTTTGGAGAAAATGAAGTGCTTAAAGATATAAATGTTGATATGGAAAAGGGGAGTGTTCTTTCCGTAATCGGACCTTCTGGTTCAGGTAAAACCACTTTTTTGAGGTGTTTAAATGCTCTGGAGCAGCCTAACAAGGGGTTGTTTGCATTTCATGATGGACTAACGCTAGACTTTGCCAATTCTATCTCCAAGAAGGAGCTATTAGAATTAAGGAAAAAATCCGGAATGGTATTTCAATCTTATAATTTATTTCCCCATAAAACAGCACTAGAAAATGTGACCGAAGGACCTACAATTGTCCAAAAACGAGATAAGGCGGTCGTACTAGATCTGGCGAAGGAACTATTAATAAAGGTTGGTTTAGCGGATAGAATGAATCTTTATCCACATCAGCTATCAGGGGGGCAACAGCAACGAGTAGGAATTGCAAGAGCGTTAGCGATGGAGCCAGAGCTTATGCTATTTGATGAGCCAACATCTGCACTGGATCCAGAACTGATTGGTGAAGTATTACGTGTAATCAAGGATTTAGCAAAAGAAAATTGGACAATGGTTATTGTGACACATGAGATTCAATTTGCAAGTGAGGTATCGGACTACGTTCTTTTTATGGATGGAGGCTATATTGTAGAGCAAGGCTCACCTGAAGAGGTACTAAAACACCCAAAAGAAATGAGAACGAAGCAATTCTTAGATAGAATCTTAAATCCAGCATAAAAAAAAGAGCCAGATTAAAAGCTTCTGGCTCTGTTGCTATTGTGTAATTCTTTCATCTAAATACTCTTCTAAAGTAATCCCTCGGTCCATTATTTCCTTTGCTGCAGTAACGCCAACATAGCGTAAGTGCCAAGGCTCATATTGGTAGCCAGTAATATCCTCTTTACCTTTTGGATAGCGGATAATAAACCCGTACTCCGCAGCATGCTCTGCAAGCCAAATCCCTTCCTCTGTTTCACCAAATTCAACTACTAAAGAATAGTTAACATGAGAGCTGGTTACATCCATTGTTAGTCCAGACTGATGCTCACTTTCGCCAGGCTTCGCACTAAATGTATTAGCTTGTTCTTCCCCATAGGTACTTGCATACTGAGCAAATAGTCCATTTTGTCTTTCGTAGGAGCGGTAGCCAGATTGAGCGAATAAATCAAGGCTTTCTAGATCTGATGCCGCAAACATTTCCTCTAGTGCAATTGCTGCAACCTCGCGCATTTGCTTTTTGGGTTTATCATCTACGAATGGAAAACGGACATCTGGAACTACGAGATCACTAGGTACATAGTCTTCGGGTAAGGCGTGGCTCTTATTAATTAATGCAAGCACCTCATATGGATTACCGATTTCGACGGTTTCCTCATCAAGTGATTGGTTCTCTTGATAGGTCAATCCCTCACCAGGGCTAATCGTAATTGTCTCTGCTAGAGCCTTCTCCAGGAAACCCCTTGTAGCTTCATCATAAATTCCCGTTACATAGAGCTCCTCATTTTGCAGTTGAACATCTGTGATGGCCCATACGAGCTCTTGATTATAGCTATCGGATTCCGTGATAGGATATCCAATTTGAACTAGAGCCTTTTGGAGAAGCTTTACTTCTTCACCGGAGTCACCTTTTTGTAATGCTATGGTAGGTAGAGCTAGCTCCTCCGCTTCATCAACTTCGGGCTGTTCTTCCTCTGTATTTATATCTTCATCAGGCTGTGAATTCCCTTCCGTCTGAGAGTCTGTATCAGTAGGATTGGACTGATTAATAGCATCATCATCCTGATTGGTTATATTACAAGCTGTTAGAAACATTAACATACTACCGATTAAAATGCTGTATATCGTCTTGTTGTTAAACATAGTAGCTTCTCTCCCTTTCGGAAATCTAACACGAACAATTCTATTATACTACGAACTGCTGACAATTTCTTGGAAACTATGAAAAATAGGTAATTTGTGCGATTCTCTCAATAGAATAGTTAGAAGTATGAAAATAGTTAATTAACTTATGCTACAATAATAGACGCAGGGATTAATTGTGCTTTTTTCAAGAAGGGAAGAAGCAATGATGAAAGAAATACTAGAACAACACATAACACAGGTTGTAGATCAGGTCGGTTTTTCTGGAGCTGTTCACATTCAATCTAATGGAGAACCTATTTTAGAATGTGCATTTGGCTACTCCAATCGTTCAGAGCAGTTAAAAAATACCCCGGATACGAGATTTGGAATTGCCTCTGGCTGTAAGCTCTTTACAGCTGTTGGGATTGGGATGCTTGTCGATGAAGGAAAGCTTACATTTCAAACCAAGCTGAACGATTGTTTAGAAATTTCCTTTCCGAATTTTTCAGAGGAGATTACCATTCATCATTTATTAACACATAGTTCGGGTATTCCGGATTATTTTGATGAATCTGTAATGGGTGATTTTGAAGAGCTTTGGGAAGAACTGCCGATGTATCGGATACAGAATTTGCATGATTTTCTTCCGATGTTCCAGAACCGAGAAATGCTATTTCAACCAGGTGAAAAATTTCATTATAATAACGCTGGTTATATTGTATTAGGGTTAATCATCGAAAATATTACTGGAATGAATTTTACAGACTTTATTGAAACAAAGGTATTCGCGAAGGTCGGGATGGAAGGCTCCGGATATTTTTCGTTAGATCAATTGCCGACAAATACAGCGTTTGGCTACTTGGATGATGAGCAGACAGGAAGCTGGAGAACCAATATGTATTCGATTCCGATAAAGGGTGGCGCAGATGGCGGTGCTTTCGTAACGGTAAAGGATATGACAAACTTCTGGAATGCGCTATTTGGAAATCAGATAGTAACAAAGGAAACATTGGAATTACTACGAACACCACATATGCAAAGTAGTCCTGGGAAGTATTATGGTTACGGTGTTTGGATAGACAAACCAGAAGAGACAATTTCGAAATATCATGTGATGGGCTATGATCCAGGTGTTAGCTTCCATGGAGCGGTATATCCAAATGGTACAACGATCGTAATTGCTTCGAATAAAAGCGATGGTGCATATAGCATAATCAAAGCAATGGAAGAAGTAATTTTGGCGTAGGCACAACTTCACCAAAATCCTCATATCTTTATAGAAGATGTTCTTGAGGGAGTGGGGGAAGATGATGGAAACAGTAGCAGTACCAAATGCAACGAAACGATTCCGTTACGGTGTTATCACGTTTATGTTGTTTTGGTGTGCGTTAATTGTTGTTTCGGGTGCATATGTTACAACACCGCTCTTTGGTGTGTTTGAGGATACATTTCAAGTATCGAAAACGATGTCTGCTTGGACTAGCAGCTCGTTTTCTTTTTTTTATGCAGTAGGATTTTTGCTTTTTGGTCCGCTAGCTGATCGGATTGGAAGAAAACAAATTATTCTCTTAGGTTTATTCTCCCTAACACTTGTAACGATATGGATTGGGATGGTAAGTAGCTTTGGCAGTCTCATAGCCCTTCGTGGGTTACAAGGGTTTGTCGCGGCTACCTTTGCTCCTTCTGCCTTGGCGTATGCATTTGAAATATTTCCAAAACAAAAGCTAGTTACAACAATAGGATTTATTAGCTTTGGATATGTGACGTCGGGGATTTTCGGGCAGGTAATTGCTGATTTAATCTATCAGTGGGCCAATTGGGAAATGGTATTTCTATTTTTGGGGGGGATGTATTGTATCACGTTCGTTGCGGTCATCTTTCTATTACCTAATACGGCAAGGGAACAGGGTAAGAAAGGGGTGCGGTTTTATCTCTATCATAGTAAGTTAATCCTTAAACAGCGGAATTTCTTGTTAACCTACTCCATAACCATCATGCTTCTATTAACCTTTATGGGAATGTATACATTGCTAGGTAGCTATCTTAGTGGGGAACCCTATAATTTGTCTGGTGAAGCTATTTTAGGAATTAGAGCGCTTGGTATAATTGGAATGGTTATTTCGCCTTTAACAGGTCGAATTGTTCAAAGGATTGGCCTACTTCTTACACTTAGAATTGGATTAGGAATGGCAGTCCTCGGCCTATTTCTACTTGGAATTGGTAGCCATATTGTGTTTCTTGTATTGATGAGTATTATTTATGTGATGGGAATATCGATGATATTTCCAGCGATAATGATGGTAATTGGTGAGCTCGGTGGAGAACGAAGGGCACTTGCGAATGCTTTCTATGCGTTCATATTATTTATTGGGGCTATGCTTGGTCCCATCATTGCAATTTGGCTATTAAGTATCGGCAGCTATAGGAGTACATTTTTTATTTTATCCCTATTATTAGTAATTGGATTTGTGCTTTCGATGTTCATTCAAGTAAAGAGTCAGGTTCAAGGAACCTGACTCTTTCTTGTTATTTTGTTGCAAATAATTTACTGATTTCAATAATAACATTTGTAGCTTTTTCCATGTTATCAACAGAAATATATTCGAATTTCCCATGGAAGTTCTCTCCACCAGTAAAGATGTTTGGTGTTGGTAAGCCCATATAAGATAATTGGGAACCGTCTGTTCCACCACGAACTGGTTCGATGACTGGTTCAATGTTTAGGTTTCGCATTGCTTGCTTCGCTACATCAACAATTTCCATAACAGGTTCAATCTTTTCGCGCATGTTATAGTATTGATCCTTCATTTCTAATACAACACTAGCTTCACCAAATTGATCCTTCATTTCTTGAACGTATTTTTCAATGGTAGCTTTACGGTTTTCAAAGCTATCGCGGTCAAAGTCACGAATGATATAGTAAACACGAGTTTTCTCTACATCGCCAGTAATGGAAATAAGATGGTAGAAGCCCTCGTACCCTTCTGTATGCTCAGGAGATTCTTGATCTGGGAATTTATTTACAAACGCTGCGGCCATTTTTCCTGAGTTGACCATTTTGTTTTTAGCGGTTCCAGGATGAACACTGTTTCCTTTAAAAGTTACTTTTGCAGCTGCTGCATTAAAGCTTTCGTACTGTAGTTCTCCTAATGGTCCACCATCGATCGTATAGGCAAAATCAGCATCAAAACGTTCTACATCAAATTTATGTGGTCCACGACCGATTTCTTCATCCGGTGTAAAAGCTACACGGATTTTCCCATGCTTGATTTCAGGATGCTTGATTAAGTAGTCCATCGCTGTCATAATTTCTGCAACTCCAGCTTTGTTATCAGCACCAAGTAAAGTGGTTCCATCTGTTGTAATTAATGTATGTCCTTTATAGCTTGGTAGCTCAGGAAATTCCTTTGCTGATAACACGACATTTAGTTCTTCATGTAAAACAAGGTCTTTTCCATCAAAGTTCTCTACGATTTGTGGGTTTACATTTTTACCTGTAAAGTCTGTAGCTGTGTCGACATGCGCAAGAAACCCAATGGTTGGAACATCTTTATCTGTATTGGAAGGTAAAGTTGCCATAACATAGCCATTTTCATCAATTGTGACATCTTCCATACCGATATCGTTTAATTCGTCAACAAGTATATTCGCTAGCTCAAGCTGTCCAGGTGTAGAAGGTGTTGAGTCACTTTCCTCATTGGATTGTGTATCTACCTTTACATACGTCGTAAATCGTTTAATGATATCTTCTTTCAACTTTACCTCTCTCCTTACAAGTAATTATTTATTCTGAACTTAATTATATCGTAACTCGAAATAAATGAAAACTTCAATGGTGTGTTCTCCCGCAAGATTTTTTGTGGTTTCTAACAGGATTTAATACAAGTGTAAAAAGGGATTCTATTCTCTTTGGCGAATTATTAATATAAAGTATTTAGTAGGAGGATTTGTTATGTCCTATTTAATAAGTGTAGAGAAAGCAAACGAAATAATCACACACAGTTCGGACAATGTTGTCGTGGTTGACGTCCGATATCAATTACAGGATAAGGAAGCAGGAAAGAGAGCATATGAAAAAGCACATATCCCTGGTGCAGTATATTTTGACCTAGAAAAGGATCTATCTAATGATGATGTAGGCAAGCATGGTGGAAATCATCCATTACCAGATATGACTATTCTCGCAAATAAACTCGGTGATGCAGGGATCGATCAGACTACTACTGTAGTCGTTTATGATCAGGCAAATGATATGTTTAGTTCAAGGTTTTGGTGGCTGCTTCATTATATGGGGCATGACAATGTGTATATTCTTGATGGTGGATATGAGGCTTGGGGCAAAGCGGGCAATTCAGTTACGGCAGCTATGCCAAATTATAAACCGAAAACGTTTAAGCCAAACCAACGTTATCAAGAAGTTGTTGATATGCAAAGAATACGAGATAATATAAAGGATAAAACGGCAATATTAATCGATTCTAGAAGTCCTGAAAGGTATCTTGGAAAAACAGAGCCTCTGTATAAAAAGGCCGGACATATCCCAGGTGCGAAAAACTATTTTTGGATGGATGTATTACATGAGGATGGAAGCTGGAAAACAAGCGAAGAACTAGAGCAGCATTTCGGCAAGCTAGATAAAAATGCTGAAATAATTGTATCCTGTGGTTCAGGTGTATCGGCCTGTCCAAATATTATCGGTTTAAAAATGGCTGGCTATCAACAGATAAAGCTTTACCCAGGTAGCTTCAGTGATTGGATATCCTATGATGACAATAAAGTAGAAACAAAGGATGAAAATGAATGACCAAAAGAAGATGTGGTTGGGTACCAGAAAATGATCAGCTTTATATCGATTATCATGATTATGAATGGGGCAAACCAGTTTATGACGATGGTAAGCTCTTTGAAATGCTAATTTTGGAAGGAGCCCAAGCGGGGCTAAGCTGGATTACAATTCTACGAAGACGGGAAGGCTACCGGAAGGCTTTTGATAATTTTGATCCAACTATTATCCAACATTATGATGAAGAAAAAATACAATCGCTAGTTAAAAATGAGGGGATTATCCGAAATGAAAGAAAAATCCGCTCGGTAGTTGCTAATGCAAAATCCTTTTTGAAAATACAAGAGGAATTCGGTAGCTTTCAGGAATATATTTGGCGTTTCGTTGGTGCTAGGCCAATGATGAATAGCTGGAATTCTATCGATGAAGTGCCTGCTGTGACGAAAGAATCACAAGCAATGAGCAAGGATTTAAAAAAACGAGGATTTAATTTTGTTGGACCAACAATATGCTATGCGTTTATGCAGGCTACTGGTATGGTAATGGATCATACGGTCGATTGCTTCCGCTATCATGAAAAATAAGAAAGAGCTACTTTCACCATTTGGAAAGTAGCTCTTTCTATTATCTTATTTATAATTTAAATACCTTTAGTTCCGTGTTTAGTTGTTCTGCTAGTTTTTCTAACTCTTCAGCACTACTAGATACTTCCTCCATGGAGCTAGAGGTTTGCTGTGCGGAAGCAGAAGCCTGCTCAACTCCTGCGGCTGATTCCTCAGATACAGCTGCAATATCTTCAATTAAGTTATTCATGTCATTACTACTATTTGCAATTTCTCTTAATTTAGAAGAAATCGTCGTGATTTTAGATGCCATGTCTGTTACAGAACCATGAATGGAAGCAAAGTTTTTACCAGTTTCCTCGATTTGTGCTGTTCCTTCCTTAACTTCTGTGTAACCACTATGTAATGATTTGACTACATGGCCAGTTTCACTTTGAATATTGGTAACAATTGTTGTAATTTCACCGACAGATGAAGCAACCTGTTCCGATAGCTTTCTAACTTCGTCTGCTACTACTGCAAATCCTTTTCCATGCTCACCAGCTCTTGCTGCCTCAATTGCTGCATTTAATGAGAGTAGATTTGTTTGGTCTGCAATATCCTTAATAACGAGAACAAGTTTTGAAATTTGAGTCGATTGTTTATCTAAACCTTGGACTTTCTCAACAGCTTCTGAGACGATGCTATCAATTTGCTTCATTTGTACAACAGATGTTTTCATGAGTTCTCTTCCTTCGTTTGTTAAGGAAAGAACATTTTCAGAAGTTCCTGCTATCTCAACGCCATTTTCTTCAGAAGTACGAACAATTTTGATAAAATCATTCATTCTTTCTGCTAAGTTCGAAGCACTATGTGCTTGGTTCTCTGAACCTGAAGACAACTCTTCCATTGTGGAGGCAATTTGTTCATTCCCTTCACGAACCTCAACAGCTGATTGCGTTAATTCTTCACTTCGGGTGGTCAGTGTATTTGCTGCAGATGCAACCTTGTATAGAATAGATTGAATATTATCCTTCATGAGATTAACTGCGCTCGCAAGCTGCCCAATTTCATCTTTTCCATTATAATCAACTGAATCTGCAAGTAAGTTTCCATTTGCTACTTCGTTTGTCATGTTGACAACTTTTTGTAGGTTTCCTGCAATACGTTTACTTACTAGAAGTAGTAGCGCAATACCAAGCGTAATGGCAACAACCGTAGCAATTACAAGCGTTATGATACCGGCTTGCATACTTGATTTTGAACTAGAAACAACTCCTTGTTGATCTTGTTTTACAATATCCATCAGTTGACTTACAAGATCGACAGTTTGTCCACGAAGCTCGGATGAACGGTTACGAATAGACGCAGCCATGTATGTTTGCTGATTCTTAACAGCATCACTTATTTCTCCGTAGAACATATCATTAATTTTTGTATCGTTCTCCATAATCTTGCTGAAAATCTCTTTTTGTTCTTCTGTTTCCATGGAAGGTTCAACTTTAGCAATAAGCCCATCTAATTCAGCTTTATGCTCTTCAAATGCATCTACATACCGGCTTTTTCCTGATAGCAGGTAATCAGCAATTTGAACGTCTTTTACTTGGATAATGGAAGCCATTTCTGACATATCATTAACACGAGCACTATATTGATCCATAGCTTCAACATCTTTTTGTCCCTTACTCATCTGTAAGAAGACAATGGTTCCTGCGAGTAAAAAGAGAACAGCAGTCACTAAGAACACATATAGATATTTACGACTTAGCTTTACATTTTGGAAGTCTAATAATGATTGTAAGTTCTTGGATTTCTTGGTTGTTTTAACGGGTTTAGACTTTGCTACCTTCTGTTTTTTCTCTTTTTTAACTTTCGGTACTTTTATCTTTTTCTTTTTCATATGTATCCCCCAATTGTCTGAAAAAAACGTTTTCTTTTATATATCGGCAGTTTTTTCAAATTTTAAAGTATTATTTGAAATTATTTGAAACCGAATTTTCTAACACTTGAAAGAGAAGCTAGTTTTCTAGTAAAATAGCAAACTGTATGCTTCTTTTCAGAAATGTATGGAGGTGGAACAATGACCAAATCAGTATTCTTACAGGAAGAAAAGAATAAAGAGGAGTTAAAACAAGAGCTAGATACATTAGAAATTCAACTTTACCGGATGCAAAATAATATAAAAGAAATTGCAAAAAAATCAGAGGTTATTAGTATTGATCAAACCCCAAATGAAGAGTGGGTTGTGGTATATGCAGATCGTGAAGAAGAGAGCTGGCAGATTATGCTGCATAGCTGTAAACGAACATTTCGCGGGAATTGGAATTCTGCTCTTCAAGCCGAAATGAAGGATGATAATACCATTCACATTTCTGCGATTAAGGGTGAAGAAAATAAGGGCTATGGTACGGTATTAATGCAGCATTTAAAGGAAATTGCAAGAGAAGAAAATGTACAGTATATTACTGGAGACCTTGTTAAGCGAGACTTTGATCATGTTGATCGCTTACAGCATTTTTATGAAAAACATAATTTCGATGTAACGGTTGATCATGAAGAAAAATGCGGTGAAATTGTTTGGAATGATGAATAAGCTGAGGCTGCTTTTAAATAGAAAAGCAGTCTTTTTTTTATACAGATTGCTGCGTAGTAGTTTACTTTTGAAAAGAATAGTCGTATGCTAGTAATTGAACAGTGGTTAATAAAGAGGGATGTCTGATGTCGGCTAGAAAAGCAGTGGATAAGGAATTATCACGTGAAATTATTATGAGCGCAGCACGAGACTTGTTTGTTGAAAAAGGTTATCAGCATGTTTCGATGAGGCAAATAGCAGCTAAGCTAGGTTATAGTCATGGCGCAATCTACTACCATTTTACAAATAAGGCTGAATTATTTTTTGCTTTAGTGGAGTCTCATTTCTCCATGCTAGACCAAAAGCTAGAAGAAATGATGGATGCAGATTTACCGAATACAACAAAGCTAAAACATATCTTTATTGGATATATAGAGTTTGGGCTAACCCATCAAAGTCACTATGAAATTATGTTTCTCGTCAAGGATAAAGAGGTCCGTAATTTTATGAACGAAGGCCCTATGAAAACCTATCAAACATTTGCCTCACATATCAGTGAATTAAGTGAAAAAAGGCTTTCGATTCGTGATATCTGGTCCATATTTATGGCACTACATGGGTTTGTAACGCATTATATTGGTCATGTTGTAGGGTTTGAAGAAGTTAGGCAAGCTGCTGAGCATCACGCTGAACTGCTGCTATTATGGACAAAAAAATAAAGAAATGTCTATTCTTTATTTTTTTGGTTATAATTGACCACTGGTTAATAAGGGAGGGATGGAAATGAAACGTGCATTGGTATTAGGAGCATCAGGAGGCATGGGATACGCTATTGTAAAGGAATTATCCAGTCGTAACATTCACGTGGTTGCATTTGCTAGAAACCTAGAAAGACTTCATAAAATGTTTGGGGGAGATGAGTTTGTTGAGGTGCGTTCAGGGGATGTCTTTCAAAAAAAGGATGTTTATGAGGCAGCGCAGCATGTAGATGTGATTTTTCATGCTATTAATCTTCCGTATCACGAATGGTCGGAGAAGTTATTGCACATGAATGAACAAATATTGAATGTTGCAAAAGAGACATCTGCTAAACTAGCGATTGTCGAGAATATCTATTCTTATGGAAGAGGAAATGGTGAAAAAATCAGGGAAGGATATCCGAAGGCACCACATACGAAGAAAGGAAAGATTAGGCTGGAGGTGGAACAGCTAGTAAAAAATTCAGAAGTTCCTTTTCTTATTGCACATTTCCCTGATTTTTATGGACCATATGCGGAAAATACTTATATGAACTATACCTTACGTCAATTAGTCACAAAGAAGAGAGCAAGCTTTGTTGGAAATCAACAGATAAAAAGAGAGTATATATATACCCCTGATGGTGCTAAAGCAATCGTGGAGCTTTCGATGCGCGAGGATGCATACTTTCAATCTTGGAATATTCCTGGATATGATTTGATTTCTGGTGAAGAAATTAATGACTTAGTAGACGAAATAGTTGGTACAAAGAAGTCTTTTATAACTGTTACGAAAGCGATGCTTTGGTTTATTGGGCTATTTCAAAAGCAGATGAAGGAAGCGCTAGAAATGTACTACTTAAATGAAGATCCTGTTGTGTTGGATGGAAATAAGTATGAAACGATAATTGGAGAACTACCGAAAACAAGTTATCGAAGAGGGATTGAGGAAACCTTAAATTCATATCAACATTAAATGGATAGAGCCTGGAACATTGTGTCCCAGGCTCATTTATATTAATTAATCTAACACCGGTGCTTTGCGATGCTTTGTAGCTTGTTCATAAGCAAAAGCTAGCTCAATCAGTTCAGGTTCTGAATAAGCTAATCCAGTGAGGGTAATCCCAACTGGCTTTCCTTCCTCTGTGTATCCAGCAGGAATGGTAATGGAGGGATAGCCTGCTTTTGCAGCTATCCCTGCACCATAATTATTAACGAATAACAGTGCATCTAATTGATGGGTGCTAAATGCTTTATCAATGCCTTCGGTTTGAGAGATTCTGATATCTTGTAGGCGATCCAGTAGATATTCGGTTTCCGTTAGGGTTCCGCTTTTGGATTCAGATTCTAACAGCAGTTTCTGACCATATTTTAAAGCAGTTGCTGCATGCATTTGATTAAACTGGATCACTTCTAGTAATGTGTGAACCGGTAAGCTCGGATTTGCATTCTTTAGATAGGCATTAACACCGTTTTTAAATTCATGAAACAAGACAGTCGGATTTGGAAGTTTTGTAGGTAATTCTACAGGATCAATGATTACTGCCCCCAATCTTTCCATATCCTCTAAAGCTTGTTCAACTAAACGAAGTTCATTGTCGGGTAAGCCTTCCAAATATTCGCGTGAGATACCAATTCGTTTGTTATTCAGGCCATTTATTGTAAGAAATGGTGTGTAATCCTGAATCCGTTTTGGATTAGTTTCCGTTGCCGGATCTTCTGGGTCTTTCGCTGTAAGTGCTCCGAGTAGTATTGCAGCATCTGAAACACTCCTTGTCATGGGACCAGCTGTATCTTGGCTACTTGAAATTGGAATAATACCAGTACGACTAATTAAGCCGACGGTAGGCTTAATTCCAACTAGAGAATTACTGCTTGCAGGACTAAGTATAGAGCCACTAGTCTCAGTGCCAATACCAAGCGTAGCGAAGTTAGCCGCAATAGCAGAACCTGGCCCAGAGCTAGAGCCTCCTACATCGAAGTTTCCGGGACCATATGGATTAAGAACCTGTCCGCCTCTTGAGCTATAGCCATTGGGCATTCCGGCAGTCATGAAGTTAGCCCATTCAGTTAAATTTGCCTTCCCGAGAATGATAGCTCCGGCATTCCTTAACTGCTTCACTATAAAAGCATCTTCATGAGCAATGTTATTAGCAAGTGCAATGGAACCAGCTGAAGTATGCATTTTATCATTTGTATCGATATTATCTTTTATGAGAACAGGGATACCATGTAAGGGACCTCGAGAGCCTATTTCTTTTCGTTCTAAATCTAATGCTTCTGCGATGAATAAGGCATCTGGGTTAACTTCAATCACTGCGTTAAGCATCGGACCGTCATGATTGTATTTTGCTATTTGCTCTAAGAAAAGCATGGTAAGTTTCTTAGCTGAGACCTTTCCTCGATCCATTGCTTCCTGTAATTCAACTACAGATGCTTCTATTAATTGCTTGGTCATGGATATCCCCCTAATATTCTAAATTCTAATAGTAGGATAACGATATAATGAATATTCAATAAAATCAAGAAATAAGGGTTCGATAGGATGGAGGCATAGTAGCCGCTAAGCTTTCTCAAATAGATGAAAGTTCAAACCATACGGGTCTTGTATCATCATGCTCTTTTCACTGAATTGTTTCGTAATTGTACAGCCGTTATCTAACAATTCCAGCCTCGATTTCTCGACGTCTTTGGTAGCAAACTCAAAGAACACATTAAGGTCATTGCCTTCTTCCACATAAAAATGATGACCACCAAATAGTAGCTTGGTTTCTTGTGTATTTTCCTGTACTTGTTTCATGCCTAGGATATTGGTATAGAAGTGAACCGCTTCTTGTTTGTTTTTGACTTGTACGGCAATGTTGTTGGTTAACTGATATTCGGAGTTCTTTGTCATCTCTCTTTTTGGATGAAATCCCTTTGAACCCGATGGAAGAAGATCAAACAGGTACCAGACGGAACAGAAATCATCACCTGGACCAAAAGGTGCATTCGCAACATGATACATTCTTCCTTCTTCATCACGTTGGAATGTCGAGACACCGGGATGTTGATTACCATTCCTCTCAAAGCCTAAATCTTCTTTAAAGGTTGTTCCATTGGTAGATATCATTGGGAATTGCCATCTTCGTTCTGCTGCAAATGCATCCTGTATAGCTGGACTATCAGGAGTCGCAACCACAAATGCTGCTTTTTCAATAATGTGATGGTACACACCATTGAAGCCATCAGCCCACATCGTACAATAAGAACACGACATTCCCATGTTTTGTATAACGATGAGTTCATTTTTATCCCCGAACAATTCTTGTAAACTTACTTCGTTATTGGAAGCGTCTCTAAATACGTAGTTGTTCACCTCATTTCTAGGGACTGATTTGCGTAACGTCATTAATCTATTCTTCTTTTCTGCTAATTCTTGCTCTAACGCGTCAATTTCAGATAATAGCTCGCTAGCTTTCATTATTATTCCTCCATTTCTTGGTCAACGTATTCAACAATTTCAAGTTGATTCCCAGAATAATCTTCAATTACGAAGTAAAACCCTGGCGGACATGGCAAAGGCTTGCTGGATAGAATAGATACACCTTTTTCTTGAAGCCTTTGAAAATCCCCCTGAATATTTTGTGATTGAATCCCAAGTAATACCTTAGTAGAAGTAGTAGTATCTTGTTTAGCTGTTTTTTCAAGAATGAGAGGTACACCATTATGCTCTAAGCGAATAATGGTGTCTCCATATCTTTGTGCAACCTTAAAGTCTAATATATTCGTGTAGAAATCGACTCCTTCCTCCATATCCTTTACTTTAATCGTTAGCACACATACTTGATTTAACATGATATTCCCTCCTAGCAATGAATAAATATACTGTAGCAAATAATATCGCCTTAATTTTCTTCTTGTTTGCGTTTTTCCGTATCGAATAGTAGTTTTGGTAAATTGATTAGGATTGGTGGGTCATAGGGCAATGGATCTCTTAATATCACGTCCATATAAGCGGTTGTATCTTGTTTTACATGGATTGGGTAATCTGCTTTTCCTCTTAATGAGCTTGATAAGTCAACATAACTTTTCGGGTTTAGGCTTCTTGGCAAGGCACAAGCGAGCACATAATACGTGCCAAGCGGAACATTGGAAAAGGTACAGCTTGTCTTTTGATGCGTTAGTGCATGACCAATAATAGGGTTTTGGTCAGGTATAGGCCTTGGAAATAACCCAATAAAAATGATTCCTTTAAATGCTTTAGGAGCTATAACCTGGCAAGTAATAGAAGGTGCGATAATCTCTAACGGCTGTAACTCTCTTGTGAAGTCATACGCATTTACATATTGGTGTAAAGAATCGATGCTTTTTTGAAATTGCCTTGGTGATAGACCAACAAACTGTTTAAATTTAGAGCTAAATGTACCAATGCTTCTAAAACCTATTCCTAGTAATGTTTTTAGGATGGAATTAGTTGGATTGACCAAGGTTTGTTTACCAGCCTCAATTCGTAATGCAGATAAATAATGGCGAGGAGAGACCCCTGTTACATCTTTAAATACTCTACTAAAATGATGAGGGTTGTATCCTACATGTTTTGCCAGAGCTTCTGAGGTTATCTCTTCATCTAAGTGTTCTTTCATGTAATTAATGGCTTGAATAATACTTTTCATTTTTTCGTTGGTCATCACAGTCACCTACATTAAATTTGAAAGCTACTACAGTATCAATTCGACATTCTTTGAAAAAAACCTACTAGCTTTCTCATTTAAGTCTTGGGAATTGGGCAGGATATTTTTTCTCTCGAAATGAATATGGTAAAATGTAGAATATTCTACATAGAAGGAGTGAAAATATGGAATACGTTACGTTAAATAATGGCTTAGAAATGCCAAAGCTTGGTTTTGGTGTTTGGAAGGTACCAGATGATGAAGCGGAAAAGGCTGTAAAGGAAGCACTTGAGGTGGGATATCGTTCCATTGATACTGCTATGATTTATGGTAATGAAGAAGGTGTCGGTCGAGCAATTGCTGCTTCTGGTTTGCCGAGAGAAGAACTATTTATTACAACGAAAGTGTGGAATAGTGATCAAGGCTATGAAAACACGTTAAAAGCATTTGATACGAGCCTTGAAAAGCTAGGTCTTGATTATGTAGATTTGTATCTAGTTCACTGGCCAACTCCTGAATTTGACCAATATGTGGAAACATATAAAGCGCTTGAGAAGCTTTATCATGATGGAAAAGTAAAGGCAATTGGTGTTTGTAATTTCCATATTGAACATTTGCAACGATTAATTGACGAATGTGAAATTGTGCCGGTATTAAACCAAGTAGAATGTCATCCACTTTTACAACAAGTAGAATTAAAGGCTTTCTGTAATCAGCATAATATTTATCTGGAAGCATGGAGCCCATTAATGAATGGTGGAGAAGTATTAAATAACGAAGTGATTCAAGAGATTGCTGCAGCTCACGATAAAACACCAGCACAAGTTATTCTTCGCTGGCATTTACAATACGACAATATTGTGATACCGAAATCGGTAACACCATCTCGTATCGAAGAAAACTTTAATCTGTTTGATTTTAAATTGAGTGCAGAAGATATAAAGAAAATTGAAGCATTAAATCAAAATAAACGAAATGGTCCAGATCCAAATGATATGAATGTAAGGTAAGGTAGTTAAAGATGCGCAGTGTCTACACACTCGCATCTTTTTTTGTACAATAAATGCGTGTTAGCGTAAAAGTTCCTTCATTTCTTGTTACTTTTATTAAAAAATGGAGAAAATTACAAATAACATAGTAGCTTTTTGTGAAAAATGTAGTAGACTAGAAAAGAAATATAATATGGTTCATCCATTTTAAAGGAGTGATGTATGATGACTGAAATGAAAAAAAGAGCAGGAAATCAAAATACAAGGATTAAAATGGAGGAACGTTCGGCATAAGATACGTTTCCTCCACAAAAAATAGGAGGAAATTAATTGAATAACTTAGAAAGTCTTGGATGGAAAACAGATAGCACTATTAATGAAGAATCAGTAGCACGTGTTCTTACGGTACAAAAAGGTATCTATCGCATATCGGATGGAGAGTTAGAATATCTGGCAACCTTGAGTGGGAAATTTATCAATAACGCTCAGAGTTCTTTGGATTTCCCCGCGGTTGGCGACTGGGTAGAAGTTCAGAAGCTAGTTGATGAAAAGAAAGCGATTATTAACGGTATACTACCTAGAAAAAGTCAATTTACAAGACAAGCAGCAGGTAATAAAACAGAGGCACAAATTGTAGCCGCAAATATTGATATTGTTTTCATTGTCAATTCGCTAAATCATGATTTGAATCTGCGAAGAATTGAACGGTATGTTCTGCTTGCTTATGAAAGTGGTGCGACCCCTGTTGTCGTTCTAACCAAAAAAGATGAGGCTTCAACTGAAGTCATAGAAGAGGCAATTGCTAGTGTTCATGAGGTTGCCATTGGGATTCCGGTGGTTGCAATTAGTAGTATTACGAGAGAAGGCATAGATGAACTACTTACCTATTTACCTGCATTTAAAACAGGTGCCTTACTAGGCTCTTCTGGTGTTGGCAAGTCAACACTTATCAATGCTTTATTTGAACGAGAGGTTCAAGAAACAAAGTCAATTCGTGAAGATGACAGTAAAGGACGTCATACGACAACTCATCGAGAAATGTTTTTATTACCAACCGGTGCGATGTTAATTGATACACCAGGTATGCGGGAATTACAGCTTTGGGAAGGCGAGTCTGCAATGGAAGCGACTTTTCAGGATATTGAGCAGCTAGAGGATGGATGCCGATTTTCTGATTGTAAGCATTCCACTGAGCCCGGCTGTCGCGTGCAAGAAGCACTAGCTGAAGGAGAACTATCAGAAGAAAGATTCCAAAGCTATCGTAAACTACAAAGAGAGCTAGCATTTGAAAGGCGAAAGCAAGATATGAAGGCCAAGCTAGAAGAAAAAAGTAAGTGGAAAAAAATAAGTAAACATCAAAAGAAACATTATAAGTATAAATAGGAAGAGCAGCACACCGTTCATGAACGGTGTGCTGCTTTCGTTTCCCCTTATAAAATCATTAATAACAATCTGTATACAAAATAGAAGCCAGCAACAAAAATAAATGCTGTTTTCATGTTGTTCCGTGAAACATATAAATACGAAGTCATAAACACGCCAATATATAAGAAAGTAGTTGCAAGTGAGCTGAACCAAGAACTAACAGTTATTCCAAGTGCTTCTAACGGCAGGGATACGAGCAGTAAAATACTAGGTAGGATAAAGAAAGCTCCAAATTTTTCTAAAAAGTAGTTCATATGAAATTTGCTGCCATTAGATGCAGCTACCTTCACAAAAACTGGGATTACGATTACAATAGCGATTGCAAAGGAAAGTGTACGACCAAGATAGTTAAAGTAATCGCCAAAGCCAAACCATTCTAGTGCATCTAAATAATCAAGTAAACCGATAAAAGAGCTTAGTAAAATCAATCCTAAAAATATAATCATATTGATGAGGCCAAACTGATGGTACCCTTTAAAATCATGGGATAGGATTGTATTTGGATCCTTTATGCTTTGAATAATGTAATGAAAGTAATTAGGTTGTTGTTCATTGCTTATTACTTTCTTTTCCATTGCTAAATTACTATTATTTTCATTTTCCATAGACGATGCCTCCATAAAATAGATTTCCGATATATTATATATAATAATTAGATATATTTGTATAAGCTGGAAGAATATTCATACTTTTGTCCTATGGAAAAAGCGTTTATTGAAATACACGGAGAACTAATTGTTCATATTCCGAAAAGTATGCTGGTATCTCGTGACTTTTCAAACCTTTGTACATATTGGCTACTAACGATTCATTGTACCATTTTTGCATGTCAACTCCAGCATTGAAGTTTTTCCATATACGATTACCTTGTGCTTTTAAATCCTTCTCTAATCCTATTAGGTTATCTAGCTTATCGGCAATAATTAGATATTTTACTTCTTTATCAGCATCTTTCATAATTTGGATTGTATGTTGTTTTCTTTCTTTCTTTCCATGACTTTGATTTATCTTCTGTATGGGCAGCAACTAACATAGCAACCTTTGTTCCAAATTCCCTCTCAATATCTTCTATTTCATAGATGGTATCTTCCACAACATCATGTAAGTATCCTGCACAAATCAGTTCTTCTGAAAAACCTTCCTTCTCAAGTCGGTTGGCTACACGAATCGGATGTGTAATATAGTCGTCATCAGAGTTTTTTCGTTTCTGACCGGCATGCGCTTTCGTAGCAAATTCCTTGGCTTGCTCTTTCAATTGGCATTACTCCTTTCAAGTATCTTCCACACAGAGTGATTGGAGGTGATAGGTAAGTGTATGAACCATCTCTTCTTTTGTTAATACCTTTGGGTAAAGGATGTGATGCATTGCTAACCCATCAATTAACGCATGTAAACGTAATACTTCCATTTCCTTATTAATCGTACTTCTTAATAGTTGTAGCTGTTCCATGGAATGGATGACACGTTCAATGCCGGTTTTCATTTGGATAAACACCTTTTGGCTCAGCTCTTCTAATTTTTGGTCAACGAGCGTTTTTGCAGAAAAAATTAACCAAACCTCCATTTCTATTGATCTTTCCTCATCAATTGGAAGAACTTCGCTTAGAGCCTGTTGAATTATCTCGATTGGTTGACCGTTGTATTCGGTGTTTTCAATTCGTTTTTGCACCCTGTCGGATACAAGCTCCATTGAAAATAAGAATAAATCCGATTGGGACGGAAAGTAATGGCGTAGAGATCCAACTGAAAGACCAGCTTCCAATGCAATTTTACGTACAGAAGCATTTTCAAGGCCTTCACGAACAATAACATTCCAAGTAGACTCTGCTATTTTTATTTTTCGTTCTTTGTGATTTACGATTTTTGGCATAGTTTTATTATAACACAGTTGTGCTACTATAATAAGTTTGGTACATTTATAATACAGTCGTACTATTAAGGGGGATGAGATTAGTGATAGGCTGGTTAATCATAGCCTGTGAGATAGGCTTTTGGGTGTTTGTTCTTGCGGGTCTTGTGTCACGATATATATGGAAGCGAAAGAAGCTAAGTAATGTATTACTTATATGCACACCTATTGTTGATTTAGTGCTACTTATTGCCACGGTCATTGATTTGCATAATGGTGCAGTTGCTTCCACCGTTCATGGAATTGCAGCTGTCTATATAGGAGTTAGTGTTGCGTTTGGACATCAGATGATCAGTTGGGCGGATAAGCAATTCGCTTTTCGATTTGCTGGAGGAGAAAAACCACCAAAGAAGAAAAAGTATGGAAGGGAATATGCGAAAGTAGAGCGATTAGGCTGGTATCGTCATTTACTTGCATGGATTATAGGGGCTGCTATATTACTTGGAATTATTCTTTTCATTAATAACTCGAGTCAAACAGAAGCGCTACTAGGAACGCTTAGAATTTGGTCACTCGTACTAGTGATTGACTTTGTCATAAGTTTTAGTTACACCATTTTTCCGAAGAAAGAAGAATAGTTATTCTAGTGGATTTTGTGGAGCATGCAGCGGTTTTATGTTGCATGCTCCTTTTATTATCACTTTACTTCCATTCGCGGTATGAAACAAGTAAACTAGGGATAGAGATAAAGTGGATAGGAAGTGTGGACATGGCTGAACAAGGGATTAATAAACGCAAGACGGAACATATTCGCTTATGCTTAACCGATCAAGTAGAAGGTGTCAATAAATCAACGGGACTTGAAGGGATTTCCTTTATACATAATGCATTACCTGAAATAGATTTTTCGTCTATCGATATCACGACTCGTTTTCTTAATAGACCACTTCAAGCTCCATTCCTAGTTAGCTCCATGACAGGTGGGTCAGAGCTAGCAACTGAAATTAATCAGAACCTTGCTATAGCGGCGGAAGAAAGAGGCTGGGCTATTGCGCTTGGTTCTACGAGGGCATTACTGGAAAGTGATAAGCACCAAGAATCCTTCTTAATCCGTAAACAGGCACCAACTGTTCCACTAATAGCAAATCTAGGAGCTGTACAATTAAACTATGGCTACGGATCAGATGCAGCGCAAAGAATTGTGGATTTAACGGAAGCAGATGCCCTATATCTGCATTTAAATTCATTACAGGAAGTTATCCAAGATGAAGGAGATTTAAACTTCGACAGCTTACTTCCGAAAATTGAAGAAGTCTGTAACGTGCTATCTGTACCAGTTGGCGTGAAGGAAGTAGGATTTGGGATTGATGGAAAGGTTGCCAAGCAGCTATATGATGCAGGGATATCCTTTATCGATGTTGCCGGTGCAGGTGGAACCTCATGGAGTCAGGTGGAAAAATTGCGTTCGAAAGATCCTTTAAGGAAGGCGGCAGCGGAGGCTTTTAATAGCTGGGGAATTCCAACGAAGGATTGCATCGTATCCGTGAGAAGTGAGTTAGAAGAAATACCGTTAGTGGCAAGTGGTGGTATGAAAACAGGGCTAGATGCAGCAAAGGCTATCACAATAGGTGCGGATGTAATAGGTTTTGCAAGAACATTACTGCAAGCAGCAACAGATTCTGTTGAAGCTGTTCTAGCGGTAATGGAACAAATAGAATTTGAATTGAAAATTACGATGTTTGGTATCGGAGTTAAAAATTTATCAGAATTAAAAAATACAAATAGGGTTACCATTATGGGTAGGTCTTTGTTAGATGAACAGGGCTAATCGCATGTGAATTGCGATTTGCCTTGTTTTTTTATTGTATATCAATAATTTATTACCATCATTCCAATAATAGAGATAAAAGGAGTGGTGAAGATGGATAAACAGATACATGAAGGTAGTGACATGAAATTTATTCCGATGACTTCTCTTCAAAGTAAAATGGGGCAAGCGATAGCAGAGGATGTCTACTATTATACGGACCAAATTGTCAATATTATATTTATCGGTGAACCGAATTCGAAGAAATGGTTTTTGGTTGATGCGGGTATGCCCAAATCTGCACCTGAGATTGTAAGTGCTGCAGAAGAACGATTTGGGGAGGGTGCAAAGCCGGAAGCTATCATTTTGACACATGGACACTTTGATCATGTAGGAGGATTAGTTGCGTTATTAAGAAAATGGGATGTCCCGGTATACGCACATGAAGCAGAGTTTCCGTATTTAACAGGTGAAAAAAGTTATCCTGAACCTGATACAACGGTTGAGGGTGGAATGCTTGCGAAAATCTCTGCTATTTATCCGAATGAGCCAATCGATATTGGTTTTCACTTAAAAGCTTTGCCACATGATTTTCAAATTCCAGGACTAAATGAATGGAAATGGATTCATACCCCTGGTCATAGTCCTGGCCATGTTTCGTTTTATCGAGAAAAGGATGGTTTGTTAATTTCTGGTGATGCCTTTATAACGGTAAGGCAGGATTCTTTCTATAAGGTATTGCTGCAAAAAGCCGAAGTAAACGGACCTCCTAGATACTTAACAACGGATTGGATTGCTGCCAAAAATTCTGTTGTAGAATTACAACGACTTCAACCGAGCCGAGTAATCCCGGGACATGGTATGTATTTAGAAGGGAAGGATTTTAAAAATGGGCTTGCGCACCTTGTAGAAAATTTCGAGGAAATAGCTGTTCCAGACTACGGAAAATATATATAATGTAACGATTGTATGAAGCACAAAATTATCGATAAAAATGTCTGGTGTGCTAAAATACTTGTATGAAAAGAGAGGTGCACGACATGAAAATCGAAGTATGGTCCGACTTTGTTTGTCCATTTTGTTATATTGGTAAGCGAAGGCTTGAGCTGGCATTAAGTGAATTTAAACAGAAGGACAACGTAAAAGTTGAATATAAAAGCTATCAATTGGACCCTGGTTCTGAAGCAAAACCCAATCAAACTATTCATGAGTACCTTGCGGAAAGAAAAGGAATCTCTGTAGATTATGCAAAACAAATGAATGAAAGTGTTAGCAAGCAAGCTGCAACTGTAGGTTTGACGTATAATTTTGATACAATGCAGCATACCAATACATTTGACGCTCATCGAGTTGCGAAATACGCAGAAACAAAAGCTCTGGGTAAAGAGTTGACAGAGAAACTACTGCATGCATATTTTACTGACTCAGCATTAATTAGTGAGCATGCCACCTTAACCAGGTTAGCAGTGGAGACTGGACTTGATGAGGAAGAAGTATCCGATCTTTTAGCCACGGATCGATATGCAAGTCGCGTACGGGCAGATGAAGAGCTCGCAAGACAAATTGGTGTTCAAGGAGTACCTTTCTTTGTATTTAATGAGAAATATGCTGTTTCAGGTGCGCAACCCAAAGAGGTATTTGTGGAAGTATTGGAAAAGGTATGGGAAGAAGAAAACAAACAGCCGACGCTAACATCTCTTGATCCCAAAGGAAATAAAACTTCCTATTGTACCGATGAAGGCTGTGAAGTAAACGAATAATATGAATTGGTGGGCTTGCTAATATGGTTAGTAAGCTCTTTTTATTATAGGTTTTATTGTTTGAAGGATATTTCATAGAGATGATACCGAAATTGTTCACTCATCTGGAATGTCTTCTATGATTGGTTTGTAAAGGGATTCATGGTTAGGCGAAAACAGATTACTACTTCGAGTATTTGAACAACATGTCGGTCTTAGATAGAGTTAGTATATGGATTACCCTTTTGTAAATGTGGAATGAATTAGTAAAATTCGAGTGTAATTGTAATGTAGTTGTTATTAGCTTGGTGAATCGTTGGTGGGACAGTGTTTATTCAATAATTGCTATCATGTGCTTAACCTTGCTTTACGGGTGTTAAGTGTGATTGAATAGTAATACAACGCTTAGAAATGAGGTAATGAAATGAAGAAATTACTTAGCATAGTTATGATAATGGGTTTGTTTTTGATATTAGCAGCATGTGGAGACGATGATGAAAAGACAAATGAAGAAGAAAAAGCAGCAAAAGAGATAACGCTGGAAGAGGATGAAAAAGTAGACGATGATAAAGTTGTTATCCGAATAAATGACACGGAAGTAAAAGGTGCACAATATAATACGGTGTATTTGCAAACTAAAATGCGTGTGTATCAATTTGGACAAGACATTGAAGATAAAGAGAATATTAAGGAAATAACGTTGAATGAAATTACTGCACAAGAGCTCATTAAACAAGAGGCTGCACGACAAGGTATTGATGTAACAGAAGAGGAAGTTCAGAATGAATTTGACACCCTTAAATCTGAAAATGAAGATTCATTTACTGCCTATTTAGAGCAATATAAATTAACTGAGGAATCCTTAAAGGAACAAATTCGATTTACGTTCACGCTTGATAAATATATGCAAGAGAAAGTTCAAGTTGATGAGGTTACAGAGGATGACATTAAGGAAGCATATGATCAGTTAAAAAAAGAAAATGAAGAGATGATGGAATACGAAGAAGCAAAGTCCATTATCAAAGAGCAATTAGTACAGCAGCGTGAAGCAGAAGCGCTTCAAGTAAAAGTAGAAGAATTGATGGAAGCAGCAGAGATAGAAAAGCTTATTTAATCCCTAATAAGAGCACATAGCCCATTGGCTATGTGCTTTTTGTATGAAGAAATATCATACAAGCTAAAGATGTAGCTGGAAAGGCTAAAGATGTGTATTCTTCCTTAAGATGCGCTTAAGTCTTTCCATGAATAGTTTCATTTCCGTGTTTGATCCAATTGTAATGCGTAAGTAGTTATCAATGGGCTCTTGATTAAAATGTCTAACTAAAATTCCATTTTGCTTTAGCAACGTATATAGGTTTATGGCAGTAACCTTTTTGTGGGAAGCAAACACGAAATTTGCTTGTGAAGGTAATACGTGAAATCCAAGCTGTGTTAATTCTTTAGAAATCCATTCTCTAGTTTGAATTATCTTTCGTGTTATCGCTTCATAGTAGCTTTTGTCAAGGAGTGCGGCGTTTGCTCCTACAATGGCTAATCGATCTAAGGTATAGGAGTTAAATGAATTTTTAATTCGATTTAGCCCTTCGATTAAATCTGGATGACCAATTGCATAACCAACTCGAAGTCCTGCTAAGGAACGTGATTTTGAAGTGGTCTGAATGACAAGTAGGTTAGGGTATTTCGCAACCAGTGGCACAGCTGTTTCACGAGCGAAATCAATATACGCCTCATCTATAATTACTACTTGATTACGGTTTTGAACAATAATGCTTTCAACGGCTGATAACGATAATAAGATGCCGGTTGGTGCATTTGGATTCGGGAAAATGACACCTCCATCCGACTCAAAAAAGGCTGATGGGTCTAGTGAAAAATCTGAATTAACATTTACCTCATCAAAAGGGATATTAAACAGCTTTGCATATACGGGATAAAAGCTATAGGATATGTTGGGAAAGCGTATCGTTTTTCCAGGCTCAAAAAAAGCCATGAATGAAAAGCCTAATATTTCATCAGATCCATTCCCAACAAAAATAGATTCTTTCCCTACATGATAGTTTTCTGCTATTGTTTCTCGCAAGCTATCAACAGTTGGAGAAGGGTAGCGTTTTAAATTTCCCCCTAGTTCATCTTTAATTGCATTTTCGACAGAATCAGAAGGGGGATATGGGTTTTCATTCGTATTCAGTTTGATAATGCTTGGATCATTAATTTGTTCTCCTGGAATATATGGTTCAGTCCGAGTTACGATGGAACTCCAAAATTTACTCATCTTATTTCACCGCTTTATAGAGATGTCTTTTAACTAATTCTCTTTTAATATCATCTGGAGATACATCCATTATTTCCATTAATACGAGGAGATGGTAAGTCAAATCCGCAATTTCCCAAATGGTTTCTTGCTTATCTTGATTTTTGGCTCCGATGATAACCTCACTTGTTTCCTCTCCGACTTTTTTGAGGACTTTATCAATGCCTTCTCGAAATAAATAGGATGTATAAGAATTCTTCGTTGCTTCTTTTTTTCGTTTTTTAATGGTCGATACAACTTGTTCAATAATCGATACTTGTGAAATTTCCTCTCCGAAAATGTGATAATGGAAACAGGTTTCTTCCCCTGTGTGGCAGGCTGGGCCTTGCGGTTCAACATGAATTAATAGGCTATCAGCATCACAATCGTATTGTATTTGCTTTACAACTTGTTTATTTCCAGAGGTTGCTCCTTTATTCCATAGTTCTTTTCTACTTCTGGAGTAAAACCATGTTTCTTTTGTTTCCAATGTTTTTTGTAAGGATTCTTCATTCATATAGGCTAACATTAAGACTTTTCCAGTTGTCTGCTCTTGAATAATGGCAGGTATTAGTCCGTTCTCCTGGAATTTTAGTTGATTCATAATCCCTTCCATTTATGAGACACTCCTTATTGGTGTATTGTGTTGTGTTAAATAGCTCTTGAGCTCAGGAATTCTAATCGTATTATAATGAAATACGGAAGCGGCTAGAGCAGCATCTGCTATATCATTGCTGAGGACGGATAAAAAATGTTCATTTGTCCCTGCGCCACCACTAGCCACAATAGGAATATTCACAGACTCAGCAATTGCTTTTGTCAGACTGAGATTATAGCCATTTTGTACACCATCTACATCAATGGCGTTCATAACAAGCTCGCCAGCGCCTAATTTTTCCCCTATAATTGCCCACTCAATGGCATCGATGCCGGTGTCATGTCTACCGCCGTTTTGAAATACATTCCATCTACTAGGGGAAACTTCTTTTGCGTCAATGGAAAGGACAATGCATTGTGATCCAAATTTCTTTGCTGCTGTCTCGATAAGCTTGGGATTGGTAATAGCTGCACTATTGATTGATACCTTATCAGCACCTGAATGTAGTACACGATAAACATCATCAACACTTCGAATACCGCCACCAACCATGAATGGGATACTAATTTCTGCAGCAACCCTTTCTACCATATCGACAAATATGTCGCGTTTTTCGTTGGAGGCAGTTATATCATAAAAAACAAGCTCATCTGCTCCCTCGTTGTTATAACGAATAGCTAATTCTACAGGGTCAGAAACGTCTTGGATATTTTGAAATTTCCTCCCCTTGACGACACGCCCTTTATCTACGTCCAGACAAGGGATGATTCGTTTCGCTAACATGGCTAATCCTCCATTACTTCTCTGAAATTGATTGTCCCATCATATAAGGCTTTTCCAATAATGGCACCATAGAGATTCATTTCTTTAAGTCCTCTGATGTCAGATGAGCTGGATATGCCACCTGAAGCAATTACTTGAATACTAGATGCACGGTTGATAGCTTCCAGTTCTTTCATATTGGGGCCCTCAAGCATGCCGTCTTTTGCAATATCAGTATAGATAATCGTTTCCACTCCAATTTGTTCTAGTTGCTTTAATAGATCTAGCGCGTGAATATTACTAGTCTGGCGCCATCCTTCAGTGGCTACAAGACCATTACGAGCGTCAATCGAAACGGCGATTTTATTACCGTACGTACGCACAGCGCGCTGGATGAGCGGGAGATTGTCAATTGCTGCCGTACCGAGAATGATCCTACTTACTCCTATCGATAAATAAGCTTCCATTTGCTCCATTGTTCGAATTCCACCACCAACCTGAATGGGGATGGATGTATGCATAACAATATCTTGGATAACGGACTGATTGAATGCTTTACCTGTCTTTGCACCGTCTAAATCAACGATGTGCAGGGCACTTGCCCCTAATGAAATCCATCTTTTTGCCATATCGGTAGGGGAGTCACTATATACCTTTTCTTGATTGTAATCTCCCTGTACTAATCGAACACATTTGCCGTCTAATATATCAATTGCTGGAAATAGAATCATAACATCATCTCCCGGAAGTTTTTCAGTAGCTGTATACCTATTTCACCACTTTTTTCTGGATGAAATTGCATACCAATAATATTGTCTTTTTGAACAATGACAGGAAGTTCTTCACCATATGTACTGCTACAAATTACCTCTTTTGGGTGAACATGATTTGCATAGTAGGAATGCACAAAATAGACATAAGGATTATTCGGTAAATTCGTCATAATAGCAGATGGGATTTTTACTTGAAGCGTGTTCCATCCCATATGCGGAACTTTAACAGAAGAAGGAATTCGTTGTATATGCCCTTTGAGAACACCTAGGCCATTTGTAATTCCTCCCTCATTACTTGTTTCATAGAATAATTGCATACCAAGACAGATTCCTAATAGCGGCTTTCCCTTTAGAGCTTCGGATCGTATTATGTTATCTAGATTCGCTTTATTCAGTTCATTCATCGCATCCTGGAAGGAACCAACTCCTGGTAAGATGATGGCTTCACTTTTTCGGATAGTTGCTTCATCTTTGGTTAAACAGCTTTCCATGTTTAGTTTTGCTAAAGCAAATTGAAGGCTTTTAATATTTCCAGCACCATAATCAATAATTGCGATCATTGTTTGCGGTCTCCTTTGTTTAAGTTAGAGCGATCCCTTTGTAGAAGGGATTCCTTCAATTCTTGGATTTTTACAGGTTGCTTTATCTAATGCTCGGCCAAAGCCTTTAAATATGGATTCAATAATATGATGGCTATTATGGCCATATACAAGATTGATATGTAGGTTAATGTGAGCTTGATTGACAAACGCTTGGAAAAACTCAGCTACAAGCTCGGTATCGAAGTCACCAACCTTTTCCTTCAACCCGTCTACATGGAAGATGAGGTATGGTCTACCACTTATGTCCACGGTGACGGTTGAGAGCGATTCATCCATTGGAGTCGTTACAGATGCATAACGATTAATACCCTCCTTCGTCCCGACACAGGATGCGAAAGCCTGCCCTAACACGATGCCAATATCTTCAACAGTATGATGCTGATCAACATGTAAATCACCATTACAAGTAACCGAAAGATTGAAAAGCCCGTGCTTGGTAAAAAGCGTCAACATATGGTCGAGAAATCCGACACCAGTATCAATAGCTGCATTTCCATTTCCATCTAATTCAAGACTAAGGTCTATAGTTGTTTCATTGGTTGTTCTTGTTAGCGTTCTATTTCGCATATTCATTTTCCTTTCGTATTCGGATTGAATTGGCATGACCGTGTAAGCCTTCTGTTTCTGCTAGACAGGCGATGGATTCTGAAGCATCCATAAGTGCTTTTTTTGAATAGTGAATAATGCTAGAACGCTTCACAAAATCATAAACACCAAGTGGTGAAGAGAATCTTGCGGTTCCATTTGTTGGTAAAGTATGATTTGGCCCTGCAAAATAATCACCTAATGGTTCTGGGGAATAGTTACCGATAAAAATGGCACCTGCATGATGGATGTTCATTACTTTATCCGTCGGATTGTTTATCATGAGCTGAAGGTGTTCAGGTGCAATCATATTTACGATTTCAAAAGCTTCCTGTTCGTTTTTTACTACGATGATTCTGCCCTTATTCCTAATGGAGGCTTGTGCGATATCCTTGCGTTCGAATTCTTTCAATTGATGTTGAACTTCAAATGCTATATTTTTCGCTATGGTTGGGCTTGCTGTTATGCAATATGTACTTGCTTCTTCATCGTGTTCAGCCTGAGATAGCAGGTCAGCCGCAACAAATTTCGGGTTTGCAGTTTCATCAGCAACGATACAGATTTCACTTGGTCCAGCAATCATATCAATTGCAACATCCCCATATACCCATTTCTTCGCTCTGGCAACATAGGCATTGCCAGGGCCGACAATCTTATCCACTTTTTCTACAGTTTCCGTTCCGTAGGCAAGTGCAGCAATTGCTTGTGCGCCGCCAATTTTATAAATACGATTAATTCCGAGCATGGATGCAGCTACTAAGACATAGGGACTTACGCTTCCATCTGGACCAGGTGGAGTTGAGATGCTTATTGATTTTACACCTGCTAGCTTGGCTGGAATAGCATTCATCAAGACGGTGGATGGATAGCTAGCTTTTCCTCCCGGGACATAAATTCCAACCTTTTCGATTGGTGTAACCTTTTGTCCAAGCACAATACCAGGTTGTGACTCAGTGAACCAAGATTGTTCCACTTGGCATCTATGAAAGGCGGTAATATTTTCTTCAGCTTGGCGAATCGCCTTCACGAAGTCTTGTTCAACCTGTTGACTTGCAACTGCAAATTCTTCCATTGTTACAGTAAGCTCTGCTACATCAACACCATCAAATTGTTGGGTAAGCTGCCTTATTCCGGAATCACCCTCTTTACGAACAGTATCAATTATTTCTAGTACTGACTTGTCAAAGTGAGGTTCATCTGCATTTGTGTGGAAAGTAGCTCGCTCCAATCTAAATTGTTCTGCAGAAATAATCTTCAATTCTATCACTCCAATACTTGTTGTAATTTATGGATAAAACCCTCAATTTGCTCTGTTTTTGTGGCAAAGCTCGCTTTATTGGTAATTAATCTAGTGCTAATCTCCTCTAACTCTTCTAGTATCACGAGGCCATTTTCACGTAACGTTCTACCAGTCTCGACAATATCAACGATGACATCTGCCATTCCTATAAGTGGTGCTAACTCGACTGAACCATTCAACTTAATTGTTTCCGTATTAATACCTTGCTTCTGAAAAAAATTAGCCGCAACAGAAGGATATTTCGAAGCTACGGTAAGATTCTTTAATGCAAATGTCTCCCTGTTTTTCCCAGCAACAACAAACTTACATTTCCCTTCATGCAAATCTAGCATTTCATAGACATCTGCACCGGACTCCAAAATATTATCCTTCCCAACGATACCAATATCAGCGGCTCCTTTTTCAACATAGGTTGGGACATCCACGGCTTTAACAAAAAGTAATTTAATCTCTTGATTTACATCAAAGAATACAAGCTTTCTACTATTCTCATCAAAGTCTTCAAAAAAGTAGCCGACTTTATTTAGCAGGCGAAGGGTACTATCAGTTGTACGCCCTTTCGCTAATGCAAGTGTTATTGGATGCATTATCTTCCCTCCATGATTTCTTGAAGTAAGCTTGATACGTCTTCCTTTGCGTTGAAGCAGTAATTGATAGCTTTGTAGGAAATCTCATTTCCTATGTCCGTTAGCTTTATGGAAATCCCATCTGTTTCCTTTGATTTGTTAGATATTATCGTGCGATGATTCATTTCTCTTAGGGTTTTCGCAAGCTCAAATGCTTCAACCTGTCTATTGTGTGCATAGTAGATGGCGATTTCTATAGAAGGTTCTATGAGATTGATAGGTAAAGTGGATAAGAGTGTATCGATATCAAATGCAAACCCAACAGCTGGAATAGATGAAGTAAATTGATTTGCAAGTTGGTCATATCGACCTCCAAACAATATGGGTTTTCCAATGTTTTCGATGAATCCCTGAAAGATAATTCCAGAGTAATATCCCATATGATTGATTAATCCTAGATCGATAACGATATGATTACCAAATCCATATGAATCTAACTGTTCATATACCGTTCTTAATCGCTTAAGTTCTTCTGTCATTTTTTTCGTAAATGACAGTGGTAATGCCTTCTCAAGTACTTCATTTGGATTACCATATAAGAGTGATATGGTCTGAATCGCTCTTCTTTTCTCGTCTTCAAGTGGAAGATCCTTTAAAAAGTGCTCCAATCCTGAGAAATTCTTGGATTGGATGAATTGCTTGAATTCATCCTCTTGTTCCTTTTTAAGTGATAGGTAGGTAAGGATTTCTTTCATTACTCCCGAGTGACCTAGCTCTAGCTTGAAGTTCGTAAGCTTTAAGTCAACTAAACAATGAATCGCTAAAGCAATTACTTCTGAGTCAGCCTCTGGGCGACCGTTGCCAAATAATTCAACCCCTGCTTGTGTTCGTACAAATCCTTGTGTTTGACGAAAGGATGAACGAAAGATATCTAGTACATAGCCATAACGTGTTGTTTCTTTTGAGGTATTAAGCTGTGTAGCTACCTGCTGAGTAATTGGAATCGTTACATCAGGTCTAAGCACTAGGACTTTTCCATCCGGAGAAATGACCTTAATCATTTCATCACGATTGATCGTACCGTTAACCGTTGTGTATAAGTCATAATTTTCAAAGACAGATGTTGAAATTTGATCGTAGCCATATGTATGAATGCGGCTTTTTAATTGATTAATTAATTGTTCCTTATACTTGAAATCTCTAACGTTTACATTTGGGTTTAAATAGGATTCCATAAGAAGCTCCTTTAAATAGTTTACTACTTTATTGCTTTATTGCTTTAATTAAGTAAAGTTATATAGTATTCTATAAGGTAAGATGAGAATTGTCAACCGTAGGGGGAGTAAACGATATGTTAGATTACCATGTTCACAGTAATTTTTCTGCTGATTGTGAAACACCAATGGATAGAACGATAAAGAAAGCAATTGAAATAGGGCTGTCTGAAATCTGTTTTACAGACCATATTGATTATGATTATCCAGATGAATCCATTGTTTTTGAGTTCAATCTATTAGAATATGATGATCAAATTAGACAGATGCAAGCCAAGTACGGGAATAGGATCAACATAAAAAAGGGGATTGAAATTGGAGTTGAACCGTATTTACTTGATCGTTATGAAGCATTAATGAGAAAGAATCGCTTTGATTTTATTATTTGTTCCATGCATACATCTGATCGAAAGGATTTGCATTCTGGCAAATTCTTTGAGGATAAAACTATAAATGAGGCTTACGCTAAGTATTATGAGGAACTACTATTCTGTACGAAGAATTTTGATTCCTTTTCTGTATTAGGGCATCTTGATTTGGTGAAGCGATATAAACAAGGAAGTACAAGGGATTTTCATGAGCTAATCACAGAAATCTTTAAGGTTATCATTCCGATGGGAAAGGGAATTGAATTAAATACTTCTGGCTTTCGTTATGGCTTAAATACTGGAATGCCGAGTGAGGATATATTAAGACTGTATTATTCTTTAGGGGGAGAAATAATAACAATAGGATCTGATTCTCATAGGGAGGACACATTGGCGTATGAGTTCAATACGGCCTACAATCTGTTACAAAGGGTTGGATTTCAGTATATTACTAGTTTTGAGGACAATAAACCATCCTTTCAAAGAATTGCAAGCTTGATAAGGTAAATACGATGAGAATCACAAGTTAGTTACAAAGCCCATATATATATTATGCAATCATGCTTTCCGCAGACTCTACTATTTAGGAGGGCTAAGTTACATAGTACTCGCTTATTTGTCATACATCATCATCAATAAGTTCGTATTCCTTAATAAGTGGCGAGAATACGTAAAATGCCTTACAATAGAACAGATGGTGAATAGAAATAAGGAAACTGACTAAAGGAATGATTTTCGTGATAAATCATCATGTGTATGAAAAACTGATTAGCATAACATCTGAGAATAATGTGATGGTTAATGAACCTTTAAAGAATCATACGTATACACGTCTAGGTGGAGCGGCTGATCTATTTGTTACACCAGAAACATATCAAGAGGTACAACAGATTATAAAGCTTGCAAATCAGGAAGATATGCCATTTACCTTACTTGGAAACGGCTCAAATTTAATTGTAAAAGATGGCGGTATTCGTGGAATCGTCATGAATTTAAATAAATTAACTGAAATAAGAAGAGAAGGCAATAAACTAATTGCGCAAAGTGGTGCAAGGATTATTGATGTATCACGCGAGGCATTAAGTCAAAAATTATCGGGATTAGAATTTGCTTGTGGTATTCCTGGTTCTGTAGGTGGTGCACTTTATATGAATGCAGGTGCCTATGGTGGGGAAATAAAAGACGTCCTTGAGAGCACTATCGTGATAGATCCAAATGGTGATTTGCTAACTTTAGATGCTTCAGAACTTGATTTAGAATACAGAAGAAGTAATATACCTGATAAAGGCTATATTGTATTAGAAGGTACCTTTACATTAAAAGTAGGGGATCATGAGGCGATTAAAGCAGTTATGGATGACTTGACGTACAAACGTGAATCAAAGCAGCCTCTAGAATACCCTTCTTGTGGGAGTGTGTTTAAACGACCTCCAGGATATTTTGCTGGGAAGTTAATCCAGGACAGCGGGTTGCAAGGTACACAAATTGGCGGAGCACAAGTATCCCTAAAGCATGCAGGCTTTATTGTGAATAAAGATAATGCAACTGCTGAAGAGTATATTCGTTTAATAAGACATGTGCAAGCTACTGTAAAGGAAAAGTTTGATGTGTCATTAGAGCGAGAGGTTCGAATCATAGGGGAAGATTTAAATTAGAAGAAGCTGAGCGTTTATGCGCTCAGCTTCTTTTCATTAATTTCTAAAACGATGGAGGAATTGCTGTAACCGCTCATTGTCTGATTTCTCAAGAACCTCCGTCGGGCTACCTTGTTCGGCAATTACACCATTATCTAAGAATATGACACGGTCAGCGATATCAAGGGCAAAGTCCATTTCGTGTGTGACAAGAACCATTGCCATTTCGCCTTCCCTTGCTATGTCGCGAATCACTTCTAACACTTCTCCTACTAATTCAGGGTCAAGTGCAGAAGTAACCTCATCGAATAACATAATTTTTGGACGCATAACTAATGCACGGGCCATAGCAACACGTTGCTTTTGACCACCAGATAGTTGACTTGGATAGTTATCTATTTTATCACCTAAGCCAACCTTTTCAAGCATTTCAATAGAACGTTTTTTTGCACTTTCTTTATCTTCCTTTTGCACGTGAATTGGTGCAGTCATACAGTTTTGTAGAATCGTCATATGCGGAAATAAATTGAAATGCTGAAAGACCATTCCGATATTTCCACGTACTTCACGTAAATGCTTTTCATTAGCAGGAACTAGCTTCCCGTTCTTCTCCATGTGCCAGAGGTTCTGACCATCTACAATAATCTCTCCAGATGTAGGCTGTTCAAGTGTCATAAGCATCCGAATGATGGTGGTTTTTCCGGAGCCACTCGGACCAATCAATGCTACTTTCTCACCTGGCATAATATCTAAATTTATCCCATTTAGAACATTCACATCACCAAAGGACTTATGCACATTGTTGTATTCAACAATTGGTTTCGTGTCATGATTCGTTTGATGCTGATGTGATTTTTCTTTTACAGATTCAGTCATTAGATTACCGCTCCTTTACTTTCTTGAAGCGCTGCTTTTTTATGAAAGCGGCGGTTCATTTTCTTTTCTAATTTATTTATTAAAATTGCCGAAGGATAGCTTAGCACTAAGAAAATAATTGCAACGATTGTATAAGCTTCTAGATAACGGAAATTATTTGCACCGTAGGTCTCCGCCAAGCTTAGGATTCCGACTACACCAATTGTAGAAGCAAGTGGTACTTCTTTAAACATGATAATTAAATAGTTCCCTAACATTGGAATAGTAGGAGGAATTGCTTGTGGGAGAATGATTTTTGTCCATTTTTGTGTTGTTGAAAAATTCAAGGCTGTTGATGCTTCCCACTGACCTTTTTCTACGCCTTCGATCCCTGAGCGATATACTTCTCCAATATAGGTACTGAAGTGTATCCCGAGGCCTAAAATTGCACTTGTAAATGGTGACAAGGTTACGCCGATCCCGGGAACCATTGGCCACGCATAAAAAATAAAAAACAGCTGAACAAGTGGAGGAGTAGAACGAATGAACTCCATAATCCAGGTGACGAGCCAATTAACAGGTTTAAATTTAATTCTTCTTAATAGTGTCCAAACAAATCCAAATAATAATGCAAAAAGATAACAGGCAAATGTTAATCCTATTGTAACACCAATACCCTCTAAGATAATAGGGAAGGCTTCAAAGAACATATCCCATTTCCAATTCATGAGTTAGCCACCCCTCTCTTCGATATTTCCTCACCTTTTCGTGTTAGGTAGATTAATGGTAAAGCCATAATAAAGTAGAATACTAGTAAGAGTAGATAAACGGTAGGTGCGGCCGATAAGTCTGTACTTCTTAGGATATTACCATGATAAAGGATATCGGTCATACCAATTAATGAGACGAGTGATGTTGCCTTTAGCATTTGGATTGTGTAGTTTCCAAATTCAGGGAGCATCATTCGTAATGCTTGTGGAAAAATGATGAGTCGCATTCGCTTGAAGCGAGATAGATTTAAGGCAATGGAAGCTTCCGTTTGCCCTCTATCAACTGCTAGAATGGAACCACGTACAATTTCAGACATATATGCTCCATAGTTTAATGAAATTGCTAATACACCCGCAAATAATCTATTATCGATATTTAAATCAAACAGCATTGGAATAGCATAATAAAGCCAAAATAGTTGTACGATTAAAGAAGTTCCACGGAAAACTTCTACATAAAATCCAGTTAATCCACGAACTATTAGATTATTTGAAAGTCGGCAAAGCCCAGCAATAAATGCGAATAGATAGCTAAATATTGCTGATAAAATTAGAACAGTAATGGTAATGTTAATACCTTTCATTAGTACGGGAAATACTTCTAATACTGCATTAATCGTAATCACTCCTTAAAAAAACCATAGGGTTAGACCCCCTAACTGGGGTGAACCCTATGGAGTCTTGTTTTGTGTTTCCACTAAAAAGCTGACTTATAATTCACCATTACATACTTTTTCAGTTGTAATTTCATCTGGCACCACGTTCATTTGTGCGCTGAAGCCATTTTTCTCTAATAATTCAGCTACTGTTCCATCTTCTTTTAATTCGGCAAGAACTTCATTGTATGCTTGAACAAGCTCTTCATCTTCAAGATTGAAAGCAGCTGCACCATAGCTTGGAACTCCTTCAACGTCTGGTTGCTCAAATGTCTCAACAAACTCTAAATCATCTGAGTTTGCTGAAGCCATAGCGCCTTTAATGGTCATCTCTGTGCCAGTTGTTGCATCCGCACGACCGGATTGTACCGCTGCGATGGAAGCAGGGATATCTGGTACGGACAGAATTTGATCGGGATCTACGCCCGCATCAACTAGAAAGTCGTTTTCTGTAGCACCAGTCATAACTGCTACAACAGCATCTGGATTGTTGGCAATATCTTCATAGCTTTCTAGACTAAGAGGATTACCGCTTTGGACAACTAGTCCTTCCCCATACTTCATTTCAGGATCACCAAATGCTACGTTTTCACAACGGTCAGGCTTTATAGCCATTCCAGCAGTTATAACATCAAATTGCCCTGCATTTAACCCAGAAATTAACTGACCGAATTCTAGTAACTCAGAATCCATTTCCTCAACGCCCAGTTCAGCAAATACAGCCTTTGCAATATCTACTGCTGCACCTTTTAATTCGCCGTCTTCTTCATATGCATAAGGCTTTTCGTTAGCAAATCCAATGGTTACTTTACCTTCCTCTTTAAGCTTGGCAAGTTTGCCTTCATCACTATCTCCACTTGTTTCATCAGACCCACAAGCAGCTAAAATTATGGTTAAGCATAAGACCGAAGCTAGTAATAACTTCTTCATAAAATTGTTAGACCTCCTATTATTTTCAATACACTTATTTATCTTGTGTATGATTAAACCTTCTGTGAAACTGTTTGGTAGCAATTAGAATTCTAATAATATGTATCTCTCAATCTCTTAAGCGCTTAAAGAAATTGTACCTGTAAACAGTTATAGTTAAATGGTATCGATTTAATTAATTGGATACAAACGCAGTATTTTTAGATAATTATAAATTAACTATTATATAAGCGGTTCAAGCTACAAAAGCTCATGTATTCAAAAAGATGCTAGTATATTGTTGCAAATCCTACAAAATCCTTATATTTTGACAAGTTATTTTGTTTTTTTCTTACATTACTACTTTTGAATGTTAAAATAGTTACAAGCTAAAAAGTTATCTATAAAGGAGAAATACATATGATATGGTTTATCATAATAGGTATTGTCATAGTGATTGGGGTTCTTGTATTATCCGTTCTGACAACCTCGAAAGGATATGCTTATAAACATACAATTGACCCACTTCCACCTCAGGAAGAAGAAAATCAAAGCAACGAGAATGACAGAAGGGAGTAATAATGTTGAAGTACTCAGTAATTGGAACTAGCTGGATCACGGAAATGTTTATAAATGCTGCAAAAAAATCTAAAGAGGCAGAGTTATTATCGATCTATTCTAGAAGAGAAGAATCAGCAAGGGCCTTTGCAGCTAAAAATGGAGCTGTGAAAGGATACACAAATCTTGATGAGATGTTAGCGGATGATTCCGATTTCATATATATTGCCTCTCCGAATAATCTTCATTTTGAACATGTCATGAAATGCATTGACCATCATAAGCATGTGTTTTGTGAGAAGCCAATGGCTTTTACAGAATTTCAAGTTCAGGAAATCTATAGAGCAGCAAATGAAAAGAATGTATTTGTATTTGAGGGATATCGTCATTTATATTCTCCCAACTATCGAAAACTACAAGCTAGCCTAAAAGAGGTTGGTAAGATTCGAAGTGTACTATTCCCATATTTACAGTATTCATCGAGATACGATCAATTTAAGGATGGAAGCATTCCAAATGTGTTTTCCAAGGATTTTGCAGGTGGTGTTTTAATGGATTTAGGAGTTTATCCATTAAGCATGACGATAGATTTATTTGGCAATCCTAATGATCTCGATTATATTCCATTGTTACTGCCAAATGGAGTTGATGGTAACGGAACACTAGTATTACGATATGATGAGTTTACCGTTACAATATTAATCTCAAAAATAACGGATTCTAAGCTCACTGCTGAAATACAAGGTGAGGATGGGGTATTAACAATCAATCATATTGCTCCTATCACCAATATGACCTTAACAACTCGTAAACAGAAAGAAGTGACTGAATTAGCAGGTCCACAAGAAGAACTAGATATGGTTTATGAAATACAGGCTTTTAGTGAAATGGTTAAGACGAACGATCGTGCAAGTTTTGAGAAATGGATGATGCGCAGTGCTCAAGTTGCAAAGTGTCTGGAGAAGGCAAGGCATCAAAATAATATATTATTTCCTGGAGAGTAAACAAAAAGATCGCATTATGAATGCGATCTTTTTGTTTCGAGTGGTTTTAAATTTGCTTCAATTTCCTCTCGTTGGTCCTCGAAGAAAGGTGGTAGTGCAAGCGATTCACCTAAGTGTTCCGTGTCTTCATCAGTAGCAAAGCCTGGGCCATCTGTAGATAGCTCGAATAAAATTCGATTTGGTTCACGGAAATATAACGCCTTAAAGTAGTAACGATCAACGACACCCGAATTAGGTAAACGTGCCTCCATTAAGCGTTCGCGCCATTTCTCTAGTTCTTCATCGTTATCCACACGAAACGCAACGTGATGAACACTTCCTCTACCAGGTTTTTCTCTTGGCAAATCATTTCGTGTTTCTAGGTGAATTTCAGCACCGGTTCCGCCTTCTCCAGTAGAAAATACTAAGATATCTTCTTGTCCATCGATTGGGGAAGGGTAACTGCCAACCTGTTTGAATGATAATACTTCCGTAAGAATAGCAATAGTTGGTTCTGAATCTGGAACAGTTAATTTTACTGGGCCAAGACCGATAATGCCATGAGTCAGAGACGCATTACTGTGCTTCCAAGGCTTGCCTCCAGAAACCCCATGATTATTTTCATCTGAAACAATGGTAAGGCGTTGGTTTTCATGATCACGGAAATGGATAACCTTTCTACCATTTTCTGTTGTTATCCCGTCATGACTAACCTTGAATTTATCAAAACGATTGATCCAATAGTCAAGTGATATATCATTCGGTACACGCAAGGATGTACCGGAGATACTATGATTACCAGGATAGGTGTTGCCAGCATTCGGTATTTCAAAAAAGGTGAGGTCAGTGCCGGGATGACCAACTTCATCCGCATAAAATAAATGATAAACCGAAGGGTCGTCTTGGTTTATGGATTTTTTGACAAGTCT
Source organism: Ornithinibacillus xuwenensis (assembly GCF_039614845.1). Taxonomy (NCBI): domain Bacteria; kingdom Bacillati; phylum Bacillota; class Bacilli; order Caryophanales; family Bacillaceae; genus Ornithinibacillus; species Ornithinibacillus xuwenensis. The sequence goes on along the minus strand of NZ_JBDIML010000007.1, from coordinate 16,194 downwards.
CATACCTAATATCTTTGTATAAAATTCATAATTCTTTTTAGCATTTGCTGTGATTGCAGAGACATGATGAATTCCTTTTAATTTCATAATATAGCCTCCTTTAAAATATCTCGAATTCGAGATATTTTTATCTTACTAGAAAACTGTGATTATGTCTAGCGTTACTAGTTGTTATTCTGCTATTTCTGTTTTCGGTCGAAGTCCTCGTTGAAGCTGTTTAATGGATAAACCAAATGTCATCTGTAGGTGAGGGTAATCTTTAAAGCTTCTCCAATCACCACCCCATTCAAAACCCAATTCTTTTGCAATAATGACAATCTCATCCCAGTCAGCGATATGATTACCGTTACCGTCATATGCTGTATCCCATATATAATTCCCTTCCTCATCCTCTAAAGCAAAATCAATGGCTAACCCATAATTGTGGTAGGATTCACCACCTTGGGCATGCGTAACAATATTCCCTTCTGTTTTTCGTCCTTGTGCATAGAGCTTGTCTTGTCTTTCCGTTGAGCGAAAAGACTCTGTAATAACCATTGAGATATTCTTTTGATTAGCTTTTTCAACAAGCTCCTTACTTTTTGCAGATACAATTGGATGTAATTCCGTTATGATTGGTGCATCTTTGCCGTAATAGATGTACTTATTGTAGCCAAAGTATTGGTAAATAAATAAAAAAATAAATAATAGCACTAGTCCAAACAGAATTATAGTGATGATGGTACCTCGATATCTTTTCATGCCAATCTCCTTTTATTCCCATCGATTAATCAAATAAATATATGCCGAATCCATCGCTTATAATAGCATATAGGTAACATCTAAAAAATGGGGCGATGCTATGTATATCCTTATTAGTATGTTAATTGGTTATCTGTTTGGTTGTCTACATGGATATCAATTGGTTGGAAAATATAAGAAAATAGATATTAAGAAATCAGGTGTTAAATGCTGAGGCATCCAATACAACCATTCTCTTAGGATGGAAGTACGGAATACTTGTAGCATTAACCTATTACTATTTTGGAATAGAACCGACAATGATTGTTTTGTTACTCTCATTCTTAAGTATTATGAAACATTTGGAGAACGTGAAACGTATTATGAGCAAAGAGGAGCGAAAGCTGTCGAGTATGTTTCTGAAACAATAAAATAAGATAGAGCAGTATATGGAGGTTCTTATGGTAGATATTATAATCTGGGTAATTATTGTCGCGCTATTCATTCTAAGCTTTGTAGGAGTTATATACCCAATTATCCCATCGGTAGTGTTAATTTGGGTTGGGTTTTTATTATATCAGTTTGGGATAAATGGTGATGAGCTAGGCTTTATTTTCTGGACCATTATGATTGTCTTCACGATTGTGTTATTCGTCGCTGATATATTAGCCAACAGCTATTTTGTAAGGAAATTTGGCGGTAGCAAGTGGGGAGAACGTGGCGCTGCCATCGCAGTAATTATTGGCTCGTTTATTATTCCACCTTTTGGAATAATTGTTATTCCGTTCATTGCTGTTCTAGTAATTGAAGTGCTACAGAAGAGAACCTTCCAAGAAGCCTTTAAGGCCTCGATTGGGTCGTTACTAGGCTTTTTAAGTGGGACATTTGCGAAAATATTTGTTCAAATCGTTATGATTATCCTCTTTGTGATTACTATTATTTTTTAATCTGAAGGCAGCAGCTATTAATGACTATTAGCTGCTGCTGAATTATTTCTCCTCTTTTGAATTGCATGAACCCCCATCACTACAGCAACCCATTCCATCGCAGGCACAATATCACTATAGTTTGTTAATCGATATGCAGGCGATTGAAAGAAACCATCAACTCTCCTGAATTCACAAATTAAACGTTTGTTTGAGTCGGTGACGGTAAACTGTTTTGAAAAAGCCTCTGATTCTATCAGATAACCCTCACCATTCCGGGTCACATATTCAAACAGCTTTTTGAAAAGAGCGAAACGAGTTTTTAATATCCCCTTTGATACTTCATTTACATCCACTATGCTCCATTTATTTGAAAGAAACGGAAAAAAGCCCCTTAACGTAAGATTACCGTCAACATCTAGGATATCCACACTTGTAGAAAAAGCACTTTTTAGATCGAGTTCCCCAATCTTTTCTTTATCTGTATTGTAAATAACGGTTCTTCCACTCGAGAAAAAGTTGTCGTTAAAATAAATGATTCTACTCATATCATCCCTCCTGTTTTATATACGTGCATTTGAAGTTATTTGTTTCATCATCTCCTAGTTTATCGTGTAAATAATGTCTTGAATTTTGGGGAAGATAGGACTACTAATAGGAAGAGGTAGGAGAGTTATATGATGAACCATTTGAAAATAGTAGGGGTTAAATTCCTTGCAGTATTCTTTACTATCTTAGCTTTTTTTTGGTGTGTTTCATGATATGAATTTGGTTGAAATATCCGTGATCAGTATTCTGACTACTATTGTTTCTTATGTAATTGGTGACTTACTAATTCTGAGAATGGCTGGAAATGTGAAAGCGACGATTGCAGATTTTGGATTGAGCTTTATTCTTGTTCTTATTATTAGTTATTTATTAGTTGGATATGATCTTCCGTTAATAACACTTTCTTTGTTGTCTTCTTTCTTTATTACTTGCTGTGAACCATTTCTCCATGGCTTTATTGTAAATGAAATACCGCCCATCAGGAGACATGACAATCGTACGTTAAATCAGCTTCAGACTGAAGTTGCTGAAGAAATGGATGTATACGACATTAAGAAATAGTCTACTAGGTTGAATCGTATCAAGCTATTTTGCGCAATACAGGAATCTGCTTGACTTTCCGTTGCTCCAACTATATATTTAAACTTAAATATGGAAACGTTGATAAGGATTAGTACAATTTAGGCTGTCTAACTCAGAGAGGAAATGGTTGGTGAGAATTTCCATAGACGTAAATTGGAACCTGCCTTGGAGTTCGCCTTCGGATGGTTTTGAACCTTGAAGATGTGCGCGGTCCTTGACCGTTATCAAGTCAAGTGTACTACTTACAAGTAAGGTGTAAGTTGTAAACAAGGGTGGTACCACCAATCCTCGGTCCCTTTTAAGGATGGAGGTTTTTTGTTGTTCTCAAAAAAATTAGATAAAGAGGTGCTATTAATGGGCAAAAAAAATAAGCAGTTCGTGGAAAAAATAACTGCAATGGAAGAAGACTTTGCACAGTGGTATACCGATGTGGTAAAGCAAGCAGAGTTAGTTGAATATGGTCAGGTAAGAGGAACTATGATTATTAAACCTTATGGATATGCGATTTGGGAGAATATTAAAGACGAACTAGATCGTATGATTAAGGCAACTGGTCACTCAAATGTTGCATTTCCTTTATTTATTCCGGAAAGCCTTCTTCAAAAGGAAAAGGATCATGTAGAAGGGTTCGCACCGGAAGTAGCTTGGGTAACCCATGGGGGAGACGAAGAATTAGTAGAAAAAATTGCGGTAAGACCAACCTCTGAAGTGTTATTCTGTGATTATTATGCAAAAAACATACACTCTTATCGTGACCTTCCGAAGCTTTATAATCAATGGGGAAATGTTGTTCGTTGGGAGAAAACAACTCGTCCATTCCTACGTTCATCTGAATTCCATTGGCAAGAGGGTCATACTGCCCATGCAACAGATGAAGATGCTTCAAAAGAAACTGACAGAATGCTTGAAGTATATGCGGATTTAGTAGAAAACTATTTAGCAATTCCAGTTATTCGTGGTCGTAAAACGGATAAAGAGAAATTTGCTGGTGCGAAATACACCTTAACGATAGAGGCATTAATGCATGATGGAAAAGCACTTCAATCTGGTACATCCCATCATTTCGGATCAGGCTTTGCAGAAGCATTTAATATTACGTATTTAGATGAAAATGGTAAGAGTCAATTTGCACATCAAACATCTTGGGGATTATCAACACGTATTATGGGTGCGTTAATCATGGTTCATGGTGATAATCGCGGGTTAGTGGTCCCACCACGAATTGCACCAACACAAGCAATGATTGTCCCAATTGCGCAGCATAAAGAAGGTGTATTAGATAAAGCTTATGAGCTTCGAGATAAGCTAAAAGAAATTGTTCGAGTTGATATTGATGCAAGTGATAAGATGCCTGGCTGGAAGTTCAATGAATATGAAATGAAAGGTATTCCAGTTCGAATTGAAATGGGACCGAAAGATATTGAGAATGAGCAAGTCGTACTAGTTCGTCGTGATACAGGGGAAAAAGAATTTGTAGCATTAAGCGAATTAACCGACCGATTACCTTTATTGCTTGAAGAAATTCATCAAAATCTTTATCAAAGTGCTCTTTCACATCGAAATGAAATGACTACAGTTGCAACGAATATGGATGAATTCAAACAAACGATTGATGAAAAAGGTGGATTCATTAAAGCGATGTGGTGTGGTGATTTAGCTTGTGAAGAGAAAATTAAAGAAGATACGACGGCAACTTCACGTTGTATCCCAAATTCAGATGAAAAAGTGTCCGATACTTGTGTATGCTGTGGAAAAGAGGCAAAAGAATTGGTGTTTTGGGCAAAAGCCTACTAAGGTTACAGAAAAACGAGCTTGGTGTATGTTCCCAAGCTCGTTTTTTTATTTAATATGTTGATATGTTTCATTATTACAAATGACGTATAGCTCTGCATCATCTGGTATAGGATCGTTTAAACGTCTATTAATATCTAAATGCTTTCGGTCTGCAATTAATGTTGCACCATGATTTAACAGGTCATCAAAAGCATCTTTATACGTGATCCAATTGGCTTTCTTCTCTATTTGGTATAAGTCTTCCCCGTGCTGTCTACTTAATAACTGTGCGTATATTTGGCTAACTCCTTTATACATGGCTGCACGAACTGCTAAGTTAGAAATTGTTTCTTGAGATAGAATAAACTCATCCACTTTTACATGTGAGAAATTAGAGATATGCTCTTCCATCAATATTTCAACTGTTGTATGTACAGAAGGTGCAAGTCGTTCCACAATAATAGCTACCGTTAATGTCTTGGCATCCCGTAATGAAAGATCCTGAATGGAATCGTCTGCAAAGATAATAACAGACTTGGCATTAGCGATATTGGCATTATGGAAGGTGGTTTCTTCAGTGGATTCTCCTTGAATATAATGAACTCGTTCAATACTAATATCAACAGGAGATTTAGGAAGTGTATCAATCACGACAACCTCAATATCGGTATTCGACTTAAGTATCTCGTCTATTGCAGATTTCGCTTTTGTACTCCAGCCAATAATGATGATGTGATTCTCTTTTTTATACGTCAATTTTCCTTCCTCCTTTTTCCTTCTGAAGATTGTCAGTGCATCAATTACTTTCCCAATAACGATACTTAAAAGACCAATTCCTACTAAATACATAAATATGGTAAATAATTTTCCAGCTAGTGTTACTGGTGAGTAGTCACCATAGCCTACGGTGGTAAAGGTTGTCATCACAAAATAAAATGAATTAAATAAATCACCAAATGTATCCGGTTCAATAAAATAAATCACCATTGTACAAAGCAGTACAAAGAATACCGTGAAGAATAGAAGTGTAAGGTTTCTCATTTTGATTAAGTGAAGTCCTATCTTAATAAAAAAATGCACGTTCTTCCTCCTTTCTTGAATGATGATGATTACTTGTATTCATCTATCTACCTGTAGATACTATTATGAAATTCGGGACTATCGTAACACAATAATCCTTTTAAGCGTAATATTTTTATTAAATTTTATGAAAAAAGTATTGTATTTTTATAAAAATGTTGTTATAAATATACATATGAATTAATAAATATACATAAAAGGTGAATGCAAACATGAAAGAATTAGTAAAAAAACAGTTAACTGAAGTGGAAAAAGAGCTATGGGAGATTTGTAACAAATTATATGAAAATCCTGAGCTAGGTGATCAGGAATTTGAATCTATGAAACTATTGGTTCATTTGCTCGAGAAGCATGAATTTAAAGTGGAATTAGGAATTGTAGATCGTCCCACTGCTTTTAAGGCAGAGTATCGTAGTGAAAAACCAGGTCCGAAAATAGCTTACTTAGCTGAATATGATGCTTTACCTGGGGTTGGCCATGGCTGTGGACATAACTTAATTGGAACGATGAGTGCCGGAGCGGGTATTGCTCTTCGAAACATTGTCGATGAGATTGGTGGAAGTGTCGTCGTATTGGGGACACCTGCTGAAGAGACCAATGGTGCAAAGGTTCCAATGTGTGAACAAGGAATATTTGACGATATTGATGTTGCCATGATTCTACACCCAAGTGATCAGTCTTATGTTAGTGGTGATTCCCTGGCAATGGACGCTATACAATTTGCATATACAGGAAAAGCGTCTCATGCTGCTGCTTCTCCTGAAAAAGGAATTAATGCCTTAGATAGTGTCATTCAGCTGTTTAATGGGATTAATGCACTGCGTGAACACCTACCATCTGATGTCCGAATTCATGGCGTTATTTCAGAGGGTGGAAAGGCAGCGAATGTTGTACCCGACTTTGCGGTAGGTCAATTTTATATTCGAGCAAAGCAACGTTCCTATTTGGATGAAGTGGTGATGCGGGTGAAGAATATCGCAGAAGGTGCTTCCTTAATGACAGGTGCATCATTGGAAATGACGAATTATGAATTGAGCTATGATGATATGATTACGAATAACACGTTGTCTGACGCATTTACAAAGAATCTGGAACAAACTAGTAAACTACCGGTATATCCAGCTAAGAATTCCTATGGATCAATAGATATGGGTAATGTTAGTCAAGTCGTTCCCGCGATACATCCTTACATAGGATTAAACAAGCCCGGGTTGATTGCTCATACGAAAGAGTTTGCAAATCAAACGATTACGAAGGATGGTTATGAAGCGCTTCTAGCAGGTGCTTTAGCGCTGGCTTATACGGGCTATGATATATTATCAGATCATTACTTGTTTCAAGCAATCCAAGCAGAGTTTCAGAATAAGTAAAAAATCGTCGGAGCATATTCCCGTAAAGTGAAATTAGCAAGAATACGAGGGGCTGCTCCAAAAATCGACAAGTGTTATGATGCAAGATAATGTATAAATATTAGTATTTATTTATGAATATAAGGGAGAGAATACAATGAAAAAAACAATCATAACTGGATTTATATGTTTCTTTTTTATTAGTTTGCTAGCTGCTTGTGGTGCACAAAAGGAAAGCTCCTCAGGAGAAAGTGATACAGCTAAGGATAAAACGATTCTAAAAATGGCTACATCGGCGGATTTTCCACCGTTTGAATCCTATGATACAGATGGGAGTTTTATTGGCTTTGATGTTGAATTGGCACAGGCGATTGCAGATGAATTAGGCTACGAATTACAAATAGAGGATATGGACTTTGATGGTTTAATTGGAGCATTACAAGCTAACCGTGTGGATATGGTCTTAGCTGGTATGAGTGCAACAGAGGATAGACAGAAGAATGTTAATTTCTCAACAGAATACCATCGTTCAGGCGAGATGTTTATTTCCAAACCGGATGATGAAATAAAGGATATAGAAGATTTATCTGGCAAGGTTGTTGGTGTTCAACTTGGAACGATACAAGAGGAAGGCGCTGAAGCACTAGCAGCGGAGTATGGGTTTGAAGTTAAAAAAGTAGATGATGCAAGTATATTAATTCAAGAATTAAACTCTAACCGAATTGATGTTGCTTATATGGATAAGACAGTTGCTACTGGCTACATTGACTCGCAAGGCTTTGTTGGTTTTGATGATCCAACAACCAGCTCACCAGGCATGGCAATTGCATTTCCCAAATATAGCGAGATTGTAGAAGAGGTAAATGCAGCTTTAGCGAAATTTGAAGAGGACGGAACAATGGAGAAATTAAAAGAAGAATGGCTATCAGAAATTGAATAATTTGTACAACTAGAAGGTGAGGTGAGAAGGCGTGAATTTGGACTTTAGCCAAATCGTGCCTTCTATTCCTTTTATATTAGAAGGAATTGGAGCGACATTAAAATTTGTAAGTGTATCTATTATCTTAGGGTTAGTACTAGGCACAGTGTTAGCTCTTTTCAAAATTAGCAATAAACGACTATTAAAATGGCCAGCAGATGTGTATACATCAATTTTTCGGGGAACACCACTTATTCTGCAATTAATGATCATTCACTATGCAGTCCCACAGTTAACAGGCTATGATATCGAGGTGTTTCTAAGCGCTGTGCTAGCATTTGGCTTAAATTCTGGAGCATACGTGTCGGAAATCATTCGTGCAGGTATTCTTGCTGTAGATAAAGGACAAGTTGAGGCAGCGGACGCATTAGGAGTTCCTTATAGGCCCATGATGTTGAACATCATTCTACCACAAGCACTAAAAAATATTTTGCCAGCTTTAATGAATGAATTTATCACCCTAACGAAAGAATCGGCGCTAGTCTCTACCATTGGCTATATGGATTTAATGCGAAGAGCGGAAATTGTAGGTGCACAGTTATATCGGAATTTTGAACCATTATTGGTTGCAGGTGTCATTTATTGGTTAATGATTTTTATTCTAACCAATATAGGTAGCTGGGTTGAACGGAGGATGCGACAAAGTGATTAAAACAATGGAGTTAACGAAGGTTTTTGGAGAAAACACAGTCTTAAAGAACATTACAACAACAATTAATAAAGGAGAAGTTGTCGCTGTAATTGGTCCTTCAGGTTCTGGGAAATCGACCTTTTTACGTTGTTTGAATTTATTGGAGGAGCCATCAAGTGGTTATATTTGGGTAAAGGATAAAGAGATTACAAATCCCAAAATAAATAAGCTTGAGATAAGGAAAAATATTGGGATGGTATTTCAGCACTTTCATCTCTTTCCTCATATGACAGTTTTGGAAAATGTAATGTATGCTCCTATTAAAGTAAAAAAAGTGAAAAAGGAATTGGCTGAAAAAATAGCGAGCGAACTTCTCGCTAAGGTAGGATTAACGGATAAAATCGACTCTTATCCGAACCGATTGTCAGGGGGACAAAAACAGCGGGTAGCAATTGCAAGAGCATTGGCAATGGATCCTGAGATCATGCTATTTGATGAGCCTACTTCAGCGCTTGATCCGGAGATGGTAAAGGAGGTACTGGATGTCATGAAGGACCTAGCTCATACCGGAATGACAATGATCGTTGTCACGCATGAAATGAATTTTGCCAAGGAAGTGGCAGATCGGATTCTGTTTATGGATGATGGAACGTTAATTGAGGAAGGAGAACCACAAACCTTTTTTTTACATCCTCAAACAAAGCGTGCAGAGGACTTCCTAGCAAAAGTATTGTAACAAAAGAACTCGATGAGGTGATACTCATCGAGTTTTTGTTTTTGTAAGTAAGCTTTCTATATCTGCTTTTATATTTTCTGGGGCAGTTTGTGGAGCATACCGTTTCACAACATTACCTTCCTGATCGATTAAGAACTTTGTAAAATTCCATTTGATTTCTTTTGTTAGAAACCCCTTCGCTTCAGTTGTTAGATAGCGAAACAGTGGGTGGGCATTAGAGCCTTTTACATCAATTTTTTGAAACATTTGAAAGGTAACACCGTAATTCTTCTTGCAAAAGCTTGCAATTTCATCATTTGAACCTGGATCTTGATTTCCAAACTGATTGCATGGAAATCCTAACACTTCAAATCCATCATGTTGATATGTCTCATATAGCTCTTGAAGACCATCGAATTGAGGTGAAAATCCGCATTCACTTGCAGTATTCACAATTAGGAGCACGTTCCCTTTATATGCTTCCATGCTTTTGTGCTCTCCTTGAATGGTTTCTGCTGAATATTCATAAATACTCAATCGGAATACCTCCCTTTTTATAGAAGAATAGCAGAGATATAAAAAAATATAAACTATAATGTACCTGTGGTTAATTAAGGAAAGTTGTCCATTTACTATATAAATAGATAAAAAAGACGGCTATTTGATGTATAGGTATCAAATGGCCGTCTTTGTAACTTATGCGTTTTGAGCTACTTTTTCTTCTTCAGCAATAATATCCAATCTATGCTGAACCTCTTCAGGAGATAGGCTATGCTCTTCAACATATAGATTTCGTGGGCTTACACGACATTCGTGTGTGCATCCACGCATATATTTATGCTCATTTTCTTCTGAGCAGAGTATTTGTTTATTACATTCAGGGTTTGCACAATTAACGTAACGCTCACAATCTTTGCCATCGAAGTAGTCTTTACCAACAACAACATGTTCCTTTTGGTTAATCGGAACAGCGATACGCTCATCGAATACATAGCATTGTCCGTCCCATAGCTCACCTTGAACCTCTGGATCTTTCCCATACGTAACAATACCACCGTGTAATTGTGCTACATCCTCGAAACCTTCCTTTATCATCCAACCAGTGAATTTCTCACAACGAATACCGCCTGTACAATACATGAGGATCTTTTTACCTTCAATCAAATGTTTGTTTTGACGTACCCATTCTGGTAGATCACGGAAATTATCAATATCTGGATTAAGTGCGCCTCGGAAATGTCCGAGCTCATATTCATAGTCATTACGGGTATCGAAAATAACAACATCATCACGTTGCATCGCTTCATACCACTCTTTAGGATTTAAAAATTCACCAGTAAGTTCTTTTGGATCAATATTTTCTTCGCCATCCAAACGAAGTGTAACCAACTCTTTACGAGGTCGCACATGCATTTTTTTAAAGGCATGACCATCATGGTTATCCACTTTAAATGTTAAGTCAGCAAAACGAGGATCGTTATGCATCATTTCCATGTACTTATTCGTGCTTTCAATGGTGCCGGAAACAGTTCCGTTAATGCCTTCTTTGGCTACGAGTATTCTACCCTTTAAATCCATTTCCTTACATTTTTGCAAGTGCTCTTTAGCAAAGACTTCAGGATCATCAATCTCTACATACTTGTAGTACAATAATACTCGATAATCTTTCTTTTCCATTTTTATTACCACCTATTCATTCATATTTGCAAGATATAAATGCTGGTAGTGGATAGATACTTTTTATAATCTTGCAAGAGAATAGTCTAACAAAACTCCAATAAAAAATCAATACCCCATAATCGGTAGAAACCTTGTTCAAGCCTAGAGCTTTATAATTGTAAAAGTTATGAGGATTTTTTCCTAAAAAGTTTTGATTTACTTGATTTTTTTTCTTCAAAAAGGTAAAGTTAATAATAGCAAAAGGAAATTGAAGTTTGTAATACTTTACGTTCTCTTTATCAGAGTAGGTGTAAAAGTATTAATGATTCAATTATACTTTGCAAGCTATTTGAGATAAGGAGGTCATATAAATGACTGGTAAAGTAAAATGGTTTAACGCAGAAAAAGGTTTCGGTTTCATCGAGCGTGAAGACGGAGACGACGTATTCGTACACTTCTCAGCTATTCAAACTGAAGGTTTCAAAACTCTTGAAGAAGGTCAAGATGTTGAATTTGAAATCGTTGAAGGTAACCGTGGACCACAAGCAGCTAACGTTACAAAACTATAATAATGTAAACCACAGGGCTTATCTCATCTGAGATAAGCCTTTTTATATGATTAACTTTCGTGATATGTCAACTGGAGGTGAATAAATGGATACGTTTAATTGGTCGAAAGAAGCGAAGAATCAATGGGATAATCGCGCGATGTTCTGGAGTGAACGGAGTAAAAATATGTGGGATCACGGAAGTAGAAAAGATATTATTCCGTTTTTTAATGATTTCGTCGAAACAGGAAATCGTGTTTTAGATGTTGGCTGTGGAGATGGGTATGGTACATATAAGCTAAACGAATTGGGATATAAAGCGGTTGGAGCTGATCTTTCTGTAGAGATGATTACAAAAGCAAAAGAGCGGCTATTCGATATTCCTTTTTTTCAAGCGGATATTGGAAATTTACCTTTTCAGTCCAATTCTTTTGATGCTATTTTATGTATTAATGTATTAGAATGGACAGAGATACCTGCGTTAGCATTGAAAGAACTCCGCAGGGTTCTAAAGCCTGGGGGATTCCTTTGTACTGGTATTCTTGGACCTACTGCTGGACCAAGAAATAATGGCTATCGGAGAGTGTATGGTGAGAAGACCATTAGTAATTCCATGATGCCCTGGGAATTTGATAAACTGGCCAAGGAAATGGATTTCGTTGCCTTAAATGGATTTGGTGTCTATAAAGAGGGTGTCAAAGCGGAGCATTACCAACAACTCCCAATAACACTTAAGCAAGCACTCACCTTTATGTGGGTATCTATATATCAGAAATTAGGTGAATAATATGGATAGAAAAGCAATGGAAGAACAAGTTATTAAAAGCTATCAACAGGATGAGAAAATGATGATTTTGATTTTTGGGCAGTGGTGTATTAATAACGATTTAGACCCAGAACAGTTGTACAGCGAAGCCTATCCGAACCAGCTAAAGAATCAGGCTTTAGTAGAAGCTATGGAATTAACCGTTCCCAAAAAGGAATCAGAAGAAATTCCTGATCATACAGTACTGCATGTATTACAGCTTTTTGGGAACGATGATCTAGCCTTTATTGTTCAACGTGAAATTGATAAAAGAGAGGCTTAATTTGTTTGATCAAATAGCTTAATTAATGCTTGGGTCCCACTGTCAGCTTCCCCTTTTTCTTCGAGCTCCTTATAGAGCTTTAATGAAAGGGAAAGTCCTGGAGTGGATAGCCCTAATTCTGCAGCGGATTCAATTGCAATCGTCATATCTTTAATAAAATGCTTCACATAGAATCCTGGCGCAAAATCACCTTGAATCATTCTAGGTGCGAGCTTGGATAATGAAAAGCTTCCTGCAGCACCTGTAGTAATGCTGTCCAGAACCCGTGATGGGTCAAGCCCTGCCTTTTTAGCGTATACAATTGCTTCACAAACGCCTATCATATTTGTTGCAATTGCAATTTGATTGCTTAATTTCGTGTGCTGGCCTGCACCAGCCTTCCCTTGTAGAATGATATTCTGTCCCATTACTTCAAATATTGGTAAGACGTTATCGAATGCTTCTTGCTCGCCTCCGACCATAATGGCAAGCTTTCCACTTCGGGCACCAATGTCCCCACCAGATACAGGAGCATCAAGCGCAAACATACCTTTTTCTTTCGCTTGAAGATAAATTTCAACTGCAAGTGATGGCTTAGAAGTAGTCATATCAATTAGATAAGAGCCTGGCTTTGCGTTTGCAATTATTCCATTTCGACCTAGGTAGACTTCTTCAACATCGTCTGGATAGCCTACTATCGTTATAATAACATCTGACTCCTGTGCTAATTCTGCAACGGAATCCTTCCATGTTGCTCCTTGCTTGATTAAGGTTTGTGCTTTTTCTTTTGTACGCGTAAATACTACAACTGGATATCCAGCTTGAATTAGGTTGGAAGCCATACTACTTCCCATGACCCCTGTACCAATAAATCCGATTTTTGATTCTTTTGTAAGCATATGATGCGCTCCTTTATACAAATTTACTTTATAATATTTTTCGACACTACATATAGAAAACCCTTTATAGGAGTGAATACAGATGGAATGGCATGTGAAAAAATTTAATGAGCTACTACCGCAAGATATGTATGCCTTGTTGAAGGCGAGAGTAGATGTATTTGTCGTTGAACAAAATTGTCCCTACCATGAATTGGATGATCTTGATCAAGCTTCCATTCACTATTATTTAACAATAAATGATGAGATAGCTGCAAATGTAAGACTGCTTCCAGAAGGATTGAAGTATGAAAAGGCAGCATCAATTGGACGAGTATTAGTTGTAAAAGATTTTCGGGGAAATGGCTATGCGCGGACGATTATGCTTAAAGCGATTGATTATATATGGAAGAATTGGCATGTAAATCAAATTAAGATTCAGGCACAAACATATTTAAATGAATTCTACAGTTCCTTAGGCTTTTGTCAGCAGTCAGAGCCCTATTTAGAGGATGGCATTCCACATATTGACATGCTACTTGAACGGAAATAAAGAATCATTATAGTGCTTTTACACATAGTATTATTAGCAACCTTTTTCAGAGTAATAATAGATGATTGGTTTTCTTAAGGAGGCTAATACATGGTATCGAACGAACAACTGAATCAGTGTAAGCAAGGACTATTAGCTAGACAACATGAATTAATAGAACAGGTTCAAGATCATTTTGGAAAGTCCTTTGAGTTAGTAAAGGAATCCATGGGTGAATTGTCTAATTATGATAATCACCCAGCTGATATGGGAACGGAGTTATTTGAGCGTGAGAAAGATATAGCTTTGAATGAGCATGCTGAAAAGGAGCTTGAGGATATTAATTCAGCCCTACACGCGATTGAAGAGGGTACGTATGGAATTTGCACGGAATGTGGTGCGGATATACCATTTGAACGATTACAAGCGATTCCAACTACTGACCGATGTGTAAACCATGCTAGTAACACGACATTTGAACGTGAACGTACTGTTGAAGAGGAAGTGTTCAGTCCAAATATTAATCCAGATGAAGTTACAGATGAGGAGCAGGTTGGCTATGATGCAGAGGATACATGGCAAGAACTAAGTCGCTACGGTACGTCCGAAACAGCATCGGATTTTTATGGTGATCAAGATAATTATGATGAGATGTATCCTAATAGCGATGAGAATGTTGGAAGTACAGAGGATATTGAAGAATTTATAGCAGCGGATGAACATGGTAAGTTTACAGGCGTTACTCCGAACCATAATAAATATGAGAACCAATTAGACCGTGATTAATCTTTATGTGCACAGCATTTCCATTGGTAATGATTGTGCACATTTTTTGGTTTGAAACTTTCCTTGTTCTAATTCGTATAATTAATAAGGAGAGTGATAAGAGTGAGTGAACATAAAGGTTGTATAAAATGTGGTAGCATGGATGCTGCAAAAAAAGAAGTTGCGATGACAGGAACGGGTTTATCCAAAATGTTTGATATACAGCATAATCAATTTATTGTAGTTTCCTGTAAAAACTGTGGATATTCCGAGTTTTATAATAAGCATAGTTCCTCCGGTATGAATGTATTGGATTTCTTTTTTGGATAATAAAAAATCCTGCTTTTATTCCATTTGGAAAAAAGCAGGATTTTTCATTATCTAAGGAAAAAAGGAAGACTGCCAATCATATCCTCAATTAATGATTCAATAATGGATTGTGTAACGATTCCAACTACTAAAGTAACGATGAAATAAAGTCCTAATAGTATATAAATACGGTCAAATCCAGTAGCACTTCTTTCAAATAGAATGAGTGCAGGAATTACAAACATCAATCCAGTCAGCCCAATACCAAGTAGGATACCTGGAAGTGTAGGTAGTTGTCCGACAAATAGTAATGTTCCAGCAAGATAGACAAGTGTAAATGGTAGTAAATACGCTCCAAATTTTCCGATAACATCAGCATAAGTATAGTCCATCTTAGCAAGTTTAGTACCGGCAAAAGTAAGGGAAGCAACACCTGCAATTAGGATTAAGAATAATAGCAATGGCACCATAAAATTAGCAAAGAATGTCGGTTCCGGGAAGATTCTAGTTTCATTTGCGATAATTGCAACTGGAATAAACATGCTCATTGCAAAGAACAATCCGAATGCAACCATTGTAATGATCGCAGAGAATAAATCGTTGTGATTTGCTTTCTTTGCTGCACTTGGTTGTTTGATTAAGGTCATGAAAAAGTGACCAAAGTTTGTAAATACACGTGCAATCTGGTCAGCGAAGTCATTTTGCTTCACTTGAGCTGGCTGCTCCTGCTGTGGTGTAGCTGGCTGTTGTTGATTCTCAACCACTTTTGTTTCGTTTACAGGTTCAGCAGCAGCTGTCTCTTCTGTTGCCGTTGGCTGTGTGTTTTCAACAGCTGGTTGGGTGGATTCTAATGGAGTACCACAATTGGTACAGAATTTTCCGCCTCCCATTTCATGGCCGCAATTTTGGCATTTCATAGGTAACACTCCTTTTAAATTTTTTTGAGATAATAAGTTAATCATACTACAAACGATTTCGACAAAAAAGAATAATTTTAACAAACACAAAGAGGCTGGGACAAAACCCCAGTAAAATAAAAAGTGGTGTTCACCAAAACCGGTGAATACCACTTTTTTTGCACACAAAAAGGACACCTTTTGATAAAATTAAAGTAACCACACAATAATTTACG
>NZ_JBDIML010000006.1:0-221096 GCF_039614845.1 Ornithinibacillus xuwenensis | reverse complement strand
GCCGCCCAAACATTTAATTTACCAATGGATATTGAAAATAAACCAACGAAAAATGGTTCCAATCATCATTTTTTGATGTTTGGAACCACTTTTCATTTATTTTTGGCTAGTTATGTCCCAGCCTCTTGTTTAACACTAATGCTTGCCAACAAGCAAGCCCCCTCCTTTATCCCTTCTATGTTTTAGCCATAAAGGTTATAGTGAGAGGGGGATTGTCCGAAAACTGCTTATTTTTTTTCTGCTAACCAATCAGCAATTTCTTGTGCCTCTGTTTCATTTACACGATTATCCTGCGCTGGCATACCGCCTTTACCATTCAGAATAATATCCTTAATTTCATCGGCAGAGTACTCCGAGCCAACCTTTTGTAGGTTTGGTCCACCTAGACCAGATAGATCTTGTCCGTGGCATGCTGCACAGTTTGCTTCAAATAGTTCTTCTGCAGCAGCTACTGTTTCATCACCATCTGTATTTCCTGCATCATTTGTTGCGCCATTATCATCTGCTTCATCTTCGCCACCACATGCACCAAGTACTAGTGCAGAGCCGAATAGAATTGTAAATAACCATTTTTTCATGTTAAAACGCTCCCCAATCATTATGAAGTTAGTTCTATCACTTCCTAGTATAACCATATTATTAAAATATACTAGTCACAAATTATCCAATAAATGGGTAGAAGTGAGGCACTATCGGCCTTCACTGGAATTTTTGACAAATTTAGGAATAAAATTTGAACAAACCATTCACATTTACAGCTGCGAGCGTAGGTAAGCATCAATAAATTGCCCTAATTCGCCATCCATAACTGCTTGCGTATTACCTACTTCTACATTTGTACGATGGTCTTTAACCATTGAATATGGATGGAACACGTACGAACGAATTTGACTTCCCCAGCCTATTTCCTTCTGATCTCCCCGTATTTCCGCTAATTCCTGCTGCTGTTTTTCAATTTCTAGCTGATATAGCTTCGATTTTAACATCTTCATTGCCGCTTCACGGTTTTTAATCTGAGATCGTTCATTTTGACAGGTAACAACCGTATTGGTTGGGATATGTGTAATCCGAACGGCAGAATCTGTCGTATTAATATGCTGTCCACCTGCACCACTAGCTCGGTACGTATCTACCTTAATATCCTCAGTACGAATTTCAATATCCACATCATCAGACATTTCTGGTGTTACATCACAAGATACAAAGGAAGTATGGCGACGACCTGAAGAGTCAAAAGGTGAAATTCGAACTAGTCGATGCACACCTTTTTCAGCCTTTAAATACCCATAGGCGTTATGACCTTTTATTAAAAGTGTTACACTCTTTACGCCTGCCTCTTCACCAGGTAGATAATCAAGCGTTTCGACAGAGAAGTTATTCTGCTCTGCAAAACGTTGATACATTCGTAATAACATACTAGCCCAATCTTGAGATTCCGTCCCACCAGCACCTGGATGCAATTCCAATATTGCGTTATTCGCATCATAAGGTTCACTCAATAGCATTTGTAATTCAAAATCATTTATGTCTTTTCTAAGTCTTGTGAGCTCTGATTCAAGTTCTGCAAATAATTCTTCATCATTTTCTTCCTTTGCAAGCTCAAAGGTTACTTCTAGATCTTCATGTCGACTTTGAATATCTTCAAAAGAATTAACAAAGCCTTTTAGCACATTTGCTTCATTGATAACTGTTTGTGCAGCATTTTGATCATCCCAAAAGCCTGGTGCTGTCATATCATGCTCTAATTCTTGAATCCGCGCCTTCTTTGCGTCTAAGTCAAAGAGACCCCCTAAATTCCGCAATACGGTTATTCATCTTATCTAATTCATTTCTAATTTCTGCAAACTCCATTTAATTCACCTCTAAATTTATTATGTTCAATTTCTGAAAGCAACTCATGAAAACACTCCCAGCTAACCGGGAGTGTTTCAAGATAGTTCAATATCTGTTATTGCCCATGACAATTTTTATATTTCTTTCCACTACCGCAAGGACATGGATCATTTCTACCTACATCTTCTTTTTTCACAAATGGCTTTCGGGTCTTTTTCTTTTCTTCACCGCCACCTGAAACAGCTTGCGTATTTTTAACGACTGCTTGACGTTTAAGATTATCACGAACCTGTGCCTTCATAATATACCGCGCCACTTCATCTTCAATGTTTTCTACCATGCCTTCAAACATTGCGAAGCCTTCAAACTGATATTCACGAAGTGGATCATTTTGGCCGTAAGCCCGTAAGTGAATACCTTGACGAAGCTGATCCATTTGGTCGATATGGTCCATCCATTTTGTATCAACTGTTCTAAGAAGAATAACCTTCTCAAATTCACGCATTTGTTCTTCTGAAATTTCTTCTTCTTTTTCATCATAACGTGAACGAACTTTATCCATGATAAGCTCAACTATTTCATCAGCTTCTTTACCGCGTAATGCTTCCACAGATAAATCTTCTTGATTTAGTAGGTTTCCATGAACATATTCTACAATCGCTTGAAGGTCCCATTTATCTTCATCATCATCCTGTGTATGTGTATTAATAACACGTTCTAATGAAGCATGAATCATTTTTTCAATAATTTCGCGTAGTTCATTTCCTTCTGAATCAATTACATCGAAGCGTTGTTTATAGATTATCTCACGTTGTTCCCTTAATACATCATCATAGGATAGAACATTTTTACGTGCATCATAGTTGTTTCCTTCCACACGTTTTTGAGCTGATTCAACCGCACGCGATAAAAATTTATTTTCTATTGGCTGTGAATCATCCATTCCCATTTTATCCATCATATTCCGAAGATTATCGGAGCCAAATCGACGCATCAATTCATCTTCCATGGATAGGTAGAATTGAGACATACCTGGATCACCTTGACGTCCTGAACGACCACGTAACTGATTATCAATACGTCTTGATTCATGACGCTCAGTACCAATTACCGCCAAGCCACCAAGCTCTATTACACCTTCACCTAGTTTAATATCTGTACCACGTCCAGCCATATTCGTTGCAATTGTTACTGCTCCTTTTTGACCAGCCTGTTCAATAATTTCTGCTTCTCGGAAGTGATTTTTCGCATTTAAAACATTGTGCTTAACGCCAGCTTTTTTCAACAGCTGTGAGATTACTTCAGATGTTTCTACTGCTACAGTACCAACCAATACTGGCTGTCCTTCCTGATTACGAGCTTTTATATCCTCGACAACTGATTTAAACTTACCTTCAATTGTTTTGTAAATCTTATCAGGTCGATCATTTCTTTCTACTGGTTTATTAGTAGGAATTGCAACTACATTCATGTTATAGATGCTTCTAAATTCTTCTTCTTCTGTTTTGGCTGTACCAGTCATTCCAGCTAGTTTATTATACATACGGAAGAAATTCTGGAATGTAATGGAAGCAAGTGTCATGCTTTCATTCTGGATTTTCAAGCCTTCTTTTGCTTCAATAGCTTGGTGAAGACCATCACTATAACGACGGCCCTTCATTAGACGACCTGTGAATTGGTCAACAATAACTACTTCTCCCTCTTCTACCACATAATCCGTATCTCGATGCATGGATACGTGTGCACGTAGTGCCTGACCAATATGATGTGTTATGGAAACGTGATTTAAATCAAACAGATTTTCAACAGCGAAATAACGCTCTGCTTTATTAATACCTTCTTCAGTAAGCTGGACACCTTTCGTCTTTTCATCATAGGAATAATCCGTCTCACGGTTTAACGTTGCTACAAAAGCGTTGGCCTGTGTATATAAGGACGCAGACTTCTGAGCGGAGCCCGAAATAATTAAAGGTGTTCTCGCCTCATCAATTAGAATGGAGTCAACCTCATCAATAATCGCAAAGTTCAATGGACGTTGTACCATTTGTTCTTTGTATAAAACCATATTATCGCGTAAGTAATCAAAGCCGTATTCATTATTCGTTCCATATGTAATATCGGCTTGATATGCTTCTCGTTTTTCTTCCTTCGATAAGCCATTAGAATTAAGTCCGACTGTTAACCCTAAGAATTCAAATAACTGCCCCATTTGCTTTGAGTCACGTTCAGCCAAATAATCATTGACTGTAATGACATGTACCCCATTGCCTGACAGAGCGTTTAAATAGGCAGGCATTGTAGAAGCTAGGGTTTTACCTTCACCGGTTTTCATTTCCGCAATATTACCTTCATGAAGTACGATTGCACCCATCAACTGCACTGGAAACGGACGCATGTCCAATACACGTCGAGATGCTTCACGGACAACCGCATAGGCTTCGACTAGTAAGTCATCAAGACTTTCACCATTCGAATAACGATTCTTAAATTCTTCTGTCTTCTGTTTTAATTGTTCATCTGAAAGCTTTTCGATATCTGACTCCATTGACTCAATCTGATCAACAATTCCTTGGAGTCGACCTAACTGCTTTTTATTACCGTCAAATAATTTTTTAAGAAAACTTGCCATACATACGCTCCTCAGTCCTATAGTGAATCTTTATTTGTGGATTGGAGTCTCATTAATATAAACCCACATTCCCTGAAGCCTCCTTCTCCAAAAAAAGGAAAAGGAATCAAAAGGCCACTATAAATATTCTTATAACCGTAAATAATATAAATTCTACTTTTATATATTAAATAATAACACTACTTAATTCTATATGCCAATAACATCGTTGGTATGTATTTACCAATTAATCTACCATTCAATCTTTAACATTCATCCAATACAAAGGCGATCCCTTTTTAGAGATCGCCATGTTTGTAGGATTAACTATTTGGTTCAATTAAACCATATTTACCATCTTTACGTCGGTATACAACGTTTGTATCGCCTGACACTGCATTTTCAAAAACAAAGAATGCGTGTCCCAACATATCCATTTGTAGAATTGCTTCCTCTGAATCCATTGGCTTCAGGTTAAAACGTTTTGTTCTTACAATCTCAATATCATTTGATTCTTCTATATCATCTTCTAGCTCTTCTGCCAAGCTCGTCATGGATGGTTTTGGTATACCATTTTGGCGAACTTTTCGATTGACCTTCGTCTTATATTTTCTAATTTGTCTTTCTAGTTTATCGAGTACTAAATCGACTGCTGCGTATAAATCCGTGTGTTCTACTTCAGCTCGAAGTAAAAGACTTGTCATCGGTATTGTAACCTCAATACGCTGTTTTTCATTATAGACACTTAAATTCACATGTACCTCAGAAGTTGGCGTGCTTTCAAAATATCTTTCCAGTTTACTAATCTTCTTTTCTACGTATTCTCTAATTGCCTCAGTAACCTCAAGATTTTCTCCGCGAATGTTGAATTTCATAAAGTGTCCTCCTTTTCTATCTTTATATATATTATACTATGTTTCCCATTAAAAATCCTGCATAAACATGTACATTTTGTAAATTTCCTAGGCTTGACCTTCTTAAAAACCTACTAAACAGTAAAGTTACCGGATTTACAATTTATTTACCTGTACTTCACAAAGTAAAGCTTATATTTTTTGAAAGAAAACTGACAAAAAACACATAAAAAAGCCTCTAGACAAAAATCTAGAGGCCTCATTTCTATTTCTTTTTATCCATGAACATCCCGTCAACAGTCTGTACATTTTCATAAGGATTTATATACTTTCGATTCGAATTCTTTTGTTGCTTTAATTGTTTCATCTCTATTTTTAACGTCTTGAATAATTTATCCATTTTCTCTTGAATGCTTTTATTAAGCGTTACAATTTGTTTACCAAGATTTAGTTCTTCACTTGTATATGGTTCTGAAATTTCTTCCATATACGTACCTCTTTGTATAAGAAGTTGATTAATCTCATCTAATACCTCTTGTCGGTGATTAGAAGAAATCTTATCATCTAATAATTCTTGTATCCTCATAGTGATGGCATAAATAGGCTCTACACGATTCATTAGACATGCTCACCTTGTGCATATTGTTTCTGTCTGGTTTGTAAGATTACTTGTTTCCAAGTATCTCTGAAGTCTGTTACAAATCCTAAAACTTCTTCAAGAGCACTATTGTCATTATTCAAATTGGCTTCTAACAAGCGATGATGCATATAGTCATATAAAGGCATGATTTGTTTTGATATTGCGACATCTTGATCGAGGGTAACCATCAATTCTTGGATAATGCGTTGTGCTTTTTGAATGTTGGTGTTTTTTGCCTCTATATTCTTTTCCTGTATGTCTTTCATTGCTTGTTTGATAAACTTGATGCATCCATTATATAGCATTAATGTTAACTCGCCACCAGTAGCAGTGTTAACAGCATTATCTTGATATGCTTGATATGGTTTATTTAAGGCCATTTGGTAAAACTCCTTTATTGAAAATTGTCATGGTTGGACTATCCACCAAACTGTGACAGTAATTGTGTTGACTGATTGTTTAGACGTGATATTGCTTGCTCCATCGCATTGAATTGGCTCCAATATCGATTCTCGACTGTCAAGAGACGATCTTCAAAATCTGAAATCCTGGTATTTAAGTCTTTTATTCGCTTCCCTAATGTGTAATTCTCTAAGGTACTAGTCGAATTACCAGCACGTTCCTCAAGACTCTTCATCGTAGATTCTACTGAGTCTTCTAGTCTATTTATCAATCCCCGACTTGGATCATTTGGATCAGTTGTTGAATTGGAAAATAGCTTATACACATCTTCAGGATTATCCCGAAGTGCATCTTTTAATTTTTCCTCATCGACCTCTAGCTTACCACCGTTCATATAGTTAGCAGAAGTTTTGATTCCAACCTGTGTTAAGTTCGTAATCTCTCCGCCAGTATCCACATTGGAATACCAAGACTGTCTCATATCAAATAGTCCAGAGGTTAAAATGGTTTCTCCGCGAAGTATCCCGCTCTTCGCTTTTTCTTCCCAAAGCTCTATTTCTTTCTCTTCCATTCCCTCTTTTTGCTCTTCCGTTAGAGGCTTGTAATCATAATATTTATCCTCTTGTTGAGAGGTAGTAACCATTTCGACAATCTCGTTATATTTATCAACGAAGTTCATAATAGAATCAAATGCTGCGTCAACGTTATTATCGACAGTTAAACTAACATTTTGATCACCTGTAACATTTTTAAATTCAAACGTTACGCCATTTAACGTATATGAATTGTTCTTGGAAGTAAACTCAACGCCATTATAGGTGAATGTAGCATCTGTTCCATTCGTTTCATTTGATTGTGTCAAATTTAATGTATCTGTAAAGAAGGTATCGCCAGAAAAATCAATTTCATAGCCAGCAGTATTATAATTACCTGTTCTGGTACTTTCAATAATAACTTTATTCGATGTTTGATCGAGAAATGCACGTGCATTATTATCGCCATCTGTAATTTTCTTCAATACGTCATTTAGAGAATCATCCGCTTCGACAACAATATCATGTTGCTTCATCGCATTCGTTGCTTTATCAAATGTCTTGAAAGAAATAGTACCAGGATTTATTCCTTGTTCACTTAATGTCTTATTTGGATCAAAATCTGCCCCAAGATCATCTAATGATCCCCCAACATTAATGGCTGAAGTCGCTAATGAACCGACTTTTATTGTGTACGCACCATTTTGTGCATTTGAATTCGCAGTTGCTGTAACCGCTGCTTCATTTGAAGAACTAACCGACTTGGACGTATACGTGCTTTTCTTTTTCATGTCTAGCATCAAATTATGATCCATGTCATACAGCTTTTGATAGATTTCTCTAAAACCGTCTCGTTTCCATTCTAGAAGCGTACGGTCTTGCTCCATACGATCCAATGGAGCACGCTCTGCTTGCATAAGTTTACTTATAATTTCATCTGTATTAATTCCAGATGCTAATCCTCCGATACGCATTACCATTTATAAACACCTCTCTATATCTTCTTGTCTATTAAAAATCCCATGTAATCCGCCATAGCAGCATACATATCTAATACCTTCTTTGATGGGATTTCCTTTATTACCTCGTTGGTATCTGGGTTAACTATGGTCACATAATACTCATTGAGTTCATCATGTAATTCAAATTTCAGATTAGTTCTTAACGGCTCAACGAAATCATTTAGTTTATCCACGGCCATTTTTACATCATTTTTAGAAGGCTTTCCTTCGTATGGATTTACAATATCCCCTTGTTGATTGTCCTGCACGACAGTTTGTATCTCTGATGTGACACTATTGTTGTTACTGTTCTGCAAGGGTTGTGTTCCAGTTATAAATGAATCTACTCGCATCCCCCAAGCATCTCCTTACATGTTTATTTTTATATCGGATTAATCATTAAAAAAGTTTAGTGCAAGAAGCAATCGAGTTTATGATTTCTCATTTAATAATTTTAGTAGATCTGCCGAAACATTTGCGGCTTCACTATTTTGGTTTTGTATATCTACATATATCTCTTTCCGGTATATTTCTATCGATTTAGGTGCTGCGATACCCAGTTTTATCTGATCGCCTTCGATTGCTAAAACTTTAATTTCAATATCATCACTGATTTGAATTGCTTCATTAAGCTTTCGTGTTAGAACGAGCATCACTACACTCCTTTCTCAGCGGTCGATTGAATAGAAGCCTTACTAGGATATTCATCCGAGTTCAGTATATATTGTTTACCGATCATTTTTTTCTGGTTAATGATTATTGGCGCTTTTAAATTTATAGTACTGGTGAGAAAAGGGTCCTTTAACGTTACAATTGTTAGTACCAGTACTTCATTCTCTTGTTTAATATCCAACAATTCTAACGTCACATCATCTAATTCAATTTGATAGTCTTTATAAAAATGGTACGGATTTGTAATAACAAAAGCTAATTGTGATGTATGGACGGATTGCATAAACTGAAATACAGGATTTCCCGGAATATCTAACAGCACGAATTCAGTCTCTTCCACAAAACCTGGTATTCCGGATGGAAAATTAACGATGGTTGAATCCTCTATGTCTACTTCACCTAGGTATTTTGTTTGTATCTTCATATGACTCATCCTTCCTTCATTAACAGACTTTTCGAGCAGTACTTAAAATCTGGTGAATCTATTGCTGCACTGCCAACTAAACAGTCCTTCTAATTCAGAGAACCTTACAATTTTTCCGTTACAAAATCTATTTCCAGATCTTGATATTGAGCCATGCTAATATCAACAGAACCTGGTATGTAATTAACTTCAGGCTTATTCACGGTAGCATCAATGATTGGTTTATTTGCTTTCACGTCAATCTGAACATCTGATGGTTGATAATTTATTTTTACAGCAAACACAGATGGAATAAATTTAATCCCTAATGCGCGCATCGGATCATGCGCATTCGTAAACGCCTGACTTATTAAAGGATTTCCCTTGTTTTCGATTTTCATAAGTTCCGTTCCTTGAGATGCTCTTCTGCCCATTCCTTCCAATGCTGCTTGCTTAGCTTCCTGAGCCACTTTTTCATTAAATCGTTCAATTGATCGAATATTCATATCTTCCCAAGCTTGCGTTTGATCAATTGATAATTTCGATGGTGTTGTTTTCATCGTTATTTCGGCACGAGGCTGTTGAATAGATAAATCTGCCTTGGGCTGGCGTATTTCTTGCTTTCCCGATTGGGTTGAAATATTTATCTTGGCCATCTGTGACTGTATACGAATTTGTGGTATTTCCATCTATATCCTCCCCTAAATAAAGATAAAAAACCCTGAACCCTTTTCGGGCCAGGGCTATTATCTTAGGAAATCAAGTAAAGTAGGTTGAATAATTCGAGATCCTGCTGAAAGTGCTGCACGATGAACACTTTCTTGTGTCATTAACTTTGTAATTACCTCTTCATAGTCAATATCTTCATTTTCTGACATCATCTGTGTTGCAGATATTTCTTGTGATCCTAATCGATTATCAATTAAGTCAATACGGTTCATTCTTGCACCAAGATCTGCACGAGCATTAATAACATTCGTGATATTCTCGTCGATTGCATCAATACTACTTTGAATATCAGCTTGAGACCCACTGTCCAATGCAGTAATAAAGGAATCAATTCGATCAAATGCGTCCTTACCGAATATAGTATCTGCTTTCACATTAGCGTTTATTTGAATTCCACTAGATACTTCAATATTCACAGAATTCGTATCGATTGCTATCGTATTCGTATCTACTAAAGGATTGGGAACAGGTGCTACATCAGTCTTTGTTCCATTAAATAGATATTTCCCATTTACATTCGTATTTGCAATATCTACTAGGTGCTGCTTCAATTGCTCAGCTTCTTTTTTAATATTTATTCTTTCCTCATCATCATACGTATCATTACTCGCTTGAACAGCTAGTTCCCGAAGACGCTGTAATGCTTGTGTTGCTTGGTCCAAAGACTCATCTGAATTATCCATCCAATTATGGACTTCATTTGTATTACGTTGATACTGTTCAACTTGCATTAATTGACTACGGAAATCCATTCCTTTTACTGCAACTACAGGATCATCAGAAGGACGGTTAATTTTTTTACCCGTTGTCAATTGATCCATATATGTTCCCAAATTAGAATAGCTATTGGATAAATTGCGTAGCATATTATTTGATAGCATTGATTGCGTTACGCGCACTTAAAATCCCTACCTTCCTACTAATCCCATATTATTGATAATACGATCTAATATTTCATCCATCGCCGTTAGGCTTCTTGCTGCCGCATTATAAGCATGCTGGAATTTAATCATATTGGACATTTCTTCATCAAGTGATACGGAGCTTACAGAAGCACGTTGTTCCTCTACCTGAGAACGAAGTACATTCGTATTTTCAGCCATTCGATTTGCCTCTTGGGCTGCAACTCCTAATCTACCAATGATTCCTTCATAGAAGCCTTTAATAGAAGTATCCTCTCCTAAAGCATTATCTGCTAAAGGAGTATCCATTACCTTTGCTAAATCCAACGCATTTTCTCCATTTCCATTTGAACCATTACTACTTGCTGCTATTAATGACGGATCATCGATAACTGCTTGTGATACGGACATAACATTATTCGTAAAGTCAAAAAATGCTTGTCCAGCATTACCAGCTAAATCAGTACCCACTGCATGAACTTCGTTAAACTTTTCTGTAAACTCATTAGCCATTTGTTGTAGGTTATAAATCATGTTATTAAACGTAATAGATTGAGCATTTGCAGCCGTTGGGTCAACAGGTGTACCGTAGCCATGAACTTCCACCAACGACTTCAGTGAACCAGACGAAAGCGTTGTAACCGTTCCACCAATAGCAATTTCATTTACTTCTGCACTTGGATCTAATGAAAATTCTTGATACGTAGAGCCGTTAGTAGAACTCGGATTTACTAAATACACAGGTGTCGGATATGACTTTCCAGTGTCATCTACCAATTCAATTTTTGTTAATCCAGCTGCTATATCAGGAGAACTCTCCGCACTTTCAACACGATGAACCTTAATGTTAGCAACACCAGATAACTCATCAATTAGTCGATCACGCTCATCATATAAATCATTGGTTAAGTAGCCATGGGGCTCAAGCTCTTTAATTTGATTATTAATTCGATCAATCTGACGTATGATGGAGTTTGCGTCATCTATCGTAACATCGATTTCCTTACGAATATCAGATTGCATTGATTCTAGTGAACCAGTTAAATAATTAAATGAATCTGCAACAGCAATTCCTCGTTGAACAACAACTGATCTAGCACCCGTGTCTTCTGGGTTTACTGCTAAATCCTGTAGCGACTGCCAAAACTTATCCATTGTATTAGCTAGACCACCTTCAGATGGTTCATTTAATAAACTTTCCATACGATACAAGGATTTTGATGTTGTTTCCCAATAAGTTGTTTTACTGTTTTCGGAACGATACTGTAAATCTAGAAAACTATCACGAATACGTTCTACAGAGCCAGCTTGTACACCAGTTCCAAGTTGCCCAGGAATCTGTGGACGATTACGAGAGCCAGCAGGATATGCCGTTGAAGTTTCAAAGTTTACACGTTGTCTTGAATAACCTTCTGTATTCGCATTTGAAATATTGTGACTTGTGGTATATAACGCCGATTGTTGAGTCGATAGCGCTCTTTTCGCCATTTCGATCCCATGAAATGTACTCATAGTTTTTCTCCTTCTCGAAACTTTTTATCTATCTTTTACGCTTTTGAATCAAAAACGGATCGATTTATAGTGGATTGGTCTTTATCTGCCTTATTTCCATAGTTCATATTTTTCAAGGAAGGGCTCATCAAATCAATTGAAAGTTGCACAAATTGCATTGATTGTTGAATTAAAGCCATATTCAATTGTTCTTGCTGCTTCAATTTGAGAATAACTTCAGATAACCGTACAGCACTTTCTTCTAATTCCTTTTTCTCAGAAGCATCAAGATGATTAATCATATTGGTAATTGTTGCTTCATCAAGTTTTAGATTATGCTCTAAAAACCATGCGTCAACTTCTTTTTTACGATTATCCTCTGCTTGTTCCAATTGTTGAACAAATTTCCGTTCTTTGATTAATATGGCCTGCAGCTTATCAACAGCACCTTCTTTAACTACTGTTGTTTTCTCAAATGAGAGCTCTAAAAGCTGTTGATGTATACTTGTTAGCTTTTCTAGTTTCTCAATAATCACGTTTAGGGACACAAGACTGTCCTCCTCTTATTGCTTCGACCAAAAGTCGATCATTTTCTTAGCAGTTTTTTCAAAGTCAATCTCATATTGTCCAGATTCAACAAGATTCTTAATTTCTTGTACATAAGCTTCACGCTTTGCATTCACTTTCGTATTTTCCTGTAGTTGCATTGCCTGTGTAGAAATCTCTAATTGATCTTGTTGCTGTACATTCTTTTTATAATCCGTTTGTTTTTGAATCTGATTCTTATATGGATTAAAATTAGTTTGATTTGGTCCATTAACTTTCATTTAATCACCTCGTTTGTGATGAAATATTGCAGTCTAATAAGACGAACATAGTTATATTTATAGTATCGGCATATTTTAAAAAATATTTAATCATTATCTACGATGTTTATCTAGTGTATAGTATACACTTTTCTTTTGCTCTGACTCATGATTGCGTTCGGCCACCTTTTCAATTTGTTCAACCTTGTCTAAATCACTTTTTAACGTTTTTGCACAAGATGAACATAATTTACCAGTAACAATACTCGAACCACATTTTTCACATGGATAGCCTAGTTTAGGAAACATTGAAGTTCGCAAACGCTTCTCTTTAATAAACTTCGTAATAAGGGATTCTTCTACTCCAGTTGCCTCTACAACCTGGGTTAATGTAGCCTCCCTATTTTTTTGTTGCTTTAAAAAACTATACACCACTTGAAAGTCCGCTTCTTCCTCTTTATAACAATCTCGACATACATCACGTAAATTTTTTACGATTATCTTGCCGCAACGGACGCAATTCGCTAAATCTGACATAACTCATTCTCCTCGATTCTCTATTATAGCATACTAAGTTAACCCCGAACTAAGGTATAGGTATATATAATGGGACAGCCGTTTTTCTTCAAAAGTTCGGCTGCATGACGTAACGTAGTACCAGTTGTATATATATCATCGACAAGAATTACAGGTTTGTTTACACTTTCCTTGATGATAAATGGATTTTGAGTAGAAAGTCTTTCATACCGGGACTTTTTCGACTGTTTTTCACCATGGATTCGCGATAAGAGCTCCACCATTTCAAAAGGTAAAAAACTCGCTAACATCATCGCCTGATTAAAGCATCTTTCGTTAATTCTTTCTTCACTTAAAGGAATCGGAACTACAATAGCTCCCTTTTTCGTTGTGAAAACTTTTCGAAAATGCTCTGTAAAAGGCTTCTGAAACACATATCCTAATTGATAATCTCCACGGTATTTCCATTTTGCAATGATAGCTTTCATCATATTATTATAAGTAAAGACAGAATAATTAAAATCAATAGGATCATCTTGTCTAGAATATTCTTCCCACCACAGACAATCTTTACATACCTTATCATCCGTTATTCTACTACATTTTTGACAGCGATTACCAGTAAGCTCATCGAGACCCTTCGCACATCTTACACATAAAGCAGAAGGCTGCGGTGGGATAAATAGGTTTTTCCAATCAATCTCTATTATCATTTCATCATGACACCACAAACAATTCATGACTTAAATCCCCCTCGTCTATTCATCCTCTTAATTGAGCGGACGGCTTTAACCATAGCCATTGATTTCCCATCATGAAAAAACACTACTTCACCGTCAGGATCATCTGCACTTCTTCCAGCTCTACCTGCAATTTGTACTAAGGCTGCCTCATCAAAAACAGAATGGTTAGCGTGTAGCACCATCACATCTACTGAAGGGAAGGTCACACCACGTTCCAGAATCGATGTTGTAATCAATATTTTAATTTCGTTATTTCGAAACCTGGTAATCTTTTCGATTCTTTTTTCGTCTTCAGAATGAACGGATTCAATACAAGTATTTTTCACATACATTGGATCACTTTTCAATCGATCGTATAAGCTTTTGACGAGCTCACTCGCAAGCGATATAGTCGGAACAAAAATAAGGACCTGACGGCTAGGGTTTTTCCTTTCATTTATCCATGAGATTAAGGGGGTGGGGATAACTTGCTGTTTTAATTTCTTTTTTAGGGAGTACAATATTTGTAACGTAGGTACAGGAAGAGGGTATCCATGAAAGCGTGTTGGAACAAATATATGTGGAAGTTTATTTATTGCGATACGATAACGTAGATTGTTACGCGGTGTTGCGGTTAAATATATGGTAGTGTGCCCATCCTTACCAGCTCTCCGAACAGCAAAAGGTAATGCAGAATCATTATGATAAGGAAATGCATCAACTTCATCAATGATCATGACATCAAATGTTTTATAATAACGAAGCAGTTGATGGGTGGTGGAAATAATAATCTGTGCCGTTCCTTCCTTCTCTTCACTCCCACCATATAGGGCTTGGATTGCAACGCTTTGAAATGCTTGCTGCACTCTTGGCTTTAATTCTCGCACAACATCTGCACGTGGAGTTGCTATACATATACGTAAGCCAAGTTGTAATGCAGCTTCAATTCCAGTAAACAGCATTTCTGTTTTCCCAGCGCCACATACTGCCCAAACAAGAAGCTCCTTTTCCTTGGCCCTAATCGCTCGTACAATACGGTTAGAAGCATTTCCTTGTGCTCTTGAAAGAGTACCATCCCATGTTAATGGAGAATCCCATACCGGAAATTTCGCCGTAGACCCTTGCCAAATATATAATGATTCACACGCCATTACTCTTCCCATTTCAATGCAGTTTCTGCAATATACATGAGTCTTGTTACAGGAAGTACATGGAATGATACCAAATAATGATTGCTTCTTATTTCCACAGCGTTGACACTTAAAATGAAATAACGATTTTTTAATAGAAGGGAGTGGTATGAATATATCACTATCGGAGTCATATTCAAGAGGGAGTTCTTGTTTAAGCAAGATTTTTCCATCGTATTTTTTTGCGTAGTAGTCTTCTTCTGAAGAGGAAATTATGGGGAAATTGTTAGTGGACATTGCTTCACTCACTTTCTTTTCATTTCGATAAGCATAATGGACTGCCAATACCTCTCGTCTAGCAGTCCACAAATATAATATAAAAATGATTGCTTTATTTATAATACCAACAAACTCCGATTGCACCTTCCCCCACATGGGTTCCGATAACCGGACCAAAATAGCTAATTAATGCTTCTGTATTTGGGTACTTTTCTTGAAAACTATCTCTAATGTCAATTGCTGCTTGTTCATCATTTGCATGTATAAATACTACTTTTGCTACTTTGTCTTCTTTCGCATCATCTTCTAGCATACCTAATATTCGATTTAGTGCTTTTTTACGAGTACGAATCTTTTCAAATGGTACAATTACTTTATCTACAAAATGCAGAACAGGCTTCACCTGTAGTAAGCTACCAACTAGTGCTTGTGCACCATTTAGTCTACCTCCACGGTGTAGATTGGTTAATTCATCCACCATAAAATAACCGTGCATGGTTTTCTTCATTTCATTAAGGCGCTCCATAATTTCTTCTGCTGTTTTATTTTCTTTTGCCATTTCTGCTGCCTCTAAAGCATAGAAGCCTTGTGCCATACAGCTAATCTCTGAATCAAAAGCAAACATTTCAATTCCTTCAACCATATCACCAGCACTTACAACTGCTTGATATGTTCCACTAATACCACTCGATAAATGAACGGAGATTACTGCATCATAGTCTTTACTTAGTTCTTCTAATTTTTCGGTTATCAATCCGATTGCAGGTTGTGAAGTAGTAGGTAGTTCTTTTTCTTCTTTTAGCTTTTGATAAAAGAATGTCGTTGTCAAATCAACTTCTTCTTGGAAAGTTTCTTCCCCAAAGTTTACACTAAGCGGCACCATATGTATTCCATATGCTTCACGCATATCCTTCGGAATATAAGCTGTGCTGTCAGTCATTACAGCAACCTTCATATTTTTTTACCTTCCTCCCCAAATTATTAACTTCCAGTTACTTTCTCGCGTATGCTTATTATATTTTACATGAATGTCCCAAAAAATGCATCATGATATGTCGCGCTTTGAAGACCATACTTCCTGAGAAATTAATAAAGCCTTGATACAATATTTGTATCAAGACTTTATTAATTATTCGTCAGTTCTTAGAGCACCTCTACCCAGCCTTTTCGGATAGCAGAAACTACAGCCTGTGTACGGTCATTTACATTCATTTTCTGTAAGATGTTACTAACATGGTTTTTAACTGTTTTCTCACTAATATATAGCGCCTCTGCAACAGCTCTATTGCTTTTCCCATCTGCTAGTAATTGTAGTACCTCACATTCACGCTTCGTCAATAAATGTAAAGGACGATGGTATTCCACTCGACTTCCTACACCAACGGTAACCGTTTCCTTCGCTAGACGGCGATATTCTTGTACAAGATTATGTGTTACCTTCGGATGTAGATAAGATCCTCCTTCACTAACAACTTTAATTGCTTCAATAAGTGAATTTGAATCCATTTCTTTCAATAAATACCCCTGTGCTCCCGTCTTTAAAGCATGGGTAACATAACTTTCATCATCATGGATTGACAATATGATTACTTTTGATTTAGGGTGATTACGAACTAATTCTGCTGTAGCTTGTACACCATTCATGTTCGGCATATTAATATCCATTAATACCACATCTGGATTATGTTCCTTCACAAGCTTTGATGCCATGATGCCATCATCGCCCTCAGCTACTACATTAAAAGATGGTTCAAACTCTAAAATACGTTTAACCCCTTCTCGAAATAACTTATGATCATCAATTAAAACAATGTTAACAGTCTTTTCAAAACTCATTGCCTCTTCCTCCCCAATACGTAATATCGTTATACCTATTACGTTTACATGATAGACATTGTCTATATTTTTCTATCTATATTATTATTAGACAAGAGCCCTTTCATAGGGTACTCGTATAATTATTTTTGTTCCTGCTCCAATTGCAGAATTAATTTCTATTGTACCATCAAACATTTCGACCCGCTCTTTCATTCCCATTAAGCCAAAGGACTTATCGCGTTTAATATCCGGATCAAACCCTTTCCCATTATCGGTAATAATAAGGTTTAGATTTTTTGTACAAATTTCAATTTTCACAGTAATCAATGTAGCCTCTGAATGTTTCACAGCGTTTTGAATTGCTTCTTGTACTAACCTAAAAAACGCTATTTCATATTTCTGATTAATCCGCTTTACTTCACCGATAGAAAGAAATTCTATTTTGATATTGTTATAATCAGCTATCGTCGCAATATATTTCTTGATTGTCGGTATAAGCCCTAAGTCATCAAGGGCCATTGGTCGAAGATCGTAAATGATTCTGCGCACTTCATATAAAGAAGTTCTTACCATTTTACGCACATTCTTGATCTCATTCAGAGCATCTTCAGGACTTCCTTCTCGAAAGGTCCGGTCTACTAATTCAGATCGCAATAAAATATTAGCAAGCATTTGTGCAGGTCCATCGTGTATTTCCCTCGAAATTCGTTTACGCTCTTCTTCTTGTGCTTCAATAATTTGAAGACCGAATTCCTGCTTTTCTTTTGCTTCTTCAAGCATTTCATTTACTTGCCTAAAATCATCTGTAAGATATGTGAGAATAACCGATATTTTATTTGCTAGATTCTCTGCACGTTTAATCGTCTGATCCAAATTTTGAAGTCTTCTCTCAATTTCATCGCGCTTTGTTCGTAAAGCTCTTTCTTCTTGTCGAAGCATTGCAAGCTTTGTTTGAAGTTCATGAGTTGTTTCATAAACCTCGCGTATTTCATCTTCCGTGTAGCGATCGAAATACTTACTCACTTCTGATAAACGCCTACGAGAATAACGAACATTTTGTTCGAGCTTGTCTCCATCATCTATGTACTGTAAGACCTTCTGCTTGGTATAATCAAGCTCCTTTAACAATTGTTCATGCTCTGAACGAGCTTCCTCACTAATATGAAAAATCTCATCCTTACTATTCTCTACAACGTCAACCATTTCATCAACTATAAAATCTAAATCTTTTTCCCTAGTTTTCACTGCCATCGGCACTCACCAACCTATGGTATAATTATACGTGGTTCAGTTTACTTTTTATAGGGTTATTCGGAAATTATTTAAGAAAATTTCCTAGGAATGTTATCTTTTTTTTAGAACAATAGCTATTAATACCCACTATATAATAGAATAAAACATTCTTTTTACTCATTATACACTATAACGAACATAAAGGGGGATTTTTTCCATTGATTTCTAGTTATTTCACAGTTAAAAAAGATGGAGGCGACCATGAAATCGTCATTCAAAAGTCGAGGTTCATTGGTACTATTAAGCGTGTAGAAACAGAGGAAGAAGCACAAGCATTCATACAAGAAATTAAGAAAAAATATCAGGATGCAACACATAACTGTTCTGCGTATATTATTGGAGAACATGACCAAATTCAAAAAGCAAATGATGATGGTGAACCTAGTGGCACAGCAGGTGTTCCAATATTAGAGGTGCTGAAAAAACAACAGCTAAAGGATACCGTTGTTGTTGTCACAAGATATTTTGGAGGAATCAAACTTGGTGCAGGTGGACTTATACGTGCTTATGGCGGAACAACATCCCAAACATTACAAGAAATAGGTGTTGTAAAAAGACAATTAATGAAAGGATTTTCCATAACCGTTGACTACACCCTTTTAGGAAAGCTAGAAAACATGCTACGTAATTCCGAGCATATCCTTGAAACCATTCAGTACTTAGAGAAAGTCGTATTTATTGTCTATGTAGAAGATGGATATGAGCAAGCATTTCAGGATTGGATAGTAGACTTAACGAATGATCAAGCTGAAACACAAGAAATAGAAGCTAAATACGTAGAAATTGATGCTTCCGATCCAAAACCCTAACACCTAAACCAACGAAACTTCCTTTTAGTTATAGAAGCTTTTCTTTTCAAATCAATGACGCTTTTCTGTAGAGCGTAGTTTATCTTTTAAAGGAAGTGTATTCAATCTATCAAATTTTTCTGCCAGAGATGCTTTAAACGATGTTTCTTGTGCATACAATCTGACAAGAAACATCCATACAAAAAGGACTAATTCTGTTTAAAGAAATAGCCCCCAAGCAACTAGTATTTGCAATAGTAGTGTGCTAGTTTACGATTTGTTTATTTTTCGCTACAATACCTTTACCGTTAATTTCTCTAATCAATGTTTGAATTAATTCTTCGGAAGATTGGATTTTATTCTTTTCCGTGTCATCAATTACTTTTTTCATCATATTTTTAAATAGCTCACGCTCCACCATTAAATTACCCGCCTTAGTAGTTTATGTTTGTACAATATGAATATCATACCACAAAATTTTTCATTTGTATGAAAAAATGTTATCTCACGTCGCCTTGGATCCTCTTGCCCGAATAATAAAAACTAAGCAAGCTATTAAAGCCCCCAAAACATCAATTAATACATCCCCAAAATAAGGCGTACGATTCGGCGTTAGACCTTGATGCAATTCATCACTAATAGCATATGCTGCGGTTATCAAAAAGGAAACCATCCATCGCATCCGCATTTTCCAACTAGTTGTATTACGAATCGCAATCGTAATTAATAGCATTAGTATGAAAAAAGCAGCGAAATGTGCACCTTTTCGTATAAAGAATTCTACAAACCCATTTATTCCTAAAGCCTCTGTACTTATCACAGTATGATGATACGTAAAATGAATTGATCGTACATACGGTTCTAAAAAAGCTAAATCAGAAACATTGCTTAATAAAGGTTTTATATCTTGGTTTTCATAAGGTTGTGATGAAAAAAAGAAAATGATTCCCATCCAACTAATCGGTAATAACCAATACATATATTTGTTCATTACTCCACCCTGCTTGTCCCTTCTTATTACTTTTATTCAAAACAAAAAAACCGCAGGATAACTACGGCTTAGTGTTGCTTATTTCTCCATCTATTAAATTCAAGATATTCTTTAAATTGCTGCTTGGATACACCTGAATCCATTGCTTCTTTGACGATTTGAAGCCATTCGCCATCTAAATCTTGTAAATCACCTGGTTTATTTTCATTAATTAATTCATTTACAGAAACACCTAATACAGAACTAATCTTTTCAATAAACTGGATCGATGGATTTGACTGGAGGTTACGTTCAATTGAACTTAAATAAGATTTTGCTACATTGGCTTTTTCAGCTAATTCAGATATGGACATCTTTTTTTCATTACGTAATTGCTTTATTTTTTCACCGATCAAGTTATCTCACCTCTTAAGGCGAATTATATCACAAACAGGTGAGTAGTTCTATATAAAGTACATTTTTTTCTGCAAAAGAATTATGTATTCTTGATTGCCTCTGATAAGAAAATTCTTATCTCCTCTACCGACATCCCTTGTGCCTTTGCTTCTCTGATTAATGCTACCCATTCATAATCTAGATTCACTTCCGTAACAGTTTTATTCAAATTCCCGTCCCCCATTGGCATCCACATGCAATCCAGCCATCATAGCCTAGCGCGCTTTAGACCTGTGACTTTGCGTCCCCACTTTTCAATGGGTTTGCCTTTTAAATAGATGATAGAATTATTTGTAAGTCCATTATACTAAATAATAAACAAATTTTGGGTGTCTTGTTTTGTCAAATACTAACTAGTTTTGTAGGCGATAGGAACTAAATTTCGAGCTTATTTCTCCGAGCTAATAAAGCAATAAGACCGCCAGAGATGATTAAGATTCCACCAATAAATAGAAAGTTAAACATATTTGTTGCAGTATCCGGTAGTTCAGAACCACCATCACCACTGTCTACTGATCCATCCACACCCTCATAGTCTTTATCATCCGTATCAGATCCATCATCTGGGTCTTCCTCTCCAGGATTATCACCACCCGGATCCTCTGTACCCTCTGCTGTAAATATAAACGTGAAACTCGAATCTAACCCCTGATATTCATTTCCAAGATGCTCCGGAAAGCGTACGGTTATCTCTAAATCTTCTTCAGTACTTGATTTTAAGCTTCGTAAGGGAAGGTTATCAAAATCAGCAATTTTTCCACTATAGATTGTTTGGCTGCTATCCGTAATTTCTAACATTAATTCATTAAACAACTTAGTACTTCCATTATTTTTCACATGCATACTGTAGTCTAGATTCATTTTGCCAATGTTTTGAACTGTAATGGTTCTAGGTGCCCAATCACCGGGTTTCATATTATCAATGTCAAACAGAACATCATCCGGTTGTATTCCTATATCAATCTCTGCAAGCATACTATTATCAGATTCGGCAGAAACAGAAGGATAGGAAATAAAAGCTGTTAATATGAAGGCGATACTAAACAGAAGAGCTTTTCTCAAGCCGATTCCCCCCTTTTAAGGCAAGCTTCTCATGTATAAACTATG
The DNA here is from genome assembly GCF_039614845.1 of Ornithinibacillus xuwenensis. Classification (NCBI taxonomy): domain Bacteria; kingdom Bacillati; phylum Bacillota; class Bacilli; order Caryophanales; family Bacillaceae; genus Ornithinibacillus; species Ornithinibacillus xuwenensis. Next base: position 199,143 of record NZ_JBDIML010000006.1, on the reverse strand, counting down.
AGGTTACACGATTATCTTGGGATTCCTTACTTTCTTTTTTGTTTGACGAATCTAGTGCCATAACGGTTTTCCAAATCGTAATGCCAGAATAAATCAGAACGATAATACCCGGTATTAATAATAGGAAAGCACCGTTTTGGGACTGAGCAAAGTTTACAAAATATCCAACAAATGGAATTGTGAAACCAGTATATTCAGCCACTACATTATCTGATAGTACCGGATTTAGATCCTCTGCATTATTGTTATCGCCCTTTGTTCGATACATGGTTTCTTTTCCATTATTAATTACTTCTGTTATTCTGTGTGTAATTAATTTATCATCTTCTTCCTTAAAGGTAATAACATCACCTTTTCCAAATCGTGTCATATCTCCACCAGGCTTTACTGCAATGATAGATCCTGTTTTAATCCCTGGTTCCATTGATCCTGAAAGAACTGTTTTCAGTTGATACCCAAAAACCTCTGGATCTCCTCCAGATATTTTTGTAGTTATCACCATTGTAGCTACTGTGATTAATAACAAAAATAGAACCGTTGTTACAATTGAATTTAGCCATTTCATGACTCTTTTTTTATTCATTACCTTCACCGTCCTCTGGGTTAGTCGGTTCGTCTACGTTCACAGGATTATCTGTATCTGTGTTTTCCTCAGCCTTGTCAGCATCTTCATCCGCTTCTGATTCTCCCTGTTCATCTGGCGCTTCCGCGTCATCAGCAGGTGACTCTTGCTCACTTGTTTTTGTTTCCTCATTCTCTTTCTTCACATTTTCCTCAGTTGATTCGGTCGGAGTGGTCGTTGGTTGTTCCTCTTGTGAATCTTCTACATTCTCTACTGGTTCTGACTGTTCTTCTGTTTGTTTATGACTCTTACACTTTATTTTTTCGCTCCAAGTAGATTCCTCATCTAACTTTTCTTGATTTGAAAAGGCTTTGAACATATAGAACCCTTCCTGATTAGCAGAAAAAGTAAGCTCCACCGTTTCTCCCGATGCTAGGGCCGGTATAACCCCCTCGCTATCAGATAGATCAAGCTTGACACCATTTTTAGGGTTACCTTTTTCGGCATAATACACTTCATACAAGCCTTCTTCTTGCATATTATCTTGACCGATGTTTTGTATGACAACCGTTATAGTAGATGGGCAGTTTTTAATGTTTTGATTTCCTTGTTGTTGAAATTCTAAATTGATATCCAATTCCCATTCTCCAGCAGTAAGAACACCATTAACTTGATTATTCGTAATGAAGTAAGCAGATGTATTGTCTGTCAAATAGCTCATGGAAAAAATAATCAAGTAACAAGCTAAGACTCCCTTTGAAACAATAAAAAACACACGGTTTTTCATTCGATATTTTTTTATTCGTTTACTTCTCAACGTACAACGCCACCTTTCTTGATTGAGAACACGTTATTTATATGTATTCACAAAAATAAACCCTCATGTTTTATTCTTGGGAATACATATAAGATTGGGAGGAGAAGTGGTGACTTCCCCTCCGATAAACAACTTATCTTTCTTCACCTTCAGTTTGTTTCGCATCAAATGTCCAAGTAAGGTTTAATGCATCACCTTGGAATTCATTTTGATCTTGACCATTATCAACAAATTCAAATGCTACATACATGTAGTCAGAAGTTCCAGCTGGAAGGCCACTATCTTCTCCGAAGAAGTTATACCAATTTTGTAAACTTTCAACTGCATCTGGAGTCATGCTTTGTAGATCATATAATGTCGTGGATGAGATTACATCGTTATAATCCCAATCCCATTCAATTGGATCAAAACCAGTTTTATCAACGTTCTCTAAGAAGTGAACGATGATATGCTTACCAAAGTCATCCACATTATCACCTTGAGCGTCATCAACTGTATAAGAAGTAGATAATTCTACTGCAGAAATATCTAGAGAACCTTCATTAACTAAGTAAAAATCACGAACCATTGTATCACCAGGCTTTAAGTTATCAACATCAATGATTACAGATGGATCAACACTTAAATCTAATGTACCTGCAGCAAAAGTGTTATTTGTTTCTTCAACATCATTGAAGTATGCAAATGTACCTCCACCAATTAAAGCAATACCTAATGCAGCTGTCGCTAAACCCATTCCTAATTTTTTCTTAATGTTCATCTCTTAATTCCTCCCTAAAATAATTGTTTATTTAAAAAAACTACTTCATATATACACTTTTGAACTTTCGCATTTTCAAAAGTGCGAGAAGACAAACTCTAGAAATCCATCTCCTCCTCTCATATGTATCTAACCAGTTAAATACAATCGTTCTTTAATAAGTCGTTTTTGTTTCTTATAAAGAACAACCTAGTTGAAGTATAGGACATTTCTCATAGAAAGAAAAATTCCAAAAACCCCCAAAATTTCGTTATAAAGAACGTATTACTTTAATTATTGCAGTTTTTCTTTAATTTCCTTAATTTTACTATTTTTTTAAAATATTTTATTCTTTACAAAGAACGTCTATATATTGAAATGACAAGGTTTTTAAAAATTGATACAATTTATGAATAGTATGACGTTCAAAAAAAATATCCTATAAGGAGAATGTCCCATGAAAAAGATTGCAATCATCTTATTGTTTTTCGGAATTGTTCTTGTTTCAATAGGAGGCGTTCAATTAATCAATACCAAGAAAGCCCAAAATCAGAGCTTACAAGAGGCCCAAGCTCTGCTGGAAAGCTCAGAAAAGCAATATCCCTCCGACGCACAATCCAATCAATATGATATAACTGACTTTAATCCTGAAATAGGTGAGAAGGTCGGTATTTTACATATTCCTAAGCTATCTGAAGATCTCCCTATTGTAGAAGGTACGGATGAAGATGAACTTGCAGTAGGTGTTGGGCATTATAAGGATTCTGCATTTCCCACTGAGAACGATCAAATTGTTTTATCTGGTCACCGTGATACTGTATTCCGTCGTATGGGGGAATTAGAACTCGGTGATACCTTGGTCGTGGAGCTACCATATGGTGAGTTTAAATATGAAATTATACAGACTGAAATTGTATCTGCTGATGATAAAACTGTAATTCGTTCAACAGCACCAGATGAAGTATTAACGCTGACAACCTGTTACCCATTTACATTTATTGGGAATGCTCCGGATCGATACATTATTACCGCGATTCCAACTACCCAAAATTCAGATGAGTAAATCATGTAGTTTGTATTAGACTAAGCTTAAAGGATTCGATATAATAATTTCCAATCGTTAACAATTTTTCAACAAGGTAATTTAAGGAGAATAAAACGTGACAGAGTCTAGATCTGAACGAAAAAATAGTAATAAAAAGAGAAAATGGCTATATTGGGTTGGTGGAATATTAATAACAATTCTAATAATTGGTGGAGGTTATCTATGGTACGTTTGGGATAAGCTTCATGACACGGTTGAAGATATGCATAATCCATTAGCAAGAGATGAAGATCCAGAGCGTCAGGAAGAAATAAAAGGTATATTCAATGATAAAAAGTCATTAAATGTATTGTTACTCGGGGTTGATGAACGAGAAGGTGATAAAGGGCGTTCCGATACGATGATTTTAATGTCATTAAATCCCAACACCGACTCGATGAAAATGTTAAGCATTCCAAGAGATACTTATGTTATTATCCCTGGTCACGGAATGGATAAAATCAATCACTCCTATGCTTTTGGAGGTGTGGAGTTATCCATCCAAACAGTAGAAGAGGCCTTCGATGTTCCAGTCCATTTTTACGGAAAAGTTAATATGGAAGGGTTTGAACAAGGTGTCGATTCCTTAGGAGGCGTCACGATTACTAATAATATGGAGTTTACACAAGATGGTGTGTATTTCCCAACTGGAGAAATTCATTTAAACGGTGAGGAAGCACTTTCTTATATAAGGATGCGTAAGAACGATCCTAGAGGCGACATGGGACGTAACGAAAGGCAACGTGAGGTGATTACGGCAGCTATCGATGAAGCCGCAAGCTTTACCAGTATTACAAAGGTTGGCGAAATACTTGGTATACTCGGTAACAACGTGAACACAGATTTAAACATGGATAATATACAAAATTTATTTACAAATTATCTCGGTACTAGAGCAAATGTTGAGACAATGGAAATATCAGGTAGTGGTCAGATAATTGGGGGCACCTGGTATTACATCGTACCAGATACAGAATTTAATCGTATTACAAACGAAATTACAGCTCATATGGAAGCGAACTAACACCAAGCCACCTGTTCATTCAGCGTGGCTTTATTCATATAAATAGATGAAAAAATGTTATAATTACTTTTAGGCAGCATATCAGTTATTCAGGGGGATTAAAATGAGACGTTTATTACAAATTTGTTCGATTATTCTAGTAATCTTTATTGCAGGTTGCTCTGAAGATGAGGTAACTCCACACGAACGTTTTGATGCATATGTTGATCTTTGGAATAAACAAGATTTTACAAGTATGTATGATATGTTAACATCAGATTCAAAGGAAAAGTATCCAACTGACCAATATATCGATCGCTATCAAAAAATATATGAAGATTTAGAGATTAAGAACCTTGAAATTACCTATTCAAAGCTATCAGATGAACAATTAGACAATGCGATGGAGGAAGGTAATGCAACGATACCATTCACAGTCAAAATGGATACCATGGCGGGTCCGATTTCATTTGAATATGAAGCTAGCTTGGTTCAACAAGGTGAAGAGGAAGAAAAGAACTGGTATCTCACCTGGGATCCAGGGTTTATCTTTCCTGAAATAAAGGATGGTGGTGAGATTCGTATTAGCACGACTGAGCCCACTCGTGGTGAAATCCTTGATCGAAACCTACTCCCTTTAGCTTTAAATGGAAACGTATTGGATATCGGGATTGTCCCAGAAAAACTAGGTGATAATCCAGAAGCTAATATTGAAAAACTAGCAGGTTTATTAAATATTTCTGTTGATTCTATTAATACTGCCTTAAGCGCAAGCTGGGTAAAGCCAGAATATTTTGTACCTATAAATAAGCAAGTCCCCGATTCTAATCAAGATCTATTAAATCAACTATGGGAAATTGAAGGGGTGGCAGGTCAGGAAACATTAGGTCGCGTTTACCCATTAGGTGAAGCTGCTGCACATCTAGTTGGCTATGTAGGAAAAATTACCGCTGAGCAATTAGAAGAAAAGGACCCTGAAAGATATACAGCTAACGATATGATTGGGCAAACTGGTCTTGAGCTATTATATGAAGAGCGTCTGAAAGGAGAAAAGGGTGCTAAGATTTATGTTACAAAAGAGGATGGCTCCGAGATTACACTAACAGAAACAGAAGTGAAAAATGGAGAAAACATTCAAACAACCATCGACAGCACAGTTCAAGACGAGCTTTATCAATCATTAGAAGAGGCTCCAGGAACAGCTAGTGCTATTAACCCGAAAACGGGAGAGACTCTTGCCCTTGTCAGCAGTCCTTCCTTTGATCCAAATAAGATGGTCTATGGTATTTCCCAAACGGAATGGGATGAGCTACAAAATGATCCTAACCGGCCAATGTTCAATCGATTTAGTGCAACCTATGCACCTGGTTCCGTTATCAAACCGATTACGACGGCTATTGGATTACAAAATGATACCATTCAACCTGAAGAGGAAATTGAAATTGAAGGTTTAACCTGGGGTAAAGGAGAAGAATGGGGAAATTATGAAGTTACAAGAGTTGCTCAAGCAAATCCTGTCAACTTATTAACCGCACTAACACTATCTGATAATATTTATTTTGCTATGAAAGGGGTAGAAATGGGCGGTGAAGCACTTACTAGTGGGTTACAACAATTTGGATTTGGTGAAGAACTACCAATAGATTTAGCGATTACGACATCAAGTATTTCCACCACAGGGACACTAGATGACGAAGTACTCTTAGCCAATACAAGTTATGGTCAAGGAGAAATTGAAACAAATGTGCTGCACATGGCAACCATGTATACACCGTTTTTAAATGATGGAAAAATGCTTAAGCCAACCATTCTTATGTCAGAAGAAAAAGGGCAAATTTGGAAAGAAAATCTAGTTACAACAGAACAAGCAAGCATTATTAAAGATGCAATGCGAAACGTTGTTTTAGAAGGAACGGCAAGCTATGCAAAAAAGGCATCCTTTCCGATGTCTGGAAAAACTGGAACGGCAGAATTAAAGCTTACGCTAGATGATGAAAATGGTGAGGAAAATGGCTGGTTCGTTGGATATCCTACAGAAGAACAGGATATTCTGGTTGCGATGATGATGGAGAATGTTAAGGAAATTGGCGCTAGTGGATTAGTTGTTCAAAAAGTCACGGATGCGCTTGAAAACATAAAATAAACGTTCAGTAGACTGTATTCAACATAAGATGAGCTTGTACGATGAATTCAATTATTGATACAAAAAAGTGGCGAATCCTATGGATTCGCCTTTTCAAATTTATAATAGTGCAATCAAGTCATAAAAAGCTTCTTCATTTCGTTCATCCAATGCTTTATCAATTAAGCGCTTTACATTCTGTTGCTCTAACTCATCCATAATAATATCAATTTTATCATCCATCGCTTTTGCCTTATCGTTAGCAAGATGTGGTTTTGCAATGAAGTATAATTTAATCAAAAAATCTGGAAGTCCAATTAATTCATTCATGGATAAAGAAAAGATTTTATTATCCTTTCTAAATGCAAAAATTGCATCTAAATTTTCAATTTTTTTCGTCCTACGATTTATAACAAATTCCTTTGCTTTCGTTGGTACAAAATGGTATGTTTCATTCTCAATTGAAATAGTAAAATGTTCTTGCTCCAAAAATACATGAATATAATCTAAATCTGTTTTTATACAATAGGGCTTTAGTAGTTTTACCGTTACCATTGCTTCTCCCCCCAGTGTTCAATTTAGAAACTAAGATAGTTATTATTGGTTACCCTTTACTTCTGTGTACAAAACATATTTTTATAAAAAACAAATCAAAAGGAGCATACTTTTTATACCATTAGGTATTTAAGCATACTCCTTTTGATTCATAACAACCTCACTAGTTCACGAAATTTTTCTTCGTTTTTTTCATCTAATGCTTGATCGATTAGACGTTTAATATTTAATTTTTCTAATTCTTCTATAACCAGTTTATTTTCAAACTGATGTTGATCAACTTCTTCATAGCCTTCATAATACGGTTTTACAATATTGTGTAATTGCGTTAGGAAATCGGGAAGTGAAATTAATTCGGTCATCGTCATATAAACGATATCTTTACCTTTTTGGAAAGCAAAACGACTTCCAACATTTTCGACCTTACGTGTTCTGCGGTTGATGCGAATTTCTTTGCCTTCTATTGGAATAAATTGATAGACTCTTTTATTAATGATTACAGAAAAATATTGATACGCTAATATTATTCTTACATAATGATCATCAGCTTTTATATAGTATGGCTTTAGCATCTTTACAGATATCACACAGTCCACCTCCCAATGTATATTAATCTCATAATATTCAGTTAATTAATTTTACATTATCTTGAAATGAAACACAAGTGAAAGTTCACCTACAATTAAAAATCAGTAAAAACGTCCTGCTATAAGCAGATAGTCCTGTAATAGGCAGTAGAAACAACTGTTCACTCAATAATTTTATTCAGAATAAATGATTTTATTTTTTCCACTTCCTTTGGATCAATTAGAACCTGCTGTTCTAAAGCAATCAGCGCTTCTCCTGCTAACTGTAGTTGCTGCACGCCCTTTTTCATAAAGGATTTGTAGTCTAAATTTAACCGTTTAATATCTGTTGCGTATTTCTCATCAGTACCGGAAGTCACTGCTTCTTTATACATATCGATTATTTCTTCACCAGGCTTTTCAGGGAAGTACTCATGTGGATCGGTACTATCGAAAACACAAAAATCTAGATCCCGAACTAAAACCATGTCGATACTATTTGGATCAAAGCTACAGTGATATAGCTCTACATCATATCCGTGCTCATTACAAGCAGCCATAATTTTTTTCATAAAGGTAGATTTTCCAGTTCCCGCACGTCCCTTAATGAAATACTTCGAGGTTAAACCGTTTAATAGCGTTGGAACTACATTTACGACACCATCTTTGGTATTCGTTCCAAAGAACCGGTGAAAAACTGCTGGGTCTTGCTTTCCATTCGGAGTATCTTTTAGTACCTTTTGAATATATTCATCTGCCATTTCATTAGCACGATCAAAGTCCATTTCCTTTATATAGATTTCCTCCAGATCATCATGCACTTTTAACCCCTTCCAAAAATCTTCATAGGCTTGTTGTGTATAATTTTCTATGTTTGTAATAGCATCTGTTGATTCAAAGCTTAGAATTTCATCTTTTGTAAATAAGGATAAATTTATTTCAAATGCACCGTTTAAGGCCGCTGTAGCGATTCTTTCATCAATAATAGCTACTTTCTTATCTCTAATAATGACACCATCTAAAAATTCCTTACCAATTGAACTGTATAAGACTTCGATATCATTTGTAGGTTCGTACTCATGTATAATTTCTTGGATAATGGCTGATTTGAGGGTATGTGATGGATGTTTTAAAATAATATGATGAAAAAAGTTGGTGGTATTTGTTGGTAAAAAATTTACAAAGCCTTCTGCCGTATTTCCACTGACGTAATAACCAATTTTGCTTGGCAAAATGACACATCCTTTTTTAATGGAATTTACTCTATGTTACATTATGTATAGGCAGAAAACTTGGTGAATATTCGAATAGTTTTTTCAGCTATAATTAAACACTCCCATATAAATGGGAGTGTTCCATCATATCAGGCACCATATGTTTTGCTTATATACGGTGAATTATAGTTTTATTAAGCTTTACTTCACTTCTGGCAGTACACGAACTTCTTGTGTCATGACAGATTTACACAATGGGCATTCCGGCTCCTGTTCAAAACTAAAAGATTCTCTCATCCAGCCTTTACAATCACCACTTGAGCATACCCAAATATTTGTTTCAACTTCCGGGACTGGCTCTTTTGGTCCTCTTGAAAAAGACATGACAGCACCCCTTTCATTGTTGTATCTTTATTATACTCTTTTTTAACACACAAAGAAAGGGACCATCGATTTACATCTGAAGTGAAACATATTTAATCGGATTTTCATTTCCGGTAGTTATCCTGTAACTTGAGAAGTAATGATATTACTACCCGTTTCGATTAGACTCTATGACAAAATGTTCAATTGCTTTTGCAACTCCATCTTCATCGTTCGTATCTGTAATATGGTTGGCCACTTTTTTAATTGCTTCCTGTGCATTTCCCATTGCAACACCAATACCAGCCTCTTGAATCATTTTTATATCATTCAAGCTATCACCTACAGACATGACATTGTCCATCGTAATGTCTAGTTTCTGACAAACACGCTCCAATGCTTTCGCTTTACTAACACCCTTCGGATTAATTTCAATATTAGTGGGGAGTGAATTTGTAATTTCTAATTCAGCAAAGTAGGAAAGCTCTTTAACTAATCTAGCTAATTTATCAGTATCTTCTGAGTCACAGCCAAATTTCAACCAGTCATAATCATAAAAATTATCAGGTCGCTCTCCACGAAGAAATCCTTCAGTTGATATCATCCACATCTCAACTCCAAGCTCCAGACCAAGATGCCAGATCTTTTCAACAATTTCAGTATCCAATAAGTGCTGCTCCAGTAATTCCTTTTCCATCGTCCAAATCTCGCCACCATTACAAGTCACCAAATAGGAAGCTAGATTTAATTCCTGTGCATATGGATAACAGGTGCTTAACGACCTACCTGTACTCAGTACAACATGAACTCCTTTTGCAAGTGCTTTGGCTATCGCTTCCTTCGTACGATCCGATACCTGATGCTCCTTCGTTAACAATGTACCATCCATATCCAGTGCGATTAATTTGATTTCAGACATCAAAAAACTCCTTTATATTTGTTGTTTAGATACCTCGTCTTTTTGAATTCCTCGATCAAAAAGTTTCGTTGTGATAAATGGGATAAACAATAAAGCAATTAATAGAAAGAATAGTAGCTTAATATTATACAAATCTACTACAACTCCACCCAAAAATGGTCCTAGCATTCTACCTGCAGCCGCGACACTATTAACAAACCCTTGATAAAAACCGGCACGACCATGAGGCGCTAACGCATTTGCAAGTGTTGGAATTGCTGGCCATACAAGCATTTCACCTATTGTTAAAATAACCATTGCTACTGCAAACATGGTAAATGCTTCTGCATACATTGCAATTACATAAGAGAATATGAAAATTGTCATTCCGATATATATATGACTCTTGGTAGTCGTAACTCTTTTTGTAAACAGTCGTAACAATGGCTGACCTAATACAATTAAAAATCCATTAATTGCCCATAGTGAGCTATATTGTTCTAGAGGCACTCCTATATCCTGGGTATACGATGCGATTGTAGATTGCCACTGACTGTAGGCAAACCATGTCACCAAGAATCCTGCACTTAATATGATTAATGCTATAAAAGCTGATTTATCCTGTATTTTTCCACTTTGTTCAATAACAGAGGTATGCATATTTCGGTTTTTTTCTTCATCCATGCCTCGAAATGCAATGAGTACAATGATAAAAAAGACAGCAAACAATGATGCATTTGCAATAAAAATATAATCAAATGAAATACTTGCTACAAATCCACCAATCGTCGCCCCTAAAGCAACACCTAAATTCTGGGCTACATAAATCGCATTAAAAGCACGTCGTCCACCTTCAGGCCAGACCGAACCAGCCATTGCAAACATTACTGGCCATGTAATCCCTGAGCCAAAACCAATTAGAACTAACATGATTGAATACGAAACAATATCGTGGTTAAACGAAAGGATTAATGAAGCACTCATTGAGAGAACCGTACCAAGCAACATCGTCTTATAAGCACTAAAACGATCAAACAGGATACCTCCTATCAGATTACCTGCAATACTAGCACCCTGATTAAACATTAGTATAAAACCAGCAAACGCTAAGCTTTTACCTAATTCATTATGCATGTAAATCGTATTTAGTGGCCATAAAAAAGAACCACCAGTTACACTAATGGTAGTAGCTATTACTAAAAGCCAAATATACCTCGGCATCGTTATCATCTCGCATTCCTATTTTCATCAACCAGACAATTTTAATACATTCATGAAGTTAAAGCAATGGAGATGAAATAAATAGTGTTGAAGTTTTTTCTAACTATGCCAAGTGTATAGTTGACTCTAAATAACTTTATGATTACAAACAAGAAATTGCTATTTTTATGGCTTCTAACAAATCAGCCTGTGACCAGCTTGGCATATTTTTCTTAACTGCTAGTGCATGTGAAGCTGGTATATGAATAAACCCGGATGGTCGATCAAGTCCATTTTCTTTAAAGTAATGTAAACCATGATACATTACATTATTACATAAATATGCTCCCGCAGTATTCGATATCTTAGCAGGATAACCAGCATCCTTTAGTTTTTCTACAATTTCATAGATTGGAAGCTTAGAAAAATATCCGTCTGGTCCATCCTCGAAAATAGCCTCACCATTTGGTTTATGACCTTTATTATCAACTGGACCATCATTACAATTAATCGCAATTCTTTCAGGTGTTATGCAATTTCTTCCTCCAGCAAGTCCCAGTGAAATCACTGCATCTGGGTTATGCTTTTCAATTAATTCGACAAGCTGACTACCAGATTTATGAAAGTCTACTGTTAATACTTCACCTATAATTTGATAATCCTGAATTAGTTCCCCATTTAACATCGTTACAATGTCAGATGTTGGATTAATTGGAAACTCTAAAAATGGTTCAAATCCTGTTAATAATAATTTTCTCATATTGGCACCTCTTCTATTTAATATTGTTACGGAATGTTGATAAGTTGGTTAAAAGCATTTCTCTTCTATTATAACGAGATTGTGCTTCCTCAATAGAAACTGGATAAAATGAAATCTTACTACTAGGGACAAGCTGTGCAACCTTTGGTATATCGGTTGCTATAATGGTTCCAATTCTTGGATAACCTCCCGTCGTTTGCCGATCAGCCATCAAGATTATTGGTTGTCCATTTGGTAATATTTGAACTCCTCCAAACGGCACTGCATCCGACCAAATACTATCTATCTCTTCTAGAGACAAATCCTCAGCCTGTAAACGATATCCCATTCGATTTGAATTGGCTTGTAAGGTAAATTCCTTTTCAAAAAACATGCTACGATATGCACTTGGGATGGATTCTGTGTGTGGTCCTTCAATAACAGCAACCTCTGCTTTCTTTTGATAGGTGGGAATCAAATAGTTATTCATTGAAATCCCGTGCTTTCCTTCCATCGGATTACCTCTAAGATGTGCATTAGCTTCTAATGCTTTTCCAAGTCCACTTTGAATATCTGTAGAACGACTATCGAAAAATGAAGGAGAACTAAAACCGCCCGCTATAGCTATATAAGCAAATACTCCAGCTTGATATTTTCCAAACCTTAGTCTATCTCCAGTTTTCATCCGAAAGGAAGTCCACATGGGCTTCCTTTTACCATTTACCATTGGTTCAATATTAGCACCGGTTATAGCAATAGTTATAGAAGTTTTTGCTTCTAATTCTGGACCGGTTAGGGTAACTTCGAGACATGCCTCTCCCCTAGGATTTCCAACCAGAATATTAGCCAATTGAAAAGCATAGGTATCCATTGCTCCAGACACCGGTACACCATATCGCTGATAACCAATTCGTCCCATATCTTGAATCGTTGTTAGTAGTCCTGGTTTAATTACCCGGAAGATTTCTCTCGTCTTCACTAGGAGTTCAACACCTTTCCCCTATTGCCATTACGTCTATTCCTAGTTTAATCAATTCTTTTTGTAATCGTTCTGCAAAAGAAATTGCTTGTGGATTATCCCCATGAATACAAATTGTATCTGCTTCAATAGTTAGCTGAGAACCGTCAACAGCTTCTACCTTTCCGTGAACGATCATACGCTTGACTTGTTCTATTGCTTTGTGTGGATCATGAATGAGGGCATTTTGCTCCGTACGTGGTGTTAACGTCCCATCTTTCTGATAGGTCCGATCTGCAAATACCTCCGAAGCAACGGTTAACCCGTGTTTTCGCCCTTCTGTAAGAAGTTCACTACCAGCTAAACCATAAAGAATTAAAGAATTATCTACATCATACACTGCCTGAGCAATTGCCTTTGCAGCTTCCTTATTACGAGCTGCTACATGATATAATGCTCCATGAGGCTTTACATGATGTAATGCTACATGATGAGCTTTGCAAAACGCTTGTAGACTTCCAATTTGGAAGATTGTCCAACGATAAATTTCCTCTGGTGACATTTCTATCTTTCGTCTACCAAATCCCACTATATCCGGAAAACCTGGATGAGCACCTATAGAAACCCCATTTTTCTTTGCAAGAGCAACGGTTTGATGCATCACATTCGGATCACCAGCATGTGCACCACAAGCAATATTTGCTGAGGTAATATGATTCATTAGCTCCTGATCCCCACCAAATGTATAAACTCCATAGCTTTCACCCATGTCACAATTAAGATCTATCCGCTTCTCCGTCATTATCAGACCACTCCCCACTATTTAAGATAGTCTACTCGAACCTGGAATTCTTCCTTTTCTAGCTGTAATTCTATATCATGAAATTCTTGCTTGGTAATTTCATAGAACTTCACTGAATCGCCTGGTTGAAATAAAAAAACATCCACCTGTTTCAATGGTGCGAATAACGTTAATGGTGTCCGTCCTATAATATTCCAACCACCTGGTGATTCAGTTGGATAGATACCTGTTTGCTCATGTGCAATACCAATCGATCCAGCTGGTATCCTTCCACGCGGATTTTTCAGTCGTGGAATGACTAATTTTGGGTTTAGTCCACTTAAATATGGAAATCCTGGCAGAAACCCAAGCATATTAACGAAATAAAGTGGTTCTTTATGTAGTGTAATGACGTCATTTTTCTCTAGATTTGCATGTTTGGCAAGCCTTTCTAAATCGGGGCCTTCCTCTCCTCCATACAGCACCGGTACATGAACAACCCGATTAGGATGAATCTCTATATTTTTAGGTTCATTTCCTAGTTCGTATACAGCATCTCTCAATTCGTGATACAAAATCTCACCAGGATTATAGTATATTGTAACAGACTTATAGGCAGGCACCCACTCTACAATTCCGGATATAGATGCTTCCTCAATCAAATTACAAAAGCTTTGTATTTGTCTATTTAACGGAAGTGATACGTCACCAGAAAAGAAAACAATTATCGCCTGATCCCCATTTTGTTGAATCCTCAATTGTATTTCCCCCTACTCAAACATAGCTGTTGCGACCAGCTCCTAACCCAAAGATTACAACTAGTACAGAAATAATCATTAATGTAGTTAATGGAACTGTCCAAACATGTGTCACATCATACAAGAAACCAATAAACATTGGTCCGATAGCCGCTAATACATAGCCTAAGGCTTGTGCCATCCCTGATAATTCTGCAGCCCTTTTGGCATCTCTAGCACGTAGCCCTAGTAGCGCCAACGCTAAAGCAAATGTCCCACTTAGCGATAACCCAATGAATATAATACTAATTATCAACGCTATATAGGAATTAGCCACTAGCAATCCACCGTATCCCAAAACGGATATAATACCCATTATAAAAACAATTATGCGTTGCGAGGAAAACTTTTCTGCTAATACCGGTACTAAAAAACTAGCTGGAAGACCTATAAATTGAGTAAATGATAACATCCAACCAGCTGTTTCCATACTAACACCTGAATGATGTAGGATTTCAGGTAGCCAAGATATTGTCACATAAAACAAGAAAGACTGCAGTCCCATATAGGCAGCAACCTGCCAAGCTAGAGGGGAGTGCCATATGTTATGGTTTGCTCCAACCATATTATCCGTTGTTTGTTGCTGTTGAATTTTCTGCTTGGAAGAAAGATAAAACCATATCATAATACCAATAACTGCGGGCAATCCCCATACAAGTAGCGCAAATTGCCAGCCCAGATTCATCCCATCAGCCAAAGGAACACTAACACCTGAAGCAGCTGCAGCAAATATCCCCATTGCAGTTGAGTAAACACTTGTCATCAAACCAACTTTTAGTGGAAATTTATCCTTTACAACACCCGGTAACAAAACATTACAAATTGCAATACCAATTCCTATTAATAGGGTACCTGTAAATAACCAAAACATGATGGATACTGAACGAACTCCAATTCCTATTAATAAGAATATTAGTCCCCATAGGATAGCGCGCTCATTGCTGTAGCGATTGCCTAACCTTGCAGCTATCGGAGACATGATCGCAAAAGCAATTAATGGTAAGCTTGTCAGCAAACCAGCACTCCAATTTGATAACCCAACATCATCGCGAATCGTACTAATAAGTGGTCCTACAGAAGTGATCGCAGGTCGTAAATTAAATGAAACGATAATAATACCTGCTATTACTAAAAATCGATAAAGCTGACTATCTGTTTGGCTATGTTGCTGAATATCCAAAGCTGTTTCTCCTTCCGCTAATTACTTCTTTTAATATAGCATATTGAACATATAGAGTGAAAAGTGATGCAATTGTTCTTAGGATGAACTGGGGTAAACTCTATATTCACCCATTATGTTAGATGAAACGAAAATACAAAAATATATGTTAACTTAGAAGGGGTTATAAGTATGTCGTATCTTATTTTACTCATTGGTTCATTTTTCCCTCGTAGTAATTAATAGCAACTAGTTAATAAAAAAGATTTCCCACTAATCTCTTGTAGGAAATCTACAACTATTTATACTAAATTTTGATAGACAAAGGCAAATCGAGTTGCATGCTCTATTTCATCTGTCATTGCTAGGAAAAACACATCACGTACGCTTGCATCACTTGTTAACAGATAATCATCCCGATATTTCTCGTACGCCTCAAGTTCATCCTGATACGCTAATTTAATTCCTTCTTTAAAGGTCGAAAAACGTTTGCGTCGTTTTTTATAGGATGGATTATTTCCAGCTAACCTCTTATAAAGGTTCATAAAGGAGTCTAAGTGTCTTTTCTCATCTTCTAGAGCATGGATAACTGCTTCTTTCGCTTCATTATTTGGTGCCATTGCTGACAATCTTGTATAAAAATCAATTGCTTCACTTTCACCTTCCATCCCTTCGATTAATGCATCGAGAACCTTTTCTTGAATACCCATAGCCCGATTTAAATCAATGCTTCTTTCCACATTAGTGGGAGCGTAACTAGTTGTATATTGTAGCTGCGGCCAATAAGGATAAGTATAATAATACATCGCTTCCTCTCCTTTTATCTATTCTCAGTATTCACTATATGCATGAGAACAGAATGGGTTATTATCCCAATCAAATAGGAAGATGAGATTTTGAATATTTCCTCGGAAATAATCTTTTTTTGTCGAATAAACAAAAAAATGATGGACAAATAAATAGCCCATCATTTTCTCTAGATTGTTATCCAATTGTTTTTAATTGCGACAATTACTGCATTCGTCCTGTCGGATACATGTAATTTTTTTAGAATTGAGCTTACGTGGTTATTCACCGTTCTAGTTGAAATAAATAACTGCTCGGCAATACTCCCATTATTTAATCCCTTACCAAGCTCCTCTAAGACCTTCCATTCTTGCTCCGTTAAAATTCCTTTTGGTCGAACTGGTTGCTTACGAGTCACCTTTACGTAATCATTTAATAGAACTGCAGATAGTTTTGGATGAATATATTGCTGGTCATTTAGCATCGTTTTGGTAGCAAAGACTAGTTCACTTAATTCCATGCCATTGAAAAAATAGCCATGAAGACCATAACGGAATAACTCGCAAAGTAAATTCGTGTCTATATCTGAAGTCCAAACAGCAACTCGAATATTGTGACTAATTAAATTCTCTATCACAATAGTGATATTTATTTTTGTACTTAGATCAATAATGACTAAATCACTCTGACTTAATGAATAATCAAGATTATTATACTCAGTTGAATCGATTGCTTTCCATCCATATTCTGGAAGCTTTTCTTCTAATTTTTCAATTATGATATCTCTTACTAAGTCTTTTTCTTTGATTATTGTAATCTCACCCAATAGCCTCTTCTCCCATCATTATCACGTTTACCCTATTACTAAATGGTAGGATTAATACATTTGCCAATATGAATCAGTTGCAATAATAAAAGCTATTCCAAGAAATTAAAAATAGCCAAAGAAAATACATGATAGTTACATCCATGTTGGCAACCAGGCGATCATAGTCATGGACCTTAGACCCTTAGCTTTGCGTCCTATTCTTTCAAATAGTTTGCCTTTTTCTATCTAGATACAATTTTAATCACAAAGACTATAGTAAACTAAATTCTACACAAATAGCAACAAAAATTTCAAAAAATATGCTCATGTAATTTATGGTAGATGTAAAAAAAAAGAAACCCTACCAAGTAGAGTTTCTTTTTTTTACAATTATATTTTAAATTTACCGATTAATGCATTTAACTCTTCAGCAAGTCTGGACAATTGCTCAGAGTTCCCAGCGATTTCCTCCATGGAACCACTTACCTGTTGTGCAGATGCAGATGTTTGTTCAACACCAGCAGCAGATTCCTCAGAAATTGCTGCAATTTCTTCTATGTTACTGCTCATCTCCTGGCTATTCGTAGCCATATTCGATAAGTTCGTTGTAACTGTTGAAATACTAGCGACCATATTTGTAACAGCGTCCGTAATTTTGGCAAAGGTTTGCCCAGTCGTATCAATCGTAGTTGTTCCTTGTTCAACCTCTCGATAACCATTTTGTAGCGACTGTGACACTGTACTAGATTCATGTTGAATGTTCTCGACAATTCCAGTGATATCTGTAACCGATACAGATACTTGCTCTGCAAGCTTTCTTACCTCATCTGCAACAACCGCAAAGCCTTTACCATGTTCCCCAGCTCTTGCTGCCTCAATCGCCGCATTTAAAGCTAGTAAGTTTGTTTGCTCTGCAATGTCCTTTATTACTAGTACTAAGTTTGATATTTTTTGTGAATGTGCATCTAAGCCTTCTACTTTTTTCACAGCATCCTGCACAATCTCATCAATACGTTGCATTTGTAATGTAGAGGATTTCATCAAGTCAGAACCTTCATTCGTAAGTGAAAGTACATCTTTTGAATAATGGTCAATTTGTGCACCATTTTCATTTGCTTCTTGAACTTCTGTTGTAAATGAACTCATCCCAGCTGATAAATCACTTGCACTATTTGCTTGTGTTTCTGTACCTGTTGCTAGTTCTTCCATCGTCGTAGCAATTTGTTCTGCGCCAACTTTCACTTCATTTGCTGATTGTGTTAGCCCTTTACTTTGACTTGTAACCGTTTCGGAAACCTCATTTATTTTCTGAATGATATCACGCATATTAGCATTCATTTCATTCGTTGCTTGGACAAGCTGACCAATTTCATCATTCGATTTCGATTGTAACGGCTCATGGTTTAACTCTCCAGACGCTACTGATTTCATGCGATTCATAACCGTAGTGATTGGTTTTGCAATTAGTCTAGCCGTGTAAATCGAAACAAGAATTCCAATTAATACAACTAATAAAGTTACAACTGCACTAGCAATACCAATTGTTTTACTACTCTTTATCGCAGCATCTGTTTTATCATAAATAACGCTTTCTCGCTCTCTTGCTGCTGTTTCAAAACCTTCTACTAATTCCGTTACAAGCGGTGATACCTTTGTTTCCATAATTCGTAATGCTTCTTCTTTATTTCCACTATCATAGGCAGCGAGAACTTCGTTAACTGATTCGCCCCATTGAATTTTCTTCTCTATAAGTGCTTTTATTTCATCTGAATCACTAATTGCTAGAACATCATTCTCTAGCTGGATACTTTCTTCAATACCCTCTTCAAAGAGTTTTCGGTATTTTTCATCCTCATATAACAGATAAGCACGTACTAAACCATTACGATTGACCATGTTATACGCCATTTTCTCATCTGCAATAAGTAATGGCATCTGTTCACTAGCAATTTCCTCTGTATCTTTATTAATATTGTTTACCTCATAAAAATTATAAGCTCCTAGCAAAATAACAAATACCAATACTAATGAGAAGCCCATCATTATTTTTGCTCGAACACTATTTAATTTATTTTTTTTCATTTTTTTCACACTCCCATGTTGTTTGTATTCATTTGGTGACAAAGTTCTTAGCGGAAGTGACACAACAAGAAATTCTGTTATTACTCACTTTTCGTCTCATCAATTTGTCCACTAATACTATAGTTCGGTAAAATCAGTACTTCAACCCGACGATTCTTCGCTCTATTTTCAGCAGTATTATTTGGAGCAACAGGCTTAAATTCTCCAAAACCTTTTGCACTAAATTTGGTAGGATCAAGCTTTTCATTCTCCAGTACTAAGCTCATAAAGTTAACAGCACGCATTACACTTAACTCCCAGTTCGACCCAAATTGCTCATTATTCATTGGTACATCATCCGTATGACCACTTATCACAATTTGATGTGGTGGGTCTGTATATAAAAGCTCTGATATTTCATCAGCAATCTCTTTACCAGCTCGGTTAACCTCTGCACTACCCGAATCAAAGGAAATGTCATTCTTGATTGAAATCATGAGACCTTCATCAGACAATTGAGTCTCCAAGGACTCTGATAAATTATTCGTTAAAATGTATTGATTGATTTTTTTCTGAAGCTCCTGTAAATTCAATAATTCTGTTTTACCTTCTTCTTCCTGTTGCTCTTTCTCTTGCTCGGTTTCTTTCTCTATCTCTTCCTCTAGCTTCTCATTTTCTTGCTCTTCAGGTGTTTGATTTTGAGGTGTTGGAGCTTCATTCTCCATGATTCCTTCGTCACCACTTGAAAATTCGTTTTTAAAAACAGCGGCTAGTTCTTCATATTTCTTAGTATCAATTTCACTCATCGCAAATAGAACAATAAATAAAGCTACTAGAAGTGTTAATAAATCGGAGTAGGGGAGTAACCACGACTCATCAACATGATGTTCTTCTTTTTTCTTATTCTTCTTCACTAGGAGACTCCATTGTTGTTAAACGTTCGTATTCTTTCGAAGTTAAGTAAGACCCTAGTTTATCTTTCACAACTTTTGCTGACTCCCCTGTTGTGATGGAAATGATTCCTTCTATCATAATTTCTTTAATCTCAACCTCATGCTTAGATTTAGACTTAAGCTTGTTTGAGAATGGATGCCAAAGCACATAACCAGTAAAAATACCTAATAAGGTTGCAATAAAGGCAGCAGAAATTGCATGCCCCAGCTTTTCAATATCAGACATATCGGCTAGCGCTGCGATTAACCCAACAACTGCTCCAAGAACCCCTAGAGTAGGTGCGTACGTACCAGCTTGGGAGAATATTGCCGCTCCCTCATGATGTCTCTTTTCCATTGCATCTATTTTTTCGAGCAATACATCTCGAATAAATTCCGGTGTTTGTCCATCTATCGCTAGTTGAAGACCTGACGCAAGAAATGAATCATCAATTTCATCTAGTTTGCTTTCAAGCGATAGAATTCCTTCTTTTCTTGCCTGATCTGCCATGTCTGAAAAAGTAAGGATAAGTTCTTCCACACTCTTTTCCTGCTTTTCGGTAAAAAGAACCTTAAATAGTGCTGGTACTTTCTTTAAAGTACTCATTGGGAAAGCGATCATAACAGAAGCTGCTGTACCTACTAATATAATTAAGATAGCAGCAGGATTTATCAATGCTTCCGGGCCTACGCCTTTTAAAACCATCCCAACCCCAACTGCGATGATTCCTAATATTAATCCTAATAGTGATGATTTATCCATTTGTGGACCTCCATTTTAATGTTTTATGCTTAATAGAATTAAATTAAAAAAGCTATCCTTCAAACTATCAGAATAGCCTTCAGAGATTCTAACGAAATCTATCTTATTTTCAGGCAGAGCTATCGGCCCTTCACTATGAAATATTAGTTATAATTACAATAGATTTGCCTTTTTCGCAGAATATATTATTTACAGGTGTGAAACTTTTCACCTACTTTATATATCGTACAATTATTAGGATGGTTAAATAGTTTTTATAAGAAAATTTATTAGAAATTGAAATTTTCTTGAGTAATCGCCATGATAGAAAACATGAAATTTGTAATTTAACGAAGTAGCTGTAAGACTCCTTGCGTAATTTGATTTGATTGAGACAGCATACTTTGCGCTGCTTGAGCAATAATATTACTTTTGGTAAAATGCAACATTTCATTCGCTATATTCGCATCTCTAATCTTAGACTCAGTGGCTACTAAATTTTCTGCCATCATATCCGTTATTTTCATTGAATGTTCTAAACGATTCTGAATTGCTCCATAACGCGAACGTTCACTAGAAACTAAAGTAATCGCATGATCAAATAAAGTAATTGAATCACTAGCAGATGTAACCATATTAATTCCGTTGATTCCTAAGCTTTCTGTCGTTACATTACTACGATTTATTTGAAAGGATTGCCCTTGACTTGGTCCTATCTGCATCGTTAAAGGTTCTTCTGAAGACTGAACTGAATTCAGGTTATAAATTACCTTTTCATAATAATGGATATATGGAGATGCAGTTGAGCCTCCTGTACTTGACTCTGACATTGGCCAAATTTCATTAAAGTGAGTTAATGGATCATCAGAATATATACCTGTATCAGGTATTACAGATTCAGCATCCCTTATCTCTCCTCCATCAGCATCCAATCCTCCAATAGCCCCTGTGTCCGCGTTGGATAAGTTAAGTGTATTTATAAAAGCAGCACCATTTGCTTGAAAATCATCCATAAACCCTGTTAACCCATTACTATAAGAACCACTACTTATATTCTTTAGAGCATCATCAAGTGAGGCGGATTGATGATTACTTAAATAAACCATAATATCCTTTATACCACTTCCACCTGCGTCCTTGATTTGTTCATGTAAATAACGGACAGCTGCATAACCAGAAGAATAATGCAAACTATTGTTAGTCCAATAAGCATCGGTTCCTTCCCCAATAGCATTAACAACGTTAGAAGTACCATTATAATATAAATCTGCATAGAGTCTTTCATCTGCACCATGAATAAACTCTGCCGCTCCCTCTTTAAACCACTTCGGTAATACACCATAATTCATACTTCTCGCCATGATGGCATGTGTCATTTCATGAGCGATTACACGATCATTACCAATTGAAGGTGACGGGTCAAGAAAGGAGGATTTATTTAAGTGAAGCTCCACATTAAACCCTTTCCCATCTGCTCCTACATAATAACTAACAAATGCAAGCGTAGAGCTAGCCATATTATCGTCAACATATATCCCAATATCTGCACCATCAGCATTAATTCCGAAGTATTGTTGAATTAACTGCTCTGATTCAGAAAGCATGGAGGTCTTAATTGCCTCTATAATTGCTTGTTCATCCGAATCTGCCACTGTATCAGGAGTAGAAGGTGCAATTGGTCCCGTTACTGTACCTGTTCCACCAGAAGGAGGAACTGCAATAAAACCACTACCGTTGCTAAGTAATTTTTTTCCATTAAAAGCTGTATGTGTTGCTATGTTGTTAATTTCCTCCAATATTTGCTTGGTTTCTTTTTGGATATGTCCTCGATTTTCTTCACTTAATGTTCCGTTTGCTGCCTGAACAGCAAGCTCCCTGCCTCTTTGTAAAAGGGAGTGTATTTCGTTCAACCCACCCTCAGCTGTCTGTACTAAAGAAACAGCATCCTGAATATTTCTACTCGTCTGCTGCAAACCATGAATCTGCGCTCTCATTTTTTCTGAGATTGCCAATCCAGCCGCGTCGTCTGCAGCTTGGTTAACCTTTAATCCCGAAGAGAGTTTTTCTAATGTTTTAGTAAGTGAGTTGTTGGTAATTGATAGGTTTCTATTAGCACTAATAGCGAATATGTTATGATTAATTCTCATGATATTTCTCCTGAATATAGTAAAAGTCTTATATTCAGTATTATCGGTTAAAGTAGTCTCTTTTTTAGTGAAAAATTTTTATTGATACAAAACTCAAAAATATCCACACTAATCTTAAGAACTGCGATAATTAGCCGATATTAGAACTATTACACAAGTATACTAATTGGAAGGAAATAGATAGAAATGGCAAAAAAACTAATTACCGGAGCTGACGGATTTATTGGCTCTCACCTTACTGAAAAACTCGTTCAAGATGGTCATGATGTAAAAGCATTTGTTTATTATAATTCTTTTAATTCTTGGGGATGGTTAGACACATTACCGAAAGAAATCCTTAACCAAATTGAGGTATTTTCGGGAGATATACGTGATCCAAATGGGGTGAAAGAGGCCATGAAAGGGATTGACGAAGTCTATCATTTAGCAGCATTAATTGCTATCCCTTTCAGTTATCACTCACCAGATTCTTACGTGGATACCAATATAAAAGGTACATTAAATGTATTACAAGCTGCTCGTGATTTGGATACGAATAGACTTTTAATAACTTCTACATCAGAAGTTTATGGTACTGCGAAATATGTACCAATTGATGAAAATCATCCATTTCAAGGACAATCACCATACTCCGCAACAAAAATAGGTGCAGATCGTATTGCAGAATCCTTTTATAGAAGTTTTAATACACCATTATCCATTGTGAGACCGTTTAATACGTATGGACCTAGACAATCTGCAAGAGCAGTAATACCAACTATCATTACACAGCTTTTATCAGGAAAAGAAGAAATCGAATTAGGTTCCTTAACACCTACTAGGGATTTTAATTATGTAAAAGATACCGTACAAGGATTCATAGAAATTGCGAAGTCTGAAAACACAATTGGGGAAGAAATTAATATTGCAACCCAACAAGAAATTTCCATTGGTGAATTGGCGAATGAACTTATTAGCCAAATTAATCCGAATGCAAAAATTATCACCGAAGAGGAGAGATTACGTCCAGAAAATAGTGAGGTTAATCGACTCTTAGGATCTAATGAAAAGATTAAGCAATTAACAAATTGGATGCCATCCTATACGTTAAAGGATGGTCTTGCAGAGACGATTGAGTGGCTTCGAGTTAATTTAGACAAATACAAAACTGACATCTATAACATTTAAGGGTGAATAGCGTAATGATTCCTTTATCCGTTCCAAACTTAAAAGGTAATGAATTAAAATATGTAACTGAAGCAATTGAATCTGAATGGGTTTCCACTGGTGGTAGCTTTATCGATCGATTTGAACAAGAAATTGCTGAATATTTAAATGTTGAACAGGCAGTAGCATGCCAGAGCGGAACTGCCGGTTTACATCTTGCTTTACAACTTGCTGGAGTAACGCTTAATACAGAAGTTATTGTACCAACACTTACTTTTATTGCAGCTGTAAATCCAGTAAAATACCTAGGTGCAAATCCAATATTTATGGACAGTGATGATAGCCTTTGTATTGATGTAGATAAAGTAGAAGCATTTTGCGAGAAAGAATGTACACTAACAGATAATGGTCTTGTCAATAAATCAACCAATAAGGTTATTAAAGCAATCGTAGTTGTCCATGTTTTTGGTAACATGGCTAATATGGAAAAGCTGATGAAACTGGCTTCAAAATATAAGCTAATCGTAATCGAAGATGCTACAGAGGCACTTGGAACTCACTTTGTTTCAGGAGAATACAATGGAAAATTCGCTGGTACAATTGGAGATTTTGGAGTTTTCTCGTTTAATGGCAATAAAATAATTACAACCGGTGGAGGTGGCATGCTTGTTGCGAAGGATCGTACTTTAGCTAAACAAGCAAGATATCTCTCCACACAAGCTAAAGACGATGAACTTCACTACATTCACCATGAAATTGGGTATAATTACCGCATGACAAATTTACAGGCTGCTTTGGGTGTAGCACAGCTAGAACAGTTAGAAGAGTTTATAGAAGTTAAAAAAAATAATTATTTTACCTATAAAGAACAAATCGAATCAATTGCTGGACTTTCGTTATTAGCGTTCAGCAATACGATAAGACCTAATTATTGGTTTTACTCACTAATAATTGAACGCGATTTCGTCAATATAAATCGTGATAACCTATTACGTTTCTTACAAAATAACGGTGTACAAACCCGGCCAATATGGGGACTTATCCATCAACAAAAACCATATAGCAATAATCAAGCCTATAAGATAGAAAAGGCATTAAAATTCGTAGAAATAATATTGAACATTCCTTGCAGCTCAAATCTTACGCAACAGGATGTTAGAAAAGTCACTGATTTATTAACGAAACTTGAGACTTGATGAAAAGAGGAATTGTTATGATCTTACAGGATCTTTTTATAAGTTCCGAGGTAACAATCAATGAAGCCATAAAAAAATTAGACATTACCGCAAAAAAGATACTGCTTGTGACAGAAGAAAATAAGTTACAAGGAATTATTACGGATGGTGACATAAGAAGATGGATCCTAAAAAGGGGCGATCTTACTGAAAATGTAGGCAGTATTATGAATAAGTCACCGAAGTTTATATACGAATATGATAAGCCAAAAGCTAAAGATATTTTAAAGCAAGAAATGATAGAGGCAATACCTGTCCTTAATATGGAGCATGAGGTTACGGATATTGTGTTTTGGAATGAGAGGTTTAATGAAAAGCTTAACCACTATCAAAAGCTGGACAACCCCGTGGTTATCATGGCTGGTGGTAAGGGTACTAGATTAGAACCTTATACGAAAATTATCCCAAAGCCATTAATTCCAATAGGTGATACCCCTATCGTTGAAAGAATTATAAATCGGTTTAAGGAATACGGCTGTCATAATTTCCACATGACTGTTAACTATAAGAAAAATATGATAAAAGCTTACTTTAACGATTTGCAGAAGGATTACTCCGTGAGCTATATCGATGAAGAAGAGCCACTAGGAACTGCAGGAAGCTTGCATCTATTAAAGAATAAGCTGGATTCAACTTTTTTTGTTAGTAATTGCGATATCTTAATAGATGGCAATTACTCTGATATGTTAAAGTATCATATCGAAAACGGTAATAAAATCACGCTTGTTTCATCCCTTAAACATTACACCATTCCATATGGAGTAATAAAACTAAATGAGACAAGTAATGTAAAGCAAATGATTGAGAAACCTGAGTATGCATATTTAGTAAATACAGGCATGTATATACTTGAACCAGAATGTTTAGAGGACATACCTCCAAATACATTCTTTCATATTACGGAGTTAATTAATCAGTATATCGAAACAGGTGAAAAAATTGGAGTGTATCCAATTAGTGAGAACGCTTGGCTAGACATGGGGCAGTTTAAAGAAATGGAGAATATGATTGAGAAACTAGGTGTTAAATAAGTGAACGATATCTTATTAATTGGCGGCGGCGGTCATTGTAAAAGTGTTATAGATACCTTAGAAAATGCAGATGAGTTTAATATAATTGGTATACTCGATCAACCAGAAAAGATTGGATCGAAGGTTAATGGAATTGAGATTATTGGAATTGATGAAGATTTACCGAGCTATTTTGAACAAGGGGTTCAATATGCTTTTATTACGATAGGTAGTGTAGGAAATGTTTCCTTCAGAAAATCATTGTATGAATATGCCAAAACGATCGGATATCGTTTCCCTACCATAATCGATAAAAGTGCTATTATTTCTAGCAACACTGAACTTCATGAGGGGTGCTTTATTGGTAAGGGAGCTATCCTTAACACAAATGTATCCATAGGGATCAATTCTATCATTAACACTGGCACTATCATAGAGCATGATTGTACTATAGGTGAGTTTTGTCATATTGCACCAGGAAGTACCTTAAGCGGTTCTGTGCAAGTTGGTCATCATACTCATATCGGGACAAATTCTACTATTATCCAAAATATTAATATCGGTCATAACTCCTTAATAGGTGCTGGTAGTGTTGTTATCAATAATATAGAAAATCATAAGAAAGCATACGGAAATCCATGTAAGGTGGTGGACAGTCATTGAGCAATGTATTTGTAATTGCTGAAGCAGGCGTTAATCATAATGGAAGTATCGAACTAGCCAAGAAATTAATAGATGAAGCTTCTAATGCTGGTGCTGATGCTGTTAAATTTCAAAGCTTTAAAGCAGAAAAGCTCGTAACCAAGCAAGCAACGAAAGCAGCATACCAGAAGGAAACTACCGGATCAAATGAGTCACAATATAATATGATTAAAAGACTTGAGTTAGATTATGAAAAACATCAAGAGCTAATGCAGTATAGCAATGAAAAAGGTATCCTGTTTCTATCCTCCCCTTTTGATTTAGAAAGCATTGAATTACTAAATAATATTGGGATAGAGATATATAAAATTCCTTCAGGAGAAATCAATAATCTTCCTTATTTAAGGAAGATTGGTCAAACCAAAAAGCAGGTTATTCTTTCAACTGGTATGGCAACCCTCGCTGAGATTGAAGCTGCCATTGAAATTCTAAGAGAAAATGGTTCAACAGATATTACGATATTACATTGTAACACAGAATATCCAACCCCTATGGAGGATGTCAATCTAACCGCTATGAATACGATTAAAGAGGCATTCAAGATACCTGTTGGCTATTCTGACCATACTTTAGGAATCGAAGTACCTATCGCCGCTGTTGCTTTGGGAGCTACGGTTATCGAGAAACATTTTACATTAGATAAAAATCTTGAAGGTCCTGACCATAGGGCGAGCCTAGAACCAATGGAACTAAAACAAATGATTGATGCTATTCGTAATATCGAAATTGCGCTTGGAGATGGTATGAAGAAGCCTTCAGCATCAGAAGTAAAGAACAAGATGATAGCCAGAAAAAGTATTGTAGCAAGCCAGTTTATTAAAATCGGACAAGTTTTTAGTGAAGAAAATCTTGAAATAAAACGACCTGGTAACGGAATATCCCCTATGCGATGGGATGAGATTATTGGAAAAGTAGCAAAAAGAGATTTTCAAGAGGACGAGTTAATTGAAATTTAGACATAGGAATATAATTATAAATCTGATAGTACAGACTAGGTGATGAATGTTGGAAAAAATAACAATAAAGCAGTTAAATAAGGCTGAGTTTGAAGAAAGAATTCCACAATTAATGGACTTATTTAAAAATGCATTTAAGCGAGATATTTCAAAGGAATTTCTAAAGTGGCGATATTTAGATAACCCATATCATGATTTATTGGTATGTGTTGCTATGAATGAGAACGATGAGATTATTGCAAATTATTCTGCTTCTCCATGTGAATTAGTATACAACAATAATTACTATAAGACTGCCATCTCGATGACAACGATGACACACACTGATTACGCAGGACGTGGTTTATTTACTAAGCTGGCAAACACATTATATTCACATATGGAAGAAAAAAACTATTTAAATATTTATGGATTTCCAAATCTTAATTCCCACTATGGCTTTATAAAGAAATTACAGTGGGAGGATATTTACGAAATACCGACGATGAAGCTAGATTTAAGTCTTATTCACCTTCATGAAGAGAATCATCACGTAACTATTCAAGAGGACAATAATTTCAAGTTAAACTATACAAATTTGACCAATACAAATTCGAAAATAAAGCTAAACAAAACAGCGAACTATTTATCCTGGAGATATCAGGCGAACCCATTACATGACTATCACAATCATGTGATTTCAAATGAAAAGGATCATGTTGATGCGTATTGTATTGTGAAATATTATGGAGAAAATAATTTAGATATCGTAGAATTTCATGCCAATTCTCAAGAAAATGCTACTTCACTTCTTCATTCTATACTGTTACAAGCAAAAAAAGCTGGAATTCAAACAGTCAATACTTGGGTATCGATACACTCACCATATCGCTCTATATTTGAAAGAAATGGATTTCTTAATAGTACTCCTGTCACATATTTTGGTGGTAGACTATTTAACCAAAACGAACTAAAGAACGGTATCTTTACTAATTTCAGGGAATGGGATATTCAAATGGGTGATTCCGATGTCTATTAAGCGAATCGTAGCATTTACCAGTATTCGTTCGGATTATGATCTGTTAAGTGATTTATATAAAAAGATTCATCAATCATCAGACATGGAAATTGGTCTTATTGTTTCAGGTGCTCATCTCTCTCCCCTATACGGCGAGACCTATAAGCAAATAGAAAAGGATCGTATACCAATCTTAGCAAAAATAGAAACGTTAATTAGTTCCGATAGTAACTCAGCACGGGTTAAAACCGCTTCCCTATTAATGCAAAATTGTCTTCATACAGTTGAAGGCTACAATCCCGATGTCATTCTTTTTGCAGGAGATAGAGAGGATGCTATGGTGGCAGCCTTAGTTGGGAGCTACTTAAAAATTCCAACCATCCATTTATTCGGAGGGGATCATGCTAGTGATGGAAATGTCGATAATCCAATTCGTCATGCATGTTCCAAGTTATCTTCCCTCCATTTTGTTACGCATCTTGAACATAAAAAGCGTCTTAAAGCAATTGGAGAAGATGAGAATAGAGTGTTTGTAGTTGGAAACCCTGCTCTAGATAAGTTTAAATCGATGAAATACATTCAAAAGGATGCATTACTAGATAAACTAAATAGAAACGCTTGGAACAACTATGCAATGGTTATCTTCCATCCAATTCTTAGTGAAGAGGAGAATGCTGGAGAATATATGAAGCAAATTCTTTCTTCGCTTGAAAAGAAAAATATCAATGCATTTGTAAGTTATCCTAATACAGATGGTGGAAATTATCATATTATTGAGGTAATAAATGAATACAAAAATAATCCTAACTTTTGTTTTTATAAAAATTTAGATAGAGAATTATTTATTAATTTAATGCGGAATGCAGCATTTTTAATCGGTAATTCAAGCTCGGGATTACTAGAAGCTCCGATTGTTCCCCTTGGAGTTATTAATGTAGGATTAAGACAACGAGGTAGATTGGCAGCTGAAAACGTAATATTTGTTGACCAGGACCTCGTACAGATTAACCAAGCAATTGACACGGTTACAAGTAAGTTATTTCATGAGAAGCTTAAAGAGGTTGAATCTCCTTATGGAAATGGAAATTCAGTAGAAAAAATATACAGTCTATTAAATGAAATAGATTTTACCGAATATCTGTACAAGCCTGAGGATCCACTTAATCTATAAGCGTATGTTATGCTTCTATTGATGAAAGAAGGTAGTTATCGATGAACAAAGTATTAGTAATCGCTCCCCACCCCGATGATGAAACTCTAGGATGTGGAGGTACTGTATTACGACATAAACAAGAAAAAGACGAAATACACTGGCTAATCGTTACTGGTATATCCGAAGAAGATGGATTTACGAAAGAAAGAATAACGACTCGTGACATCGAAATTGATAACGTTAGCAACTATTATAACTTTGATTCCACCACTAAGTTAAACTTCCCTACTACAAGATTAGATGAGATACCAATGGGGAAATTAGTGGCGTCGATTGGAGAAGTCGTCAATCAGATAAAACCAACTATTATTTATTTGCCATACCGTGGCGATATTCATACAGATCACAAATACGTTTTTGATGCCGTAATTTCATGTACCAAGTGGTTTCGATACGAATCAATTAAGAAAATCCTAGTTTATGAAACCCTGTCAGAGACTGAATTTGGAATTAACCCTGATAATAACAATTTCCGACCGAATGTATATGTAAATATCGAAAATTATTTTAATAAGAAAGTAGAAATCATGAAAACCTATAAAAGTGAGCTAGGTGAATTTCCTTTCCCTCGAAGTATAGATGCCATGGATGCACTGGCTAAATATAGAGGAGTAACAGCTGGTGTTAAGTATGCAGAAGCCTTTATGCTGCTTAAAGAAATACGATAACAGTACATTATATTAAATTCTTCTGGAGGATCCTATGCAAGATATTAAACTAATGATTATTGGTGCCGGACAAATGGGTACTGGTATCGCACAAGTCTTTTTACAACAAGGTTTTAACGTTACCTTAACAGATCATAAACAAGAGAATATTCATCGTGCAACTGAACATATTCAGGAGAATTTAAATAAGCTTGTATTAAAAGAGCGATTGACTACAAATGAAATGGAACAGTTGTTAGTAAATTTAAATTCGAGCATTGATCTACAAGTTGCATCAGAGATGGATTTTATTATCGAGGCTATTTCTGAAAATGCTACTAAAAAGTTCAAATTACTTTCTGATTTAGGGAATCTAGTAAAAGAAGATGCGATTATTGCTTCGAATACTTCCTCTTTTTCCATAACGGAATTAAGTACGTATGTGATAAATCCCGAAAGATTTATTGGGATGCATTTCTTTAATCCTGTTCCAGTAATGGATTTAATAGAAGTAGTAAAAGGTGTACATACTTCCGAACAGGTTTCGAATTTTGTTTTTGAATTAGGAAAAAAATTAGAGAAATCGCCATTTTATGTAAACGATTCTCCCGGCTTTGTTCTTAATAGAATATTAATACCGATGATCAATGAAGCCGTTTTTGCTGTACATGAGGGTGTGGCAGATTTTAAATCAGTAGATACAATCATGAAACTTGGGGCTAATCATCCAATGGGGCCAATTTCTTTAGCAGATTTTATTGGACTTGATACTTGTCTTGCTATTATGGAGACATTACATGAAGAACTAGGGGATGACAAATATAGACCCTGTCCGTTACTAAGAAAGTATGTTAGGAGCGGAAAACTTGGCAGAAAAACTGGCGAAGGATTCTTTCACTACAAATAGTGTGAAAACCAATAGGAAATAGATAGGAAAACGAAGTAATTTAACAATAAAATTGCTTCGTTTTCTTTTTGGTTATGATAATAATAGAAATGTTACCAAGCATTCAATCCTCCATCAATTATGATGTTGTGCCCTGTAACATAACTTGAGGCATTCGAGGCTAAATAAATCAGTGCACCAACCATTTCTTCTGGCTGAGCCATCCTCCCTAAAGGAATTCGATTACTATAGTTCTCCTTAAACGTATCATTTTGCCCACTTTCTACACCACCTGGTGTAATTGCATTCACACGTATACCATCCTTGGCCCAATAAGTCGCTAAATATTTCGTTAACCCGATGACCCCTGCCTTAGATGCTGAATATACTGCAGGACTGTTTATCTGTCTTTCAAGGTAATAGGAGCCTTCATAAATTCGTTGATCTGGTCCCATTACACCATATATTGAAGATGTCTGGATAATAGAGCCACCTTTCCCCTGTTCCTTCATAAATTTACCGACAGCTTTTGCCACTAAAAACATTCCATCGAGATTTATCGCCATTATTTCCTTCCATTGATCCAATGAATATGCCTCGAAATCTGCAAAAAAAGCATCTAAATCGCTGGACTTTCCTGCGGCATTATTATGTAATATATTGATCTCTCCGTATTGAGATTTTACTTTATGAATCATATCGTTAATGGAGTCCTCTGAGGTTACATCACATTGAACTGCCATAGCACGTCCTGGATACTTCTTGTTAATATCCTCCATGACCCGCTCTGCTTCATGAAGATTAACATCCGCAATAGCTACATATGCACCGGCATCTGCTAAACCCGACGAAAAATGCTGCCCCAGTAATCCTGCACCACCTGTAATAATGGCTGTTTTTCCGTTAAGATGAAATCGTTCTAGATAAGAATTCATTATATTAATTCTCCTCTTTTATTTGCTAGCATTGAAACAATCTCAAAATCTAGTGCTGAATCAATATCGATCGATCTTTCCTCTGGCATTTCAAATAATATGGTCTCCGACTGGAAAACAGAATCAGAAGTTAATAGGGATTGCCTAGTCCAAGCATATATGGAAGCATTCATATCGTAGCATATTGGCGCATCTTGTCTGCGTGTAATTGCCGTATCAAGTTGTTTTGAAAGCCCTACATAACCTTGTTTATTGATTTCAACTAAATTAAAATATGGGCTTCTTCGAGATTTAGCTCCCGTTATTAGATTACTTGCACCTGAGTTTTCCAGCATAGCGGTAGCATTTTTTATATCCTCTAAAGAACGCAAGGGTGATGTAGCATCCAAATCAACAATCGTATCAAAACGATAACCGACTATTTTTTCAGCGCTCTCGACACAGTGTTGGATAACCGGTAGCTTGGCCGCATTATCTGTAGCCATTTCTTTCGGTCTCTCAACAACAATATCAGCTCCATATTGCTTCGATATGTTTAAGATTTCTTCATTATCACTGCTTACCGCGACTACATCAAACAATTCACTTTTTTTTGCTTGATTAATACTATGAGCGATAAGTGGCATATTTAATAGTAACTTCACATTTTTATTTTTTACTCCCTTTGATCCACCTCTAGCACAAATGGTACATATTCTACTCATTTAATATCCAGGCCCTTTCTGTTGAGGAGTTTTCAGCTGATTCGATCATATTGACAATTGCTAGTCCCTGATCATATGTACATAAAAATTCTTTTTCATCATGTATAATCGCTAAATGCTGCTTTTTGTAAGTTTCATCTGCATCTAATGAATACGTATGGATTTGGTCGTTAATTTGTAAAGTATTGTTAATTAAATCCGCTTTATACGTATGATTTACTGTATTTATCGTAATTGTACGTTGAGCAATGTGATCTAAATAATTTATCTGCAAATTAATAGTAGGACAGTCTTTACTTTGGTAGACTATTGCAAATGTGTCGTCAGAAGTAATAGCTAAATCACTCCATTTTCCACCTAACGCAAACAAGGCATTCCATTCTCCAAATAAGAATTGCAAATAATCTAATTCATGACTTAAATCCCTAATGACTCCTCCTCCTTTATTTCTATCAGAGGAGTATGAACTTGTGTAATCAGTAGATGGTCTCCAATTAGGAAGATACTGACCGGCATACGCCTGGACAGACAGCACCTTTTGCCCTTGCAAGTGTTTATACAATGCTTGTATGATGGGATGAAATCGTAAATTATACCCAATATACAAATCGGAAAAATGAAACATTGTCTTTACATTCTGGTGATATAAAGGTTTTTCAACAAGAATTTTATGATGATAACGCAGGTTATCTAGGGACTCTAAAGTCTCCAAGTGAGCGCTAGTCTCATTTGCAATCACAACATATTCTGGTTTTTCAGTGTGTATAGCGTCACGAAGCGTATTATATTTTAATGGATAATTAATATCCCTCTTACTAACGATTGAAACATGATAACCCATTTCATTAAGTATTCGACAATGTCTTCTTCCAATAGAACCATATCCAATAACTACTACATTCATAACATTTACAACTCACCTTATCTTATTTTGAAACGTATTTTCTTCGTTCTTTTATCTTCCTCTAACCATATTTAAAAATTCTAAAATTCTCTCGTCCTTTAGCTGAAATTCTTTTATATAGCTAACGATTTTCTCTAAAATATCCTGTTCCTTCAGTTGGTAAGCTAGCACTAAAGTATTGTACACGTTATCTAAGTAATAAGGATAACGTTGTAAGGATACTTGAAAACTATCTAAGGCATTTTTATATTGTTCTTGATTGAAAAAACCTACGCCTTTATCAGATTCTATAAATGCAATTAGTATGTCTTGAATTAGTTCTGCTAATAGTTTATTTCCATATTTATTTAAATGATGGTCATCAGGCAATAGATATTCATGGACAGAATCCGGTTTAATGTACTTTTCCATATCAACATAAAACACATTTTTGTTATTGATTTTAGACTTTAATATAGTGTTGTAAGTGGCTATCTCCTGATTAATTCCATTGAATCTATCTTCCATCTTAGTAGAGGTAGGTGCTATGCCAATAATAATTAATCGACAATTAGGTCTATGTTCTAACAGTGTAAGTATATTTTTTAAGTATATCTCATAGTTGTCTTTACTTACGAGTTGTTTCCCTTTTAACTCTTCTCGGAACCAACAGTCCACTATCCCTACTTGCATGACAATCACATCTGGTTCAAAAAAGAATAGGTGATCTGAGAATTCCTCATATACATTCTTAATGGTATAAAATCGTTTACAACGATTTATTACCTCTACATATGGGTTTAAATTATATTTTCTTACTAATTCCATATTAATTATTGAGGAATAAGTTTCTTCATAGGCTACTGCAAGTTCCTTCTCATTCGGTGCATACTTATTTATTCTATGTGGTCGAGGTAATCCTAGAGAATCCCCAATAAATAATACTCGCATCTACTTATCACATCTCATTCTAAAGTAATTCTCCATCATTAATAATCCTTCTTCTACTCCTAATAGCCTATTAGAATATGGTGTTTCGTACAGAAAGGAATTAACTTGCTGGTATAAGCCCGGTTTGAATGTTATGTCATATGAATCATCAATTGTAATCTTTGATACTTCTATAGACCCAAGCGCTTGTACCTTTAACTCTTCTAGCGGCCTGAATATATACCGGTTAAGCTTGGTTAAGAGCTCTAACTTCCAGCTTCCAGGTGCTTCCCAATTTGCATGATAAGAAAATACTTTTCCTGTTTCAGTTATCCCAGCTCCTGAAAAAATAGTTCCTGTAGGATGCCAATCCGATCCACCCATTATATAACTACTTAACTCCTTTGGCTTTCCGCCAAAAAAGAAGGCCAAATCAATAACATGAGTTGAGTTACCAATAAACCAATTTTCCAATTGGAACGTCGACTTGTCTAAATTCTTTATCTTATGTCCCCACTCCGTAAATTCAAAAACAAAAGATTGTAGTCCTCCATCCTTTGCAATTAGCTTTTCCGCTTCTATTACAGAGGAATAGAATCTTCTATTGTAAGCAATAAATACTTTTGCATTCCTGTATTCTGCTTTTTCATGGATTCGCTTCAATCCTTCAACACTGACAGCGCCAGGTTTTTCAATTAATACATTTTTTACTCCCTGGTCCAAAATAAATAAAGTATTTTCTTCTAAATTTTCTAATGGTGTAGCAATGATTACGTGTGTAGGCACTTCATTAAGAGAACCATAGTTGCTTTCTAGTCCCCCTATTCGAACTTCCTTACCAACTTCCGCTTCAAAGGTTTTCGCGCTATCTGGCCCTCTACTAATAACGGTGTAGGGGACTCCTAAAGCATTTAATACTTTTCCATATTCTTTTGCCATCAAACCTGCACCAACAAGTACTACATGCATTACGTAATCACTCCTTCCTTATTATTTTTATTAAGGAATATATTGACTGATTTCAGATAAGATAAATGGAGCTTAGCAGATTCCCTATACGGAACCAAATTACAATAATTTGTTTCAAACAGTTCCTTGAAGACAAGATTAGTTAGTTCGCTTTGTTTTGGCACAGCAAATTCTTCCATGAACCACTCATCTTTCGCCAAATTATAAATCTTAATCTGACCATTCCCCTCATGTAAGGAATATTTATGCTGATCCGATTCGAATTGGACAGTTAATGTAGATACACTATCAATAGTAGAGGTAAGGCTAAAATGATTATTATTGCTTGTATTGCCTTCTAAGGTACCAGAGAACTCTATGAATCCCTTTCTCTTATTCGATAGTAATTCAGAATTAAGATGATCCGTTTGGATACATAATTCACTTTCACCAGTTATAAATGCAAATAAATCAATAAAGTGAATGGCATTACTTGCTAAATTCCAATTACTCCCTGTAACTGTCAAATTAATATTTGTATCATGAGACATATCCATTTTAATCTTATTGTAAATTGGCCATAGCCTTCTTGGGCAATTTACATAGACTTCAACATCATAGTGAGATATCAATTCTAATGCAGTGCTATATTCTGCTTCTTGTGGAAATAAAAATTTCTCAAGCAGCAAATATTTTACTTCTGACCTTGTTAACAACTCCTCTAATGCTAGTAGACGATGTGTGGATGTCGTTGCAATGACTGCAAAATCAATTATGCTAGGCATATTCTCCATGTTAGATGCCTCAACAATATTCTTGTTGTGTAATTGATCCACTTCTGAAAATCTTTCCTTACTCAGATTACGGGACGCTTCAACAGGATCGACCAAATATATAGTTAAGGGGTCTTCATATAATGCCAGTGCTTGAAGATGTCTACTTCCTAGTTGTCCAGCACCTATTATGGCGACACTTTTCATTTTTATTACCCTCTTCTTTTATGACTTTCTGCATACAATTATTTATGTCTATAGTTATTTCAATGCTTGTTCGATAATTCCCTCTAACTCCGAGCTACCTGCTCTACATTGATTTATATAATTTGAAAACACGCGTAATAACCCTTCTCCTTTGTCAAAAGAGTCCTTAAAACCGTTTAACCGTTTAATCTCATTCGCCAAAAATTGGGTATCAACACGGATATAGAAGGATAAAAAGTTAGCATAGTATTCATTCTGTCGCATTTGTGTATATAGATGATCGAACTGCGACAATAACCGTTGCATTATCTGCTTATTTCTTACCTTAATGTTTGCTTTAATCGCATCCATTAATCGCTCGCCCTCACGAAGCAGACCAAAGAATTTCCCAATGCTATCATATAAATTCTTTATTTTCTTTTCCATTTCTTTTTGGTCATATAGCGGTGTATCCATCCACCATTCTGATTTAGTGATTGGTTTTGTTAAAAGCTTCTCCAGTATTTCTTCAATAGGTTGGAATGGAATCCCTTTAATTTTTGCGCCACCCTTTGTTGTATTGATAAAGGTTCCATTAAAATGGCCAGCAAATTGTTCCAAAATCTCACGCATGTTATTTAAGCCGATGCTAGTTTTAATTTCATTTCCATAAACATCTTCTATCATAATTGCATTCTCTAACTGCTTCTTATCCTTAATAACCTCATAGTCTATTTCTTCCGAATAATATCGATCATATAAAAACCCTAGATTTTGTCCAGCAAAAATAATTGGATTAACTCCCAAACGATTTAAAACTTGAAAAATCATGATAGCTATAGATGGAGAATCCAAGATATAATCTCGTTTCGTATCTAATTGCTCTCGCAAAAAATATGTGGAAGCTCTATCTTGTGTGGTAATAAAATGAACTTTCGGTCCTTTGTATTTGTTTAACGTCTCATAGCCAACACTGGAACCAAATAGCATAGGTAAATGACTGATATTCTTATCAATTAAATCTTTAAAAACCTTGTCATTAGTCTGAAGTGGATCATACGTACAAATGACATCTGGTAGTATATCATGGGCGACTAAGCTATTAATTGCTGATCCCGCAGAGAAGATATACGCCAAATTATTTTCCTTAATATATTTGATATATTCGATATCCTGAGATAATGAAGGACCTGCAGATACGATTAAGGCCGGTTTGTCTTTAAATTCATTGTGATCCACATGCTTCATGACATTCGGAGTACTTAGCACCTCTTTTATATTAAATAGACTGTTCATTACCCAAAGCTTTTGAAACCTTGCATTTGTTCGTAGGTTACTTCTACGGCCAATAATGATACTTTTTACAGTCTCCTGAAAAAATCGAACTTGCTGATTCGCAATATTCTCGTAGCTAGGTAAAACAATAATATGGATATTTTTATTACTTGAACTAAATTCGTCCATTAGCTCTAGCGATTCATTTTGACGATAATCGATATATACGTTAGCCGTATTTTTCGTCATAACAGAGCTTAGTATTCGCTGCTCGGACATTACCTTAAAGATTTCTGGTATCGGCTCATAAATAGAAAACGGATTATTTGGATACTTTTCTACGAACTTCTCAATATGATATCCAAGTCCACCCCCATAAAAGAATACATGCGTATCAGCGGATATTTTATCCTCATGGGAAGCAATAATTCTTTCGGCTTCTCGAATTGGATCATACAGACTATGAACCATCAGCTTTTGATCATATTTAATGGTTTTCGCACCAGATTTGGAGTCGAGGACCTCCAATTTTTCTGTATCTAAACTATCCTCATACTCACTATACTTCTTCCGGAGGCTAGGAAATCTCTCACGTAGGAATAATGTATTATCAATTAACATTTTGTAAGAACTCCTTGTCATCAAGCGATACACTTAACTGCTTATAAAGGTCCTCATAAGCTGGGACTACTTCATAGCTAAGGATATCCGAGATTAGTATCGTATCTTTCATTTCAATTCCTTCCATTAATTTACGAAAGCTTTCCTGACAAGCTTTAACACTTTCTTCAATAGTACTCCAATTAGCAGGATACTCGTTTGTATTATTTGTAAACTCGACAAATTGTAAGATCAACTGCATAGACTCAGCCAATTTATTAATCCCATCCCATGTTTTCTCGGTATATTTGTCATAGCTCTCCGTAATTAATTCCTTTAAGGTTGGAATTCCTCTTTCTAAGTATGCATGTATGGAGGTCATGGTCTCCCATACCATTCTTCTTGTACTAGTCGTAACAATTTCAATCTTATCAATATCACTTAAATGACTCATAATATAGGCTTCATGATTTTCATATACTTCTACATCATCAATTACTAAATGACTAAATACAACATCTTGCTTGTTAATAATCTCACTAATTCTTTCAAAGATTTTTGTCATTGCCTCTTCATTATTCTCTAAAATTATTTGATCATCTTTATATAGTAAATTCATAATTACCTCCAAATAGTTTCCATTATTCTGTAACAGTATTCTTCTATTATATCGGTTTGTTTGCTTATTTATAAAGGGAGTATCCCAATAAGATATTCTAATTACCTTATTACTATTTTTTATAAAAGTTTGAAAATATATGTACTGGAGTGGAGAAATAGTTGTAGCAGCTAATGGTGGATGTTACCACAAAAAAAAGCTCTCTAAAAGAGAGCTTTCATTTTAATTACGATTAACGTAATAATTGTAGAACACCTTGTGGTTGTTGGTTAGCTTGTGCTAACATGCTTTGAGCAGCTTGAGTAAGGATGTTATTCTTAGTGAATTCCATCATTTCTTTCGCCATATCAACGTCACGGATACGAGATTCCGCAGCAGTTAGGTTTTCTTGAGAAGCACCTAAGTTGTTGATAGTGTGCTCTAGACGGTTTTGTACCGCACCTAGTGCAGAACGTTGAGTAGATACTTGGTTGATAGCTTCATCAATTGATGCTAGTTGATCATCGAAACCACCAGATCCAGCGCCTGAGATTGTTTCAAAGTCAGTTACATCGATAGCATTGATTTTTAGTCCTGAAGTACCTAAATCTTTTGCTGCCATACTTTCAATGTTTACACTTAATTGTTGAGTAGTATTAGCACCAATTTGGAAAGTAAGACTTCCGCTACCAGAAGCGAAAGAACCATCTAATAGAGTCTTTCCGTTGAATTGTGTACGGTCAGAAATACCTTTAGATCCTGATTCTCCACCAAGTTCTTCGATTAGAGCATCGATTTCACTTTGGATAGCTTGAAGATCTTCAGTTTCTTGAGTACCAGTGTTACCAGCTTGAACAGTAAGTTCACGCATACGTTGAAGGATTGAATGAGTTTCATTCAAAGCACCTTCAGCAGTTTGGATTAAAGAAATACCATCTTGAGCGTTTTTAGAAGCCATTTCTAAACCGCGGATTTGTCCACGCATTTTTTCAGAGATTGCTAGACCTGCAGCGTCATCTCCAGCTTTGTTGATACGAAGACCAGAAGATAGTTTTTCTAAAGAGTTTTGAGTTGCACCAGTGTTAGCACCTAATTGACGGTGTGCGTTTAATGCAGAAATATTGTGATTGATAATCATGTTTTCCTTACCTCCATGTAAGTAGTTTTTTTATTTTGCGAGTCACATCCTTATGCCTCGCATTTATAACAACTCTATGAGTTATTATCTAGGTTGAATGTAGTCTCTAATCGAAACTACTAAATGCTTGGAGTGTTACCTCCAGTTTTTAAATGTTTGGCCATAACATTTCATTCATCATGATGATGTACTATTTATATCGGCATACTTATCAGATGTTTAATCTTTTTTAGAAAAAAATTTAAATATATTTGAAGAAAATTGTAGAAGCCTTGAAACATCAGGCTTTTCTCAACAAAAAAATAATAGAGTCTATGTTATAACATCACAGACTATTAGTCGTAATCACTCTCCTACAACCCGGTTTCGCCGTCTTTCGATCACAACACGATTTAAGATTTGATACAATAACTCGCGATCCTCATCAAACAAGTTTGTAAACTGTACCCCATAACCGAATATATCTCTTTCCGGATATAATTCTTTTCTCACGATTCTTCCTTTTACCATGAAGATACTTTCTCGGAGGCTAAAGCGTAATTTAATGTTTAGCTCGTCCAATATTGGAAATTCATACTCACAAACAAATTTCGCGCCGCCAATACTAATATTTCTTAATATAGCGTTGAAATGCTTTGGATTTAAGTCTTCATTATCGACATCCATAAATTCAACAAAACAAGATACATGGTCCAATGGAACCCTAAAGTTTTTACGTAGATTTCGACCTTGAAAGCCTATTTCATGATGATTTTCTTTAGTTGTTTTAGGAATTTCGGTCTCCTTATTTACTTCAGCTGCTTCTTTTTTATAAGAATAAATTAAATATGTAACCAAAATGAGTACTAAAATAAAGGCAACTGCAATAAGAATGTATTCCGCATATTCCATCTAAATCACTCCACTTCCTTTCCTGATTGGTTTTTCGAAATTTCACCCTAAAGGAACTATACATTCTGGTATACCTCCAAACAGCGGAGGTAGATTACCCTTTAACATACAAGAAAGAGGAGAACCTAAGATACCGGTTCCCCATTAAAGTCCCAGTTTTCTTCGGTAGCTAGGCTGCCATTGCACTACTGCTTTAGGCCCTGTGCTTTGCGTCCTTATCTTTCAATAAGTTTGCCTTTTTCGAAAAGCCTGAATGTTCTAGTGCCATTATACTAGAAAGATTTCCATAATTCGACATATTTTCACCATTTATCCTAAAAAAGTATTATATTATTAACTTTATGTATGCTTAGACCTATTACCCTTGACCTATTAAACCATAAAAAAAAGCATGCCTAAGCATGCTTTTCAAGGGTAAGTCATTGTATACTTTTTAATGCTAAACCAATAGCTTACGATCTTTCCGATTGGTAAAACGCATAAATATTAATAAAGATAGTAATACCAATATCATTAATAGCAAGGAGAGTGCTGCACCGAGCTGCCAGTTCATTTCCACTAAGAAAGCATCCCGAATTACATTTCCTACCATCAATAATTTTCCACCTGTAAACAAGTCTGTCACAACAAATACGCTAATGGATGGAACAAACGTGATAATGAATCCTGCCAAAATCCCTGGAAAAGTTAACGGCAAGGTTACATGTAAAAATGTCTTAATTGGTCCCGCTCCAAGGTCTTCTGATGCTTCTAGGTATGTTTTATCGAGTTGCTCAATGGATGAATAAATCGGTAAAATCATAAATGGTAAGAATCCGTATACCAACCCAATAATGACGCCACCTGGAGAATACATCAAGGCTAGTGGCTCGTCAATAAAACCGATTTTCATTAGAAAATTATTAATCACACCATTATTATTCATGAGGATAATCCAAGCATACAGACGAACTAATAAGTTCGTCCAAAACGGCACCATTACCAATAACAGCAATAAATTCTTCCATTTTCCAGCATTCGCAATAAAGTATGCAAACGGGTATGCAATAAACAAGCAAATAACTGTTGCAATAAATGACCACCACAGGGACTGCCATATTACCTTTGCATACAAGGAACTAAATGCTGCTTGATAGGCCTCTGTACTAAACTCATAAATAATGGCACCAAAATCGCCATTCGTGGTGAAGCTAATGACTGCGATAAAGATAACTGGTACAACTAAAAATAGCGTTAACCAAAGGAGACTGGGAGATAAAAGTAAATAGGCTTGCTTCAGACTTCTTCTCATTTAGCTTCTCCTCCCTTACGCATTCTCAAGCCAATAATCAATACGGCAATTACCATAATCACAATGATAAAGGTAGACAGGACATTTACCTCAGGAGATACACCCAATCGAACCATCGAATACACAAGGACAGGTAATGTATTATCTCCTGGTCCTAATGTAAAGAATGAAATTACAAATTCATCAAGTGAAATCGTAAATGCTAATAATCCTCCTGCTAGAACACCTGGAAAAATTAATGGAAAGGTAACCTTCCAGAAGGTTTGCCATCCATTTGCTCCCAAATCGCTAGCCGCTTCTTCAAGTGCATTGTCAAATGATGATAATCTAGCTAATACAACTAGCATGACATAAGAAATAGTGATGGCCACATGTCCAGGGATGGCTGTATTTAGACCTAGAGACATGTTTAATATTCCATATATCGCAAGAAGCGCTACCGCTACAACGATATCAGGAATAACGACCGGGATATAAAAGAGAAATTCTACAGCTTTCTTTCCAATAAAAGTGTATCGATGTAAGGCTAAAGCTGCTAATGTCCCTAGAACTGTAGAGATAAGCGTTGCAATAATTGCGATGTACAGGCTATTTATGGTAGCCCCAATCAGCTGACTATTTTCAAATATTGAGGTGTACCATTCCAGCGTAAACCCAGTCCAAACGGTACCCAACTTTGAATCGTTAAAGGAAAAAATAATCACGAATAATATCGGGATATAAAAAAATAAAAAGACGAGTAGGGAAAAAGAAAACAAAATCTTCTTCGTTCTATCTCTCAAACTTTCCACCTACTTTCCCGTTTATACTAGAAAACATCATTAAAGGAGACATTCAAATGATTGTCTCCTTTATACAATTCTATGTTACTCAACCTTTGATTCCTGGAATAAGCGGTTCATCAATTGTGTACGATCTGCATCTAGCGGTAGGTTCCATTCGGCACGCTTAATCACTTCTTCAGGGAAGTTAATACCAGGGCTGTTTTTAATATTCTCATCCAAGATTTCTACAGCTTTTTCATTCGGATTTCCATAAGGTATAAATTCGGATAGCTGCTTGCTTACTTCAGGGCGAAGTAAATAGTTAATAAATACTTCTGCAGTATATTTATTTTTAGCAGTTTTCGGAATAACCATTGCATCTAACCAAACAATACCGCCTTCTTCTGGAAGAACAAAATCAATATTAGGATTCTCTAACCACGCTGTTGCTGCTGCACCAGAATAAGCATGTGCAATCCAAGTTTCGCCACTTACAAGGCGATCTGAGGCCGTAGAATCAAATGCTAATACATTAGGTATTAGCTCCTTTACTTTTTCAAAGCCCTCTTCTAATTGCTCCTCAGTTGGATTGTTCATATCATTACCTAATAGCTGTTGTACCATATTGGATACTTCTTTCGATTCTTCTAATAAAAGGACTTTACCAGCATAATCAGGATTCCATAAATCTTCCCAGCTAGTTGGGGCTTCTTTTATAAATTCTTTGTTATAGGCAATTCCGTCATAGCCATACATGAATGGCACGGAAAATTTATTATCGGGATCAAATGGCATATTTCGCCATGCATTTGCGATATTTTCGTAATTAGGAATATTATCAAAATTGATTTCTTGCAACAAATCGTTTTCCACCATTTGCTTCACATAATAATCTGAAGGAAACACAAGATCATAAGCCACTGTCCCACTTTGTACTTTCGTAAGCATTTCGTGGTTTGAATTATATGTAGAATAAACAACATCTACACCATATTCTTCTTCAAAGCCTTCAATTACCTCTTGCGGAATATATTCACTCCAGTTAAACACGATAAGCTCATCACTTAATTCTTTTTCTCCACCAGCATTATCGGCATCTTTATCGTCATTTCCGCAAGCTGCAAGAAATACAATCATCATACTTAATAGTGCAAATACAAAA
The DNA here is from genome assembly GCF_039614845.1 of Ornithinibacillus xuwenensis. NCBI lineage: Bacteria > Bacillati > Bacillota > Bacilli > Caryophanales > Bacillaceae > Ornithinibacillus > Ornithinibacillus xuwenensis. Next base: position 154,240 of record NZ_JBDIML010000006.1, on the reverse strand, counting down.
AACTTTTTCAATCCTTCCCATCTCCAATCTATACATTATCTTATATGTTATTTTTTAAGAATAACCGAGTTTTCAGGGCTCCAACTAACATAGACATCATTAGTATTGGTTAATGCCTCGATTTTATCATGGGATTCATTAACCGTAATTTCAGTTCCATCTGAAAGACTAATCACGATTTTTGTTACAGAGCCAACATATATTTTTTCTTTAAATTTGCCTTTAAGATTTACTGAGCCATCAAAAGGAGTATTTCCAGCTTTCATCTTTTCAGGCCGCACAGAAATATAAGCTTCCTCATCTTTTACTAGACTGCCATTATTAGGTATTTCGATGATTTGCCCACCTATGTCCATCATTGCAACCTCACCGTTTATCACGGATACCGTACCTTCTAAAATATTGGTCTGGCCAATAAAATCCGCTACAAAACGAGTTTGAGGTTTTTCGTAAATTTCATAAGGTAAACCTATTTGTTCAATTTTTCCTTTATTCATGACAACAATACGATCAGACATTGTTAGTGCTTCTTCCTGATCGTGTGTGACATATATAAATGTAATATTTAATGTTTGTTGTAAATGCTTTAATTCAAGCTGCATTTGCTTACGTAATTTCAAGTCTAATGCTCCAAGTGGTTCATCCAAGAGGAGCACCTTTGGATTATTAACAATAGCACGAGCAATTGCTATACGCTGTTGCTGCCCACCACTTAATTGTTTTGGCTTGCGATTTCCATATTCCTCAAGCTGTACAAGCTTTAATGCTTGTATAACTCGCTCTTTCATTTCTTCTTTATTAACTTTTTTCATTTTCAAACCAAAAGCAACGTTATCAAAAACATTCATATGCGGAAAGAGAGAGTAGCTCTGGAACACCGTATTCACTTCACGTTTATATGGCTCTGTATCATCGACTTGATTACCATTTAATAGGATTTTTCCAGAAGTCGGTTTTTCAAAGCCCGCAATCATCCGAAGAGTAGTCGTCTTTCCACACCCTGATGGACCTAGTAATGTTAGAAATTCCCCAGCTTTTATATCTAAATTCAGATCATCCACAACATTCGTATCATCGAATTCCTTCGTCACATGTTCTAATTGCACCATTTGAACACCCAACTAACATCCCTCCAATTCCTAGTTGTAATTCTCTATCGTAAACTATGTATTTTTAAGACTGCATAACCTTTACTTTTTCCCTCTGATGTATAACTATTCTATGAAAAGAATGACAATCAGTCATATTTTTAGGCATTAAAAATACACCCTTCTCTACCAGGTAAAGGATCTCACGATATGTAGATGTCCTCCCCCGTTGGGTGCGTACTGTTAGATAAAACGATATAGTATTACTTGATTCAACAACGATAACAAATAAAAATAAAGGCTTTCTGTCCTTTCAAGACTAATGTATGTATGCTAACTTGTGCATATCACTGATATACAGTGCAAATTTAACAAATACTATTTTACTACAAAAAATCTTTTTGTGTAACAAATTTTAGCATTTTTTGTAGGATTGTTCAATGCATTTACCAAAAAAGTTATACTGATAATAAAACAAGCACATCTCAATATATAAAAACGCTTGAAACCAAATTGGTTTCAAGCGTAATAGTATTACTCTTACTCTTTTTGTGAGTTTGCCCATTTACTAGTATAGGTTTCTGGATTTTCTTCACGATACTCCGTTACACTGTCACTATCATAATAAGCTCCCCAGCTCACATAGGATACTAACCATGCACTAGAAGCTTCATCGTATGTTAATTCATACGTAATTTCATTTTCTGTTGGCTCTAATGCCGGAGCCTCTTCATCATCGTAGAAAATTGCTTCTTCAGTCAATGTATTCGTTGCAACATCTACAGTCCAAGCATCACCATAATTAAAGAATTCAAAGGAGTTGTCGTAGAAGTCAATACCAATGAATTTCCCAGTATAGTTATATCCCCATTCTCTATCATCCTCAGCTCCAGAAACGACATCATCGATAACCGTTTCATTTGCTACTGTTAGCTGTGATCCATCTGCAGTAGTTAACGCAGCTAAATATTCTTTATTAAATTGGACGATGACATCCTGAAGCGATTGCTTTAATTCGTCACCAGCTTTAAAATCTGCATACATATATCCAGAATCAATTGGTAATTCTTCCGATTTCACAGTACCAAACGGAAACTCTGCTTCATATGCAAACGTCATCGAACCATCCGTTAATAATGGCCCAACCTCATTATCCTCGACAAGGTTAACCCCTATATCCTCACCATTTAGGTAAAGCTTCACATTTTCAAGGTTTTCATAGTACGGTAATTCGAATAATACATCCGTTCCGTCTAGATATAAATCAACCTCTTGTGTATAACCAGGATCAAAGTTCGTGCTCTCAACTTCACTTGTTAATTCAACATACTCCGATTTGTAAACTGCTTTAAATGAATATAGACCCGGTAAAAATGGTCCGATTTCTTTATAATATTCATCCGAATCCGCAGTAGCAACTACTTCATCACCAAGATAAATTTCAGTTTCATTATAATTTGTATATACATTGAAGTATACAGGACTAACCGTTATATCATAGTTGTCAAATACAAGAAACTTTCCATCTTTCTCTAAGTTAACTGCATACCAATCGTCTACTTTGAAGTCAGGGTTTTCTTTATATTGCTTCACTTGATCCTTAAGGTGATCAATTAACAAATCCATTTCACTCGGATTTTCATTGAAATACTCTACAAAACCTTCAACCGATTTTTTATCGATTTCTAGACTTAAGCTTTTAGATGATAATAAATCTGCAACTGTATCCGTATCTTTTTCATGCATTGCTTCTTCAAATTTCTCAACAATTTTGTTTGGAGAAGCCATTGAAGAAGCTACAAAAAATCCAACAAATAAAATAAGTATTAGTGCTCCTACTATTGATATTGATAGAATTGCAGGCTTCGATAACTTAAATCCTTGACCAGATTTTTTCGATGCAGCAGCAAGTCCACCTTTTTCTTGCGTACCTGGTTCTGGATTTACAGGTTCCTCTTGAGCCGCTGTAACTTGTTCTTCTTTAACAGTAGTCTCTTCAGCTTCAACTGGCTCAACAGTTTCTTGCCCTTCTACATTTGACGCTTGTTCGACAGGTTGCTCTAGTTCTGGTGATTGTTCTTTTTCTACCACTGGTGTGCCACAATGCTTACAAAATTTTGCACCCTCAACTAGTTCTTCCCCACATTGATTACAGTAATTCACTTTCTCCCCTTCTTTCTAAATAAATTAGCAAATATAGTAACATTATACTATGTATCTAGAAGATTGCGAGAAAATTTTTGTCGAATAATGAAAAAATTGTGTTCCATTGCCAAATACCTCCTTCAAATAATGGAATGAAATTAGCCAGTTTAACTTTTGCCTAACAGAGATAAATGTTCTATTGCTGTTCTAAGAAAATATATTTTATATAAATGATGTGGAGGAGGACTCATAATGAAAGGAAAATATATAGAGGTTAATCCTGGAATAGAGCTATTCGTCCAGGACGTAGGAGAGGGCGATCCTATAGTATTTATTCCTGGTTTTACATTTACAACAGAAGTCTTTGAAAAACAAGTAGCGTATTTTTCAAAGACGAACCGAGTCATTGTAATCGATCCAAGAAGTCACGGGAGGTCCACCATTACGGTTCATGGAAATGATTATGTCACACATGGTTCTGATTTAGCTACTGTATTGGAGCAGCTACAAATTACGAATTTTGTTCTTGCTGGTTGGTCCTTTGGCTGTCTAACAGCATGGGAATACGTAAAGCAGTATGGAATCCGTGATGTTAAATCCTTAATTCTAGTTGATATGCCACCGAAGTCATTATCAACAAATTCCGTCGATTGGGTGGAAGGTAAGCTCGATGATATAGCTGGCATATATAACACTTCTCTCAGAACTCCACACGGTCAGCGAGAATTTATTACGAGCTATATAACTCAAGTAATGGTTCAACGGGAATTAACGGATCAGGAGTTAATATGGCTAGTTGAGCAATCGATGAAAACTCCCTATTACGTAGCTGGAAACTTGTTTGCATCCGGTATGTTTGCTGACTACCTTTCAGAAGCAAAAACAGCCTATGATTCCCTTCCTACCATGACCATTGTTGCAGAGCACTGGGCAGACACAGCAAAAAAATTTTTAACAATCTTATCACCAAACTCCTATGTTGAGGTCCTTGGAGGGCATATGATGTTTTGGGAACATGATGAAGAATTTAATGCGCTTTTACAAAAATTCATTCTGGAAAATTAACGAAGTTTCCGGTCCTTCGGCAATGACGTAAAGGACCGGAAACTATGATGATTTTCTATTCCATTCCTCTAGCAATTCAATTATTCGCTGATTTTGCTTTAATTGCACATCACTATTTGATTTTATCTGGTATATCCAAATTAATAACAGAATGAATAGGACAATTGGAATTACTAGAAATAGTAACGATAATAAGACCCCTGATATCCCAATACTAGACATCTCTTTCACACTCCCTTCTAGACATTGTTATCCTTCTATCTACGCTTAACCTTCTTGATACTGCCACAATCAAATAAAATAATAAGAAGAATAAAAATTGGTAACGCGATGCCTACCGATATGAAATTAAAGCTTGATGAACTACTTACATTATATTGTGTCACGACTTGATGTAGCTTTTTCGATAGGGTGTTTGATATCTGTGCATATTTTGAAGTAGAATTTTCCAGTATAAGTGACGAATCTGGATTCGTCCAAACAGAATAGCCATATGTTACATCATCTTCCGTTTTTATCATAATACGATAATAGTCTGCAGGCATGTCGATTATGCCTCTTTGTTTTTTCACATCCTGAACAGCATTTATGAAAACCTTTATTTCATCTTTATTTTTTTCTTTTGTAAACGTATAATGGTGCTCATCATTGTGGTATAAACTAATTTCCTTAACATTACCTAGCTTAATATGATGGCAGCCACTTAGTGAAAGTAGTAGGGTGGTTATTAGAATAAGCCAACATAACCTCTTCATAGCATCTCACCTCTTAACTTTATTCACAATCCCTTGATTTATCACATCCATTTGGAAATGGCTGTTATGTTATCTAACCTTTTTCATAGTTGCCTACTAATCCTAATAATATTTCCTTATGAACATGCGCCATTTCCAGTAGCTTAAACTCCTTGTTCTCGATTATTTCCGTTAAGCGATTTGCTTCATTCCAAGCAAATTCAAACTGTGTCTGATTAATCGTTCCATGGTTCAATGCTTGTTCAAGCTCATCTGCATCTAATACAAGGCTTTCACCTGTAGGCAGTACGATAATGTCTAAAAATAGATCATCCATCCAAGGGATGCCGTTTTCTATCCCTATCTCTGAACAAATATCAATATACCATTGAATAATATTGCCATTAGCATCGTACATGGCTGTTATCGAGTGATTTTTGTTAAAGGGAAATTGCTGCAACCAAAAATAGCCATCATCAACGATGCAAACCTGTTTATTTCCATAGGTTACAAAAAGTGGTTCTCTGACTTTTATTGTATGTAATAGTGTGATATATCCCTTAAAGTCAGTCGTATCCAGATACGACTGTACATATTTACGTTTGGTAATTCGCTTCCAATCCGATCTGTCACCATATTTTCGCTTCAGCATGTGTACCCCCCTTACTTTTTGAATGTCTCTAGTAATCTTCCTTGATTACTTTCAGACCATTGATTTGTCCAAGTATGTTTCGATAATAGTCGGAACGAATGGTAAATCCACCAAATTCTTCATGTGTCGTACAGGAAAACCATTCAAACTTATTTTTCATAAAGGTTAAATCCTCCGGGAGATTAGGTGCAACCCAATCATAGAGTGAGTGAGCAACATGCTGCAATAAAGAACAGGTCTCTACATTCGCTTCAACGACATATACCGTTGCTGCCGGGCCTTTCGTAATGGTGTTTGCCCATTTTTTAGTTTTATATGTTTCCATAATATAGGGGGTGAATTGCTTCATGGTATTCCAATCGTATGTTAGTTCCTTTCTCGTAATAAAATAGAACACTTCCGAATGTTCACAAAGCACCTGCATTAAATTGCGATAGGTCGAACCAGTTGGATTCTCTAATAATGTCCAATACTCCATCTCATCACCTTCTATCAATCTAAAAATAAGAACGAATAATATTATGCAATCTCGGTCTAAGTCTTAAGATAGGTGGCTTTCTTCCAAAATGCACACGATTTGTAAGTAAAATCACATGCAAAGCAACCTCTGGGTCAAACCAAATACTCGTACCAGTAAATCCAGTGTGTCCATAGGATTCCTCAGCGTAATAATCCCCACATGATGCATATGTCGGACTTCTTAACATCCAGCCTAGCCCCCGGTACTCCGCATCAAATGAGGTATAATTTTTCCTCGATAGTCTGAGTGATGCTTCTGATAAGATTCGCTTTCCATGATACATACCATTATTTTCAATCATGACACAAAACTTTTGCAAGTCGTCAATCGTCGAGAAAAGTCCTGCGTGACCACTAATCCCACCCATGGATTCCGTATTATCATCATGTACGATGCCAGCTTTATAGTCTTGTAGTTTTTCATTATACTCCGTGACAGCAAATCGTTCTTTTTGAAAGGAAGGATTAAAACCCGTATCATGCATCTCTAACGGGGCTAAAATTTCCCGTTGTACCACTTCTTCAAATCGTTGCCCGGTAATCTTTTCAATGACTTGGTATAAAACAATAAATCCAAGGTCACTATAAACAACCTTTTCACCAGGTTGGTATTCAGGTATTTCGTTATAAATGCTTGTTAACACCTCTTCTGTTCGCAAATTATTCATAAAATATGGTTTATGAGCAGGGAGACCTGAGGTATGCGTAAGTAAATGCCTAATAAGAATAGCTTCTTTTCCATTCGCTGCAAATTCAGGAATAAAGAAAGACACGCGATCATCAAGTCTAAACTCACCGTCATCCAATAATTTAAGCATGACAGGTAATGTTGCGACAACCTTTGAAAGAGAGGCAAGGTCAAATACAGTATCTGGCTTCATTGGTTCCTGATTGGGATATACAACTCGATTACCAAGCACCTCCTCTAATATTACTTTACCTTGATGTGATACATGAACGATTGCACCTGGAATATGATTTAACGCTATTTCAAGCTGTAAAAATTCACGTACTTTTTCACGCATGGTTATAACTCCTTTTTATAAGATTCATAGCTTTTCCAAATGGTATACCCTAATTTATTGTAAAACGATACTAAACCAGTCCAATCAATAACAATCCGTTGAATGCCTCGCTTGCGTAAAAATGCGATTGCAGCCTGCACAATAGCCAATCCATATCCATTTTTCCGTTGACTGGCATCTACTCCAAGTGGTCCGATTCCACCTAATGATTCTGCAAACAAGGGAGACCAATAAACATTTTGGGCAATCAATGGCGATTGCTCATCGTTAATTCGACAAAATCCAATAATTTGGTTGCCTTTTTTTAGTACAACAAATTCTCTGCCCGTACCGCCTTTGCGAAAATAATGCCTGGCCTCATATTCCCATCTCCCTGGAAAACATCGATGAAGGAACGCAATAAGTTCTATTTTTTCCGATTTATGTAAGATAGAGAATGTAACATCTTCCTTATTCGGGAATTGAACTATTTCACTATTGGCATATGAACAAATCATATCATGCTCTGTACCCTCGGAATGGTAGCCTCTTTTTTCAAACCACTTACAGGTAGCCGAATCATACGACGGGATCCCAGGAAAGTAATGCCAAGGGTCTCTTCCAAGTATTACATGCTTTATATTCTTTTCCTTTAAAATTGCCTCTGCATGATGAAGTAGCTGAGTACCAACGCCATTATTGCGATAATTGGAATCAACTAGGAGCGATTGTATCCAACCAATACTTCGCGGTATACCTACCTCTAACTGTTCTTGATAGTATTTCACCGTAATGAATCCGATTACATTTCCTTCTTTATTAATAGCTAATCTGGAGCCTTTATGACAAATATTCTCATCTAAAAAGCTATTCTGATTAAATAGCTCCTGTCGCATTGGAAATACATTTTTAAGCTCTTTATTCCATAAATCAACTAGCTCTATTAGTCTATTCGAATGTAATGGAATCAAATTCATTCAATCACCTCAACTAAGAATTAACATATATTATAATGAAATGAATCAAGCCAACTCCTGAAGAGTTAGCTCACTTACTCCTATTTTTCCTGCCATTTTGCGCAAGGAAGTCTATTGCATCTCTTGTTATATCAATGTACTGAACCGTTTCATCGTATCTTAATGTTGCAACCCGCATAAACAGAATATCAATTACTTGCAATTGGCCTATTCGGGAAGAAGTTGCACCACTACGAAAGGTAGGCTCTTTAGTTGCTGATGTATATAGTCGAATATCCGCATGTTCCGTTACCTTTGAGCTTCCATATTTTGTGAGACTGATGGTCTTCATATTATTCTGCTTCGCAAGCTCCAATACTTTTGCCACTTCTTGGGTTTCTCCTGAAAAGGAAATACCAACAACGACATCGTCCTCATCACCATTTGCCACTAACGTAGCAGCCATATGAATGTCTGAAAAAGCGTACACTGTTTTATTAATACGCAAAAATTTCTGTTGGGCATCCTGCGCAATTATTCCAGAAGCACCTACACCAATGAAGTGAATTTTTTTGGCATGTAAGAGTAGTTGAACTGCCTTTTCTAATTCATCAATATTAAGTAGCTCTGACGTTTCACGAATCGTTTGGATACTATTATTGGTCATTTTTTCAATAATTGCTTGTAATGGTTCATTTGGTTTAATATCCCGAAAACCTTCATCCGTTGTTTTTTGGAGATCCCCAGCAATTCGAAACTTTAAATCCTGAAAGCCCTTTAAATCTAATGATTTACAAAGACGAATTACTGCTGCTCCACTGGTATCACTTCTTTTGCCCAGTTCAAGTGCTGTAAGCTTGATCGCCTCTTCTGGGTGCTCAAGAATATAGGTTGCTATCTTTTTTTCGGAGGGCGGTAATGTTGGGAGCATTTCCGCTAGCATGGTTAATCCTCCAGTCATATAGGACATGCGATCATCTCTCTTTCTACTTCATTCCAATATCCTTTTTCATCACATGAAATTTACGCGTTATTTGAAAACCACTCTTGCTATATAGATGCCCTGCAGAGCTCTTCTCTCCTGTCCATAAAAACCAAGCATTATGAAGTCCTTCTGCTTTCATTTGATATAAACATTCATGTAGTAGTAATTTGCCAATTCCTTTCCCCTGCTGATTAGGATCAACACCAAACGGACCAAAGCGTTCTGCTACACCTTCATAGCCACCATATAAACAAAATCCTACTAATTCTTGATGATGTCTGGCAATTAATATTCTTTCCAGGGGAACAACCTGTAAAAGTCCTTCACGAATCGCTCTTCCCCAGTCTGGGTTAAATTCACGATTAGCAAATTGGATAACTTCATATAAATCTTTATCTTTTGCTATAGATATTGTATACCCTTCCGACTCACGCTGCTCTTTTAACGTAAGAATCTCTTCTGTTAAGGAGAAGTCAATTAAATTTCGATCCATTGCAACAGGAGAGTACAGCTTTTCAAATCCAATTCTTTGAAGAAATTGAAAACCATCTGGATAGATTTTCTCATCTACTCCAGGCAATATATAGTTAGGAGCATAAGAAGCAAAGAATATATGCTTTCTACCATTTTCCGTTAAAAATTTTACCATATATTCCATTAATTGTGTTGCAATTCCTTGACCTTGATATTCTTTTTCAACATAGAAAAACGTAATCCACGCATTTTCCTCTTCTAATTCTGTTCCAATCATCGGGAGAAGTCTACGTACCCCATACATACATCCAATAATCTTTTCATTGTCATTAGCCAGCCATAAGCCGTTTGGGTCAAAATTGGCATCGAGCAGTATTAAGTTTCTAAACCTATTAGGAGTAATTGGGTCCATTGGGAGACACTTGTTCCAGAGCTGTATAATTTGTTCTTCATCACCCGATTGATAGGTACGGAACGTAATCATGTCAAACTCCCCCTTTATTTAGAAGCAATTTCTATTGCTTTTCGTACAAATCCATTTGCTAATTCTAAGGCATTTTTTGCAGCTTCTGTTGTTACCTCCGTCTTTAACACAACGATAGCTGGTTTTACTTCATAGTTAGTCTGAGCTAACGTTTCCTTTGCTTGTTCATACGTTACATCTGTAATAGTCGAAACGATATTAATTGCTCGCTCCTTTAGTTTATGATTACTAACTTTTACATCGACCATCAAATTTTCATAAACCTTACCAATCTTAATCATGGATGCAGTTGAGAGCATATTTAATACCATTTTGTGGGCAGTAGCTGCTTTCATTCTGGTAGAACCTGTGATTACTTCTGGTCCTGTTTCAACCTCAATATTCACAGTTGCAAACTGACTAATAATTGAATGTTTATTGCTAGTAAGACTAATGGTCGCTGCACCAATTTCCCCTGCATACTTTAATGCCCCGACAACATAGGGAGTTCGCCCACTAGCTGCTATTCCTACTACAACATCTATTTCAGTTAATCCTCTTTTTTCAAGATCCCTTGCCCCTAGCTCCTCACTATCCTCTGCACCTTCAACCGCCTGTTCAATTGCCGTCGATCCACCGGCTATCACGCCTTGGATTAAGTCTGGCGGCGTACTGTAGGTTGGTGGACATTCCACTGCATCTAAAATTCCTAGTCTACCACTAGTACCAGCACCAACATAAAATAATCGTCCACCGTTTTTCAATGCTTGATAAATTGCCTCTACTGCCTGTTCTACCTGTGGTAAAACAGCCTGAACTGCTAAGGCAACCATTAAATCCTCATTACTAATAACGGATAACATTTCTGAGGTTGTCATGTTATCAATCGCCGTCGATTGCTTATTTCTCATTTCCGTAACCAAAGCTGATAAATTATTCATTTCTATACCATCCCTATTTTGCTTCATTTCAGTTGCTGTATAAACACATTTGATAGAGAATCCATCCCGAATGTAAATGATTGGTATTGGCTATCCTCTCAGAAAGGTTGTTGTTCTAAAAAGGTAATTTTTCTCACCACATATCCTTACAAGAAGTATGTTGACTATTCCTTTACGCCTCCTAAGGTTAATCCTTTTACAAAATGACGTTGGAACAGAATAAATACGATTATCATTGGTATCGCAGCAATGGCTGCACCACTCATTAGAAGCTTAAAATCTGCTAGATTTGCATCCTGTAATGTTTTCAAACCGACCGGCAATGTATAAAGCTCTGCACTATTTAATACAATAATTGGCCATAGGAATGAATTCCACACATTCATGAATGTAAAGATACCGAGTGCAGCAAGACCAGGTCTTGCCAGTGGTAGTACAATTCGCCAGTACGTCTTCCATTCACTTGCCCCATCAATCTTTGCTGCTTCAAGTAATTCATCTGGAATGGAAAACATAAACTGTCGCATTAAAAACACGCCAAAAACCATGGATAAGTCTGGAAGTATAAGTGCCCAATGTGTATCCATTAGCCCTAAATCACGTACCATAATAAACATAGGTACAAGCGTAACCTGTGATGGAATCATCATCGTGGAAATAATTAACCAGAAGATAAAGTTTCGACCAGGGAATTTTTTCTTGGCTAATACATATCCTGCCATCGAATCAAATAGTAAAACCCCTATCGTGACGACCACACCAATGTATAAACTATTGATGAACCACATTCCCATATTATTTTGCTGAAACAATCGCTTAAAACCTGAAAACATATCGGTCACAATTTGATCCATGATGTCACGGTGATAAGCTTCTAATTCTACATCTCCTGCTTTTTCAGCATCTCTAGCTTTTCCCCAATGCTCAAAATACTCCGTAATCCCAACTGGGAACATTTTTGGAGGATTTGCATTAACATATGAAGTTGGGTTATTTAGCTCTTCATCTTGATAACTACTTAATTGAACAGAAGTACTAAACACCCAGTATAATGGCAAGAGGGAAATAACTGCTGCTGAAATTAGTAGAAGGTAGACAATAGATTTTTTAAGACTAAAGCGTTTATTCATGTATTTCCCTCCTATTCATCATGTCGTAACGCCCTATATTGAAGTATAGAAACAACTAGGATGATAAAGAATAGCACGACAGACTGCGCTGCTGCTAATCCAAACTCAAAATCTCGGAAACCAGTTTTATAGATTAAATGCACGAGGGTTTCGGTTGCATACCCAGGTCCCCCACGTGTCATTAAAATTATCTGGGTAAACACTTGGAAGGAACCAATCGTACTTAATAATGTTAAATAAACGGTCGATGGTTTCAGCATCGGAATGGTAATACGGACCCATTTCTGAAAAGCATTTGCACCATCAATCGTTGCCGCTTCATATAATGACTCAGAAATCGAGCTCATCGAAGCTAAATATAAAATTATGCCAACACCGAATGGAATTAGCATTTGCATGATAATAATTGCCGCTAATGCTGAATTCGTTTGGCCCAACCAGTTAACCGGCTCCATACCAAACCACCCGATGACATGATTAAATAATCCAAACTCGTAGTTATACATCCAGTGCCAAACCATCGCGATTATAACCATGGATGTAACGGTCGGCAAATAAAAAGCAGCTCGGAAAAAGCTTTGGGCGAACCGACCTAATGAATGGATTAAAGACGCAGCGATTAATGCTGTAATAACATTAAATGGTACGGTTATTACCGTATAAATAGAAGTGTTCAAGAGAGCTTCCTTAAATGCTTTACTTTCAAAGACCTGTTTATAATTATCGAGCCCTGTAAATATATTGGAGTCCATAACTCGATATTCCTGAAAAGATAAAATGAAAGCCCAAATAACTGGTATGACAATAAAAACTGTAAATAAAATTAATTTTGGGAGTAAAAAGAGGTATGCCGCATAATTTTTTCGCATTAAATAGCCAGTTCTTTTTAAACGCTTTCCAGCATTCTTCATCGAATTTTTTATAGCTGTAGTTGATAATTCCATTATTTTTCCCTCCCTGCTGTCATTTCATATGTAAATTCAAAATGAAGAAAAGCTGGTAGACTCTGGAATTCCAAAGTCTACCTATCTTTTTCTTCTACTCTAGTAATGCCTCAACCTCTGGCTTGGCAGTAGCCATAGCTTCCTCAGCTGTTTTTTCACCATTGAAGACAAGTTGAAGTTCACGTTGAATAATCTCGTCAATCTTCTTCCACTCTGGATGACGTGGAAGCATCGCAACCTGGGAAGACATTTCTTGCGCACGAGCCATTTCTGGATTATCCGCATATGGGTTTTGATCTGCAGCACTGATTCGAGCAGGGAAAATACCATACTCCTGCGCCATTAAGAATTGCTCATCCGTATCTGAAATGAACTTCATGAATTCAGCAACAACTTCTTTTTTCGCATCGCTTTCTTGCTTAAACATCGTCCAACCACCAACACCACCGATTGTTACGGGTTCACCTGATGAACCAGTTGGATAGTTCGCAACCATGAAATTTGTTGGGTAAGCAGTTTGAGCGGAAGTTATTGCCCATGTTGCCCACGGCTCCATTGCAACGGTACGTTGTTCTTCACTTGCCCACGCTTGGAATGTACCACCTACGTCTGCACCACCCATAGAGACAGGTGATACCTCCTGTTCAAGCTTGAGATCCGCTAGAGCTTGAATTGCCTCTACAGCTTCAGGAGAATTAAATGTAAATTCAGACAGGTCATCACTTAATGGCTGACCGCCATTCATATAGAAAAATGGCCAAGCTTCATAATACCCAGGTAGGATATACGTAGAAAATCCGTAGACATCAATTTCTCCATCACCATCTCGATCAAATGTTAGTTTCTCTGCTGTTTCAACGAATTCATCCCAAGTCCATTCACCGTTAGCAGGTGGTTCAACCCCAGCTTCTTCAAATAAATCTAGATTTAACAGCATCGCGTGTACGGTTAATGAGTTTGGAATACCATATAGCTTTCCATCAAACGTATATGCATCTAAAGCATTTTCATAAAAGTCGCCTAGCTCTTCCTCCGTAAAGAAATCACTCAATGGCTCAATAACACCTTGCTCAATATGATCTATACTAACTGCACTTCCACTAATATCTACTGGTGCAATATCTGGCCAAGATTGACCTGCAATATTAACCCCAAGCTTATCAGGTAATTCTGCCCATGGAACTTGAACAAGGTCAATTTTCACACCAGGATGTTCTTTTTCAAATTCCTCTATTTTACCCTCTAACCAAAAATACTTATTTCCTTCTCCATCTTCACCAGATGTGTCACCTTCTTGTGCCCAACGTGGACCATCCCAAATGGTAATAGTTCCAGTCCAGTTGCCATCCTCATCTGTCTCACCAGATGAATCATCTTTACAAGCACTCAGTAGCAAAACAAATGCAAGTAACAGCATTAAAGTTAGCTTCATTTTTCCTTTCATTGGTTACTTCCCCCTAATCATTTTTTCAAATAAGTATTATCAATGGATGAATGCTAGAAACTATTCACCTCCTTAGCAGCTCTACCCCATGCTACTTTTCCCATTATCACCTCATGAGTTGCCCCGGTGGCCGATGGAAAGTTGTTCGGTCTTTTCTTCAAAAACTGATAGCCAAGTAAGGCGAAGACCATTGCCTCTTTAGCATCTGCTCTGATTCCAATATCTTCCATTTTTCGTAGTTGCACATCCTTCGGCAATTTAGCTTTTATAGCATTCATTAATGTTGGATTATAGCTGCCTCCTCCACTAATAAACGCCTCACTAATTGAACTAGATGTGATATGGCGCTTTATTTCCTTTGTCAAGGTAACAGCAGTTAATTCTGTTACCGTGGCAATTCTATCTGCTAGATTAATCGAATGTTCTTCTGCTTGGTTCCATAGATTAGTAGCATAAGCTTCACCAAAAAGCTCCCGACCGGTAGATTTAGGTGGTTTTTTAGTATAATAAGGCTCCTGTAATAGTTCATTTAACCACCCTTGATTTACATTTCCAGCTGCAGCTAAAGCTCCGTCCTGATCATAGGCTTGTTTTCCTTGCGTGATACGTTTAGCAAAGTAATCTATGATCATATTTCCCGGTCCCGTATCATAGGCGATTACTCGAGAAGCTTCACCATTCTTCGGTAGTACTGTCATATTGGATATTCCACCAATGTTGACTAACACGCTACCAATTCCTTCACGCTGAAATAACAGAAAGTCCGCATATGGAACAAGTGGTGCTCCCTGTCCGCCTGCTGCCATATCACGAGGCCGAAAGTCTCCGACTGTTGTAATCCCTGTTTTCTCCGCTATCATACTTATATCTCCGATTTGTAACGTGGATGTGACTGTGTATCCAGCAATGTCAATCTCATCAGGCTGATGAAAAATGGTCTGACCATGAGAACTAATGAATGCAATGTCTTTCCTTTGAATTCCAGCGTCTTGAATGACCTTTAATGCTGCATTTGCAAACAGTTCGCCCAGAAGCATATTCATACTGGATATCATCTGTATGTTTGCGCTACTTGGTTGACAGAGCTTTAGAATTTCTTGTTCAACCGCACGCTCATATGGTATGGAGTCGAAGTGCTCTAAATCAAGTTGAATGCTACCGTTTGATTCTGAGATCTTGACCAAAGCGACATCTATCCCATCTAGGGAGGTTCCAGACATAATTCCAACAGCGTAGCAAAAATCTCGGTTGAGATGCATAGTAATCATCCCTCCACTTTCGGAAGTGTTACTGGCAAATTTCCTTTTACCTTCACGTTGCCAAAAATTGCTTCCACTGCTGTCCGAAGTGCAGGTGCTGTAAATTCATAGGTTGCAATATATGCTGGAATATCCGGTAAGTAGGAAATGTCATATGGACTCCTAGTAGCGATGACAATAATCGAAGAGTTTACTTGATTTAATGCTTGCACTAGGTTTACTTGTTCATCACCTGGCCTCACTGAAAGCGTTCCAATAATAATTGCTTTAAAGTTCCCAGCTATTTTAGTTAGTGACTCCACTTCTTTTTCTGTAAGAGGATTTGATAATTCTGCTATCTCTGTGTTTTTGTGCAGTTTTTTTACCGTTTCTCCAAGGAAAAAAGTAGAATAACGCTTATCCTCTACTTGCATCGCATAGCTATTTTTTGGATAAACCACTAAGATACGATCATTGTCTTTCACCTCTAGTGGTATTAAATCTCGTTCATTTTTTACAATAGTCGTTCCTTGCTTATAGATTTCATAAGCTTCAACTTCATGCAGTTTACTTCCGACTTCCTTCGGGATATCTTCTCTATCTAATAGGATATCCTCCCATGATAAATATTTATCCTTTAATTCCATGACGCGATTATAGGCATCCTGTAAGATTTCTTTAGCTATTTCTCCCGCTTGCACAGCTTTTTCTAGTAAGCTTAATGTCTCGTATTGTCTTGATTGGAGGTGTGAAACCATTATGAGATCTACACCAGCCTTTAAAGCTTCAACAGCACCTTCTGCAGTCCCAATTCCTTCTGATATCGCATTCATCTCCATGCAATCTGTTGTAACAACACCATGAAAGCCAAGCTGTTCCCGGAGTAATTCCGTTATGACCTTACGAGAAAGTGTTGCGGGCACATTCTCATGTTTTTCAATTGCTGGAAAATAAACATGTGCAGTCATAATGGTATCTGCGCCTTGTTTAATCACGTCGATAAACGGCTTTAACTCAATTTCCTTCAATCGATCCAAATCATGGGCAATCGTCGGTAAATCAAGGTGTGAATCAACATCCGTATCACCATGGCCAGGAAAATGCTTTAAAGTGGTAATAATACCAGCATCCTGCATTCCTTTTACTGCTTGTTTTCCAAATGCTGAAACCATTTCTGGTGTTTCCCCATAGGAGCGAACACCAATGACAGGATTTTCAGGATTATTGTTGACATCCAATACTGGAGCCAGGTTCCAATTAATGCCTAGTGCCTTTAACTCTCGCCCTGTTAATAGTCCAGTAATATAAGCATTTTCACTTCTACCAGTAGCCCCTAATAGCATCGAGCCCGGAAAGATCGTTGCACCTTCACCAAGGCGACGTACCACACCATTTTCCTGATCAATACAGATTAGTAACGGCTTCTCATGTCCAGCATCTTTAGCTACTTGTTGTAATTCTGTCGTAAGTGCTAAAACCTCTTCCGTCGTTCCAATATTTCGTCCAAAGAGAATTACTCCTCCAACATGATGTTCGCTTATTAATTTCTTTATTTCAGGAGTTACTTTTTTTCCCTTAAATCCAACTATCATCAATTGACCAATTTGCTTTTTTAATTCATCTCTCATTGTTATCACTCCAATTCCCATTAAAGGTCAAATCCCGGAATACAATTCCCTTTTCGTATGTTTGTTCCAACAGGGAACTTCAAGGTTTGGGCATATGTAGTTCTTGTTAAACAGCCTCTCATCATCCCTAATGCTTTATAGTAATCAAAGTAGCGAAACGATGTAGAATTCATAATAAACCAATATTGTGATAACGCTTCTAAATAGGTTTCAAATTCCTCACTCACATCAACAAATATATCGGGTGTATATTCTTCCATATCCTCCCAATTTTCACTATGAAACATTCTTGTTAGGGAATGTGGAGGTAAGCCTTCTATTTCAAAACCAGGTAATGCTGCTTTTAACCATGCTGCCTGCAATATTTTTGGGCAAAGCGCATGGTCAGGGTGCATACTATTTATCCAATGTGTAATAACTACTGTTGGCTTTAGCTCTCGGAATAACTTAGCTACAGCTGTTATAGTCTCCTCATTCTCCTTAAGTTCAGCATCTTTATAATCTAATGTAAGGCTTTTACCACCCAGTATTTTTGCTGCTTTTTCAGATTCCTTTATTTTCTGATGACGATAATCAGAAACAGATATATGTGCAGGATTTCCTTTTTCACCAGCAGTTAGATGCAAAAATGTTACGTCATGACCCGCTTTGGCGTATTTATGTGCAATAGCACCTGCTTGGATTTCTGCATCTCCACAATGTGCCCCTACAACCATAAGATGATGCTTTTCCTTCATTAGTAACACCTCTATCAAAGTATTTTCGAACTTTCACATTATTGGTATCGCTTACATTAAAGGGTAAAAAAATTTTATTCCCATTATTAAACCTATTCACCTAAATAATATTTTATTTTCTGAAAACTTTAATCATTAATATTATACAACAAAAATTTAAAATTAAAATACTAATTCAATATTTTTTTATAAAAACTGGACTTAAATTTCACTTATATCATATATATAGAACAAAGGCAGCCTATTTCTGCAGCTTCTATTCCTAGAAAAAGGTTCATTATACCTATAAATTTTTAAAAGGATAGATTAGAAGCTTGTAGAATATTATTTTTGTAAGCGCTTTAATATCATGGGAGGTGTAGGTAATGTTAAAGAAAACAGCTGTGTTATTCATTATTAGCTTGTTGGCTCTAACAACGCTTTTTATTAGCACAGAACGAAGCTTCGCGGATACAGATACCCAAATGATCCGCATTGGTGTTGTTCCCTCGGCTGAATCTATCAGTCTAGGAAGTTACGAGGATTTCACCATTATTGATAAGGAGACAGGAGAAGCTCTCTATAGTGGAACAGGTGGGGAAGTATATGTTGAACTGTCATCTACTTCCTCAATTGAAACAAACTATCGGCTTCAAACTGCATGGACAACTAGTGTTCCATATATGCAAGATTGGTTAAGCAGAGCTGAAAATGCAGGTTATGAAACATATGTTGAACCTTACAATGATGGATGGCGATTGTTAATCGGCAAGTTCCCTGCTAATGCTGGATGGAGTGAACGGGAAGCCTTTCGCCAGCAAATGATTGCCGAGGGGTTTGCTGGAAGTGATTCCTATTGGCGAGTTATTACAGTTACTTCTGGTGAAACAGAGTTAAGAGTAGTTGCAGATGATTTTGAAGTAATCGTACCGAATGCCGTGCAAATTCACTCAGAAAATGGTTTGGTTATGATTAACGGTAAACAATATCGCGGTTTTGGTGAAGTTGGTTTCAATAGTGGTGGAACCCTTGCCGGAATTAATGAATTACCAATGGAAGAATACTTATATGGCGTCGTACCGCTTGAACTACCACCTAACCCATATGGAGAATTAGAGGCACAGAAGGCACAAGCAGTTGCTGCGAGAACATATGCCTATGCAGGTCTAGGAAAACGAAATGCTGATGGCTATGATTTACTTCCAACAACATCAGATCAAGTATATGGCGGGTATGAGGCAGAGCATCCAATTTCAACACAAGCCGTCCAAGAAACTACAGGAGTTGTTGCAACCTATAATGGTGAATTAATCAGTGCCGTATACCATTCAACAAGCGGTGGCTTTACTGCAAATAATGAGGATGTATGGGATTCAGCACCTGTTCCGTATCTAAGAGGGGTTCCAAGTGCACGAAGAGGTATCCCAAGAGCAAGTGTTCCAAATAATCCAGTTGAACAGGACCCACTCTCATTAAGAAGCATTACAATGGAAGATGGCCAGACAGAGGCTGATTGGTCTAGATATTATAGCTGGGAATTTGAATGGACAAAAGAAGAAATTAGTGATGTCGTAAGTACTTACTTTAATCAGGATGTCGGCGAAGTACTTGAAATAAATGTGCTTGAACGCTCCAAAGCAGGAAGAGCACTGGAAATAGAATTCGTAACAGAAAATGGTGTTTTCTATGAATATAAAGACAGAATTCGTTGGGCATTAAAATATATTAATAGCTCTGGCAATCAAGCTGTATTGTTAAGTACATTCTTCTTTATCGAACCAATAATCGATGAGGAAACATCTGAAGTGAATGGCTATCAGGTCAAAGGCGGTGGCTGGGGTCATGGAGTTGGAATGTCCCAAGTTGGCGCAGTTGCTTTGTCCGTACAGGGCTATAGCTATGACCAAATATTAAAACACTACTATACTGGTATTGAATTAGAAGAACGCTATTAATCTTGTTGTTTTTTAGGGGTGAAAAGGGTGTCTCAAATGTGAGACACCCTTTTTGCTTACCTATGATTATTAAATACATTCCATTCGTTAGAACATTATGCTTCCCTATGGCGTTTTTTCCAATGCGCTAGTAAATTTTCTATAATATTAGGGGTGATTTCTTTCATATCTTCCGTTAGATAGGCGCCTATGATAGCTCCTGCTGCCGGAGGTATTTTTGGAATAATGAGGTTTACCCTCTGTTTACGATGCTTGAATTCCGCTTCTAACAATTGCAGCATGAGCGATTGATTGGTAAATATCCCTCCGCATAATATAACTTGAATTAGCTCCTCTTCAGGAAATAATTTATCGGATAATGATTGAATACTGTGTGCCAATTCCTTTGTAGTTCGTTGAAGAATCCGATTTGCAACAGCATCATTCTCTATAGCAGCCTGAAAAACTAGCTTTGAAACATGAGATATAAGGTGTTTTGGACTTGATGAATGATAGATTTTATCAATTAATTCTCGACCAGATTTCACCTGAAAATGGGCATAAATATAATCCATTAATATGGTTCGCTGACCTCGACCATCCTCACATCTGAGTGCTCCTTTTATACCCTGTTGCCCAATATCAAATCCACTTCCT
This sequence comes from Ornithinibacillus xuwenensis, assembly GCF_039614845.1. NCBI lineage: Bacteria > Bacillati > Bacillota > Bacilli > Caryophanales > Bacillaceae > Ornithinibacillus > Ornithinibacillus xuwenensis. The sequence goes on along the minus strand of NZ_JBDIML010000006.1, from coordinate 133,523 downwards.
TCATCCCCTAATAAATAACCCCATCCTCCTACTCGATCCTGCTGTAGCTTCTCATTAATTCCAAAAGTAATGGAACCTGTCCCTGCAATTTGAACTATTCCTGGCTTACCAAGTGTTCCGGAATAAAGTGCATTTACTGTATCCGCCTCAATTTGTAGTTTTGTAGGAGAATGAATATGACCCCTTATTATTTTTTTTATTAGCTGCTTAGAAGCCTGACTTCCAGCACCGGATATACCTGCGAATATACACTTAATGTTCTCAATACCTATGAAGTCTCTATGTATATCCTCAAACATGATTCGAAATGTATCGGATAATTCCTTCTCCGTCATTGTATTTGGATTCGTTGAACCATAGACACGATCAGTTATGACATTTCCGTACAAATCGGCTAATACTACTTGTGTCTTGGTACCACCACCATCAATCCCCATAACATAGCACATTTTTTTCATCATCACCCTACTATACTACCGTTTTTTTACTGACTGCTTTCTTGTATAATCTTCGTAACCTTTAATACCTAAGACTTTTAGTAGAAACACTTTTTACTAAAGGTGCATTTAGAGCTTCCTTTACGATTTCTAGGAGGTAGCACTGTCTGTTTAAAAACATTCCTTTTCGCACGTATCATACTAATAGAGCAAATAAGAATTTCGAACCTGTTTAAACTGTTCAACATACTTGGTTAATTGATTCCGAAATGTTCTCGTATTTCCTTCTATCACTTGCTTCCGTAGCTTATCAGTACCTGCTAACAGGTCGATAAAGTATCTATTTTCTTTTCCACCTCTAATAAATTCAATATGCTTTGGGTATAATTGATACACTTTTTCCAGTAATAGAATCCCGAGCTCGAACGCTTGCAATACATTTCGATCAGTAACATGAACTTGAACGCCTTCACAAACCTCTCCCTCGTATTTCTGATACATCGGCATAAATACTGTTGGCCGGAATAATACACCAGGAATGGAAAGAGCATTCATTTCATCTGCTAATTTCCTACCATTAATAAATGGTGCCCCAATTACTTCAAATGGCTTCGTAGTCCCTCTTCCTTCTGAGAGGTTTGTTCCTTCTATTAAACAAGTACCAGGATACAGAATGCACATATCCATCGTTGTCGTATTTGGTGTTGGAGATACCCATAATAGATTTGTCTGTTCAAAATACATATCTCGTGTCCACCCTTCCATCGGGATGACCTCTAATGAACAATCGATATTAAATTTATTTGTAAATAAAAGGGCTAATTCTCCTATAGTCATTCCATGACGAACTGGTAGTGGAAACTGTCCAACAAATGATTGGAACCCATCTTCAATTATATTTCCCTCCACCATTAATCCATTAATAGGATTGGGCCGATCTAATACAACCACCTTCTTTTCCTTCTCCCCACAAATCTTCATCATATTTGCTAAAGAATAAATAAAGGTATAATATCTTGACCCAATATCCTGTAAATCACAAAAAACAACATCCACTTCATCTAACATTTCATGGTTTGGTTGCTTCTTCTTGTTGTATAAGCTATATACAGGAACTCCTGTGAAAGAATCAACAGTAGATTCTATCAATTTCCCCTCTTGAACTTCACCACGAATTCCATGCTCAGGTCCAAATAAAGCGGTCAATGAAATATGCTCATGCTCATGAAACAAATCAATGGTGGATTTTAATTCATGATTAACACCAGTAAGATTCGTCAATAATCCTATTTTTTTATCCGTATATTGTCTCGTATGCTTTTCTAAAAAAACTTCTAGGCCTAGCTTCATAAACATCCATCCTTCCATTGCTCCAGTAATGAGAAACCGCTGTAATAACAAGGAAGTAATATGTACACAACTCACGTAATACGTATTATATTCAAAAAATTATTTCTTCTTTCACATGCCAAGTATATTAAATATTATTACAATAGTAAAATATATTTTTTAAAATGATATTTTACTATTGTATGGAAAACAGTTTTTAGAGTAGGGAGGACTAGGATTAATGTAGAGAAGCATCTGACATGATAAAGGACTTGTATTATAGGTAGGCTTTCATTTTACTAAGATAAGCGCTAGGAAGTGTGTATGGTTTTTCACTTTCCATTTTATTGTGCATAAGGAGAATAGGAGGGCTCTCGTACTTGTTTTAGCACGTTTTCTCATTCAAAAAGTGCATGAGACTGCTTGTCATGCTTGGTTTAGCCCACTTTCGTTCTCAAAAAGTACATGAGAACGCTTGTCATGCTTGTTTTTTCCCTCTTTCGTTCTCAAAAAGTACATGAGAGCAGCTATCATGCTTGTTTTAGCCCTTTTTATCGTTCAAAAGGTACATGAGAACAGCTATCATGCTTGTTTTTTCCCTTTTTCGCTCTCAAAAAGTACATGAGAACAGCTATCATGCTTGTTTTTTCCCTCTTTCGCTCTCAAAAAGTGCATGACAGCCACACTCATGCTTGTCTTTTTCTTCAGCTGTAAATCTAGCCATAAAAAATACACCTCCAATTGTTAGATGTGTCTAACAATTGGGGTGCAGTTCATGCCTTGCACTGTGGTAGCAGATCTATTAGAAAAGGTAACTATCTCATTACCCCTCCTATCCTTATCCCTCTTTGCTCACAGAATCTCGATAAACGATTCGATGAGGAATGATAATGCGTTTAGCAGGTTCTAGTTTATTAATGGCTTTTTCAATAAGTGCCTTAGCAGATTGTGCGCCTAATTCATAAATATTAATGTCAACTGTTGTTAATGCTGGTCTGGTAATTTCTGATAAGTACACATTATTAAAGCTGACCATGGAAACATCCTGTGGCACTCGAACGCCATATTTTTCTAGCATACTAAGCATTCCTAAACTAATTAAATCATCACTTACTACTAATCCAGTAGGTGGTGTTTGCAAGGATAGTAGATGTTCTACCGCTTCACTACCACCAGCCTTTAAGAATTCTGTGTGAATTTTATAGGAGTCGCATTCTTCAATTCCGGCCTCCTGCAATGCAGCTTCATAGCCATCCTCACGATCACGGGTCACAAATAAATCTCTTGAACCACCTATAAAGCCTATACGTTTATGTCCCATTTCTATTAAGTGGTTTGTAATTTCTTTTCCTGCTCGAAAGTTATCATTATCGACATGTGTAATTTCAGATTCAAAATCGGAAGGCTTTCCGACAATGACAAATGGAAAATCTTGTTCTCTTAAGAAGTTGGTTACTTTATCATTAATACGAGAGTAAAGTAAGATAACACCGTCAACGTAACTTCCGTACACCATTCGTTGAACTTCACTAAAAATCTCTTCTTCCGTTTCACCTGTTGATAATGACATCGAATATTCAACATCATGGATTACCGAACCAATTCCACGCAAAATCTCAGGAAAGAACGGGTTTTGCAGTGCCTTATCTGCAGATGAAGGCATGATTACGCCTATTGCTTTTGTAGATTTTGCTACTAGATTTCTAGCATTAATATTTGGATGGTAGCCTAATTCCTTCATTGCTTTACGAACTTTTTTCTTTGTTTCTTCACTAATTCTTGAATTATTGGCAATGACACGCGAAACAGTAGAGGGTGAAACTCCACTTGCTTTTGCCACATCTTTAATTGTTACCATATTATCACCCTCTACTAAGGTTAATTATTTTCGAATACGTATTACGTTAACGCTTTCACCATTAATCGTTACCTGCTGATGTTCGTTAAGTCCAATCACTTCAACATTTATTTCGTTGTAGGTAGGCAGATAGCTACCTGTTTGATTTAACACATTCACATTTACTTTATCGGCAGATGTAATAATTTCTAAATCTAATCTTAGAAACTCACCATGCTCATATGCAAATGTTTCACCATCATCATCATAAAAGGTGAAACGATAGCTTTCATCAGAAGTGGTTGCATAAACCTTCATCGACAGTGTTTTGGTCATCTTGTCCTGATTCGAATTCCACTCACCCTGCATAATAGCAGAACCTTTTCGAATAAAGATTGGCAGCTCATCAAGCTCTGCATGAATGAGATGAACCTTTTCTCCATCATAGGATTCACCAGTTGAATATTCCACCCATTCACCCATCGGTAGATATACCGCACGATCAGTAATGGAAGGAACAAGAATTGGTGCCAATATTACGTTATCACCTACCATGAACTGATCATTTAGATTATAGGTTTTCGCATCGTCAGGATACTCCATTAGTAATGGACGCATAACTGGCAACCCGTTCCTACTTGCTTGGTAAAATAATGAATACAGCTGTGGCATCCATTGATATCGCATTTGAATATATTTCTTCATGATTTCTTCGTATTTTTCACCGAATTGCCAAGGTTCCTGGTAGCGGAAGCCTATTGCAGAGTGATTTCTGAAAAATGGTGTAAATGCACCAACCTGTGTCCAGCGGGTTAGGAGCTCTGCATTGGTATCGTGTGCAAAACCACCGACATCCGGTCCAGCGAATGCAACACCCGATACTCCTAAATTCATCACCATTGGTAGAGACATTTGTAAATGCTCCCAGAAGCTACGATTATCCCCTGTCCATACAGATCCATAGCGTTGAACACCTGCATAGCCAGCACGAGTTAATAGGAATGGACGTTTACCTTGAAGGTTGCTCTTCATTCCTTCATAGGTTGCTTTCCCCATTAATAAACCATAAACATTATGAAGCTCACGATGTGTCGTAGGCTTACCATCATTACGATGCATAACTTCTAAATCCATCGTTTTGGTTTCATTAAACACAGCTGGTTCATTCATGTCATTCCATATTCCTTCGATACCAAGGGAAGTATAAAATTCGTGCTTATCTCCCCACCATTTACGTACCCTTTCCTCTGTAAAGTCTGGGAAGGCACTTATACCAGGCCACACTTCTCCAAAGTACAGATCCCCTTCAATATATGTACAGAAGTTATCTTCTCGTACACCTTCTTGATAAATTGGATATTCGGCATCCTTTTTCACACCGGGGTCTACAATTGGTACAACACGGATTCCCATTTCACGCAAATCAGTAATGAGCTTTTCAGGATTGGGGAACCTTTCTTTATCAAAGGTAAAAACACGATAGCCATTCATATAATGGATATCTAAGTGAATCACATCAATTGGGATATCCTTCTCAATAAAGTTCCTCGCTAATTCTCTTACTTCGCCTTCCGTTTCATAACTGTACCTAGATTGATGATAACCTAAAGACCATTTTGGTGGTAGAGGCATTTTTCCAGTAAGGTATGTATATTGCTCTAATACCTTCTTGGGAGATGGTCCTGCCATGACATAATAATCCAGCTGACCACCTTCTGCTGAAAATGAATAATATTCTTCTGAGGTTTTCATATCAAAGCAGGAGCGAAAAGTATTATCAAAGAAAATGCCATGTGCCTTTCCATCACGTAACGTCATAAAATAAGGAATGGACTCATATAGTGCATTGGTTTCTGGATTATGAGGTGCGTAAACGTCAGTATTCCACATCTCTAACTTCTCTCCACGCTTATCCAGGTGACCTGATTTTTCACCAAATCCATAGAAGTGATCGTTTGAATGCATTTGCTTAAAAGCAATGACCTCACCATTTTCACGGTATGCCATACCGTGTTCGCCTTCCGCCACTATAACACTACCTTGTAAATCAAAAATAGATAGACGAAATGGTCCTTTTGTGATAGTGAGCTGTACACTAGCTGTTTGGATAACAAGCATCTCTTTGCTTTCTTCAACTTCTACGTTAATTATTTTTGGGGAAGCCACTACTGCTTTTGAACTAACTAATTCTGGCTGTCCCTCCTGATTCATGACTATTCGAATAATAGAATCTGTATAGAATTGGATTCCAACTTCCCCGTTCTCACAACGAAACCAAAACGTATTATCTTCTACTCGATAATCTAGTAGCTTACCTATATCCTGGTAATTCACTGCTCCAGATTGTTTTTCTTTTCCGGGGTGGATTGCAAAGCTTGTATCTTCAAGCATCAGAAGTACCTCCTGTAGATTCAAGGTCTTACTATTAATCCTTTAGGAAAGGGGACAAAATAATTTCTGTCCCCTCCTAAAATCTAATTGACTATTTTGTAAACTCTTGCCTCAAATGGTTGAAGCAATTTTTCTTCATTGTCATCATAATTACTTAGCAATAATTCCTTTGCACTGCCTTCTATTTCAGAAGGTAAGGTTAACCCGACTTCCTCCGCAAATAAATTTGTAATGATGATCACGGTTTCCTCACCTAAAGTTCGTTTATAGGCATAAATTTGATCATGATCCTCCATCACAATATCATAGCTACCATATATCAGAACATCTAGTTCTTTTCGTATTTGAATTAACTTTTTATAATAATGATAGATAGAATGCGGATTCTGCATTTCCTTTTCGACATTAATGTCTAGATAATTCGGATTCACTTTCATCCATGGATTCACGTCTGAGAACCCTGCATTCTTCTCTTCCGACCACTGCATCGGCGTCCTAGAATTATCTCTTCCAGTCTTCCAAATTACTTCCATAATTTCTTCTAGTGGTGTTCCTTTTTCAAGTTCACTATCATGATAATTTCTCATACCAACATCATCATAATCATCAATAGAAGCAAATTGTACATTTGTCATACCAATTTCCTGGCCCTGATAAATAAATGGTGTTCCTTGCATTAAGAAATACATAGTAGCCAAGCATTTGGCAGATTCTACTCGATAGTGCTCGCTATTTCCCCAGGTTGAGACGGAGCGAGGCTGGTCATGATTCTCTAGGAATAATGCATTCCACCCGATTCCTTCAAGACCTTTTTGCCATTTTGTCATCGTCTTCTTCAATCCATGAATATCTAAGCCGGTGTCTGTGTTTTTCCCCCAGAGATCCAAATGCTCGAATTGAAAAATCATATCAAACTTTCCGTTTTTCTCTCCTACCCATTCCTCTGCTTGCTCGATTCGAACACCATTCGCCTCTCCGACTGTCATGATGTCATATTTTGCAAAGGTCTCTTGCTTTAACTCCTCTAAGAAAACTTGAATGCCTTCTCGATTCATATGTCCCTCAAAAGAAGGAACAAACTTCCGATTTTCAGGGTTTGGCAAGTCTGGTAATCCAGGGACCTTTTTTATATGGGAAATCGCATCAACTCGAAAACCATCAATTCCTTTATCCAGCCACCAATTAACCATGCTGTATAAATCATTTCGAACTGCTGAATTTTCCCAGTTTAGATCCGGTTGTTTTGTAGAAAACACATGAAGGAAATATTCATTCGTTTTCTCATCATACTTCCATGCCGACCCACCAAAAATGGACTCCCAATTATTAGGTGCTTTTCCGTTTTTTCCAGAATGCCATATATAATAATCCCTATAAGGATTGTCTTTGGATGAACGTGATTCAATGAACCAAGGATGCTCATCTGATGTATGATTAATGACTAAATCCATAATCAATTTCATGTCACGACGATGTACTTCTGCAAGAAGCATATCAAAGTCTTCCATTGAACCGAATTCATCCATAATATCCTGATAATCGCTTATATCATAGCCATTATCATCATTTGGCGATTTATAGACTGGACTTATCCAAATAACATCGATCCCAAGATCCTTTAGATAATCAAGCTTTGAAATAACACCTTGAATATCGCCAATGCCATCCCCGTTTGAATCCATAAAACTGCGAGGATATACTTGGTAAGCCACTGCTTCCTTCCACCATATTTTTTTCATGAAAATTCTCCTTGCTAATCATATTCGTGTTGTTGCATGGTAAAGGGACAGAGGAACAGGTACTCTAGCCAAATATCGTTTTGGTGTATCGTTCCTGTTCTCTAGTACACCTCTCCAATTAACCTTTGGTTGCTCCAGATGTTAGACCAGAGATTAGATAACGCTGTAGCAGTAAGAATACAAGTGCAATTGGCAATGCTATTAGAATTGCACCAGCTGCAAATCGTGTAAAGTTTGTTGAGAACTGATCATTGATAAAGTTGTATAATCCTAGTGCCAGTGTATAATTCTCTGGACTTGTTAGAACGATACGCGGAAGCAGGAAGTCCATGAACGGAGCCATGAAATTAAATAACGCTACAACCGCTAAGATAGGCTTCGCTAACGGAAGCATAATCGTCCAAAATATACGAAGGTGACCTGCACCATCAATTTTTGCTGCTTCATCTAGTTCCTTTGGAATCGTATCGAAATAACCTTTTACTAGCCATGCATTAAACGGAATTTGTCCACCTAAATAGATGATTAATAATCCCCATAAGGAATCTGTTAAACCTATTGTGTTTAACAAGATATATAACGCAACCATTCCCATTAATGCAGGGAACATCTGTAGTAATAAGAACATATATAATCCGTATTTACGTCCAACAAATTTATATCGCGAAAATGCGTACGCAATTAACGATGTAATGACAACGGAACCAACTGCATTCAGCACAGCCACAAATAAACTATTCTTATACCAAACTAAATAGTCACTATTCGGATCCGTGAATAACCATTTATAGTGTTCTAATGTTGGACTATCTGGGAATAAATCAGTTACTAGCATATTCGTACCAGGATTGATACTCATCATGATTGCCCAGAATAATGGATAGCCGATAATCACAAACATAATCAAGAAAAAGATATAAATGAACGTTACTTCAACCTTTGATTTTGTTTTGCGTTTCATTGCCATTAGTAACGTCCCTCCTCTTTAAATGCAGCTGTTTTCCTGAACTGGAAGAAGGCAAATCCCATTACAATAATACCCATAATAATGGTGATAGCTGCTGCCATGTTGTAATTATTCGTTTCAAATGTCAGTTTATAAACCCATGAAATGAGGATATCGGTTCCACCCGCATTTTGACCCCGGACGGCCGGATTTCCTTCATTAAACAGATAAATAATATTAAAGTTATTAAAATTCCCAGCGTATTGCATGATTAACAATGGTGCTGTAGCATAAAGCACATGTGGAAGTGTAATATGTCGTAATTTTTGCCAGCGAGATCCACCATCCACGTCCGCCGCTTCATACATATCAGCCGGTACACTTTGGAGTACTCCCGTAAACAACGCAAACACAAATGGAAAACCTAGCCAAGTTTGGATCGTTATTAATGCTACTTTTGCCCAGAAAGGATCTGACAACCATGGAATCATAATTTCAAATTGACTTAAGATATCACGGTTAATCGCACCAAAAGTAGGGTTAAACAATGCGGAGAATATTAAGATTGAAACAAACGCCGGTACAGCCCAAGGTAAGATAAGCACCGTACGAATCGTTCGTTTGAACTTAACACGCTTGTCATTTACTAACAAAGCTAAGAAAAATCCGAGGACAATTTGTAAAGTGGTTGCTACTACTGTCCATACGATTGTCCAGGTAAATACACTAAAGAATGTATCCTTCCAAATATCCATTTTCAGCAAATCTACAAAGTTATCGATGCCTACCCAGCTTAAGAGATTGCGTGGTGGCGCATTATATTGGTTATAATCGGTGAAAGCTAGTGAAAGCATAAATAGTAATGGAAGTACTACGATGAATACTAGCATGATTAAACCAGGTATTATCATAAAATATGGGAATCCACCATTATAAAAATCTAGCATTCCTTTTAATAAAGTTGGATTTATTCTACCTTCTTCTCTTGCAATTGCATCTTTTCTTGCATCACGAATGTTATAGATATAGATCGCAATTCCAAAGAATAATACAATTAAAGATATTAGTCCTTGTAATAATAATTGTATGGAATGGTGCTCATGCGGAATTGTACCTAATGTAAACAATCCCCAAATACCGATATCTAAATAGTCCCAAGTAGTTACCAAAAAGGAAATTGCTACGAGTAGTAAAATAATTCCTTTTAAAAATCGACGATTATAGATTTGCCCTAGACCTGGAACCATGACAGATAGCAGTGTAGCGATATTTCGAGGACGGCTCAATCCAGTTTTCCTCTCTTTTTGGTCGTTTGCCATGTTTCTTTCCTCCTAATTAATGCCTTAAAAGCCTTCCATCATCTCATGCTCAATACGGGTTCTTTTAAAGATAAATAGTATATGGGAGCATACAAGCCCCCATATACTAGAATCATCATTTATTGATTAGCACCAGAAGCCTCAATGTTATTTAAGATCGTTTCTGCTGCTTCTTCCATTACCTCATCTACAGGCTCACCCTTAGAAATAAAGCTTAACGCGTTATTAATAGGATCCCATACTTGTTGCATAGCAGGAACGTTAGGCATAGGCTCACCATAAGTTGTTTGCTCTGCGAATGCAGAATATATTTCATCGTCTGCGATGATAGAGTTTTCAATTGCATCTTGGCGTGGAGGAATTTCCCCAGCTACTGCATAATAAACCATCGCATTCTCAGCGTTCGTAATATATTTCATTAAATCAGTTGCCCACTCTTTGTTTTCAGAGTAGTAAGAAAGCATATAGGATTTCACACCTACAAATGATTTCGGATGCTCACCATTATCAAGTAGTGGTAGAGGAACTACTCCTAAATCCTCACCTAATGCTTCTTGGTATTCACGAACCATCCAAGGACCGTTAAGTACCGTAGCAACTTTTCCTTCTTTAAATAAACCATTCATAATATCCGGAGTTAGGTCTTGTGGGATATAACCATTGTTAAACCATGATTGAACTAATTCTCCACCTTGCTTAGCACCTTCATTTGCTAGACCTACATCACTAATGTCATAGTTTGAGCCATCATTAGCAAATACATAAGCACCATATCCTGAGAAGAAAGGATATACAAAGTAGAAGTTAGCAGCTTCCATTAAGAAGCCATACTTGTCTTGACTAGCATCCGTGAAGTCCTCAGCTACAGCCATAACGTCTTCCATTGTTTCTGGAGCATCTACTAAAGATTTATTGTAGTACAATGCATACGTTTCCATTACTGCTGGCGCACCCCAGTATTGGCCATCATATGTTACTGCATCTAGTGCAATGTCAGTGTATTCTGATTCAACATCACTTAAATCTACAGGATCAACCAAACCTTTTAAAGCAAGGTCACCGATACGATCATGTGGTTGGAAAATAATATCTGGACCGTTACCATTAGGTCCTTCAACATCTAATTTTTCTACTTGATCAAGCATATTAATAGGAACAAGTTCAACTTCAATACCAGTTTCCTCTGTGTATTTATCTGTAATTTGTTTTACTGCTTGCTCTTGTTTTTCCTCTGCATTCACCCAAATTGTTAAGCTTTCAGGTTTTTCAGGCATTTCACCTTTTGCAGTTTCTCCATTATCTGTATTAGAGTCGCCTTTATCTGACTCCTTTGCTTCATCTGGTCCACAAGCCGCAAGTACAACAAATAGTACTAAAGCAACTAATAGTCCTAACCATTTTTTCATCTAATTAACCTCCCAAAAGGATTTATGATAACGGGTGCATACTATATTTTAGGAAAACGTTTGCACAACCATTTCTTCTTTATTATACAATTATTATATATTTTTGCAACCCTTTTCATAGAAAAATAAATCTTTGTTAAATCAATATAGTTAACGCTTTCATTCATAGTACTTTCTGTTATACTAGTGAGAAGAAATCTTTTAAATTAATTGTTAATTTGTGCAATATTAATGCAAACGATTGTACAAGTAAGGAGTGAATAACTTGTTAAAGGAAGCAATCTATCACCGTCCAAAGAATAATTTTGCGTATGCTTATGATAAGGAAACGCTACATATCCTTTTGCAAACGAAAAGCAAGGATGTAAAAACCGTTGAACTAATTTATGGTGACCCCTATCAATGGGAAAATGACACTTGGCAAACTGAAACAATTACTATGGAAAGAACAGGTTCGACCTCCCATTATGATTACTGGTTTGTTGCTGTTAAGCCTGAGTTTAGAAGAATGCGCTACGGTTTCCGCTTAGCTGATCATGAGGAGGTTTGTTATTATACCGAGAAAGGTATCTTTGCTTCGAAGCCTCTCGATATTGCAAATTACTTTTGCTTTCCGTATTTAAATCCTGTCGACGTCTTTCAATCTCCAGAATGGGTAAAGGATACAGTATGGTATCAAATTTTCCCAGAGCGATTTGGTAATGGAGATCCGAGTATTAATCCGAAAGACACCTTACCATGGGGAAGCACGAGTCCTACACCGAGTAATTTTTTCGGAGGAGATTTCCAAGGTGTCATTGACCATTTGGATTATTTAGTTGATTTAGGAATTAGTGGAATCTATTTCACACCTATTTTTAAGGCACACTCGAATCATAAATATGACACGATTGATTATATGGAAATAGATCCTCAGTTCGGCGATAAGGAAACCTTCCGTCGTATGATACAGGAATGTCATAAGCGAGGTATTCGTGTCATGCTGGATGCCGTATTTAATCATAGTGGTTTCTATTTTCAACCATTTCAGGATGTGTTACATAACCAAGAACACTCAAAGTACCGTGATTGGTTTCATCTTTGGGAATTTCCAGTTGTAACCGAACCTAAACCGAACTATGATACGTTTGCATTTGTAGCTTCCATGCCAAAGCTAAATACAGAAAATCCAGAAGTACGGGAATATTTATTGAATGTTGCGCGTTACTGGGTTGAGGAATTTGATATTGACGGCTGGCGCTTAGATGTAGCGAATGAGGTTGACCATGCCTTCTGGAGAGATTTTAGAAGAACGGTAAAAGCTGTTAAGCCTGATGCTTATATATTGGGCGAAATATGGCATGATTCCATGCCTTGGCTACAGGGTGATCAATTTGATGCAGTTATGAATTACCCATTCACAAATGGTGCGATTAACTTTTTCGCAAAAGAAGAAATCCAAGCCAAGGATTTTCAAGATTCCATTATAGACGTACAGCATATGTATCCGAAAAACGTAAATGAAGTTGCGTTTAATTTACTTGATAGCCATGACACACCACGGATTCTATCATTAGCTAATGGTAATCATGACAGAGTTAAGCTGCTCTATCTATTTCAATTAAGCTATATTGGTTCACCATGCATTTACTATGGCGACGAAATTGGAATGGACGGGGGACAAGATCCCGGCTGCCGTGCATGCATGGAATGGGCTATAGAGAAACAAGATCAAGAAATGTTTCATTTTGTGAAAACACTAATATCACTTAGAAACCAGGATCCAGTATTCGGAAATCATGCAGAGTTCCGTTTTATCCATACAGATGATCAAGAAAACTATGTGGTGTATGAAAAATATAATGCTGAAAAAAGAATCGTTTTTGTACTAAACAACGGTACTAATCCGATATCCCTAGATAAGGATAAAATACTTTCAAGCCATTCATCGATTACGGAATGGATTATTGAGCAATCTTCTGTGCAAAGAAAGAGCTTTGAAGAAAATCGCGTAGAAGTTCAAGGCACTGGTTTTAGGATATTTGAACAAGAAAAGTCATCTTAAAGGAAGAAAGGATTAAAGTAGTGGCTCATGTAGCCTGCTACTTTAATCCTTTTTTAACTACCCTTTATTTCGCTCTTTTTCTTTTAAACGAATAGATGAAATATCCTATTATGAATAATACACATAGTCCAATCACAACGTAATACCAGCTATTACTTACTTTAGAGTCTACCTTTGCCTCTGATACGGAATATATTTCCGTGCTTTCTTTTTCTAGAGTAAGCACATAACCATCTTGCCCTTTTTTGATAGTCACTTCCCCAAAGGCTGCATGAAGTTGACTATTTTCCGGAAGCATGTCCTCTGTTAACGTTATTTTTTGCTCCTCAGTTGTATTATTAAACGCAATTAATGTCGTTTCATTTTCGTAAGTTCTTAAGAAGACCGATGTGCCTACTTTATCAACTAATAATTGAAAATCTCCTTTTGTTAAAGACGGATTCTCCTGTCTAAGTTTTCCAAGCTTTGAAATATAGGAGACTAATTCATGATCCTTAAAATCCATCATTCTGCGGTTATCTGGATCATCTCCACCATCCATAGCAATTTCTGTTCCATAATAAACTATTGGAATGCCGGGTGCGGTATACATATACGTTAATGCTAACTTTAACCTTGTTACAGGATCTTCCTCGTTTTCAATTGCTAGACGAGTAAACCGTTTATTATCATGATTATCGATAAAGTTTCCTAGGAGGTATGGATTTTCATATAAAGAACTATTTCGTTCCCATACACCATGCAAGTAACGACCTATTCGTTGATCAGCGCTACTAAAGATTCTTGTAGCATCATTAAAAAAGGGATAATCTACAAAAGAGTCAATACCTGCATTTGCATAATCAGCAACATAGGTTGGATCACTATGCCAAACCTCACCAATTAAAAAGAAATCCTCCTTAACGGATTTTACTTCAGCTGAGAAATCCTCCCAAAAATCTTTAGGTACGTGCTTAACGGTATCCAGGCGATAGCCATCTATATCGGTTTCTTCGATCCACCATGTAGCCATATCAAGCAAGTAATTTCTCACCTCTGGATTTTCCTGTGCTAAATCAGGTAATCCAGCTAATCTACCAGTTTCTACATTTTCTTGATTATCCCAATCCAAAATAGCTTCATCCTCATGAAACCAATCCTGCTTCTGTGGATCGTTTAGCCATGGATGCTGGTAACCAGTGTGATTTACTACCAGGTCTAAGATGACTTTAATATCTCGGTTATGTGCTTCTTCAACAAGTTGTTTAAATTCCTCTAACGTACCAAAATGCTCTTCAACGTTATAGAAATCCTCCGTCCAGTAGCCATGGTAGCCACCCGGTTCATTTTGAACAATTGGTGTTAACCAAATTGCCGTAAAGCCCATTTCTTTTATATAATCCAATTTATCCATAATCCCCTGAAAATCTCCACCATGATAGGCATTAGGGTCATTCATATCAACCTCATAATCATTCGATGTGTCTCCATTATTAAAACGGTCTACCATAATAAAATAAATCATTTCATCTTCCCATGTATGATTGCTATTTTCTTCTGCTGATGCTACAGAAATATGATTACATAACAAAAACACAAGGATGAAAACGGTTAACTTTTTCCTCATTGTCTGCCCCCCTGCTTCATTCCCAATCATTCTATCTTATATTTATCATTTTGTGTACTAAATAACTTCCCTCCTCATGTTGATAGCATAGCAAGCACTTCCTTTCGTACGTGATTTACTTCTATGCAGGATAAAATAGAAAAAGGATGAAAGAGCACTAACAGCTCCCATCCTTTAACAGCTATTGTTATATTTTTACTTGCGAACGAAATACTACTTTTTCATCAGAGGCCGGATACCTTCAATATAAATAAATTTATTAACAACAGTCGATACATCCTAATTTAGCTTCAAGGTATCCCCAGACAGAGCTTCATTTAAGTAATTCACTTCTTTCCGATTTATCAGCAAGTCTAGTCTGGATATCAGCGGTTTTCTTGATTTATCAGCGAATTGTTCAGTATATCAGCGAATCTCCTCCGATATCAGCGTTCCACTGTATCCGCACCATCAAAAAACTCCTGAATCAGAAATCAGTTCTAATTCAGGAGTTAGTTAAAAAATTTTTTAGTTCAAGCCTCTCATAAACTTCTTAAGCTTTGGTGAAAAGAGGAATAAAACGATACCTAATACGATTGCAACTCCACCAATTACACCGAAATACATTATTTCTGTATCTGGTGTATAAAATCTTACAACCTGTGCATTTATCGCTTGTGCAGATGAGTTGGATAGGTTCCATAAACTCATCATTTGTGCAGCGAAGGCAGCAGGTGCAAGTTTTGTGGATGCAGACAATCCTACTGGTGATATTAGTAATTCACCCATTACGATAAGGAAGAAGCATAGCACGAGCCATAATGGACTTACTAATGCACCGGTACCACCATTTAGATATGCTGGCAGCATCATTACGATAAAAGCCAAACCTGCAAAGATTAGTCCGAATGAGAATTTTTGTGAAACAGATGGCTGCTTGTCCCCTAATTTTGTCCACAATCCTGCAAATAATGGTGCAAACATAATAATGAATAATGGATTAAGCGATTGGAACCATGATGCTTTTAACTCAATTCCCATAAAAGTTAAATCAGTACGTTCATTGGCGAATGTTGCAAGGATACTTGATTGTTGTTCTGCGATTGCCCAGAAAACCATCGCTGCGATAAACAATGGAATATAAGCAAGCAGACGAGATTTTTCATCATTTGATGTTTTGGGACTGCGGTACATAAAGATGAAATACGCAGTTGGAATAATAATTCCTAGAATACTTATGGAAAAGATAACGCGTTCAACGGTTAACCAACCACCAGATACACCAGCCCATCCAATAATTCCTATTAATAGAATCACTAGAAGAATAATCTTCGTAATACGACCCTTTTCAGGTTTAGATAATGGATTTGGCACATGAGCACCGGCAAGTCCAAGAAACTTTTTACGAGTGATGACATACACAACTAATCCTACAAACATACCAATTGCTGCAACACCAAATCCTAAATGAAAGTCAACTTCCTCACCTAGTGTTCCAACAACATACGGAGCAATAAATGCACCCATGTTAATACCCATATAATAAATGCTAAAACCAGAATCACGGCGAGGGTCTTTCATGCTATATAGATCCCCAACCATTCCACCAACGTTTGGTTTAAGTAATCCTGTACCTAGAATAATAAAGAACATAGAGGTAAATAAACCTGGTGCTCCTAGTGGTAATGCCAAAATGATATGACCGACCATAATTAGTACTCCACCATGGAATACAGTTCTAGCAGTACCTAATATTCGGTCAGCAATCCAACCACCGATAATACCAGACATATATACAAGCGATCCATAAATCGCCATGATCGAATTAGCAGTTGTTTGATCAATACCAAGTCCACCATCGGACACTTCATAATACATATAGAATAATAGAATGGCACGCATTCCATAGTATGAAAAGCGTTCCCAGAACTCAGTGAAAAATAGCGTTGATAGACCTTTTGGATGACCAAAAAAACCTTTCTGTGGAATGGTTTTTAACATGGCCTCCTTATCATGTGAATTCATAGATGTAAAGCCTCCTGATTTTTTAAATTTCATAAATAAACTGAAAACTCTTATCGAGTCGACTAAAATATTCTAAGGCAAAAATTATAAAGCGTAAAGGGGTTCAGGAAAAATAGAATTCTTCTAAAAAATAATAATATAGCGAATGGTCAATATGTAAGCGATGTATTGCTTATTATCTCCAACAGGATGGGTATCATGATATGTAAAATAGTGGAAAACGAGGTGGAAATATTCATGCAAGAATGGAACTTAATCGTAACCATGCTGTTAAACGTGATTCTTTGATAGAATTGTGAGATACTCAGGGCATGAACCGGTACGGTAAAAGGAAGGGTAAAAATGAACATTGAACAAATGAAGCTAGCATTTACTAAGAAAGGATATGGTGACGCATCCGAACTATTTGATGACATTGGGAGAAATAAGGATATTCTAAAGCCTATTCAGACAATTCTTAATCAATTTGTGAAAGAGTCTACATTACCAGATGATATCCATATCCTCTATATACAATTAAACGCACTTACTACCTTTCATAAAAAATGGAAGACTATTTTACTTCGTGATACAGAGACCATTTTCAAAGAGGTTATTTCTCCATCGGATGATACATCCGTAATTTATTTTAGCGATGCTGAAGCAAAGGAAGTCGTTCAAATCTATGCCGAAGCGATGAAAGGAGAATCAGATTCACAGCTGGAGCTTGGAAAATTTTATAAGTCCATTCAGCGTGACGAATGGGCTTTTCCTTGGTATAAAGCAGCAGCTCAGGCTGGTAATCCAGATGCGTATTATTGGCTAGGAAATTATTATTTTGATGGGGTTGTAGTTGAGCGTGATTTAGAAAAAACCTATCATTATTATAAAAAAGCAGCTAGTATGGGGCACCCTGATGCTCTCAACAATTATGCGGATATGTACTTACGCGGAGAATATGTTGAAAAGAATACTAAACATGCAATAGAGCTATTTAAAATGGCTGCTGATAAAGGCGTTCCAGAAGCTATGTATACACTGGGGTATATGTATGAAAATGGAGTTGGGACAGAAGTAGATTCTGAAGAATCAAGATATTGGTTTACTCAATCTGCACTTTCTGGTGATGTATTCGCTGCAAACCGACTAGGGCATGAAGCCGTTGAAAAAGGAGAGGGGACAGAAGCCATTCACTGGTATACAATGGCAGCTGAAAAGCATGATCCATATGGAGAATTTAACCTCGGCCTTTGCTATGAAAATGGTATCGGTACACCTATTAATCTCAAAAAAGCGAAGTACTGGTATCAGAAATCGGCATTAAAGGGGGATGAACAAGCGAAGGAACGGTTAAAGCACTTATAAGATTTGTACACAATCCCCGCTACTGCTTTAACTTGTAGCGGGGATTATTACTTTACCCATTAACAACTAAGTCAAAATTCTTTAACACAACCGGCTCAACCTCAAAATCCTGTTTCTTCCAAGTCGAGTGCAGGTAAACCGTAGCAATTGCTTGTTGTCTATCATCACCTGATATACCAGCCTCCATTGCTACAATACTTTCAAATATGATGGTCATTTGCTTAGCTATCTTCTTCGCATAATAGGATTGTAAATCCGGTGATAGTTTTATTACTGCTTGAATTCGCTCATAAAGACTTGTAATTTCTTCATCTAAAAGAACAACCAAATCGCTTGCAAAATGATTAGCCACCTTACCTAGTCGAATCTTCATCTCTTCCAGAAAGAATTGATCAACTTGGAATTTATGAAGTAAGCGAAGTACCTCTAATCCAAGAATATTTGCTGTCCCTTCCCATACTGTTAAAACCTGCGCATCACGGAGTAAGCGAGGTGTTACAAAGTCTTCAATATAGCCGTTTCCACCATGCATCTCAATTGCTTCATGTGCAAAATGAATTGCCTGCTCAGCAGTTTCTTTTTTCAATAATGCAACATACAAACGAAATAGTGCATGCTCTTTTGGGCTAACCTCCTTTGTTGTAGTTTTCCCCATCACCTTATCCATCAGGCGAATTACTTCAAATATTGCATTCATTTCTACTTCTTGTTTTGCGACAAGAGTTGTTAAAGTCTCCTGGACCATTGGATAATTGACTAATTGCTGACCAAAGGCATCACGCTCCATGGCATAGCTTTTTGCTTCTAAATAAGCCCGGCGCATGATTCCTAAGGAGGCAATCGCATTGGAAACTCGTGATAGATTAAGCGCCTCCACCATATAATAGAAGCCCTTATCCGCCTCTCCAATCAGATAGCCTATTGCTCCCTGGAATTCCACTTCAGCAGAAGGCACCGCACGAACACCTAGCTTATCCTTTAGACGACGAATGGTTAAATAGCCTTGCTCTCGATTTTCTTCCCAAGGAACTAGAAAAAGACTTAAACCCTTTGTTCCAGTGGGGGCACCTTCCATACGGGCAAGTACCATTGCAATACCACATGCTCCAGCATTACTCGCAAAGTACTTTTCTCCAAAAATACGGTAGCCACTATCATCTTTTACCGCCTTAACTTCATTAGCACCAACATCAGAACCACCCTGTCTCTCTGTTAAGAACGTCGCTCCCTCATACAGCTCAACATCGCCCGTCGCTAATACATTCGGGAGATACTTGTTTTTCAATTCGACTGAAGCATACTGGTCGATTAAATATGCAGTAGCTTTTGTCAACGTTACAGGACAATAAAATCCTGGCTCAGCGTGAGATAAAAGATAGCCCTGGGCAAAAGCATAGACATAATTCCCTTTATGACCTAAGGCTGGAATATCTTTATGAATATAGCCAACAATACCGGCATTATACGTAGCTTGGACGGTTTCCTTATACCCTTCATTTAGCCATACTTTTGATATTTCCTTTCCCATTTTGTCGTATCGAATCAATTTTGGCTGTCCTTCACGATCTGTATGAACAGCCCGTTCGTCAATAATCCCCGCTGTAAGCTCTCCAAATGCATCTAGCTCTTTATTTGCCCATTGAAAGAAATCCTCTGAAAGGGATTGCTGTAGGATTCGCTTTAAATTTGCATCTTCTTGATAAAAATTTCTCATATTAGCTCCTCCTCATGACTCTATCGTTCCACGCAATTGATGCTTTAGTAATTTTATCTGTTGCATTTCTAGGTAACCCATCTATCTCCTCACAATTAGCAATATAGTTCAAATCCACACCAATTTTCGTTGCAATGCTTGCAGTTCATAATTCTTGTACCATTAATCTTCCTTGTTCATCTTTTTCTATATGATGTTTACCGTTGTCACCCGAAATAGTAGCAAATTGGAAAATGTCTTCTTCTTGAAACGTTCTTGAATAGGTGAAACGTTGTCCATTCTTCATCCTATCACCACTTTCAATTGGTCCCTACAGCTTACTCAATCAAAAGAAGCTTCATCGGAAATTCCTTCTACTTCCGTTAATCGCTTCTCGAACTCTTCGATTAAATTTTCCATTTCGCCTCGCATCGCCATTAGATCCTGAATTCGCTCAGACACCTCCCCAATTTTTTCTTTTCCATATTCGATTGTTTTTAAGAGCTGCTTTCTACCAGATGGATCCAAATCAAATAGCTGAAGCATGTTATGGATTTCATCCAGTGTAAATCCGTATCTTTTGCCGCGGAAAATTAATTTTAGTCGTGTTTGTTCCTTCCTTGTAAAAAATCGTTGACCACCTTCACTACGTGGCGGATGAAGTAAACCAACTTCCTCATAGTAACGAATTGTTCTAGTGGAAATATTAAATTGTTTTGCAAGCTCTGAAATCGAATACCGTTTCGTCATGAAATCACCTTTTTGTGAATTTTCTTTCAATAATACGTTATCATTAACGTTAACGTAAAGTTCAAGCTGGAAATCAGAGTAATTTTTTTAAAACCTATATGTTTGCTAACAAATAAAAAAGAAGCATAATGGGGATTCCACTATCCTTCTTCTTACCTTTGTCAATTTACAACCATCTTATGGAAATAGTAACATCTATTTTGATGCTACTATTTGAGCAAGTACTTTTCTAGTGTTCTTGCTGCAATTCATCAGACAGTTAATCAAAGATTTGATTGATAAAAAGTGAACCTCTCCCCCTTTGATTCATGCAGAATTTGAACGCTTATTAATAGATGTTGATTATCAATGTTACAATAAGAATAGATCACTTATTAAGAGCATAAATAAGTGAGATTTAGCTTATATCAAGTAGATTAGTTCCTATAACAAAAAGTAAGAATTTGATTGGATGTGATGATTTTGAAAATAGATCCAAAGGCAAATAAGCTATTACATGAAAAATCTCCATACCTGCTACAGCATGCTTATAACCCTGTTAGCTGGTATTCATGGGGGGATGAAGCATTTCGTAAAGCCCAGCAAGAGAACAAACCAATTTTTCTTTCCATTGGCTACTCGACATGCCATTGGTGTCATGTCATGGCCCATGAGTCATTCGAGGATAAAGAGGTTGCTGGCATTTTAAATGAACATTATATAGCAATTAAGGTTGACCGCGAGGAACGCCCAGATATCGATTCGATTTACATGAAGGTATGTCAGATGATGGCAGGACATGGTGGTTGGCCATTAACTATTTTTATGACACCTGATAAAATTCCTTTTTATGCTGGAACCTACTTTCCAAAGGAAAGTAAGTACGGAAGACCTGGGCTAAAGGAGGCCTTAGTCCAACTACATCATAAATACACAACCGACCCTGACCATATAACCGATGTCACAGAAAGTGTCCAACAAGCATTGGAGCATTCTTCAAGGGAAAAGAGTAAGAATCGACTAACGCTTGAGACAGTTGATCAGGCATATCAACAATTAGGGAAGGGCTTTGATTTTACATATGGTGGTTTTTGGGAAGCACCTAAGTTTCCCCAGCCACAAAACCTGATGTTCTTACTTCGATATTATCATTTCACTGGAAAAACTGCGGCCTTAAAAATGGTAGAAAGCACCCTACAACATATGGCTTCCGGAGGCATTTATGACCATGTCGGATTTGGTTTTGCTAGATATTCTACCGATGAAAAATGGCTTGTACCTCATTTTGAGAAAATGCTATATGACAATGCATTATTGCTTATTGTATATACAGAATGTTATCAGGTTACTAAGAATCCTTTCTATCAAAAGATAGCGGAGGAAATCATTCAATTTATTCAACGAGAGATGACGGGTCCAGAGGGAGCATTTTATTCAGCCATTGATGCAGATTCGGAAGGGATTGAAGGAAAATATTACGTGTGGGAAGATGAGGAAATTTATGATATTTTGGGCGAGGATTTAGGTGAGATATATACAACCGCCTATGGCATAACGCCATATGGTAATTTTGAAGGAAAGAATATTCCAAATCTCATTCATGCTAATTTGGAAAGTACAGCAGATGCCTTCGATCTATCCTTGGAATCCTTATGGCAACATTTAGAGGAAGCACGACAAAAGCTACTGGTGGAGCGTGAAAAACGACTATATCCCCATGTGGATGATAAGGTTTTGACCTCTTGGAATGCCATGATGATTGCTGGATTAGCGAAGGCAAGCAGGGTATTTCAAAAAGAAGAATATCGATTAATCGCTCAAAAGGCGCTTCAATTTATTGAAGAGAAGCTAACTATAAAAGAAAGACTCATGGCGCGTTATCGTGATGGTGAAACAAAATACAAAGCATACCTTGATGATTATGCTTATGTAGCATGGGCTTATCATGAAATGTATCAGGCAACCTTTGATATAAATTATTTGGCTCGCGGTAAAGACACAATAAATCAGATGATCGAATTATTCTGGGATGAAGAGAATGGTGGCTATTTCTTCAGTGGCAACGATAGTGAGAAGCTTATTTCTAGTGATAAGGAAATATACGATGGTGCAACCCCTTCAGGTAATGGCGTAGCAGCTTTTATACTAGCACAGATGGGGTATGTAACTGGTGAAACCACCTATTTAGATAAACTAGAGGAAATGTATTATACGTTCCAAGAGGATGTAAATCGTCAAGCATCGGCCGGAGCTTTCTTTATTCAGAGCTTACTTCTGAGCGAGAATTCAACAAAAGAAGTCGTTATCCTAGGCGAAGACGATGCTTCCAGGAGGAGAATGATCCAATCCTTGCAGGAAAGTTTCACACCTGATATTGCGCTCGTCGTAGCCAATAATCCGGACGTATTTCAAAATGTCGTATCATTTGCAGCTAACTATAAACAGAAAGACGACAAAACAACCGTCTATGTATGTGAAAATTTTGCATGTCACCAACCAACAACAGACATCGAAACAGCGCTTCAATCACTACTATAAAAAAGCAAGAATTCTAGCAAATATGTTTAAAGAGCAGGAGCATCCCGATCCCCTGCTCTTTTCATGAGAGTTAGTTCCATTAAACAACCAAAAAAATAAATGCCAATATAAGGCAAACAATTGCAGCATACTTTGCTTGTTTCGTAACACGTTTATCTTCATTATGTAAGTTCTCAATAAATGTTAGTGTATAGTAAAAGCAAAGGATAAAAAATAGAATTTCGATATACATATGATTCCACCATTTCTAATAAATTCAGCCTTAACCTTTCTGCTACTATAATCTTAGCATAACTTTCTGATTTTTTATTAGTTCTACAAAAAAAGTACAGGAATTCATCAAGATTCCTGTACTCTTCCTTACAAATGACGATAAAGCGGTTGGTTACGATTATTGCTTCAATTGATTTAATTCCTGCATACTTTCTTGTACAAGTGTTACCGCTTGGCTCATCGCAGCCCCTCCACCAAATGCAGCAGTCACTCCTACAGCCTCTAGTATCTCGTCCTCTGAGCAGCCTTGGTCAAGACATCCTTTAGTATGGTAAATAATACAGTATTCATCTTGAGAAAAAAGACTAATCCCTAAGGCAATAAGCTGCTTCTCTTTTTGTGACAATACACCTTCCTTAAAGCATTCCTCTGTAAAAGCATTATAAAGCTCAGCTAGCTTCGGCATTTTTTGTGTAAAGGTACCTAGTCCTGCTTTATAATCAAGTAATGCTGCTTCTGTTGCATTTCTAGCTTCCATTTCCATTTTATCATTCAACTCCATCTCTGATATTTTCACCTCTAAAAATTAGTATGAGCTAATTTTTAGCGAGTAATCCATCCAAATAAAAATCAATTTAACGTGCTAAAGATTTTTTTAGTATTGATACATTTTTAAGGCATTATTATTGATTTATAGTTACACTTGTATTGATATACCAAAAGATTAGCCACATAAAGTAGAGTTCGTTATAATAACTGTTATAGCAATGAATAGTTAGGAGAATGTAATATGGTAAAAGTAAAAATGAATGTACAAACTGCGTATCATGGAGAGCTTTTCCGTGCTGGAAAGGTGTATGAAGTAGACGAAGCTACTGCGAAGCGATGGGTAGCTAGTAAACTAGCAATAATGGTAGAAGAAGCGTAAGCCTTATAAAAAAATACCTCTAATGATATAAGAGCATGTCCCTCTAAATACCCTCAGAACAAAATACTTACAAAAAAGTCCCGCTAGCTAATGCTAACGGGACTTTGTCCTATATTAACGATTCGCAAAAAATTCCTCCGCCTTCTCTAGGAAAACCTCTTGCTCTGGTGTTAAATCGTATTCTTCCTCAATTGCATTAACTGGACATGCAGCTTTACAAGCTCCACAATCGATACAAATATCTGGATCTATGTAGAACTGATCTGGACCTTCTTCTATACAATCAACCGGGCAGACACTGACACATTCAGCTGCTTTTTCTTGTCTGCATGGATCTAAAATAACAAAAGCCATCTATTGTAACCCTCCCTAATAAGATATTCAAGGTACATCTTCATCTTAATGATACAACTACTAGTATTTCAAGTAAACAGCTTTATTTCTTTGATTCTATTATTTTCTGTAATGAACAGCTTGTTAAAAACTTAACTTAGCTGGAACATTTTTATGATACTATTAGAAGTAACTGTGAACTGATATGGTCATAACTATCTTCAAGTAGGAGTATTGAAAATGTATATTAAAGGTGAATTGAAAATTAATAATTTGAATGCTCTTCAGCAAAACTATCTTCATACCTCTGAAAAAGTAAAAAGACGCTTAACTATTGCAACATATATATCTGCTGTTTTAGTGTTCATGATACTTTCTATTATCCAACCTAGTTTACACCCAATTCATGTAGCTATACATCTGATAACGGCGATATTATTAGCGATGCTTGTTCCCTATATTGTAAGACAAAGAACAATGAATTTATTTAGGAAAAGTGAACTTAACAAACGACTTGGCCCATTCTCCTTACATCTAACGGAAAAAGGGATTGAAGTAAATAAAAAATTCTTACATAAGCAGGTTTCTTGGAAAGAAATAAGAATTATGGCTTCTGATGAAAAGCATTTATTTCTTTACCAAAGCAACCAATCAGCAATTATCATTCCAAAGGCCTTTGTAGGTTCCATGAATCAATTAGTCGAATATATTTCTAAATATGCTAGTGAGCTAGAGATAAAAAGCAAGATAAAGACTAAATTTACAAGAAAGCAAAAGGGAGTATTGATTACCTTGCTAGTGATTGTTCTAGCCCTGCTTGTGGGTATGGATTATTACTATTTTTAACGATAATAATACTTAACAGAGCACATTTCTAGCCTATTTAAAAAGAGAGCAATTCTGGGGATTGCTCTCTTTCAGCCTGTTAAAGTTTTGTACATCACAATGTGTGGACCAATGGGTGGATAATCAAAAACCTCACCATATGCTTGAAAACCTAACCGTTGGTAATATGCTTGAACAGTAGTTCTACCTTTACACCATAAGAATTCAATACCATTTCCCTTAAGTATATCTTCTGCATACCGAACTACTTCCCTACCTGCTCCTACCCTACGATAACCCTCCAGTGTTGCCATCGCTCGCAAGCGATATTGTTTACCCGTTGGGAAATCAGGGTTATTGTCAACACAGAATGAAGCAATACTTATCAGCTGTCCTTGGTAAAAAGCCCCAACATGAAAGGAGCCATTCCTATCATCCGTATCATACTTACAATCCTCCATTCCTTGATGAGGACGAAGTATTTTATGTCTAAGATCATAGGTCATTTCTGTACTAATTTGTTTTACCTCTAGCATAATTCTCTCCTATTTCTAAGACTATGATAACTATAATTCTCGCTTTATGTGGTATTTTCCTGCATGAACTTGAAAATAGTTGCATGATAAAAAACACCCCGATATAACGTAATCGAGGTGCTCTGATTATTTATCTTTTAATTTTGCTAATGCATCTGCTAATGCATTATTTGCAAAACCATCATCCTGTTTTTTCAAATACTTATTCACATCTTTTTTGGATACCTTATGCTTCTTTTCTTGTTCCTTCCGTTTATTAAACGCTGATAGCTTTTCACGATGTCCACAAGAACAGGTAAATGTTTGCCCTTCCCCTTCACCACGTAATTCTAGACGCTTATGACAATTTGGACAACGAGCATTCGTTTTTTTGGCTATATTTTTCTTATGACCACAGGAACGATCTTGACAGACAAGCATACGTCCATGTTTATTGTTGACTTCAAGCATTAATTTCCCACAATCCGGGCATTTCGTTCCCGTCATATTGTCATGCTTAAATTTGGTATCATTACCCTTTATCTCTTGGATAATTTCTTTTGTATAATCTTTTATTTCTGCAATGAATTTATTTTTATTTAGTTTTCCTTCAGCTATCAAGCTTAGTTTCTGCTCCCATTCCGCTGTTAACGCTGGAGAGCGTAAATCTTCAGGTGCAAGTTCCAATAGTTGCTTCCCTTTAGAGGAAATAAATATATGCTTACCCTTAAGCTCCATATACCCACTATTGAATAGCTTATCAATAATATCTGCACGAGTTGCAACTGTGCCAATACCACCAGTTTTTTGCAAGGTTCCTGCTAAATGCTTCTCATCCGGATTCATAAAACGAACTGGATTTTCCATTGCTTGAAGAAGCGCTCCCTCTGTGAATCGCTCTGGTGGCTTCGTCTCACCCGTAGTCAATACGATGGTAACATTAGAAAAGCTATCCCCCTGTTTAAGGACAGGTAAGCGCTGATCATCCAACTTTTCCTCGTCATCATAATTCCGATCATAAACTGCTTTCCAGCCTTGATCTTTTACTACCTTACCTTTAGCAGTAAAAGATTCCGAGCCTATCTCTGAATAAATGGTTGTTTGTTCATATTCATAGGGATTCATTAAAACGGCCAAGAAGCGCTTCACGACTAAATCATAAACCTTCCGCTCTTTATCATCCAAATCCGCAAGTATAACAGGTTCTTCAGTTGGGATAATTGCATGGTGGTCACTTACCTTCGAATTATCCACAACTGATTTCGGCAGCTTACGGTTCTCCTGACGAAGTAGTTTCTGGGCGAACGAAGCATATTGATCCACTCCACATGCCTTTAAGCGGTCTTTAATGGTAGGTACAATGTCAGTTGAAATAACACGAGAATCTGTTCTTGGATATGTTAATACCTTATGTCGTTCATATAGCTTTTGCATAATAGACAAGGTTTGTTTCCCGGAATAGCCGAAAATACGATTCGCATCTCGTTGTAATTCCGTTAAATCATAAAGCTGTGGTGCAAATTTCTTTTTATACATCTTATCGACTTTTACAATTTTAGCAGGCTGCTTTTTCAATCTCTCTAGTAATGCTTCTGCTTTTTCTTTGGAAAAAATACGTGTGTTATTCTTTTCGTCCTGCCAAGTGAAGCTAACTCCATTTGTTTTTGCCTGTAATCCAAAGAATTTTTGCGGCTCAAAATTCTTAATCTCATTCTCTCTAAATGCTACCATACCTAAAGTTGGCGTTTGTACCCGTCCACTAGAAAGCTGAGCATTAAATTTGGTTGTCAGTGCACGAGTCGCATTCAATCCAACATACCAATCTGCCTCTGAACGGGCAACCGCTGATGCATATAAGTTTTCGTATTTACTTCCTGGCTTCAGTTGATTAAAACCATCTCGGATTGCTTTATCGGTAACGGATGAAATCCATAGACGTTTAATCGGTTTATGAACACGTGCTTTTTCAACAATCCATCTCGCAACTAGTTCCCCTTCACGACCAGCATCGGTTGCAATGACAATCTCGGAGACATCGTTACGATTCATTTGAGTTTTAACAGCACTGAATTGTTTTCCCGTCTTTTTCATGACGACAAGTTTTAGATTAGATGGTAGCATTGGTAAATCCTCTAATCGCCATGTTTTATATTTATCATCATAGGTCTCGGGATCTGCTAATGTCACCAAATGTCCAAGTGCCCATGTTACAATGTATTTTGATCCTTCCATAAACCCATTGCCTTTTTTTCCACAATTTAATACGCGGGCAATATCCCGGCCAACGGATGGTTTTTCTGCTAATACAAGTGTTTTACTCATGATTGTGGTTCCTCTCTATATTCTTTTCCCTTACAAATTCTTAACATCATTCTATTTGCTTTCTTTATTCGTAAATAGAAGAGAAACATAATAATAGATTAACGATGCAATGACGCCGCCAATAATATAGGTTAATAAGTCTCGGGAAAGAAGCTGTTCATCTTCCGTCACTCTTAAGATAGCCACATAGATGAATGCCACGACTATCCCAGCCAATATAAACAATCCATATCTTGTATAATGACGTGTCAATTGGGAAGTATTATTTATTTTATTCACTACCTTATCGATTAAATAGGAGATAGGAATTCCTGCGATTAAATATACCGGTGCTGCATACATAGCAAAAAATACCATTGGTATCCAAAAATTTTCAAACGTTTGCGCGGAGCTAGTAAAATAATTCAACAGCCCCATTACAGCGCTAAATACTATGGTCGACAAAACTGCCGCTAAGATTTTTTTTAACACAATACTCCTCCATTAACTTACTGTTCTTACTATCTACGATACCAGAATCTCGCCTAACATCACAAATATAAGCGAAGGATACTAATTTCACCGGAATAGTCAACATGCTAGTTACCCTATGCACACTAACAGAAAAACGCGATAAAGAGATAGTAATTTTTTCACTACTATCCCTTTATAAATCGAAGAAATTCAGTCTTTTCAGTATTTATTTATCAATAGTTGATGTGTACCATGTTTCCCAGTCCGAAACTTTATCAGGTAGTACGTAAGAAGACATCGTAGTTCTTTGGTTCTGAAAACCAGTACCACCAAGAACAATTTTCACATCTGGAAAATCTCTACGACATGTCTTAACCCAAGCCTCTAGTTCTTCTATGTTATCTGGATTTGTAATGGAAATAACTACTAAAGATATATCCTTCATTCTGATAATAGCAGGAAGCTCGTTTAATGGTGTATCTGGTCCTAAATACGTGATATCTAGACCTTTGTTTCGTAAGAACAAACTAAAGAGCATTAATCCCATTTGATGGTGTTCACCTTCAGGACATAAGGACAGCCCTTTCGGTAAATTTGGTTGAATGGGGAGCGACCATAGAAACTGAGAGCATCTTTGCATAATTATCTGAGAAGAAAAATGCTCCTGGGCAACCGCTATTTTTCCATCCTCCCATTCCGTACCAATCCGGTACAATACAGGAGCAAGAATGTTATGGAACACGTCAACGTAGTTATATAACGAAAATGCTAAATCTATCGTTTTATGCGCTTTGATTGTATTGAGACCGATTAAATCTTGATAAAGCATCTCAATAAGATTATCCCGTTCTTTCTTAATGGTATATAGTTCTACATCAGCTACCCGATCCACCGTTTTTTGTTTTAATAAGGAAACGGCTTCGCTAATCTTCAAATCCTTTTCGTCCATTTGATTCTTTATCCAATTAAGCGTATTGATGTCTTCTTCACTATACAAACGATGTCCGCCATTACTCCGCACAGGATTAATAATCTGATATCTTTTTTCCCATGCACGAATCGTTACCGTGGGAATACCTAGCATTTCAGAAACTTTTTTTATACTATACATATTTCATACACCCCATATTACTTGTACATAAACTATACAAAATCTACGAATTAAAATCAAATAAAACAAAATTCTTGCAAAAAATGTATAAGTTTTGTATATTTTTAATTAAAATTGATACATAAATCATACAAAAAAGGATAAAAAGGAGCAGAAGAATAGCATGAATATTACAAAACCTATACAAAATACTAGGACAAATGAGATAGAAATCAGCTCAGCCTTTGCTGCAATTGAGCAATCATTGGCCATGATACAGTTTGACACACAAGGTAACGTACTTTGGGCAAATAATAATTTTGCAAAAACCATGGGGTATGAAGCTTGGGAGATGCCTGGATTGAAGCACAGTCAATTTTGTCTACCAGAATTTGCAAATAGTCCTAAGTATCGTGAGTTTTGGGACAATTTAAGGAGTGGTCAAACGTTTCAGAAAAAAATATTACGAGTAACAAAGGATCAGCGTCTTCTATGGTTTGAAGCGACCTACACTCCTGTTTATAACAGTGAAGGATATGTTCAAGGGGTTATTAAAGTGGCAACAGATATAACGAAACGTGAAAATGCTGTCTCCGAATTAACAAGAGAATTACAACAGATGGCAGAACGACTCTTAAAACGTGCAGATGAAGGTGTCTCTAGTGGTCAAGAAATAGAGTCGTCTATTAAACAAGCTGTGAAGGAAACAAATGACAATATGCAAGTGCTTCAATTATTGGAACGAAAAGCAGAATCAGTTAAGAAGCTTACAGATAAAATTCGTAGTATTGCTGATTATACCAATTTACTCGCTCTTAATGCTGCAATTGAAGCTGCCCATGCGAAAGAATATGGTCGTGGATTTAATGTGGTGGCAAATGAAGTTCGTAAATTAGCCAGCCAAACAGAGGAGGCTACAAAAGAAGTAAACTCGGATTTAGAAAGTATAACCGTACAAGTTGAAGAAATTGTAAAAGGAATGAAAAATTCTCAAACCATTATCATAGATGGTCAAACGCTTGTAAATAAGGCAGTTGAAGAATTTACTGGTATCGGGCAAGCTGCAGATCAACTAGATAGGCAAGCGAAAACTTTAGGTGACGTAATCTAACGATTCAACAGAATATCAAGGAAATACGTTATGAAGCATCTTGCGTTAAATTGGGAGATGGTTTCTTAGGAGGTAATAGATCCATGCATTGTAAAAGTTGCTTAATAGAGGGATTAGAATATGAAATTCGGTTTGAAGGTAATCACAATCAGTCTGTGATACCAAACATAATTAACCACTTAAACAGAAGAAAAATAGATGTAAAAGTACAAGATAATCTATTGTTTATAAAGGAAATGGGAGTAAACGAGCTAATAGACTTCTGTAGGGATCATATGCAATTAGCATTGGTCTATTTTCGCTTGCCGAACCAAGAGTGGAAACCATTATCAACCATTCAAGAAACACTTGATATGCAGTGGATTGATGAAGTAATTAAAAAGAAACAGCTCACTTGTTATTTTCAACCTATTGTAGATGAAAGAGAAAATATTTTTGCATATGAAATCCTTTCAAGATTTGTCAAAGAAGATGGGACTTTGATTTATCCGGATGTTATTTTTGAAGCAGCCAGAAAACGTGGAAGGCTATATGCTTTGGATAGATTGTGTAGATTAACTGCAGTAAAATCTGCTGCAAAGATTAAGGATAAAAAGGTTTTCATTAACTTCATTCCAACATCAATATATTCTCCAGAATTCTGTTTACAATCGACAACACGATTGGCAAACACATTGGGTATAAACCCTTCTCAACTTTGTTTTGAGGTGGTAGAAACAGAAAG
Organism: Ornithinibacillus xuwenensis; assembly: GCF_039614845.1. Classification (NCBI taxonomy): domain Bacteria; kingdom Bacillati; phylum Bacillota; class Bacilli; order Caryophanales; family Bacillaceae; genus Ornithinibacillus; species Ornithinibacillus xuwenensis. Next base: position 101,647 of record NZ_JBDIML010000006.1, on the reverse strand, counting down.
AGTAGACGATGTTAATCATTTAAAAGAAATCTTATCATACTACAAAGAAAAGGGATTCGAATATGCGCTAGATGATGTTGGGGAGGGGTATAACACTATCGAAATGATAGAGGATATTACACCACATTATATGAAATTGGATATGCAGTTTGTACAAGGGGTTGCAGTCGATTTCAATAAACAGCAAGTTGCAAAATCAATGCTACGTAAGTCCATTGAACTCGGCTCAATCCCACTAGCAGAGGGAATAGAATCAAAGGAAGACTTTGAGTGGCTAAAACGGGAAGGATATAAGCTTTTTCAAGGTTATTTATTCGGTAAACCTACACCTGAAATTGATGATGTCATTTGATTGAGACTTTTGAATTCGGTTTATCAAGTTCCGATAGCACACATCCAAGGAAGCTTCCATACAATAGCGTAGAAACAGTAAAGGATATGGTGCTATGCTATTTTATACTGGATTACTATTCTTAGTTTTTGCTGTAAGTATCGATGGATTAGGCGTAGGAATTACGTATGGAATGCGTAAAATCGTTGTACCAAAAAGTGCTTTATTCGTCATCATGATCTGTTCTGGAATTGTTGTTCTCCTTTCTATGGAGATTGGCGGTATGCTTCATGCTTTTCTATCGGTCAGTATTGCTAAATCAATTGGGGGAGCAATATTAATATTTATAGGAATATTCTCCTTAATTAACTCCGTTAGAAGCCAACTTAATAAAAACACAGAGGTATCACCAGAAGATCATGAAGCGATAAACTTTCAAAAATTCCGTACCGTCATGACGACACCCGATAAAGCAGATTTAGACCGCTCTGGAACAATCTCTATCGGAGAAGCAATATTATTAGGAACTGCTCTAGCTTTAGATGCATTCGGAGCTGGGATCGGCGCAGCTATCCTGGGATATCCGCCAATGATTACTTCTATTTTAATTGCTGTTATGAGTGGTATGTTTGTCTACTATGGAATAAAAATTGGAATTGTTCTATCCAATAATAAACGTATGGAACGTATGAACTTTTTACCCCCAGTCCTGTTAATTACGCTCGGTGTATTAAATTTATTTTAAATACTGTGTCGCGCAAAATCTACTTGGTTTTGCGCGACTATTTGTTTATTACAGATCGTGGGCCGCTATCTAATAGTAAATTGACACTAGAAAGTTATACAAAGAATGTAGAATAATGACGGACCAGAGTGAATTGGATTTCCTATATATAAATCCGAAAATAATACCTAAAACAAAAGCAGTAGCCATAGAAGCTAGAATATATGGCAATTCGAATAACCCTTTATAAATCCAGATTGGAAAATGGATCGACACAAAAAGGAGTGAAGTTAGTATATTTGCTTGCCAAAAACTATTGGAATCCATTAGTTTTCTTAATAAGAACCCTCTAAAGACAATTTCCTCCGTTATTCCTACTAGAAGGACTGTATTAAGCAGCTCATTAATGCTTAAATTAAATCCAATGTCATTCTCTAATACAATTAAATTTAAAATAAAGAAGTAAAGAATTAAAGCAGTTGTGCCCCATACAGTCCATATCAATCCTTTTTTATAATGATCGCGTAATCCTAAATAGCTTAATACATTTTGTTTTTCTACTGTTCTAACGATTAGGATAACCGGAAGTATCCAGATAATGATTTTAATAATTGCTGAGATAATAGCGTTAAGAACAGAGTCCATCAAATCTATATATTGAACAAACCATAATTCTCTTATACACCAAAGTGAGTAGAATGATAAAAAATAAAGCCAAATATAATTCTTATTTACTCTAGGTTCCATTAGAATTCAACACCTCATTATTAAACTACTCTAGAAGAAAAAATAAAAATTCGATAAGTAATACTATTAACATAGTACTACTTATTTATCTTTTAGTCTTCTATTCAACGAATACTTCATATCCAATTGTGAATACTTAACATGCACCTCCCAACTTAATAGGACGCTTACTCCATTACACTTCTATTGAAAGTAACTTACTTCCCTGTATAAAAATAAAAAACCCGAAAGTTTATTAACCTTCTGGGTTTGAGTAGCGACTATGAATATTATTCTTCTTATACGTTGGATGGGTGAATTCAACCAATTCGAGTGATAAGGCTAAAAAGCGATTTGCAAAAGCCGCTTCAAAATGCTGTTCCATTGCAGCAAACACCTGATTACAGGCGTTTTTTTTCTCTTTTTCTGTACGACCTTTCCCGATTTTGAGCGTAACATGAACAAATGCATCCTCTTGATTGGAACCATCTGCGACGACATAATCATGCAACTCTATTGCTCTAGAGCGAATACCTCCAATCGGGAAGGTATCACCAGCTGCAATGAGGGACTGATTGATTTTGAGTAGAAGTGATTTGATATTTCCGTTTTCTTTTAAATTTGTTGTATACTCCACAATGACATGTGGCATAATCTCACCTACCGTGCAAAGACTTTATCTGCTACTATGGTATTCTTTAGTCTTCCGATTCCTTCAATTTCTACCACGACCTCATCCCCTTCCACAACATTGACAGTTCCTTTTGGGGTTCCGGTTAGAATAACATCATTTTCATTTAAGGTCATAAAACTACTCAGATATTCAATTAGGAAAGGGATATCAAATACCATATCTCTCGTTGTACCCTCTTGTTTTAATTCCCCATTTACATAGGTGTAAAGCTTTAGATTCATCGGATCCTGCACATCCTCTTTATCAACAAACCAAGGGCCAATTGGTGTTAACGTATCACGATTTTTCACGGCTAGATTTGGTCGATAATAGTTTTCAAGATAATCACGAATAGCATAATCATTGGCAATTGTATATCCAGAAATATAGTCATACGCATCCTTCCGTTTGACAGAACGCGTTTTTTTCCCTATAACGACAGCTAGCTCACACTCATAATGCATAGTTTTAACATCAGCAGGTCGACGAGTCTGCCCACAATGCCCAATTAGTGTATTTGGACCTTTTAAAAAGACAAGTGGTTCCTCTGGTGCCTTAAAGCTAATTTCACTCGCATGATCGGCATAATTTAATCCAAGTGCAAAAATCGTTCCAGCTTCGATTGGGGGTAACCAGACGACATCCTGAGGATCTATTATTCTTCCATCCATTAATTGGAGGGTCCCATCCGCTTCAACGGCTTCATGAATAGCACCATAACACGCTACTCGCGCATGCTTCATACCCTCTCACCCCCTGCAATCAATACATTATCATGTACAAATCTGTTTTCTAAGCTACCAATATGATCGATTTCAATTCGAATCGTATCCCCTGGGCTTGCTAAAGATGGATTATACGGAACACCAACTAACAGAACATCACCACTTGCTAACGTCATAAATTCTGATACGTCCTGAATGAGACGAGGAATTGATCGAACTAATTCCTTCGTGCTATTCACCTGAATTAATTCATCATTTTTAAATGTCCAAATCATGAGATTATCGGGATTAGGAATCTCATCTTTTAATACGACCCAAGGACCAATTGGACAGAATCCATCACGCGCTTTTTGCTTAATGGCAGGACGGTAAAACGTTTGATGAGGAACTGATACATCGTTTACAATCGTATATCCCTGTACGTAATGAAATGCATCCTGTTCCTTCACCTTTACGGCAGTTTTGCCTATGACGATTCCCAGTGTTGCATTTACTTCAACAGCTTCTATTCCATTTGGTATGGCAACTTCCTTTAAATGTGCATTTAACGTATTCCTTGGTTTTATATAAAGGATAGGCCTTTGTGGTGGCTTTTGGTATGGTGCTTTATCAAATTCAGTTCGAAAGGCTTCTAATTGTTCACGAAAATTGAACAAGGTCCCATAAACAGTTCCAATAATTGGAGATTGCCATGAAAAGGAATCCTCTGCGAACTTCTCACCTTTCCACTGAATATGGGAAGCTCCTACCCATATATCCTCCAAACCAGTTGTAGAAGAAAATCTAGCCTTTGCATGATACATCATGAGTGCAGTCACTCCTATTTTTTCGAGATATGCGATTCTCTCGCCTTCATTCACTACTTTATATCCTATGAGATTTATCGCAAATACAGTAGAAGTTTTTTCGGGTTCTCCATCAGTTCAATAAATCGATTAGTAAACATTACTGCATCTGCACCATCTATGATTCGATGGTCAAATGACAATGACATTGTCATGATAGATCGAATTTCGATTTTGTCTTTATCCGTGACAACAGGCATCCTTTTTGTTTTATGAAAAGCAATGATGCTCGTTTGAGGATGATTAATGATTGGTGTTGCAGCTGTTCCACCAATAGGTCCTACATTACTAATCGTAAAGGTACCATTCTGCATTTCCTGAGCTGTTAATTGATGATCTTGTGCCTTCTTCGTCAAGGACTTCATTTCATTATGTATTTCTTTGATAGATTTTTTATCCACTTCTCGTAGTACTGGTACTAATAACCCTTTTTCAGTATTGGTTGCAAGACCAATATGATAGTCTTTTAGAAGGCGAATAACATGCTCTTGTTCGTCTAATTGTGCGTTGAATAACGGAAATTCCTTTAATGTTATTGCAATTGCCTTTAGGAAAAATGCTACAATTGAAATATTCTCTCCAGTATCTTTTAGCTCTTGACGAAATTCTAGTAAATTGGTTAAGTCGGCTTCATCGAAGTGGGTAACATGTGGAATGGTTGATAATGACTTGCTCATCCGCATCGCAATTTGCTTTCGAATACCGTTAAAAGGAATGGTATCGGGTGCTTCGCTAATAAACGTTGAATCATCCGTTGATATTTCTTCTATGAAACTCCCTTCAGCAATATCTTGCTTTTCTTGCTTTCGAATAAATTGGAAAATATCTTCATCGGTCACTCTTCCCGCAGGTCCAGTTCCAATAACTTGTTCAATATCAACATCATTCTCACGCGCAATCCTTCTCGTATGAGGTGCTGCAATAATGCGTTTAGGTGGCCGCTTTTTTGTTTCTTCTTGCTTCTGGGGAGCACTAACAGCAGCCGATACCTCCTTTTCTGAAGTTGCATCTTGAGATATTTCTTTTCCATCATCAATCTCTAATAGCACAGTACCAATATTCACAGTCGTTCCCTCAGCAAAATGGATTGTTTTTACTTTTCCCTTTGCTGGTGAAGGTATTTCTGCAACCATTTTGTCGGTTTGCATTTCAACGAGTGGCTGGTCTGCTTGGACAAGATCTCCTACCTTCACAAAGTAATTGATAATTTCTCCTTCAGTCATCCCCTCACCAATATCATGAAATTTTACCTCAACCATGGATTACACCTCATTCTTTAATTGTCCACTTCGGACTTCTGTGTCTTGTGAAGAAGTTATTTCGATGACGTTGTTGTTCGAGTCGTTGCTGACATTTTCGATTTGCTGCTTCTAACGTTGTAATGACATCTAGTTCTGCTTGTTGATAGATTTCTAGTATTGCTTGATAAATGGATTTCGTTTTGAGTAGAACTCGATTTTTATTTGGACCATAGAGCTCATCTGCTACTTGAATTAACCCACCAGCATTTACAATATAATCTGGTGCATATAAAATCTCCTTGTCATGAAGGTTCTTGGCAAGATGCTCTGCTTGTAACTGGTTGTTTGCTGATCCAACAACTGCTTTTACCTTTAATTTAGGAATTGTTTCTTCATTCAATATTCCACCCATCGCACAAGGTACAAAAATATCCGCATCCGTTTCATAGATTTCATTGCTTTCAACAACCGTTACGGCTGTATTATACTGTGCTGCTGTCTCCTCAATTGCAGCAATTACTTCAGGATAGATGTCTGTTACAATTAAGTTCGCACCCTCACGTAAAAGGCTATCAGCTATTTTAAAGCCAACCTTTCCTAGCCCTTGGATTGCATAGGTTCTTCCCTTTAAAGCATCATTACCAAACAAATAATGATTCGTTGCTTTTAATCCGTAAATTACTCCTTGTGCGGTTGGGATTGATGAATCACCACTACCCCCGAACTCCTCAGGTATTCCATTAATAAAATTTGTTTCTTTCGAAGCTTGCACGAAGTCCTCCATTGTTGTGCCCATATCTGTTCCAGTGTAAAATCTACCATTCAAAGAATCGACGAACTGACCATAGGCACGAAACATTGCTGGAGATTTATCCTTTTTCGGATCCCCTATTATTACTGCTTTTCCTCCCCCGAAATCAATATCGGCAGCGGCACATTTATTAGTCATTCCCTCAGAAAGTCGAAGAACATCCTGAAGTGCGTCATCCAGACTAGCATACGGATACATTCTAGTGCCACCAAGGGCTGGTCCTAAAGAAGTATTGTGGATTGCAATAATTGCTTGTAAACCGGTACTCGGATCATTACAAAACATCACCTGTTCATGCCCATTAATCTTTTCAAATATATCCATTGACGTATTAGATGACATATCCAATTGCTGTCTCATGGTCAAACCTCCATTCATGCAAAAATAGAGAGAAAACTTGATTTAGTAGGGGGTTATTCTCCCCCTATCTCTTTTATTTCACACGTTCACTTTTCACTAAATCATGATATTTCCCGTTAAAAAACGCCAGAGGCTCTCCCTCCTGGACAATCAATTCTGTGACTTTCCCAATAAACAAGGTATGGTCTCCAGCATCCACAGTTTCATGTAATTCACAAACGATATTAACAAGCGCATTTTTGATGGTTGGCATTTCATGAAACCAATGAAAGTCTATTTCACGAGTTTCATCAATTTGACCTGCAAAATATGCAGACAAGTCTCTTTGATTTTGATTCAAAATACTAATAGCAAATTTTCTGGCATGTGTTATATATGATTTCATAGTTGCTCGATGATCAACTGAAACTACTACGAGTTTAGGATCTAAAGATACAGACATAAAAGCATTCGCGGTCATGCCATGGACTTCTTCTCCTAGCTTCGTCGTGACGACAGTAACTCCAGTAGCAAATTTTCCCATTGCGGTACGAAACATTCGATCATCCATTTGCTGACCCCCTTTTCATCTAAAGTTTTAGTTAAATGACGAATGTAGGCTTATGCTGTGCAAGCTTTGCGGGCACAAGTTCCACTTCCTTTTCTGTTAGAACATCTAATACGACCGATGCCTCTTTAAACCATTTATCCGGAGCCTCATGCCCCCAGAACGTTTGTCGCATCGGGTCATTAATATCCCAACGAATCGGTTTAAAGTCAGGATCACTTGTTAAATAATCGCCATTATATAACTCGATACGATGACCATCTGGATCTCGTAAATATAAAAAGAAAGCATTTGATAATCCATGTCTTCCAGGCCCACGCTCAATTGCTTCTCCATATCCCATTGATGCAAGCACATCACAGGTATGAATAAGGGACAGCTGATCTGGCAGCCAGAACCCAATATGATGGAGTCTTGGTCCTAGACTATTCATAAAGGCAATATCATGTACATTTTGTTTTCGATGTAACCAGGCTGCCCAAACACTTCCCTCTTGGGTTTCCGTATATTCTGAGCAGGAAAACCCTAGCTCTTGCTGATAAAATTCATATGCCACTTCGACATTTGGAACAGCACAATTAAAGTGATCAATTCGTTGCATTCTAGATCCTTTATATAAATCATATCGCTGTAAGAGACGATCAACTGTCTCCATCTCCGCGAAAAACTCTAAGGGTAATCCAGAAATATCCTGTACTCTTAAGGCTCGCCCAAGAGCATACTGTTCTCCTTTTTCTATCCATTTCGTTGTGAAGCCATTTTTTTCAAACATCAATGCCAATGCTTCTAAATCACGATTGGAAGAAACCTTATACCCTAAAGCCTCAACAGCCGGCTTTACTGCTTTTTTCAACATGAGACTATGATGTGAATGCTCTTCTAGACCACGAAGATAAATATGATTTTCATCCGACTCTGTTTCAATAAAACCTAATGCATCAACATAAAACTTTCTTGATCGGTCCAAGTCCGTAACATGTAAAATTGCTCTGGCACAACGAATTACATTAAAATCCACCTAATTCCCCTCCCACACAAATGACGATAGTCTATTTAGCGATATTGACTCCACTTGATTTTTTTAAGAAATCCGCAACATACTGCTTAAATTGATCCTTTTCATAATTCGTAAAATAAGTCATACCCATTCGAATCGGATCTCCAAAGAAGTAATATTCATAATGAGTTTGCCTGCTACCAAAAGCACTTAGTGTCATATCCCAAGCTAGTCGGAAAAGCTGAACACGCTCATAGCCCTCTAAGTTCTTCCCTTGCAATCCACGATGAATAATTGGACCAATTTCATCATGATTAAAATCCTCTTGTGTAGGAATTCCCATTAGACCAGATGCACCTAGAACACGAATGATTTCCGTCAATCTTGGATAAATTCTTGGATACCAATTACGTGCTGCATCGAGCGCTGCAAAATCCGGCGTCATTGTACCTGAATTGTCTAGCTTTGCATTGTGTTCTGCCCGATATAGATGTGATTTCATCGTTTCCAATGTAAGCATGATTTCAGCACCTTTATCCTGCACATGCTGGAATTGATCGATTCCAATAGCATCCATCATACTAAGTGCTACACCTAATACAAATTCTGTTTTGACAATGTTTTTTGCTAATACTTGATGTGACATATGAACAACAGCATTTGTCTCTTTAAACGTACGATTACATACAGAGGAATTTCCGCACACAAATACTCTTTCCCAAGGTACAAACACATTATCAAAGGATACAATGGCATCACCTTCTTCAAACCGTGCTCCTAATGGGTGATCCCATTCGTTCTTCCCATAGTCAAACGATTCACGACTAATAAATTTTAATCCTGGCGTGTTGTTAGGAATTGCAAAGGCTAGTGAGTATGGATCATCCAATTCTCCAGCTTTCTTTACCGTAGATGGGAAGACCAAAATTTCATCTGTAATCCCACCTTGTGTAGCTAGTAAGCGAATTCCATCGACAATAATTCCATCTGGTCTTTCCTCTACAAGATGTAGCGCAACATTTGCGTCCTTTTGCTGGTGCTGTGCTTTCGCACGATTAACTTGAGGATGAATGAGTGTATGTGTTAAGCTAATATCATTTTCTCTGGCATATTCATAATAATTTTTTGCATTTTCTGCAAAACGAGGGTCTCCTTCTGCAAATAAACTATTATTCACTCCCATTGCCATTACTTCAGCATTCAAATAGTCTGGTGAACGTCCCATCATCCCACCTGAAGTCCTAGCCCATTCCTGTGTGGCTTCACGACGGGCAATTAAATCTTCTATAGTTCTTGGCTGCAGAAAAGTCATTCCAACCTTATTCCCGGTAGTCGGTGAAGTATAAAGCATTCTATCAGCATTCTCATGCTGGACATCATACAAATTTGCCATCGATTTAATGACATTTTTAATGGCTGGATGCTCCGTAACATCCGCTACTCTTTCTCCATGTATATAAACATTGTTATTCGCTTTTTTTAATCGTTCAATATATTCTGCTCCAGTTTTAGCTGGCATATCAAGCCCTCCCCTTCTTTCCGAATTGCGGTATATGGTGATTTCCGATTGCTACATGAATGGCCTTTGGTTCTGTATAAAACTCAAAGATTGCAAAATGTCCACCTTCACGTCCAATACCACTTGCTTTCATACCACCAAATGGAATTCGTAGATCTCGAACATTTTGTGAATTCACCCAAATCATTCCTGAATCAATTGCTTGGGCGACACGATGACCACGTTTTATGTCATTTGTCCAAACATAGCCTGCTAGACCATAATCCACATCATTCGCCATGGAAATAACTTCTTCCTCTGTTTCAAAATCAATTACAGCCATTACGGGACCAAAAATCTCCTCTTGGCAAACTCGCATATCATTCTTTGCATGAAGCAATAATGTAGGAGGAATATAATTTCCACTTTTCAGCCGATTAGGTACCGTTCCCTGATATACCTCACAGCCTTCTTCTCTAGCAAGTTCAATATATCCACTAACCTTTTCAAAATGCCCTCTATCAATTAACGGACCAATTTCCGTTTCATCATCCTTTGGATCTCCTACTATAATATTTTTGACACGAGCTTTTAATGCTTCCACAAATTCCCCCTTAACACTTTTATGGACAAATACCCGTGAATTAGCAGTGCAGCGTTCGCCATTAAAAGAAAAGATTCCCCAAACAGCTGCGTCCAAAGCATTATTGAAATCTGCATCCTCAAATACGATTAATGGAGACTTTCCGCCAAGCTCCATCGAGGTTTTTTTTAAGGAATCTGCCCCATTCTTAATAATGCGTTTTCCAGTTGTTGTTTCACCTGTAAACGAGATTGCTTTGACTGTTGGATGCTTTACTAGAGCCTCTCCAGCCGTCTCACCATACCCGTGAACAACATTAAAGACACCACTTGGTAGCTCTGCTTTCTGCATAACATTTGCCAAAATATTAGCTGATAATGGAGAGAGTTCTGCTGGCTTTAACACAACGGTATTTCCAGTAGCTAATGCAGGTGCTACCTTCCAGGTCAATAACATAAATGGAGCATTCCAAGGTGTGATTAATCCGACAACACCTAATGGTTTATACACGGTGTAATTCATGAATTCCTCATCTACCTGATAGGCATCGCCATGCATCCTTGCCTGAACCATTCTCGAATAAAAGCGAAAATTCTCTGCACCACGAGCTGCCATCTTACGTGTCTGACTAATCGGGAGACCAGAATCTAAGGATTCCAGCTTTGCAATTGCTTCTGATTCTTCTTCAATTAAATCTGCAATTCGATCAATGTATTTCATTCTCTCTTTTAGCTTCATCGATCCCCAGGGTCCTTTTCGAAAAGCTTCACCGGCTGCTAATACTGCTTCGTTTATGTCTACGCTATCTCCTTTAGCTACTAGATTAATGGGTTCATTTGTAAACGGACTTATATTTTTAAAGGTTTCACCGCTTCTTGCTTCTACAAATTCTCCATTTATGTAGAGTTTGACATCCTCAACCCTCTGTTCCAAATGCATTCCCCTCCTTAAATTTCCACATCTTCTGTAATAAGCTGATAATCTAGTAATACATCTTTAATCTCTAATTGAATCGCTTCTGAAGGGACATCTAATGGTTTTCTAAGAATGGGTTTTATTTTACCCATCATCCCAAGTGCAGCCTTTACGGGGGCTGGATTAGTATCTCGGAAAAGCACATCATTTAAAGGCATGAGATGATAATGAAGATCTTGTGCCCTCTCTACCTCTCCCTTAGCCCAGTGGTTATAAATAGCAGCTACCTCACGTGGTGCAACATTTGCCGTAGCACTGATATGACCAGCTCCTCCAATTGCTAGCATCGGGTAACACAGTACCTCAATACCAGAATAGAGATTAAAGTCTCGACCACATTTCAGCAATACTTGATTAACATGTTCAAAGTCCTTATTGGACTCCTTCACGCCAATAATATTTGGACAATCTTCTGCTAATCTAGCGATTGTAACCGCTTCCAAATTTATTGCTGTTCGACCTGGTATATTGTATAAGATGATAGGAATATCTACTGAATCTGCTATTGCTTTGAAGTGTTTGTATAAAGCATGTTGGTTGGGTTTATTGTAGTATGGAACGATGACCATTGCAGCATCTGCTCCCATTTCTTGTGCAGCCTTCGTCATGTGGAGTGTTTCTTGATGGTTAGTTGAACCAGTTCCCGGGATGAAAGGAACTCTTTTATTTACGGTTTTGCATGCTGTTTCCATCACATGAATCCGTTCCTCTATTGACATCGAGCTAGGTTCCCCTGATGTACCGGTTACAGAAATTCCGTGACTTCCACTAGCAATTTGCCAGTTAATTAATTCCTTGAACTTCTCAAAATCAATCCGCTCATCTTCATGGAAAGGTGTTATCACTGGTGCAATTGAGCCTCGTAACCTTTCTTTTGCTTCTTCAAAAGCCATCTGATTACCTCCACTCTTTGTTTATAAAAATATTAATTTTCTGAATAAATAAATCATATATGATTTAACATATGATGTCAATAAAGAAAAAGAACTAGAATATCCTCCAGTTCTTTCTCTAAGTCGATAATGTATTGGTTTCCAATAGGTTTCTTCTTCTTTTCTCAAAGTTTTCTGCGGTTTTAATTTTATGTTCCCTCGCTAAGAACTCTAATTTATCTGAATCTCCATTCTCCAGTAGTTCTATGATTTGCTGATGCTCCGTAATGGATTCCTTCACACGTTTGGAATAGAGGGTTGAGCCGGTTCCTCTAATGGAATCAATTCGATTCCATGTATGTTGAATAGATTCTATTAAATACGTATTCTTACATTCTTCACAAATGATGCGATGGAAAGCTGCATTAAGCTTACTATATTGAATGATATCAAAATCCTCTAATGCCACCTCCATTAATTGATTTAGCTCACATAATTGATTAAGCTTTTCTTTCGGAAAATCCTTACCAGCTTGTGCAGTTGCATAGCCTTCCAGTACAGCTAACACATAAACTGTATCAAGGTAATCGGACTCATTAACTTCTGCAACAACTGGTCCAATATTTCGTTTGTACACAACTAGTCGTTCTGCTTCAAGCTGGCGTATTGCTTCCCGAACAGGAATAGAGCTTGTTTCAAGCTCCTTGGCTATTTGATCAATTACGATTCGTTGCCCAGGCACATATTCCCGCTCAATAATCCTACCCTTTAATACACGATACACCTTTTGTTGTTTGTTTTCATTCACCATAATACAATTATAGTATAGGAAATGATATATGATGTCAATATTCTGAATACTGTGTTCTTTATATAACAAAATGTTATTCGAATAGAATTTGTTCCTTACACATCAAATTTAGTCGACACCTGTACCTCAGAAAAGATAAAATGGGTTACCGTTTGGGCCAATGGACTAATGGAGTCTATAAATTCCTCTGCTTGCAAAAAGGTTTCAAAGTTCATTTTGATCATGTAACATGCGTTACCTGCTATACGATAACAAAACACTACATTGGAAAGCTTCTCGATACGTTTTTTAAAAGAATTATAATCGCCATTTTTCACTGTTGCTTCTATGATGCACTGGATTGGCAATCCCAACTTTTCAACATCTACATCTAATGTGTACCCCTTTATGACACCGAAGGATTCCATTTGTCTAACTCGTTCCGTTACAGATGGAGAAGATAAATTCACTCTTCGTCCTAGTTCACTCATGGATAAGCGACTATTATTTTTTAATTCATCCAATATCCTTCTATCCACTTTGTCTATTTTCATACTTTAACATTTTCCTCCATAACTCGTTAATTTTACTAAGATAACAATATAATTGCGTTTAGTGTTTAATGTTAATTGTATATTTAACATTCTATAATTAATATATCAAGGAGGTAATAAACATGGCAAGAATTGTAAAATCTAGTATCGGGGGAACCCCTTTCGAGAGGCTGTTAGGACATAATAAAGCGGTAATGGAAAGGTGGTCCTCCTTAGGAAATGTTTTAGAAGCTGATGGCTTCCTCTCTTCTAATCTTAAAGAACAGGTTAGAAGAACCTTAGCACAACAGAATGGGTGTGCGTATTGTAAAGCAAAAGGAAAGCCTGACATTAAGCATTTCGATGAAAAGACATCCATTGCTGTTGGTTTTGCAGACGTATTTCTGAAGCAAAAGAGCTTCATACCGGACTCCATATTTCATGTACTAAAACAATCATTTACAGATGCAGAGATCAGTGAACTTTGTTCATTTATTGCGTTTACCACAGCTTCTCAATACTTTGGTGCAATGTTGAAATTGGAGGCAACGAATTTTTAAACTCGGTATTAATTGAAGGAAACGATGAGAAGTCAATAAACCTAACAAGAAAAAGCTTGGAAGAGATACTGCCTCCCAAAAGTTAGAGTAAAAAATCTAACTTTCGGGTGTAAGCATCAGATCCAAGCTTTTCTTTTCTATGTAAAATATACGATTAGAGCCCATAGAAGCCAAATAGCCCCGCTAAAGCACCAGTTAATTTTCTCATCCAATCAAAGAATAAGGCAATACCAAAGAGAATCATCAAATATCCGCCTATCTTAACTAATCTTGCACTGTGCTTTTTAATCCATTTTAATTTACCAATGAAAAAGGATAGCACAAAGAATGGTATTGAAAAGCCAAGGATATAACTAACCATCATCAGCATGCCGTATTCAGGGTCAGTTGCAACTAAAGACATAACGACGCCAAGTATTGGTCCCATACAAGGTGTCCATCCTAATGAAAATGTGAATCCAATTAAGATAGAACCAATCAATCCAGAAGGTCGATTTTTGAATCGAATCCTTCTATCCTTCATTAGAAATTCGAAGTTTAGGATCCCTACGATTACTAACCCAAAGAAGATGATAAGAATTGCTCCTAATTGCCTAACAATATCTTGATAAGTTCTTAGAAATTCCGAGATATACGATGATGAAAAACCAAGAACTAGGAAAATCAGTGAGAAACCGAATAAGAATGAAGCTGTATGCAATGCAGCTCTTTTCGTAATTTTCTTATTATCCTCTTTCAATTCACTAATACTCATGCCAGTAATATAGGATAGAAAGGTTGGATATAATGGCAACACACAGGGGGAAATAAACGACAAGAAACCTGCCCCAAACGCGATAAAAATATTAACCTCAGACATTTATATCCTCCTAGATTAAATAATTTTTAACATATAACGAAATCACTAGTAACGCTTAACGCTAAATAATCATTATTCGTTTATCATATATTCGCCATCTTCATAGACCTTGTACAAACCTACTGTCCCACTTCCGCCACTTTCTCTCATAGATTTCGAAGTTAATACAATGGTATAATAGGAGCCATTATCATCGGTCTTTAGCTCGCCACCCATATCATTAAATTCAATATCCTCATTATCTTCCATTTGTAATTGCCGTTTTAAGTATTCGATTGCGGACGATCCAGAGGAAATTTCCACATTAGAAGACTGTGATTCTACGCTTTCATCCTTTTCGTTGCTGCCTTCCTCTTCATCCTCTGAACTGGATTTATTGGATGAAGATTCATCCACATCATTTTCATTATTACGATTGCTTTCACTATTTTCCTCTGCACTATCATCTTTGTCATCACGAGATGTCTTACTAGATTCATTAGCGTTTGAGGAAACCTCTGTATCTACAGATTCATAAGCATGAGATTGATCATTTTCAGCTAAAGCATCCGATGTATCCTCACAGCCAAACAACACGACAAATAAACCAATCAATATACTTAATCTGCAAGCGTTTTTTATTTTTTTCATCATGACAACTCCATTCTGTCTCGATTTTTATGTTGGTAGAAGATTCAATAATACAGTTAATGAAATAACACTAAACAAGGTAGAAACTAACGTAATACTTGAAACTAATTCTGGCTCTGTATCAAATTGTATTGCATACATTGTGGTTGTAGCTGCACTTGGCATAGCTGACAAAATAATCAGTACTGTAGCTATTAACGGCTCTACATCCACTAACATCACGAACCCAAAAGCAATTAACGGGGCAATAATCATTCGTATGGAAACGGCAGAAATAATTACCTGCCAATTAAATTTAATCGAGGTAATTGATGCTAGTTGCATTCCTAGTAATACCATCATAACTGGAATAGCTGCCCCAGCTACCATTGTCAGAGTAGAATAAACTGAAGGTGGTATTTCCCAGGCAATATTTTGTAGAATTATAGCGAATATAGCCGCATATGTAGCTGGCATTTTAAATACCTTCTTCAATGCTTGTCCCATTCCATTAGAACTTCTGGAAGCATAATAGACCCCAAAGGAATTCATGAACATTGTCTGAATAACCATAAAAAATACGGCATACGGTAGTGCCTCTTCCCCTATTGTAAATAAGATAACTGGTACCCCATAGTTACCGGCGTTCATAAAAGCAGTTGTTAGTATCGAGGCACTTTCAACTGAATGTGACCACTTCATGATTTTTTTAGAAACTTTACTCAACATAATCATGGCAATTAATTGAATGAATGCAAATACTAATAAAATTGTGTATCGCTCATCGAAGGTTGCTTCATATAGCTTCGTAAACACTAAAGCTGGTAAAAAGATATAAATTGATACCGTTGATACAGCTTTTACATCAACTGCTTTAATCCGTTGAAGAACATACCCCGCCCCAAATACAGCCATTATCGGAAGGATAACATTAAGAAATAAAACCATTTCATTAACTCCATTACATGTAATTTATTTTCCTAATTAGTATAACACTCCTCAAAATAGATTAAGAGGATTTCAACTTAGTTTTCCAATTATTTCTTGACACTTATTTTTTCATAGTGTATATATTGTATATACACTATATATACAATATGCACATCTGATGGAGGTGATGATCATGAACATTGTAATTTCAACCAATAGTAAAGACCCGCTATTTGTACAAATAAAAGAACAAATCAAGCAGCATATTTTTACTGGGAAGTTAAAAGAAGGAGATGCACTACCTTCCATGAGAGTGCTCGCTAAAGAACTGCAGGTAAGTGTTATTACGACAAAGCGCGCTTATGAAGACCTTGAAAACGAAGGTTACTTAATTTCTGCTGTTGGAAAAGGTACTTTTGTAGCTGGTCAGCAGCCACATGTTTTGAAAGAATGGCAAGTACGCGAATTGGAGAATGATCTTGAAAGATTAGTAAAGACAGGTAAACAGGTCGGACTTTCAAAAGATGATTTCATACAATTAATCGATATTTATTATGAGGGGGAGAGTTAATATGAATGTGGTTGAATTTCAAAACGTTTCCAAGTATAGAAAAGATTTTTCAATAGAGAATTTAAGCCTAACTATTCCAAAGGGCTACATCACAGGATTTATCGGTCCAAATGGAAGTGGCAAAACAACAGCAATTAGTATGATGATGGATATTCTTAAGTTTGATGAAGGAGACATCAAACTATTCGGTAATTCCCATAAAGACCCAAACAATAAACAAAAAATAGGATTTGTTTATGATGACTTATATATGTATGAGGATTTCACCATACAAAATATGAAAGCATTCATTGCTCCACTTTATCATTCTTGGAATGAAGCACGATTTCAAGAGTATGTAGAAAAATTTGAATTACCAATGCGGAAGAAAATCAAGAAATTCTCTAAAGGAATGAAAATGAAAACTTCCTTACTATTTGCGTTAAGCCATGAGCCAGAATTAATCATCATGGATGAACCAACATCGGGACTTGATCCGGTTTTTAGAAGGGAGCTATTAGAATTATTACAAGAAAAGATGGTCAATGATAACCAAACTATCTTTCTATCCTCCCATATCACGACAGATTTGGATAGAATTGCTGATTATATTATTTTCATTAATAAAGGAATTCTTCTATTCCAAAAAAGTATGGCAGAGATTCAGGAGCAATTCCATGTTATAAAAGGGAACATAGAGATGATCGATGACGATACGAAGAAATTATTCACCGGTCTTCAACTGACAGACATTGGGTTTCGTGCATTATTCGAAGGAGATCCAGCACTGTTCGAGCCATTCGAAGATAGCATAATCATCGAGAAGGCTAGCTTAGAAGATATCATGTATTTCATGACTAGAAAGGAGATTTAGTCATGCAACATTTACTAATGAAAGAAATAAAAGTTTCACAGCTTTATCTCCTAATATTAATCGTTTTAATACCCTTATCATATGTGATGAATGTATCAAGCACAGGAATTAATATATGGGTTATACTAGGGTTTTTACCACTATTGTTTTATTTAGATAGCCAAAATAATGTAAACCGTTTTGTTGCAAGTATGCCTATTAAGCATATGCATATTGTTTTAGCACGATATCTAATCCTTATGATGATTACAACTGGTGCTTTACTATTCTTATGGTCAATTGATTATGTTGCCCATCAAGGTTTACCTTTTTTGAAAAACCACTCGTTTTCTGGCTATGACATTTTACAGCTAGTAACATTAAATGCATTGTTTTTATCGGTATATATCCCTGTCTTCTACTACTTTAAAAATTTTACGTATGCCATTACTTTCTTCCTTATTTCGTTTGTCATACTAGTCTATACATTTGCTGTTATTTCAGGAAATCCGTATCTTACGTTTGATGAACCAGTAATTGATTTTTTAGTTTACCTGCTATATAACCAGCCCATCATCCTGGTTGTCTTATCCTTAACCGTACTTTATGTTTCATTTAGGATTTCGTTACGTATTTTTGTAAGAAGAGACTTATTATAGGAGGGAAACAATATGCTTAGTTTGTTAAAGAAGGATTTATTCGTGAATAAAGCAACCGTTATTGCCGGCTTACTATTGGTTCCGATTGGTTATATAACCACTCTTCCTCCATTTTATATAAGCCTAGGATTAATGTTACCTTTAATCTTTATCCACCCATATATTATGGATTATCGTTCGAACATCAATCGTTTAATGATCAGTTTACCAGTTACTGCAAAATCAATTGTGACTAGTAGGTACCTATTGTTAATGATGATTTGGATAGCGGTTATTTTTTACCAATATTTGATTGGATTTATAGTGGAGGAAATTTTCAACTATAGTAGTTACATTTTCGGTTGGAAGGAGATCGTTATTCTTTTAAGCCTAGGTTTACTTTTATTATCAATCTATGTACCATTAACCTATTCATTTAGATCGTTAGTTATTGTGCTACTGCTTGTTGTTATTACGTACTTTATTATGTTCTTATTCACACTCGATGCTTTAGTGAACATACTAGAATTGAAGGACAATATCCTTTTTAATGACTTGGATCAAGGTGTGGTACCATTAATCGAAACCTATATACCATTTCATCCTTATTTGACATTACCTTTCGTAGCATTTTTCTTGTATTACTTATCCCTGAAGCTTTCCGCAAAGACGTTTACTGTCAAGTAGTTAGCTTGACAATTTCACTTAGACATGCGATAATACGTAATGTTACTAAAGTAACATATGAGTAAGCTGGCATTCTACAGTGTTTTTGTTGATGCTTATTCACACTGGCGCGACTAAAGGGTCGCAAGGACGTAAGAGCAGGTTGGGCTTACGTTGCTTAAGTTAGAAAACTCCAGTGGAAGACATACCGCGGTTAAGCGAAATTCGAACTCGGCAGCGTTACCGAGAAAAGCAACTTTTGATTTAACATACAAATTGAATTTCCCACCCGAGAAATCGGGATAATATAAAAAGAAAACGATGTGTTACTTTAGAAATCAAAGGGGTACTCTAATGATTAGGGTATCCCTTTTCCAATACATAATGAAATGAGGGTTAAGGATGAGCGAAACACTAATCGGTACGATTCAAACCATGACGGTTTCTCGTGAGATTGATAACGGATATGTTTTAGAAAAAGATATGACTGAAGCATTATTACATCACAATGAGACTGAAAGCAAGCTTGAACTTGGGCAGGACGTGGAAGTCTTTTTATATCAGGACAAGAAGGGCAACCTAACAGCTACTACAATACTTCCTTCTATATTAATGGATCACTACGGTTGGGCAAAGGTAGTGAATGTTCTGCCTGATTTAGGAGTATTTGTTGATATCGGAACGACTAAGGAATTCCTGGTATCGAAGGATGATCTACCATTGTTTGAAAATGTATGGCCAAAGGAAGAGGACTTGCTTTATGTGACGTTAGGGAAAGACCGAAAAGGGAGATTACTCGCAATTCCTGCAACGGAAGGTATTATTTGGCGAGACATCGAGCTTGCACCTGACTCCCTTCTAAATACAACAATTACTGGTAGAGTTTATCACACAAGTAGAGAAGGTTCGGCAATTATTACAGAGGAAGACTATCGAGGCTTTATCCATCATACGGAACGGAAGGAAGAACCACGCTTAGGTGAGCTTGTTCAAGGTAGAGTAATTGAGGTCAAGCATGATGGGACACTTAATGTTTCCCTCCGTCCGTTAAAGCAGCATGGAATGGTTGATGATGCTGCAATTATTTTACAACACTTAGAAGATCAAGATGGTGTGATCCCATTTAGTGATAAGAGCGATCCCGATGATATTCGTGGCACATTTAATATCAGTAAGGCCGCTTTCAAGCGAGCGTTAGGGAAGCTAATGAAGGAAGGAAGAATCGAACAACGTGAGGGAAAGACTTATTTGAAATAATCCTCCATGTTTCAAGTGAAAATTCTATAATGAAGTTTCTCATCATAAACGTCTAACGTATCTCCAATATAGTTAGGCGTTTTTTATTGATGGTTTTAGAAAAAATCATGATGTATCATGAATAGTACAAATAGTTTTCCAACAAGAACACAGTATGAATTGATGGGGCACTATCTTACAAGTGCCCTATTTTAATCATGTAGCTTAAGCGCGTGACTGACACTGGTTACTAAAAAACCAATTACAGCTGCAAACAGACAAGCTATTCCCCATCCACCAAGTCCTGCCCCAAATAGTTCGGTTTTATCTGCTACCGTTGTAATCATTAACAGCATCACTCCAGCAACAAATAGGAACACACTTGGAAAATAAGGTAAATAAGTCTTCGTTCCCACCTTAATAAAGATAAAACCGAATAATATTACCAAAACAGCTAACACAGATCCAATTGTCATCACAGATTCAACAATCATTTTCACTTCCCCATTTCTATTCAAATTGTTCATTTATATTATGTATATTTAGGAATAATTGAAATATTAATAAGTACTTATTAATGAAAGGGATTTCAACAAAAATGGAAGGAGTGAATGTATGAAAAAAAGTTTTCTGTGGCAAATACTCGCAGCATTTGTTTTAGCTATTATTGTTGGTTTGATTTTAGGAGATCGTGCGACGTATGTGCAACCTATTGGGGACTTATTCCTGCGGTTAATTAAGTTCATTATTGTACCTTTAATACTTGCCACTATTATTGTTGGTGTCACGAATGCAGGAAATATGAAAAAGCTTGGTAGACTTGGTAGTAAGACCATTGGGTACTATTTAACGACAAGCTTTATCGCTATAGCAATAGGACTTATGGTCGCCATCGTCCTTTCTCCAGGCACAGGGATAGATGTTTCATTAGATGAGGAAAAGATTCCTTCTGGTGAAACACAACCCGTCGTCGAAACACTGTTAAACATTGTTCCCACCAACCCAATTGAATCACTAGCAACTGCAAATGTTCTACAAATTATTTTCTTTGCAATCTTCTTAGGGGTTGGCATTACGCTAGTTGGAGAAAAAGCTGCGCCGGTTCAGCGATTTTTTGAAGGATTAGCAGAAGTAATGTACAAATTAACCAGTGTCATCATGATGTTCGTTCCATTAGGGATTTTTGGCTTGCTTACTCCGATTGTAGGTGAATATGGATTAGATGTATTGATGCCATTAATGAAGCTAATTCTTGCCGTGCTAATTGCTTGTGTCCTTCATATTCTCATCATTTATTCAATTGCTTTAAAATCTCTAGGAAAAATGAGTCCACTACACTTTTTTAAAGGTATCCTACCAGCAACTACTGTAGCTTTTACGACGTGTAGTAGCTCTGGAACACTGCCTGTCACTATGAAAAACACCCAGGAAAATCTAGGTGTATCGAAAGAAACAAGTAGCTTTGTCCTACCATTAGGGGCAACGATTAATATGGACGGAACAGCAATTTACCAAGGTGTTGCTGTCGTCTTTACCGCCCAATACTTTGGTGTGGATTTATCGATTTCACAATTTCTTATGGTGGCATTAGTTGCAACATTGGCTTCAATTGGAGCTGCTGGTGTTCCAGGTGCTGGTATGGTCATGCTTACAATGACACTAACTGCAGTAAATCTACCACTTGATGCTATTGCCCTCATCGCAGGAATTGATCGTATTCTGGATATGATGCGAACGGCAACGAACGTTATGGGGGATGCTACCGCTAGTGTGGTCGTAGAGCAATCTGAGAAAAAACGGGAAGCAGTAGCTTAGTAACATTACAGTAGGTAACCGTTCTACAAACGAAATATTACAGGAACTGGCAGTGTGTCAGTTCCTTATTTTATATACTTCAGATTGCCTTACAACAGCTTACGCTTTCTTCTGCTGATTTCTAAAAATTTTCAACACTAAAATATCTTATTTTTTCCAAAAATAGTGTAAACTATAATAGAAAGTTTTCTTTCAATACTTTTTAGGGGGAATTTGGATGCAGACATTTGAGAATTATACATATGAGCGACCTGATTTAGAGCAGGACAAAGTTAAATTCGCTGAGTTGTTGGATGCTTTTACCAATGCTTCTTCAGCGGAGGAACAAAATAAAGCTATTGAACAAATCAATGCATTCCGTAATCATTACTCAACACTTTTTAATCTTGTATATGTTCGTGCTTCAATTGATACGAATGATGAATATTACCAAAAAGAACGTGATTATTGGGATGAAGTTTCACCTGAGGTTCAAAAGCTTAACACTGATTTTTATAAAGAATTAATGAAAACCCCATATCGAGATGAGCTAGAGAAAAAATGGGGGTCACAACTATTTGAGATTGCTGACTATTCGATTAAAGCATTCGCTCCTGAAGTGATGGGGCTGTTGCAAAAAGAAAACAAGCTAACATCCGAATATTCGAAGCTAGTAGCTTCCGCACAGGTTGAGTTTAATGGCGAAACCTACACATTAGCTCAGCTTGGACCATTTCTTCAAGATAAGAATCGTGATGTACGTAAAAAAGCTATATCAGCAAGCTCTGGTTTTTTCGAAGCTAACGCTGAGAAGCTCGACGATATTTATGACCAATTAGTAAAGGTTCGTCACGAAATCGCAACGACATTAGGCTATAAAAACTTTGTTGAGTTAGGCTATGTGCGAATGATGCGTATTGATTACAATGATGAAATGGTAGCTAACTATCGGAAACAAGTTCAGGAATCGATTGTACCGCTTGTCTCCAAACTATATGAAAGACAAGCAGAGCGAATTGGTGTGGATTCCTTGAAGTTTTATGATGAAAGCTTCGAGTTCAAGACTGGTAATGCTACACCAAAGGGGTCACCTGAATGGATTATTGAAAATGGTAAGAAAATGTATGAAGAATTATCACCTGAAACAAATGAATTTTTCCATTACATGCTTGAACGAAATCTAATGGACCTAGAAGCGAAGAAAGGTAAGGAAGCTGGTGGATACTGTACGTTCATCGATGACTATGAATCTCCTTTTATTTTCGCGAACTTTAACGGTACTTCTGGTGATGTTGATGTACTTACACATGAAGCAGGTCATGCTTTCCAAGTATACTCTAGCCGCAATATTGGAATTCCTGAGTATATCTGGCCAACACACGAGGCTGCAGAAATTCATTCCATGAGTATGGAATTTTTCACATGGCCATGGATGGAGCTATTCTTCCAAGAGGATACGGAAAAATATAAGTTCTCTCATCTATCCAGTGGATTAAGCTTCTTACCTTATGGTGTGGCAGTAGACGAATTTCAGCATCTTGTTTACGAGAATCCAGAATGGTCTCCAGCAGATCGTAAAGAAGCATGGAAGAAGCTAGAGGAAAAATATTTACCACATCGTGACTATGGTGATATTCCTTATTGGGGTTCAGGAGCAATTTGGCAACGCCAAGGCCATATCTTCGAAGTTCCGTTCTATTATATCGACTACACGTTAGCACAGATCTGCGCATTCCAATTCTGGAAGCGTTCAAGAGAGAATCGAGAGGAAGCTTGGAACGACTATTTAAACCTATGTAAACTAGGCGGTTCAAAAGCATTCTTAGGTTTAGTTGAAGCAGCAAATCTTCTATCTCCTTTTGAAGAAGGAACAGTAGATTCTATCGTTAACACGATTGAAGAATGGCTTGATTCTGTAGATGACAAAGCACTATAAGGTAAGCTTGATTGAGTAAAAGAGGCTGGGACATAACTAAAAGGGAATTCTGAAAAGCCGAACGATAAACTAAACTAGATCCGGAAATATACGTAGACTCCTGCGGGAGGAAAGGCATCGGTGAGACCCTACAGTGCGTCAGCGCGAGGAGGCTCACCAGCCGCCCGCGGAAAGCGAAGTATATTTCCGGATCGGGATATATGCACTAGCTATAATCGTTCGTTTTTTCCTTGCTAAAAATACTTTTGTCCCAGCCCCTTTTTTATTTCCCCTCTGTTAAATAGTGATTTATAATACCCACTAATCGTTCACTGTTTTCGGAGGTAACATGTTCTGATAATCTAGCAGCAGCAATTATAGGTGCCCACTGTAAAATCTCCTCTTTAGACAAACTACTCTTCTCACAATATAAATGTAAGTAAAGTTCAGCCAAATCTGCTGACACTTGTAAATACAAAAGATATGTACGGTATACATCTGCACGGACATCGCCAGCACTAGAATCAACCCAATCTATTATTGCTACGTCAGTTGGTGTCATGATGAGATTGTAGACATGAAAATCTCCATGACAAAGTCTTTTCTTATATGTAAATGCTCCCAGTTTCTTCAGTAATGCTGTCTTCTGACTAATATCTAATATTGGTGCTGCCTCAATTTGACGCGCTAGTTTGTCAGACATTGGTTCAAGAGAATCAGGGCTAATCTGATGGATTTTTAGTTGTTCATCAACAGATACATTCATATAATAATCCGTTTTTCCCTCATCCTCCATTAGTAACTCACCAATTGTTTTCCCTTTTACATGCTCCATTACGATTGCTTGTCTGCCATCAATTTTTGTTACATCAATTATTTTCGGCACCGTCACTCCCAAAGAATAGACATACATCTGCTTTTCTGCTTCATAGGAGGCTTCATTATCTGGTAAATAGTCATGGAATACTTTTATTATTTTTTGATCCCACAAATAAATTGTCGCCGTGTTTCCTTTTGCTATAGGAGTGCCCAAAATCATTAGCTATCGCCCCTTCTCTTTTTTCTTATAACCCGTTTCTACTTCATTTTTGTTATTAACCATAAAACGTTAATTAAATAGTATCATATTTGCCGATCATACATTCCTAATATTTTCCAAAATAAATAAAGGTATTTTTAGATTTTTGTAGAATATGGTAAATATGCAGACAAAGGAGGAATGTATCATGAATACGGTAGATAAACAGTTAGAGGTAATGAATCGATAAAACAATAAAGGTGGAGATTAGCATAAGTATAGCAATGGTTGATGTAATCGTTACAAAGGTAAATCATGATTTTAATAACCGTGAACAAAAAATTTTAGAGGTGCTGTTATTAAATCTAGCTGCACACGCTAATGCGCAGACAACAAAACAAGATATGGCTATTAATCCGATTGAAGCAGTAGCCGGCCAAGTATTTTCAAAGCAATTTGCTTGGCAAAAATCAATATCAGAGGGAGTATATAAGGACTTTATAGAAGCTTTAGAAAGACGATTTCAAACTGCATTTAACATGGCTGATATAGAAAATGTTACCATTCACTTTCAAGAGAACGCTTATTTGCTAAACAAATAAATCAGAGAATATAAAGAGGATGGGACAAAACTAAAAGGTAATTCTAAAAAGCCGAACGAAAACTAAACTAGATTCGGAAATATACGTAGACTCCTGCGGGAGGGAAGGCATCGGTGAGACCCCGCAGTGCGCTAACGCGAGGAGGCTCACCAGCCGCCCGCGGCAAGGTAGACACTGTGAGGTTGCTCACGAACAGTTGTCGCCCCTGTACTGGAAGTGAAAGCGAAGTATATTTCCGGATCGGAATATAGGCGCAAGCCATAATCGTTCGTTTTTTCCTTGCTAAAAATACTTTTGTCCCAGCCTCTTTCAATATGATAGCAGCATTGACACCTAGCCTCAACACGAACAAAACAATATTAAAAGATGAAATAACAATAACATACTGAACTACTAAAACTAGAATAACTTCCTTCTAAGGTGGTCATGTATGAAGCGAAGGCTGTTGGATAGAATATTCCGCTTGCTACTAGCAATTCTCCAACGCTAGTAAATTTGATACCCTCTTCCTCACTTCTACAGGTAAAGATTGCTTTAATGCTTTTTCTAACAAGTTAGGATGTTTTACACCTGTCTTCTTCCAATAATTTTCAATTCGTAATGCTTTTACTTGCTTGCCTGGTATTAACCAGTACAATATATACCAATCCTCCAGGGAGCATAAAGGAATATCTACCCCACGAACGCTTCTATGATCAACGATTGATTCGTTATCAAACGCTATCTTATAAAGCCCTTCATTGTGCTCGATAGCAAAACCACCCATTATATCCACATCAATATTATCAATCTTATATTTAGCAAAATGTGTCGTTTGAAATGGCTTAGAGCGAATCACTGCTTTAGCAATTCCATAAGGTGATATGGTATGAATTAACTGGCGAGCGCTTTTTTCATCAACCAAAATATCGATGTCATTTGGTTTATCAATTAATTGATAATAATGAAGCAGAAGTGAGCCTCCTAACCCCCATGTAATTCCTTTTTGACCGATTCTCTCTCCAATAAAGGCTAAGACTTCATTCACATTAAAATTCCTTCCATATCATAATTCTTGCAATAGCAGTTTCCAATAATAAGATTCGTTCCTACTTAACATTATCGTATCATAATTGAGAATATGATTAACGTAGAGATTGTCTTAGAATCCATATAGCATTTATTTACACACCGTTTGATTGCCCTTCATAATTTTGTGATACACTATGCTTATACTTAACGATTAAAGGAGAATACCATGACATACAAGATCCTATTCTTAGATATTGATGGAACAATTCTTAAGCCAGACCATGCTTATAACCCTAAAACAAAAGAAGCCATCCAGCAGATTCAGTCTCAAGGTATTGAAGTTTTTCTAGCAACTGGCAGGCCAACGCATGAATTAAGTGACCTAGCGAACGACCTTCAAATTGAATCCTATATCGGCTATAATGGTGCCTATGCCGTTTACAAAGAGGAAAATATTCTAGATGCACCAATGAAGCGTGAAACGGTTGAAGCTTATTTACAAATTGCCAAAGAACATGGACATGAGATTATTCTATATACGAGTGAGAAAAACTATGTAACCTCCCTTGAATCGCCCTTCATGAAGAATTTTATGGAAATGTTTCAGTTAAAAAATACTGACCTAGTTCAAGAAGATGTAATGAGCTTTATACTGGGAGCTACAATATTAAACCTAAGAGCAGAAGATATTAAACTATATGAAATTGATGAGGATATAAGACTTTCCCAGGTAAATGTGAATGGAGCAGAGAATTGCTATGACGTAATCCGTAAATCTGTCAATAAAGGAGAAGCAGTAAAAATAGTATTGGAACGCTTGAACATACCAAGTGAACAAGCTATTGCCTTTGGTGATGGAATGAACGACAAAGAAATGCTCGAAACAGTTGGTGAAAGCTTTGCTATGGAAAATGCTAATCCTGACTTATTCCAATATGCGAAGCATAGAACGATTTCCGTGTCTGAAGCAGGTGTGTACATCGGTTTACAACAGCTTGGACTAGTCAAATAATATCGTTTTACGGAATTAAGGGGAAGAAATCATGACACAATACCTGTATCTGGCTTCACCTGTAAAACTACCAACAGGGGCATTCGGCCAAAGCCCTATATCTCCTGACAAACCTAACGTCTACCGGACTGAATATGACTTTACGCATCTTTACTTTGAGAATAATTATGATTCTGTATTAAAAAAGCGAGTTTCATTATGTCAGCACATAAGTTTTGAGTACCAGGTTACTGCCTATTCAAATGCTATTCCTAAACCACGTTCTATTACAGGATCACCAAATGAAAGGAAATGCTTAAGTCTACTTTATCAGTATCTAGAAGTTGCAATACGGGAGAGCGGTATCATTGAGTACTATACATGTATTAGTGGTCAAGAGGACCGTCCAATTTCAGATAGAAAAAGTTTCAGTTGGAGCAAGATAAAAGATCCATATGATTTGGTTATTGAGGATCGAGAGTTCATTGAAATAACCCTATAATTTTTTTACTGAAACAAAAAACTACGTATTTCATTACGAATACGTAGTTTTTTATTAACCTTATAACAATATTCCACCATAAATAAATGCACCCAGAATAACAAAGGCAGGATGTATTTTTATCCGTTCAATTAATAAGAAGCTTGCTATTGCAATGATTGCGGTGTGCACGAGCCCAATTCCTTCATACGATTCAAAGAAAAATCTCCAAGCCATTAAGCCTAATAAAATAGCGATTACTGGACGTACAAATAACGTCAGTCGTTTTACTTTTGGAGAATCTTTAAATTTATACAGTACACCTAGTAGTGCAATCATAATAATTAAGGATGGTGCCACAGTTGCAAATACACCGATAACCGCTCCAAAAACACCGCCAACCTCATAGCCAATATAGCCCGCCATCTTGGTTGCAATTGGACCAGGTAAGGAGTTGGCCACTGCTAACACTTCACTAAATTCCTGGACACTCATCCAACCATAGCGCACAACAACTTCGTTTTCTACTAATGGAATGGAAGCAGGTCCGCCTCCATATCCCAAAATACCAGGAATGAAAAATGCCATGAAAATTTCCCAATAAACTAGCATTATGATTTCACCCCTTTTTCTTTCTTTTTATCTCGAATCAATAATGCAGTTGCAATTAACACTGCGATAATGATTCCTGGATGAACATTCAAAATGTATAGAAAGACAAAGACAGCTACAGTCAATAGAATTGTCTGTATCCATCCCATTCCCTTTCTTGCCTTATCAAAAAATTGCCAAGTCAGGGTTGCCATCATCATTCCGACCACTGGTATTACTGCTGCAGTCATGCCTTTCACCCAGTCAATATCTTTAAAGGATGCTAGTGTAGACAATAAGACAATCAACAATACAACAGTTGGTAATACTGTTGCGAGTATTGCATTTAACATCCCGATAACACCAGAGACACGATAACCAATATAACCTGCCAGCTTTGTAGCAATTGGCCCTGGAAGTGTATTGGCTAATGCAAGCATATCGCCAAACTCCTCGTCACGCATCCATTTATACGTGTCAACAACCTCTTTATGAACGAGTGGAATAGAGGCTGGACCACCACCATAGCCAAGTATTCCTACTCGAAAAAAAGCTAAAAATAACTGCCATTGTGTTTTCATCGTAATGCAAATTCACCTTTCATTCCCGATTTACCAAGCTGCAACCGTTCCATCCGTTCTTGACTCTGTACCACCAACTAAAACACCAGTCTCTGGATCTCGCCAGATAATTTGACCACGTCCAAAGCTGTTCGGCTCCAGGGCAATTTTAATGTGATGACCCTTTTGAGCAAGGGACTGTGCTACATGATGTTGAAAGCGATTTTCAACCTCTACAATTTTATCCTTCATCCATTGCCAACGAGGTGCATCTAGTGCCGCTTGTGGATTTAGTCCAAAGTCAACGGTATTCATCACAACCTGTAAATGCCCTTGTGGTTGCATAAATCCTCCCATTACACCAAATGGACCAATTGGTATATTTCCTTTCGTCATAAAGCCCGGTATGATTGTATGATACGTACGCTTTCCACCTTCTAGCGCATTTACGTGATTGGGATCCATAGAAAAATTATGCCCGCGATTTTGGAGAGCTATCCCAGTACTTGGTACCACTAACCCAGAACCAAATCCCATGTAGTTACTTTGGATGTATGAAATCATATTGCCTTCACCGTCAGCAGCAGCCAGATATACGGTACCACTTGATGATGGGTCTCCAGCTTCAGGAAGTAGTGCCTCTTCTCCAATTAAGCTTCTGCGCTTTTCACCATAGGCATCGCTTAACAGCTCATTAACGGAAACCTTCATATGATTTTCATCTGTTACATATTTTTGACCATCAGCAAAAGCAAGCTTCATTGCTTCAATTTGTTTATGATACGTATCAACAGAATCTTTCTCAGAGAAGGTGAAGCCTTTTAGAATATTTAACGCTTGTAAAGCAATAATACCTTGACCATTTGGCGGTATTTCCCAAACATCATAACCACGGTAATTTACATGAATTGGTTTTACCCATTCTGGTTTAAATTCTGCTAAATCTTCTGCAGTTAGATAGCCACCGGTTTCCTTAGAAAATTTTGCTATCTTTTCAGCTAATTCTCCACGATAGAATGAATCCGCATTCGTCATTCCAATTGCGCGTAGGGTTTCTGCATGCCCTGCCGATGACCACACCTCACCAACCTGGGGTGCTCTTCCTTTCGGTGCAAAAGTGTCAAACCAATGCTGATAAACTTCGTCCGTTAATTTTTGCTTAAAGGATTTATATGCACCATTCCAGAACTTTCCTAATGTTGGTGATACTGGATATCCTTCAGAAGCGTATTGAATAGCAGGCTCTAATACCTCTTCCAATGGAAGCTTACCAAATTTTTCAGAAAGCTCCGCCCAAGCACCTGGAACACCCGGTACCGTTACTGGAATCCAACCATGTGTCGGAATTTCTTCATGACCTGCTTCCTTCACTGCATCAATGGAAATATTCTTTGGTGACTTACCACTAGCATTTAATCCATGTAACTCACCCTTTGTCCATACAAGTGCAAATGCATCTCCACCAATCCCGTTTGATGTAGGTTCGACAACCGTTAAACAAGCTGCAGTTGCAATAGCTGCATCAATTGCATTTCCACCTTTTTTTAATATCTCGAGGCCAGCCTGTGCTGCCAATGGCTGTGATGTAGCCACCATACCATTCTTCCCATATGTAGAATGTCTCGTAGTAGCATAAGGATATGATTGATGATCAAATGAAAGCATAGGGACACACTCCTTTTATTTTCTTCTGAATTTTATTTCATATTACGAAATAAATTTGTTAATGTCAATCTATCAATCTTCGTTAATAAACCATTTATCGTTATCCACTTTACTTTTAATCTATTTTTCTTCAATTAACTTTCTTTTTGTTAATTTATCTTCTATAATAGTATCAAAAATCATAGGGGCTGGTTTGATGAAGTACGATGAGATAGACAAGCAGTTATTGGAGCTATTATCCGAGGATGGAAGACTTTCCTATGTAGAACTAGCAGAAAAAGTCGGACTGTCACGCGTTGCAGTCAAAGACCGGATTCAGAATCTAAAGGATAAAGGAATTATTGAAAAATTCTCTGTGGTGATCAATTCGGAAAAGATGGGTAAAAAAGTATCTGCTTTTTTTGAGGTGGATGTTGAACCGAAACAGCTACAAGAAGTTGCCCAAAACCTGGCTGACAATCAAAATGTAGCGAGCATCTATCAAATGACTGGACCTAGTACGTTACATATGCATGTATTAGTGGAGGATTTCCAAAAATTAGAGACCTTTATCAATAATGAACTTTACTCAGTTGAAGGGATAACCCGTGTTGAAAGCTCGGTTATTCTAAAGCGTTTTAAAAGTCGCACTGGGTACAAACTATAACGCATATATAGGTATAAACGATAATCATAATAATACTACTGCGGCTTGTTTAAATACTATTTATCTAAAAACTTACTTAAAATGTCGCTTTTACGTGCTATAATACTAGTATTATAACAACGAAAAGAGGAGTTAGCATATGCACTGTCAATCTTGTGGCAAAGAGAGACGGCCAAATTCTAATTACTGTCCATATTGTGGTGTTAAACACAAGGGTAAATTAAACAAATATACTATCATCTTTTTATCATTATTAGTAGTCGGGACGATTATTGGTAGTATCTTTTTTGTTACTAGCGTTTATTCCGATTTTCCAGATAAGATCGCATCAGAGGAAGCAAGCACACAAGAACAGAGTACGGAAATCAATGCTGCTACAAAGGATGCTTCTACTCCAATATCTGAAAAAAAGGAATTAGAAGATGAACAAAAAAATGAACTAACCGATATTATTGCTTCTGCTCAGGAAACTGTCTATACAATTTTCACACAGTATAGCCAAGGGTCTGGCTTCTTATATAACCGAAATGGAGCAGTTGTTACCAATGCCCACGTTGTTGAAGGAGAAACTCAAGTATATATAAAGACCATAAATGGTGCAGAATATGAAGGTACAGTAATTGGCTATTCTAATGAAACTGATGTTGCCGTTATTAATGTTCCAGATTTAGCTGGAAAAGAACCTTTCCCGATGGAAGTCTCGGAGTCTTCTAAAATCGGAGAAGAAATAATAGCATTAGGTAGCCCTCTTGGATTAGAGAATACAGCTACAATGGGGTATCTAACTGGAAAGAATCGAAGCTTTGTTATCGATCCTTACGTTTATGAGAACTTATATCAAATTTCAGCACCGATTTCACCTGGTAGTAGTGGCGGTCCTTTGATTTCAAAAAACACCGAAAAAATAGTCGCGATTAATTCCGCAGAGAGTATTGAGGATGCATCCATTGGATTTAGTATTCCATTATACACCGTCCAACCTCTTATCGAATCTTGGATTAATCAACCGATGAGTGAAGCAGATATACTCGCACAATTTTACGATGTAAATGGTGATTATATCTATGGTGATTCCTGGAATGAAGGTGAAGGATATTTTGATGGTGGAGAATATGCTGACGAGGAAGAATATTACGATTACTGGGAATATGAATATGAAGATTTCTGGTCAGAATTCGGAGATGCCATTTGGGAGTACATGGAAGAAGATAACTCGTATTATGATGACTGGTATGATCAAGAATACTCTGAATCCTATGAAGAAGATCCGTATGAGGAAGGTAGCGCAGAATCTTATGAGGGTGAGTATTCAGATGAAGGGTATTATGATCCCTTTGAAGATGAAAATATGCACTATGACGAAGAAACTGGTGAATGGAGCTACTATGATGAAGTGGAAGATTTGTGGTATTACTACGACGAATTCTATGAAACATGGTCTTACTATGATGAGGTAGATGGCTTGTGGTATTACTATGATGAAGCAACCGGTCAATACGTACCATATTAGTAGAGATAAAGGTATCGAGCATTCTGGCTCGATACCTTTTCATTTTTGGATCAGCTAAGTTCTTGTAGCACTGCCTTATATACCGCTTCTAAATCCTTTCCCATATTGGATTCAACTGCGGCTACATAAGCTCCTTCTATTAGAGGGGCTTCAACTATTTTGACATTACTAGATTCTCCCATTTCCAGTGCCATCTCCGCGTTCATCTTTGCACTGCCAAGGTCATAGAATACGAGTACCCCTCGACCGACGTTTGCGGTGTGTATCGCATTCATAATTTTACCTAAGCTAGTTCCAACCTCATCGTCATCAGTTCCCCCAGCTATTTCAATTGGTACCTCCTGAATGACCTGTCTAATAATATCCTTTAGTCCTTCTACTATTTTAGAACTATGGGAAATTAAAACGATACCGACATATTTCATCCTAAGTCTTCTCCTTCCATACCTCTGCTAATGACGCAAAGACATAATAAGAAGACGCAGATCCAGGATCAATATGCCCGATTGATTTCTCCTTAAAATAGGATGCCCTACCTTTGGTTGCCATCATCTCTTTCGTTCGTTCCATTGCCATTCTTGCTTGGCTCGTTAAATCTTCAGCACGTAAATTAGATTCTTCACTACTAATATAGTCTACAACCGGACCCCATACATCGACTAACGTTTTCTCACCAGCTTCTGCTTTTCCACGTTGTTTGATACCTAGTAAAGCAGCACTTAATCCATTTACCAAAGATGCTGCATTGATTGTTTCTAACCCCTTCACCGCTAATGACATTTTTAGAAATGCGGTACCATATAATGGGCCAGATGCTCCACCAACCTTTGAAAGTAGTGCCATGGATGCATCCCTTAGTACCTCAGATGGCTCCTGATACTCCGCTTGAGATAATTTCGTCACTGCCTCTTGATACCCTCTTGCCATGTTTATTCCATGATCACCATCACCGATTGGCTGATCCAATCCAGTAAGATAATCTTTATGTTGTTGTATTCTCTCATTTGTAATTTCAAACCATTTTATCAAGTCATGTATTTCTAATTCCATGGAATCACACCTTTCTTAGCTACGGAAAGCAGGTGCAGTAGATTCTGCATCTAATAATTCCTTCAACTCATCATCAAGCTTTAATAAGGATACCGAGCAACCTGCCATCTCAAGTGACGTCATATATTCTCCAACATATGTTCGATAAATTTTTATGCCTCTTTCTGATAGAATTTCATGTAATTTCTTATTCATAATGTATAATTCCATCTCCGGTGTTGCTCCTAATCCATTCACAAGTACGGCAACCTCTCCAGAAAAATCAAAGTCCTCCAGAACCTTCTCGGTTAAGGTAGTTGCAATCTCATCAGCTGAAGCAATTGAAGTTCTATCGATGCCAGGTTCCCCATGAATACCCATACCAATTTCCATTTCATGATCTTCCAATGTAAAGCTAGGCTTTCCAGCGGCTGGTACTGTACATGGTGTTAAAGCTATTCCCATAGAGCGAACATTAGTAACTACTTTATTTGCTACTGCCTTTACCGCTTCTAATTTAGCTCCTGAATCTGCTTTTGCACCTGCAATCTTATGGACAAAGACTGTGCCAGCAATTCCTCGTCTTCCTGTCGTAAATGAACTATCCTCTACGGCAACATCATCATTTACAATTACCTTTTCTACTTGAATGCCCTCTGCTTCTGCAAGCTCTGCAGCCATTTCAAAATTCAAGACGTCACCAGTATAGTTTTTGATGACTAACAAAACACCATTTCCACTATCAACTGCTTTTATTCCTTCCAATACCTGATCAGGAGTCGGTGACGTAAACACTTCGCCACAAACCGCAGCATCAAGCATGCCTTTGCCAATATAGCCAGCATGAGCTGGCTCATGGCCACTTCCCCCACCACTGACAAGGGCAACCTTACCAGCGACTGGTGCATCCGCTCTCGCTACAACAAACGTATTCGGAACCTGTTTTAATGAATCAGGATTTGCAGCAATTAAACCATCGACCATGTCTTGAACGACCTGGTTTGGATCATTAATAATTTTCTTCATGCTATATCCCCCTTTAGTTCACTATATTACGTTTAGTAGAAAAGAAGACCCTAACACAAGAAAAGTTGGTAGGGTCTTCGTTCCAGTAAACGTATTAAATTTTTTTGGCATATGACGAGATTCCAGTAAAAATGAAATCGGAGAATTGCCTATTGTATTTAGATTTCTCGTATTGCCAGAATCTGTTCAACTTACATTCAGAGGGGAATAGTTCCCCCCTAAATAAGTTTCGGCTTATCGCTTAAATGTTCTCGTTGCTTCTACTGCTTTTTGCCATCCAATATAAAGCGTTTCACGATCCTCTTGATCCATCGTATTCTCAAATGTCTTCTCATTTTGCCATTGTTTTGCAATCTCTTCCTTATCCTGCCAATAGCCTACTGCCAGACCAGCAAGATAGGCAGCACCTAAAGCTGTTGTTTCCTGTACTACTGGCCGATCAACTGGTACACCTAAAATATCACTTTGGAATTGCATTAGAAAATCATTTTTTACTGCTCCTCCATCCACACGAAGTGTTTTCAGGTCAATCCCAGAATCGGCAATCATGGCATCTAATACATCTCTTGTTTGATATGCTAGTGATTCCAAGGTTGCACGTATGAAATGCTCTTTTGATGTTCCACGTGTTATGCCGAAAACTGCACCACGTGCATCACTATCCCAATATGGTGTTCCTAATCCAACAAATGCTGGAACTAAATAGACACCATCGGTTGATTCAACCTTTGTTGCGAAGGCTTCACTCTCTGGCGCACTTTCGATAATACGTAAACCGTCACGCAGCCATTGAATTGCTGAGCCTGCCACAAAAATACTACCTTCAAGCGCGTACTCTACTTTTCCATCGACACCCCATGCTAGTGTTGTGAGAAGACCGTGCTCGGATTTCACACCTTGTTCCCCAGTATTCATAAGCATGAAGCAGCCTGTTCCATACGTATTCTTTGCCATTCCAGTTTCAAAGCATGCTTGCCCAAATAGTGCTGCTTGCTGGTCACCAGCAATTCCAGCAATTGGTACCTCATGACCAAAGAAGTGATAATTCGCAGTATGTGCATACACTTCTGAAGACTGCTTGACCTCTGGTAGCATACTTTTTGGAACGGTTAATAATTCTAATAGCTCGTCATCCCATTGCAAATCATATATATTAAACATCAACGTACGTGATGCATTCGAGTAATCCGTTACATGTGCTTTTCCACCCGAAAGCTTGTAAACAAGCCATGAATCAATTGTCCCGAATAACAACTCATCATTTTCAGCTTTTTCCCTAGCACCTTCTACATGATCAAGAATCCATTTTACTTTGGTACCGGAGAAATAAGCATCTATTAATAGGCCCGTTTTATCTCGGAATAAATCATTGTAACCCCTTTCAATCAAATCCTTGCATATATCTGCTGTTTGACGAGACTGCCACACAATCGCTTTATATATCGGTTTGCCTGTATTCTTATCCCAAACAACCGTAGTTTCACGTTGATTGGTAATGCCAATTCCCGCTACTTGATTCGGTTCCACATCAGCCTTACGCAATACTTCTGCAATACAGGATAAAATTGATGTCCAGATTTCATTTGCATCATGTTCAACCCAACCTGGCTGTGGAAAGAACTGTTCAAATTCCTTTTGAGCAGTTTCGACAATCTGACCTTTTTGGTTGAATAGAATTGCTCGAGAACTTGTCGTACCTTGGTCTAATGCTAAAATAAATGTATCTCCCATCTTAACACTCCTCTCAGGTTTTGTTTTTCCCTATTACTTTGCTATACGAGCACCTTGCTTATGAAAGTCTTCATTCACAGCTCCAATAATAACTAGTAACATTATCACACTTGTAATCCAGAATAATACTGTAAAGTTTCCTAGGAAAATCGCTTGGTAGAAGACCGCTCCATAGACACCACCAAATATCGGACCTACAACAGGAATCCAGGAATACCCCCAATCTGAATCCCCTTTACCAGCTATTGGTAGGATCGCATGAGCAATTCTTGGACCTAAGTCACGTGCTGGATTAATGGCATATCCAGTCGGACCACCTAGTGACACACCAATCGCAACAATTAGTAACCCAACAACAAATGGATTTAGTCCATCTGTAAATGAATTTGCACCAATGAACATAAGCCCCATTAATAATACAAAAGTACCGATAGTCTCCGTCAAGAAATTTGCAAACATACTACGCTCTGCTGGTGCGGTAGAGAATACCGCCAGCTTTGTTGCAGGATCATCTGTTTTACGCCAATGTGCTAGATATGCTAAATAAACAATTGCTCCCCCAATTATAGCACCTAGCATTTGTGCAGTAATGTATAAAGGCACCTTATCCCAAGGGAATTCCCCTACAGACGCAAACCCAATCGTTACAGCCGGATTAATATGAGCACCTGAAATATTTCCAACTGCATAGATAGCCATCGCCACCGCTAGTCCCCAGCCAACTGTAATAACTATCCAGCCAGCTCCTTCTGCTTTAGAGTTCTTTAGAACAACTCCACCTACTACACCACCACCAAAAATAATTAAAATCATCGTACCAATCAGTTCTGCCGTAAATTCTGACATCTTGCACAACACCCCTTTTCGAAATAGTAATGAATCAATCCACTTAGGAAAATTGGCTTATCTTTTGCCAGGGAAGCAAGTACCAATTTTTCTATTACACTATATTCCTAGGTGATTTAATACATTCCATTTCTTTTAAAAAAGGCATTAAATATTCCAGTGAATATAGGACGATAGATAAATAAGAGAAGGGTTAACGATTAATCGTTAACCCTTCTCTTATTGGATTTAACCACTATATTCAACCTGATAGGTTCGCAACCAATGATCAATTTGACAAAGATGGGCAATTAGCTGTGGTCCCTTCATCAGCTGACCATACCAAGGATCCTTAAATTCCTTACCTTCACTACGGACAATGGCTTCTACTTTTTCTCTACTTAGAAAGTTAAATAATGGTGCATGTTTATCAGCTATAATATCCTCCATCCAGCTTACAACCTGCTTTGTATATTCAGGCTGAAATGTCTTTGGATATGGGCTCTTCTTACGATATAGTATTTCATCTGGTAAAATTCCTTCCAATGCCTTTCTAAGAATTCCTTTTTCCCGATTATCAAACATCTTTATTTCCCATGGAATATTCCACACATATTCTACTAGATGGTGATCTGCAAATGGCACCCTAACCTCTAGACTTGCACCCATACTCATTCGGTCCTTTCGATCCAATAACTGTTGCATAAACCAGTGCATATTCAAATAAAACAGTTCGCGTCTTCGGGCATCCTGCTTCGTTTCACCATCTAAGCGAGGTGTTTCAGCGATGGTCTCTTGATAACGATCGTGTACATAAGTCTTTAAGTCTAGCTTCTCTTGCCATTTTGGCAGTAGTAAATCAATTCGAGAGTCTAACGAGCGAACCCATGGGAATCCACCATTAGCTGAATCTGGGTCATGAAACCAAGGGTACCCGCCAAATATTTCATCCGCACACTCACCCGATAAACTTACCGTCGTACGCTCTTTTATTCTTTCACAGAACCAAAGTAAAGAAGAATCAATATCTGCCATCCCCGGCTGATCTCGGAGAACAACAGCCTCTTTCAAGTATTGCGCTAGCTCTCCTCCTGCAATGACTTCATCATGGTGATTGGTCGAGAATTCCTTTACCATCTTTTCAATAAACGGTCTATCACTAGTAGGCTGAAATTTGCTAGCAACAAAATACTTATCATTTCCTTCGTAGTCAATTGAAAATGTCGTAAGAGTACCTCTACCTTTTTGCTTAAAATATTCGGAAGCGACTGCCGTAATTGCGCTAGAATCAACTCCTCCTGATAGAAAAGTAGATACCGGAACATCCGCAACTAATTGTCTCTGTACCGCGTCTACAAATAGTTCGCGCACACGCTCTATCGTATCCTCCACCGAATCATAGTGTTCCTTGCTTTCTACATTCCAATATCGCCAAACCTTTAAGCCATTTTTGGAAAACGTCAAGGAGTGTCCAGCACGTAGTTC
Source organism: Ornithinibacillus xuwenensis (assembly GCF_039614845.1). Taxonomy (NCBI): domain Bacteria; kingdom Bacillati; phylum Bacillota; class Bacilli; order Caryophanales; family Bacillaceae; genus Ornithinibacillus; species Ornithinibacillus xuwenensis. Next base: position 62,635 of record NZ_JBDIML010000006.1, on the reverse strand, counting down.
CTTAAAGCCTTTGAATATACCATGGCCAGGAGTTCTAGAAGGACCAAGTCCGAAAATCTCAGCTAAACCGCCATCATCTACTTCTGCTTTTACTGTATGATGCGCCAAAATAGCTTTCAACTCTGATCCGAATAAAAATCGTTCCGCATCCTCCAAATAAAATAACGGCTTTACACCAAGCCGATCACGCGACATAAACAACTGTTGCTTGGCATCATCCCATATGCCAAATGCATAAATACCATTCAGGTAATTCACACAATCCTCTTTCCATTCTATATAGGCGGTTAATAATACTTCCGTATCAGACGATGTATGAAATACATGACCTCTTTGCAATAGTTCCTTCCTTATATCTTCCGTATTATATAATTCACCATTATATACAATTGTGTAAGTATTCCCATTTGCTTTCTTCTGCATCGGCTGCCTTCCACCTTCCAAATCAACAACAGCCAAACGCTTATGTCCAAACCCGACAAATGTATCAAGCCAAATATTTGTATCGTCTGGTCCTCTTAAAGATAACGTTTCTGTCATTTTCTCTAACGTTTCTTTTTCTTCTCGGACATAACTTTTCCAATTCACAATACCGGTAATTCCACACATAGCTGCATAATCCTCTCCTAATCGAATTGTGAATCAAATTCACATCAGTATTTTCCGAGCAATACTAGGAAAGATACTCTACAAACCATCATATGCAGCACTTTGTGAAAACATTCCTAATAACATAACATTATATGACCGAAAAACTTGTTTATGCATAAAAAAAAGGATGGAAATCATACCATCCTCATTTACTAACTATTTACGTTTATTAAAGCGTCATACTTGGGCGATGGTTCAAAAAGTTTCGAGAAGCGAAGCCCTTTACTTCATCTTCAGTGAAATGCTTTAATAACGCATTGATTAAGTTTTGATGTTTCGAAGCATCCTCTAGATCTGTAACATAGGAAGCGATCCCATCAAAATCTGATCCAAGACCAATATGTCGGACGCCACCCATCTCACATAAATAATCGATATGCTTTATCAAATCACTAATTGATGCATCTGTTCGCCTATGATTAATAAAATATGGACAAAACACAACATGAATCATCGCATCCCGTTCAAACATTGCTTTTATTTGGGCATCATTTAAGTTACGCGGATGCTGACATAATTCATAAACATTCGAGTGGCTTGCAATTGGATATTCTGCGGTTTCCATTACATCCCAAAACGCTTGAATCGATAAATGGGATACATCCGTGAATACACCATGTTGATTATTTAATAAAACAACTTCCTTCCCTAGCTCCGTTAATCCACCACCTCGTGGCTCACCAACACCGTCGGCACATAAATTTGCATTATTCCAGGTCAACCCGATTGATAGAACGCCAAGCTGATAAAGCATACGAAGCTTTGCTAGGTCATTTCCAAAAGCATCAGCCCCTTCAAGTGTTAGCACTGCACCAATTTCACCATCCTTTAATTGCTCGAATTCCTCCCATTTTTTTATATGCTTCATCTCCGGATGGTTTCCTAGTACATCTGTATAGAAGATATCAATTTGCTCGAGAGCATGCTGCCATTTTTCATCAAATGGAACATCCGGCATGATAAATATCGCAAAAAACTGCACCTGAACCTGACCTTTTTTTAAGAATGCTAGATTAGTATTAAGCAAAGGTGAATTGGTAAAATTCAGGGGCTCATTCCTTCTTCTAGATTGTTGTATTTTAAATAATGCATCACAATGTGTATCAATAATTTTCATATTGGATGTTCCTTTCCTAGCCGAATGCTGTTGTGCTTAACGAGCTGCTTCTTAGTATTATTTACTACTTAAAGTGGCCAACTAGATTCACAAAATCAAACTAATCCGTTTTACAAGCGTTAATAAATCCACGAAAAATCGCACCAGAATCCTCATCATTAGCTCCTAACATGCTCTCAGGATGCCATTGAACAGCAAGGACAAATCGATGTTCCATGCTTTCAATTGCTTCAATAATACCATCACTTGAAGTTCCACATATTTGAAGTGGCGCAATAACATTTCTGTTCGCCTGATGATGTCTACTATTCACTCTCAGTCTATCCTTTCCGGTCAATCGATGCAATAGTGTTCCCTGTTCCACATCAACAAAATGGGAGCCGTGTTCCTTTGGTGCTTGCTGCTGATGCTGCAATAATTGACTGTCAATCTGAGAATAAATATCTTGGTACATATCACCACCCATTGCAATATTTAACGTTTGGCTACCCCGACATACTCCTAATATTGGCTTATCTAGCGCTAGTAATTTCTGCATTATTTTCACTTCAAAGATATCTCTTCCCGGAATAATTGTACCTAGTTTTGGGTGTGGTTCCTCTCCAAATAAGGTCGGATCAATATCATACCCTCCTGTAGCGTATAGTCCATCTATTTTACTAGCAATCTCTGACATATCTTGATTATGTTGAAGATAAGGAAGTAACACAGGTAACCCACCCGCTCTTAAAATAGCTTCGACATTATCTGCTGATGTATAAAAGACATTCTGCTCTACCTCGGTGGAGGTAACAACACCAATAATTGGCTTCATTTAATATCCTCCTAGCTTTACTTTATACCTTACTATATGCAAATTTATTCAACTTAACTATTCCTCACCACCAATAGAAGAATGCAGCAAACACAGCAACAAACATAAAGAAGATACTAGATAAGATACCATGCACATAGTGGTCCTTTTTCGAAAACACACCTGTTTCAAAATCCATTATAGACTGTTGTCGAACGCCAAACCTTAAGAACACAAAACAAGCCATACCTACAAATAGGTATAGCATTGTCTTTTATTCAAATGAAGTTCATTCTAAATTACTTTCATCCTTGCTTTGTCTTCTTTGATCTGCGAAGATAACCAATCATAGGAAAAACAAAGGACAATAATCCTAAAATCAGGAGACAAAGTGCTATTGGACTTTCGACAAATACCATAAAGCTTCCATTCGAAATCGTTAAGGATTGTCTGAATGCTTGCTCCATCATTCCTCCTAGAATAAACGCTAAAATAAAGGGCGGTGCAGGAAATGAAAATAGTCGCATTAAAAATCCAACTACACCGAATAACAGTAACATATATAAATCAAAAGTATTAAAGCTAATGGCATAAACCCCAATTATACTAAACATAATCACTAACGAAATCAAAAGTGGACGAGGTATTTTTAATATTTTTGAGATATATGGAATCAATGGTAGATTTAATATTAGTAAAAACACATTACCAATGTACATACTTGCAATGATTCCCCAGAATATCTCAGGACGATCCGTCATTAATAATGGGCCAGGCTGTACACCTAATACTAAAAATGCACCAAGCATGACAGCAGTTGTTCCTGAACCAGGAATCCCTAAACTTAGTAACGGAACAAAAGCACCACTTGTTGCAGCATTATTAGCAGTTTCAGGTGCAGCAAGACCCTTTACAGACCCTTTTCCAAATTCCTCCGGCTTTTTGGAAATACGCTTTTCAGTGATGTACCCGATAAACGAAGCAATCGTAGCCCCAGCACCCGGTAAAACACCTAATATAAACCCTAGAAAGGACTGTCTCGTCATCGGACCTCTCATTTCTTTAAATTCTTCCTTAGAGATTTTCAAACTACCTAGTTTATGCTTATTATCAAAAGATAAATCCTTCCGATTAATAATTAATGTGCATACCTCTGCTAAGGCAAATAAACCTAATGCAATGACTAGGAAATCTATTCCTTCTAATAAATTCACATTGCCAAATGTAAATCGCTGTGTTCCTGTTTGTGGATCAATCCCTATTGTAACAACCATAAAACCAACAACAGCAGATATTAATGCCTTTATGGTAGAACCCTCTGACAAGCTTGTAATGGCAGTTAGACCTAAGAACATTAATGCGAAATATGCTGGTGGATCGAATGAGATTGCAACACTGGAGAGCATTGGTGCGAATAGCATCAATAACACGACACTTACTGTCCCACCTACAAACGAGGATATAGCTGCTATCGCAAGAGCTTTACCAGCCTTTCCTTGCTGTGCCATCGGATACCCATCAAATGCTGTAGCTACAGTACCAGAGACTCCTGGTGCATTTAATAATATAGAGGAAGTCGATCCTCCAAAGATTGCTCCATAGTATACACCTGCCATCATAACAAGAGCAGGTGCAGGATCCATTCCAAAGGTTATCGGAATCATAACCGCAATTGCACTAATTGGTCCAAGTCCAGGTAGCATACCGATGAACGTACCGACAAGAACTCCGATTAACACAAACATAATACCCTCTATACTAAATGCCACTTGAAATCCCGTTAGCATTCCTTCAATTGCATTCATATGCTACCCTCCTCTAAAATGGCAATATTCCTTGTGGAAGATTGATCTTTAAAAATTGTGTAAAGGTAAGATACATGAATAGTGGAAATAAGATAGCCACTAACGCACCTACAAGATATTTCCTATATCCCAAAAACCATGAGCATCCAAAAATAAAAATAGCAGTTGTGACGATAAAGCCTAGTATTTCTAAAAAGAAAATATATACAAAGACAAATGCAAATACTGCTAATAATATCAAGATGTCCTTTTTAGGTATCTTTCTTCTAGCCTTTTGCTCATCTGTCTCCGAATCTTTTGAAAAAAACAGACCAATAGAAAGTGCTACTAAAATATACCCTAAACCCTTTGGAACTACATCAGCATCTATTTCCGTATAGGCAAATGATGGCAGCTGGTAAGCTAATAAAAGGTAAACGATTGCTAATATAAGTAATACACCACTAATCCGCTGATTTAACGTTCTAAACATCAACTCACCGCCTTATAAAGTCTAATCGTGATTAAAACAGATGGAAGCCAATGAAATAAATCATTGACTTCACATGAGAACTAGAATACTATAATTCTCACTTTCCTAACCCTAACTCATCTAGTAATGCTGAAATCGTTTCATTTTGCTCAGCTAAGAAAGACTGATATTCTTCACTGTTCATGTACATTTCATTCCAACCATATTGATTTCGAATTTCTGCGAACTCATCTGATTCACTTAAAGCTTTAAATTTTTCTTCGTAGTAAGCAACTGCAGCATCATCCATGTTTGGAGGTCCAAAGAAACCACGCCAATTTACAAAGGAGGCATCTATTCCTTGTTCCATTGCAGTTGGGAAGTCCTCTAATACCTCTCCTGATAGCCTTTCTTCTGCTGTTATACCAAGTACTTTTATCGTACCCGCCTTCACCTGCTCAACTGTTTCCGCAACACCTGTAGAAAAGACTTCAACACTTCCGTTCAATAATTGGGTTAAACCAACACCCTCCGGATCCGTTACATACTTAATCTTCGTTACATCAACACCGGAAGCCTTCGCAATTTGTACGAACTGAATGTGATCCATACTGCCAGGAGAAGAGGTCCCTACAACTGTAATACTTTCTGGATCTTCTTTCATATCTGCAAATAATTCATTTAAATTATCCCATGGTGCATCTTCACGAACTGCAAATGCACCATAATCTGCGATTACATTCGCAATTGGTGTAAAATCTTCATAGCCGTACTCAGATTGCCCATTTAAAGGAACTAATAGAATCGGTGGTGATGCAACAAATAAATTATGGTTGCTTCCATCAAAACCAGCAACATACGCCCAGCCTACAGCACCGCCACCACCTGGCTTATTCACAACACCAATATCCTCTTCAATGATTCCAGCTTCGTTAAATACCTTTGCTGCCATTCTTGCGGTAGTATCCCAACCCCCACCAGATCCAGCTGGTGCAACAATTTCAATTGCTTGTTCTGGCTTCCAATCACCTGAAGCTTTCTCATTACCAGATGTTTCATCTGATGAGCAAGCCGCTAAAATAGCAACTAAGATCGTTATGGCTATCATAACCACATACTTTTTCATATTAAATCCATCCCCCTAAATAAGTGATAATAATTTCTTGTATTTCACTATAAATCAACTTGTCTGTTATGTAACCGTTTTCAAAATAATGGCTAATAACGTTAAAAAGTTCTTTTTGTTCATTTTGTTCACGGGGAATTAAAAAAAACGTGCATTGTTATGCGCACGTTTACCATAAAATTATTTAACAACATGATATTTACGTTCAGGTCTACCTACAATTCCATATTCAAGTTCAGCTATTACTTTTCCAGTTGAAATTAAATACTCTAAATATCTTCTTGCTGTGGTTCTAGAAGCGCCAATTCTCTCTCCCATTTCCTCTGCTGTAATTCCTTTATCTATGGTTTGAATCGTCTCTGCAACTTTATCGAGCGTAAGGGGATCGATTCCTTTTGGAGTTGATTTCGTAATCGCCGCCTCCGATACATGACCAAAATATTCATCTAAAAAGGATTGATCAATTTCTATATTCTTATCCAGCTTCATCTGCATGTCCCGATAATGCTCTAACGTCTCAATAAAACGCTCCATTTTTACAGGCTTAATGATATAATCAAACACACCATTCCGAAGAATATCACGGACTAAATCCGTTTCTGTTGCAGCAGTAACCATGATAAAATCTATTTGTGAATCAAGACTACGAATTGGTTCTATTATTTCAGAACCTAATTTATCAGGCATATATACATCCAAAATTACTAAATCTACCTTTTTTGTTTTAACTAAATGAACAGCCTCTTGTCCATTTAGTGCCTTACCTACAACGTTAAACCCATCCACTTTTTTTATAAACTCTTCATGTATTTTGGCGATACGAAAGTCGTCTTCAACTATCATGACATGAATCATACGTCTCCCCCTAACGTATTAGCTTTGGTATAAACACAGAAAATACAGCCCCACCACTTGGTTGATTATGAACTTCAATCTGACCTTCAAGATCTGCTATTGTATCCTTAACAATCGCTAGACCATAACCACGTTCGCTACCACTCTTCGTCGAGTAGCCTAGTTCAAAGATATTCTTAATATCCTCATCCAATATCCCATCACCTGTATCTGCAATCTCAAAGACAATATCTTCTCCTAAATCTGTACCAAAAAAGATAACTTCCTTTACTTCTGAGGCTTCTACAGATTCAATTGCATTATCAATCAGATTCCCTATTATCGTAATCAATTTCGCTATGTCAATATGCTTAGGCAGCTCCTCGAGATAACTATTTGGATCAATTTGAAAGTCTATTTTTTTCTCAGACGCTTTTCCTATCTTCCCTAATAGAATTGCTTGAACGGTTCGATCCTTTATTTGCTCTAGTAATATCTTATTCTGAGTAGAAGCAGATTTTGACTCAATTTGAATTAACTCAATCGCTTCCTTATAATGCCCTAGCTGAAGTAAACCTGATAAAACATATAGCTTATTCGTGTACTCATGTGTTTGAGCACGCAAATCCTCAGAATACTTTCGAACCTCAGACAATGTGGTTATCATTTCATTAATTTCGGTCTTATCTCTAAAGCTAGCTACCACACCAACAATTTCATCTGCTTCATTCCGTATAAACGTGCGATTCACGATAACCATTCGATTATGTAACTTCATCTCATCATCTTTCATTGGTTTACCAGACTTCAATACATCATACATTTTCGTATTCGGAAATACTTCTTCAATTCTTTGATTTTCACTCGTATTCTCTAGTCCGAGCATTTTCCTAGCAGGTTCATTCATCATGGTAATTCTTCCTTGTGGATCAATTGCGATAATACCTTCTTTTATAGACGACAGAATGGCATTACGATCATGGTATAATGCAGCGATTTGATAAGGCTCAAGTCCAAAGGTATCCTTCCGAATATTTCTCGCAAGCATGACACCACCAAATATACCTAATATAATTACAATGATTGCTGAGCCACTTATCTTAATTAGCTTATCAAAGATAATGGATTGAATATCATCGACCATATATCCTACTGAAACTATTCCAATAATATCCCCATTTGTATTAAAAATCGGTGCTTTTCCTCTTAATGAAGGTCCAAGACTCCCTATCGCCCTCGATGTATAGAATTCTCCATCAATTAACGCCTTATCATTGTCCCCACCAACCATTTTATAGCCAATTTTTTCAACATCTGGATGTGCATAGCGAATACTTTCAGCATTACCTATAACAATAAATTCTGCACCAATAAATTCCCGAATATCTTCAGCAATTGGCTGAAGAATTGATGAAGGATTCTCCGTTTCAAACGCCCTTATGACAGTCGGCATGACAGATATCGTAGTTGCTGCATTTAAAGCCTGATCACCAATCTGTTTCTCGATATCCTTTGACTCATAGAACGCGAAAATAGCAGTTAAGGAAATCGTTATTAATATAATTAGCCCAACTATCAGTACTAGTATTTTTGTTTTCAATGATATCTTAGTCAACGAGTATCCTCCCTGTTTTATCGCATATTTTAAATTTATCATACTATTTTTATAATAGAAATGGGGATTTATTATACCTCTTTCTATACATACCATTACTTCTATAATATAGGGAGCCTAGAAATATTTTAGAAGTTTTTGACTAATGGCTGGTTCTAATATATAAAGAAAAGGCCCCTTTAGGAGCCTTTTCTTCGTATGCTAACGATTTCCGTTTTGCATACTTTGTTCAGCGATTTGGATCATTCTTTTGACCATCTCGCCACCCACAGATCCGTTCTCACGTGCAGTTGTGTCCGCTCCTGGTTGAACACCAAGTTCGTTTGCAATTTCTTCTTTCATCTGATCAATTGCGTTTCTTGCACCTGGCACTAACAATTTATTATTGTTTCTTGCCAAACTGATCACTCCTCTGAGGGTTTCATGGAACAGATTTCTCTGTTCTATTTTAGGTTATGAGTATATCTGTTTTCTATTCAACCAGACACACTTCACATATGTCTTGACACTACGAAAGTCCTACTATATATTTTTAATTGTAAGACTTTTCTATCTTTTATCCATAAAAGGAGGAACGTAATTGACCGAAAGTGAAGGTGCTTCAAAAGAAAATAGAGCAATAAACGAAGTAATCCAAGAAGTAGAAAAATCATATTTCATTGGTAGACAAGATGAATTGAAGTTCTTTCATGAATACACCCAACTAAATAATTCGGAATATAATATCATTCATTTTTATGGGAATGGTGGTATTGGAAAAACATTTCTATTACAGGAGTTTTCTAGGGTTACTGCAAATTATAATCTACCTTATATTTATTTAGACAGTCAGGATTTTTCAAACACACCACAAGCGTTTATTGAATATTTTCATTCCTGTCTCATTTCAACCTTCGAACCCTCTGAAAGTAATATGCCCTCTGTATCCGTACAAGACTGCCTTGAATTCGTAAAGAATTTAACAGGGAGGGTCGTGATAGCAATTGATACATATGAGCAAATGGATGAGTTAGACAGATGGTTTCGAAATGCATTTTTACGTAAATTATCTTCGAATTGCTATATCATATTAGCTAGTAGAAAGCCGCTTACAGGTGAATGGATTGAATCACCTGCTTGGCGAAAGGTTACCAAGCAAATTGAACTCAAACCATTTAGCTATGACCAGACATTAAGCTACTTATCGAAAAATGGCATTTCAAATCCAAGAGAAGCAAAGAGGGTTTGGCAATTTACAAAGGGACATCCACTAACCCTATCTCTTGCAACCATGAGTACATTTGCAAGCAATCAAGAATTACCCTTCCTAAAAAACACATCTGAGATACTAACGAATTTAACAAAAAGATGGTTAAACGAAGTAAAAAACGAACAATTGTATAGCATTATAGAAATTGCAGCATTATTCCATGAGTTTGATCAAAATTGTATAGCAGAGATTTTAAATCATGAAATATCAAATCAATTCTTTCATGATCTTATTGCCCTATCCTTTATTCAGAAAACTAGAAAGGGCTGGAGTTTTCATGAGCTAATTCGTGATGCCATTCAAGTAGAATTAAAAGCAAGAAACCCGGAACGATTTGAAATGGTAACGAACAAAATCATTCAGTTCTATTATCACCGTATAATCAAAAATCAGAAAAAAGAGGATATTGAATCGTTTTTCTACCATATTGGAGATGACTTAATTCAATCCATCTTTTTTCAAAATTCAATTAAAGAAACTTCGTTGTATTTAGAGCCGGTTGGTCCATATAACTTTCATGAGGTTGAAGCGTTTTTTGGTTATGTAAAGGCAAATCTTACAAAAAGCAAGGCTGATTTTTATCATCGTACCACCAATACTTCCTTTCATTTCTATGCCCCTCTAGAGCATAACCAACGTGAACTTGAAATGATTGGACCGGAATACGTCCAAAAAATCGGGTATGATGGTACAAGGTTACTTAAAAACAATGAAGGTGAAACATTAGCAATTTCCATTATTGTCCCTATTAACCAATCCACCATAAGTTTATTAGAAAACGAACCTGTTTCTCGATCTTACTTTAAGAACTTAACAGAAAAAGAAAAAGCATATTTTCATGTTCCAAGTGATAAAACAGCTGGGCACTTTATTCGTTATTTGGAGTATAAGGATCCCTCTGACAGCTATATCCGCTCTTACGTATTATATAGCTTATTTCCATTATTATTTCATGGCGGGAAAGTTGTTACGTCAACACCACTGGATCTCTTTCAGGATCTCCTACATAAATTTGGATTTCAAAAGGTCCCCGGAGCAGATCATTATGATTATTGTAAGCATGAATCAACTCCTACATATGTGCTGGATATTAGTGGAACAAAACTAATCCCATACCTCAAACAATTTCTTAATGGATTTTCACAGGAAAAGGAATTGGAATTATTAATAGAGGAATTTTCCTTAACTAATAGAGAGCAAGAAATTATGGCATTATTACTAGAGAATAAACGAATAACGGAAATCGCAAATGAGTTATATCTTGCCGAGATAACAGTTAAAAAGGCTTTAAGTCGAATATATAAAAAGGCTAACGTAAAGAATCGTAGTCAATTGATGAATCGAATTATGGAGATTATATAGCAAAAGGTAAGCTGAAAATTAAAGTGTAGCTAACACTTCAATGGACAGCCTACCTTTTCACTTTTATAGTAAATTATTAGTAGAACAGAATAGATTTTCCGGATCATAGTCTTTTTTTAAGGCAACTAGACGACTATAGATATTTTTATATGAATTTTGAACAACTTCATCATTGTTGTTGGCACTATTTAAATACGATGCTTGATTATATGAGAAGGGAAGTAACTTCTTATAAATCCTATTAATCCACTGCTTGGTTTGATGAGGATGACTTCGTATTTCCGCTTCGATAATAAGTAAATAGCCAGCATCGCGTATGGTGAAAGCACTATCATATTTCGAAATACGATTTACCTGTCCGTGAAGCTCTAATAAGTGTATTGTTATTGGAATTCTTGCTTTCTCAAACTCTTTATGTAAAATACTCAGAGCTTCTTCACTTAATTCTTGAAAGAATAATGATATCCCTTCAATCCCTAATCCTTCCCGAACAAAGGAATCAAATTTCTTTTGTACATCCACATAAGACATTACTTCTGTATTGTCTAGTACTGGTTTAGCCAGTTCCTGTAATGGCCGAATGACTTCTTCTTCCACTTGCACGTTTAGATCCCCTGCATACATGCCAATTAACCGTATCCCCTTTTTCGGTATACTGGATCCAGCTGTAATGCCATTGGATATGATGAAATGAAAAGAAAGTTCATCAATTGCTGTTCTTCTATATTGATCGGCTTTTTTTAGGATAGGATAAATATCCTTGTAATCATAAATCACATCAAGTGCAAGTATCGTTTTACCAACCGGATGTAGCTGAAACTCAAATTTTGTTACAACACCAAAATTAGTTCCTGCCCCTCGAATTGCCCAGAATAACTCAGCATGATTAAATCGATTTACATATTGTAAATCTCCTGCTGCTGTTACAATGTTTACCCCGACGATATTGTCACTAGTTAGGCCATACATTCCACGTAAATAACCTAATCCACCTCCAAGAGCTAGTCCAGAAACCCCCATCGTTGAAACCATTCCTAATGGAATTGCTAAACCATATTCTTGGGTAATTTGATCAATTTCAGAAATCTTAGCCCCAGCATCAATGGTTGCAACTTTACTAACCTCATCTACCTGAATATCATTCATATTCGATAGATCAATTAGTACAGCGTTATCCTGAACAGCTAATCCAGCAGGATGAAAACCGCCGCTTCGCACTGAAATTTTTAAGCCTTTTTCTTTTGCATGTTTAACCGCTTCCATCACATCAGCTTCTGTTTTACACTCAAAAATGATGGAAGGGTATCGGTCAACATGTGAATTCCAAACCTTTCGTTTGTAATGATACTGCGGATCGTTACATTCAATTTTCCGGCCACTTTTTCGCATTTTTACTTTATGACCCATGAAAATTCCTCCATTATTTTAGAATAACTAAAAAGGTGGAAACCGAAGTTGATCAATATACTAGAAGTCTATTACCAGCTTTTCTAGCTCTAGGATTAGCTTAGCACAGTCTAAGTCAAATGTAACGTATACGCAGGTATATAGTTAGTACTTTTATAATAGTACATGACAAAAGGGGACAAAAACCGCCCCCTTTTTTGGTATTATGCTGAGAGTTTGTATTCAGCTGCGTATTCTTTCCCCCACTTCTTATGGAGTATATAAGCAAGAAGTACCAGTACCACTATTCCAACCGCTAAGGATAGCAGTGCTGAACCTGTAAATCCTGCTACTAGGAACGATACAATACCACTTATACCAGCGGTAATGGCAAATGGCATCTGTGTATTCACATGGTCAATGTGATCACTTGCACTTCCTGCTGAGGATAGAATCGTTGTATCGGATATTGGTGAACAATGATCACCAAAAATTCCGCCACTTAATACCGCGGCAATTGCAAGTAGCATGGAAATATCCATGGAATCTGCAAGCGGCATGGCAATCGGAATCATAATGGCGAACGTACCATATGAGGTTCCTGTGGTATATGCTACGACACATGCCACTAAAAATAGCAATACTGGTATTATAGCAGGAGTTGTCGTTTGCTCTGCTAATCCAACAATATAATCCGCTGTGCCTAACTCAGACGTTACACTTCCGATAGACCAAGCAAGTGTTAGAATAATATAGACAAGCATCATACTCTTGAAACCGGTTACAATTAATTGCATTGCTTCTTTGAATTTGAATAACTTCTGCTGCATTCCCATGAACATCGCAACAATTATAGCAGAAAATGCTGCAATTAATATTGATAGTCCGCCATTAGATTCTCCAATTGCTGTTACAAAATCATTCTCTGGAAATCCACCTGTCCATAAAAACAATGGTGGTATCATGACAAGAAGTACTACAATAGGTACAATTAAATTGCGTTTTTTCAATTCTTGGCCTTCTACCATTTCTACCTCTAGCATGGAATCATCTGACGGAGGTTCTGCTCCATCACGTAATACCTTTCCAGTAGTTCTCGCACGATACTCCGCTTTTGCCATTGGGCCAAAATCCCATCGTTTAAAGATAACGATTGCTACTAGTAATAATGCTAGGATGGAATAAAAATTAAAAGGTATGGTTGCTAAATACGTCACATACTCGGAACGTGATATCCCAAGCTCTACAAATTGCGCCCCTATCAGTCCCATCACAAAAACAACCCATGTTGATACGGGTGCTAATAAGCATAGTGGTGCAGAGGTTGAATCTACAATATAAGCAAGTTTCTCTCGTGATACACGCATTTTATCTGTTACCGATCGCATTACACTTCCGACAGTTAAGGCGTTAAAGTAATCTTCAAAAAATATAATAATCCCAAATAACATCGTTGAGCCCTGTGCACCTCGATCAGATTTTACTCGTCTTGAAATAGAATGTGCAATCGCCTGTGCACCGCCTGTTTTCTGTAAAAATGCAACTAAAACACCAAATAATCCGCAATATAATAAGACCGTTGCACTCCATTCATCACCTAAGTTTGGCAATATGAACTCACTAAAGCTAGAATAAATACCCATTAATGGATTCCAATCGTGCACCATCGTTGCGCCTAACCATACTCCTGCGAATAAAGCAGGGATAACGTTTCTCGTTACGAGCGCGAGTACAATTGCAAGAACAGGTGGCAAAAGGGACAAAATTCCAAATTCCATTACGTTACTCCTCTCTCAAAGGTTTCTTTTATTTACTTGAACGAAGCCAATCCCCCTAACACCCTCCTTCCTATGTCATTGAGCAAGACTTTTTGTGAAATCCTAGTTAATCAAAGTCAAAATAGATAGAATATTCAGTATTGTATTTATATCTATATTTTAATATGTCTCTATCTTTTGTCAATCAAAATTTAAAAATGTCCCTTCTTATTTGAAAGGACATTTTATAAAGTCATCGATTATTAACAATATTCCACGTACGTACTAACCCATTTACAATTGGTTTAATGACTTGCTTATCCGTGTCATATTTCAAATGAGATAGTGGGTTCCAGCTTGTGAATAATCCACCTGCATTTACTTCAATATCCTTCGTAACAGCATCATCATATGCGTCATTAATACCCTTTAAGGGAAATGCAAGAATATCATCCTTATCATAGAAGTTTAACCATTCACCATGTAAATTGGGATAGTATTCTTTTATTCTTGGAGAAGGTACAGAGATAGGAGAACCAAAATCAATATAACGCAGAGACCACAATGCCATTGGACTTCCCATTGTATAAAATAAGGTCAATGTCTGGCATTGTTCTAGTGGATTGTTACTTGTACACCATTTTGTTTCGGGACCAATATTATGATACTTAAACTGTAAATCATAAAAATAATTACTAGCAATAATGGTTCCAAGACTGTGACTAATGACACAAAGTGGCGCATCATTTCCTGCTTTTTCACGGAGCTTCTGAATTGATTTGGCAATGAGGGCATGTACTTTATCATAGTTTTGATCTTTAAGCCTGGTAGGTTGATAGGCAACAGCATCCGCTAAAAACTCTAACACAAATCTTCTTAACCTCCCGAAATCTAACTCACGATATTCCCGAAGCTGCTCCCATAATTTTGTCTGCTCTGGAGCAAAAATAGCCGACCAATAAACTGGCTCAAAGACTAGCTCTAGCTCTGCTTTTTTCCGAGGAAGCTTTCTGTTAAATCCTGCTTTAATTTTCTCAATTAATTTTTCAGCAAAATTCCTTTCAGGAGTTCCAGCACCATGAAGAATCAATATGGCAACCTTTTGACTCATCATTTTCCTCCTTCCTCAAAATAAAATCGAAAGTAGACAAACTATTTTTAATCATCATACGAAATATTCTTAGATATGGTAAGGTGAAGATTACCTAATTTTCTTCACTTTCCGTAGAAGTCTCTGACTTTTTATAGTCCCAGAGTACTTTCCATTCTCCATCTAGATTCGTCACGTAAACATTTTGTATGATTTGAAAGTTTCCATATTTCCCTTCAAAATATTGTGACACAGGAACTCGATATACTTCCTCAAGGGGTTCTGCATCCTCTTCTATTTGCCAATTTCGGATTAACTCCGAATCTTCTATTGTAAATGTAAAGGTGTTAACATCGAAATGATTAAAAAACACATGTACCCTGTCTTGTAGGTAATGTCCTTTTTCAAAGCGCTCCTTCATTAGTGGGTGAAACATTTCCCAGGACTCTGAGAATGCACCGTCTTGTTCATATGTATAGAATGCCTCTACTGCTTCCTCAGCCTGATTGGAGGGAGAGTTTATTATATAAAAATAAACGAAGTATAGGACCAGACATAAAACAAGGATTATCGCGAATATACTAAATAATAGCTTCTTGTTATGATTACGTTTCATAAGTATCCCTCTTCTCTGTATAATTGGAATACTATAATAATATTCGTTTAAGAGAAGAATTATTAGACATTACTCTGTTTAAGGAGTATATGAAAACTTTTAATATCAAACCATCTTATAAATAGTTAACTAATACTACTAAAATGACGGTTACTTTTACAGTTACGCTGTATGTAGACAAAATATAACTGAATTGGAACAAAAAAAATCTTCCCATCAATAAATAGGGAAGATTTTATGGTTACGTAATAAATTAGATTCCAAATAAAGAAGCAAAACCAATCCAGAATAAAACTTTTAATAAGATAGTAACAATACCAGTAATCAATCCAGTTACAGCAAATCCTTTTTTAAAAGGACTCTTCATAGAAATAAGACCAAAAATAATAGCTAGAATTCCAAGTGGATATGGTAAGAATGGTACAAGTACTAATACTAAACCAACAATTCCTAGAACCATTGATGTTACTGCTAATCCGTTTGCTTGATCTTGAATAGGTACATTATGATTTGTTTCCAAAGCAATTCCCTCCTTCTTTTGTCATAGTACATTAGGATTATATAATATATCATATTGCTTCGTAAATACATTTTACTTGATTATTGCGTGTTTAGTAAAAAAATTTAAATAATTTACCATAATTAACCAAACGTGGTTGATATTACCTTGAGTTATTGAACCTGAAGTTCA
This sequence comes from Ornithinibacillus xuwenensis, assembly GCF_039614845.1. NCBI lineage: Bacteria > Bacillati > Bacillota > Bacilli > Caryophanales > Bacillaceae > Ornithinibacillus > Ornithinibacillus xuwenensis. Next base: position 46,092 of record NZ_JBDIML010000006.1, on the reverse strand, counting down.
TTGATGAAGGCCCTCAAGCTATATAAAAAATAGGAAACCTTCGTTTAGGTTTCCTATTATGATATATTTATCATCGAATAAGCAACGCGTGACTTCCCGCTTTCTTATAGATATCAAAGAACGTTTCTTTCGGATAAGTGACGTTTCCTTTTAATGGATCCATCACATAAACTTCGTTGTCACTAAATCCTGTTAAGACAACGGTGTGAGAATTTCGTGGTACTTCAATACGTTTATCTGTTTCATTAAGATACCAAGAATAATTTAACAACGGGTCTTTTAAATCAATTGTAATCCAAACGATTACAGGAACTCCTTGCTTAATATAATCAAGTAATTCTTCTGCATTACTTCCACTAATATCGTCTGGTTGATGATTTCCATTCACTGCTTTCATATACTGATTTACTGTCTCTGCTATAGGAGGCGCATAGCTGAAGAATCCTTGATTCTCACTGCTAGGATCTCCCGCATAGGCCTCATTCGGATTAGCACCGTATAGCTTTCCATCGATTACCTCAAACGATACCTTCGGAAGATATTTCGTTGCTAAAACCTTTTTATCAGCATCATAACCATAGTACTGAAGTACAGAGGCTAGTGCGGTAACCTCACACCCATTCGGAAGCTCCGGATTTTGTAGGTTAACATCCACCGGCAAATTCATCTCTATTGGGATAATCCGCTTATCTTCTGTACGCTTAAATGCAGTGATGGAAGAATGAATCTCATTTTCGATTTTTATTGTCTCTTTTTCCGATTTCATTTCAATAATTTGAGATTCTGTATTTAATTGATAAGGTTCTTCAACATCAATTTGAACGATTTTAACGCTAGAATCTAATGGTAAGGCATCCGATTCAACAAGACCATCGCTATCCGTGCTAATTTCCTGCATTACCTCATTTGATTCTACATCAATTAGTTGAAATTTACTGTTTACAATTGGATAACCATTTTGGGCATCGACACTTATTATCGTAAGTCTTCCCTCATCTTTATCAAAAAGCTCATAGATGAACGCATATATTCTATCACCCTGAGTTGTTAGAATAATGACCGTCGCAAATAAAAGAAATAGAAGGAATGAATTTCGTAATATCAATTTCATTGTCCGTTCACTCCCTACTATGGTTACAGTAATTCAAAAGCAAACAAGTTGAAACAATGATCGTATTCATCACACAGCCTTATCTTCACCAGCATTATCCACATCTACAAAAAATCGCTTATACCATACTAAAAATACATAAACGGTCCAGATATAACGAGCGCGATTTTCTTGCCCATGATAATGTTCATCTAAGAATTTGATAAGTTCATCAACTTGGAAAAATTCTTTAGCAATATCTGATTCGAATACTTCTCTTACACGATTGTAATATTTAGCTTGCTTAATCCAATCACGGAACGGAACTGGAAATCCTACTTTAGGACGATTCGCCCATTCATCTGGTAACACTTCATTTGCAGCTTTGCGTAATACATATTTCGTATCGATATCATTTACTTTTAGGTGAGCAGGAATCTTCCCTGCCATTTCCATAACTTCTTTATCTAAAAACGGTACACGAAGCTCAATGGAGTGTGCTGAACTCATTTTATCTGCTTTTAGTAGAATATCTCCTGGTAACCAATGCTTCATATCTACATATTGCATTTTACTAACATTATCTTTGCCGGCAACCTTTTTGTATGATTCGCGAACGATATCAACTGGAGTTGGGGCATCTTGAAAGTCATCTCGTAAAATCTTCAATGCATCTTTTTCTTCAAATACCTTTGCTTGTCCAATAAATTTTTCTTCAACCTTCTGACCACCTTTTATAAAGAAGCTAGTCAAGCGATTCTCTGGAAGTGCCTTAAAGATATTAGAAACGACACGACGTAAGAAAAATGGCACCTTCTCATAAGCACGCATTTTCTTTGAAGTCTCGTACCATGCATATCCACCGAAAATCTCATCCGCACCTTCGCCAGAGAGTAGTACAGTTGCATGCTTGCTTGCAAGCTCTGCTAAGAAATACAATGGTACAGAGGAAAGATTAGATTGTGGTTCATCCATATGGTATTGTACCGTTGGGATGACATCAAAAAACTCATCAGCACTAATAATTTTCTTATGATTTTCAATGCCTAATTGCTTCGATAGATCCGCAGCAATATTGGTTTCATTAAATATACCTTCATAATCTTCAAAACCAACAGAGAACGTTTTATCTGGCTTAAGCAAGGCTGTTATATAACTTGAATCTACTCCACCTGAAAGGAAAGAACCTACTTTCACATCACTAATACGGTGGTAATTCACCGATTCTTGCATGGTTTCTTTAATTTTTTCCACATAAAATTCCAAAGTGTTTTCTTCTGTTTCAAAGTTAACATCCCAATATGGTTTAATATCCATTTCCCCATTTTTGAAAATCATATAATGACCAGGACGTAGCTTGTATACACCCTTAAAGAATGTTTCATCAAGAGCAGAGTATTGGAATGTCAAATAAGGTTTTAATGCTTTTTTGTTCAACTCTTTTTGAAAGCCTGGAAACTTTAAAAATGATTTAATTTCAGAACCGAATAACAATGAGTTATCCGTAGTATTTTGTGTATAATAAAGTGGTTTAATGCCAAAAAAGTCACGAGCAATTAACAAGGTCTCTGTTTTTTTATCCCATAAAGCAAAGGCAAACATTCCACGTAATTTCTGCAGAATATCTACACCATATTCTTCATAACCATGGATAATAACCTCAGTGTCACTTTGACTTTTAAATACATGACCTTTTTCTTTTAATTCATCCATTAATGATTGATAATTATAGATTTCACCATTAAATATTAATGAAATCGAGTCATCTTCATTAAACATTGGCTGGCTTGCATCCGTTGTTAAATCAATAATTTGTAATCGTCTAAAACCTAACGTAACATTACCATCGACAAAATAGCCATCACTATCAGGTCCACGGTGTCCAATTGTATTCATCATATCTTGTATAATACTTGATTTATCTATTTCAATTGTATTGGTTGAAAATCCAACAATACCGCACATAGCATTATCTCCTCTTAAGTGGCTTTAATACCGTTATTCTACAAGTTAACAAAACTAGTAGTTTAGGCATTATCACCTTAAATTCATACCTACTAATTTTACCAAGTAACTTCAACAATCTCAAGAAGAATCGTGACAACTTTCGCTATGATTCGGCACTTTTTCTTTGTAATTGAAAAAGAAATCACTTACATAAAAAAAACAAGAGCAGTCTGAGGATAGACTGCTCTTTGACTTTGAAGGGGTCTTGCGTGGATACAAGAGGATAAAAGAAGAAATAAAGAAAGAGTTTCCTCAGAACTTAGGATTAGCTTTTTAGTTCTGATAATCGTCGATTTGTTGCAGCGATAATTCCCATTAATTGCACAATTGTCATTTCATGTTGCTCCAATTTCCTCTTAATCTCATGAAAATCATAAAAAGTCATCGCTTTTACCTCCCTTCCAAACCCTTGCTACTATATATAACATGGAAATTTTTATTAGACTACTTTCCATTTTTAGATTTTCCGCCTATTTTCGACAGCAATATTAAGATAAACATTAAAAATCGCAGTAAATTTTATTGTGTTTTGATATTTTGAAGGGATAAATGATAAAGAAATAGATTTATTTATTTTCGTTCAACAAAATTCGACAACACCACTATGACACGTTTGAAAGCTAAGTGTTACAGTAAATTCACAAAGTTTTATCGAATATATTTACGAATGACTAATATACTGATTAACATGAATTAATGTGTAACGAACCAAGGCTTTAACGTGAATTTTGCGAATTCAGTAGCTTGTCTAATATCAATAGAAAGCCACTACACGTTTAGTCAGAAATTTAGGAGGATGTTAGATGCCTGGAGGTACATTTTCTACGGAATTGGATTTACCGATAGAAACAATATGGGATTTTGTAAGTGACATGAACAATTGGGCACCTTTAGTGCCCGGATACATTGAACATAAGATCGTTAATGAAAGACAATCAACATGGAAATTTAAAGGTGATTTAGGTAAAATTCATAAAACAGTGAGCATGCGAATTGATATTACTGAATGGAAAGAACCAACGCGCGTTAATTTTACGTTGACTGGAATCAGTGAAAATGTAACCGGTAATGGATATTTTGAGGCTAAAAGCATCACCAAATACCAAACGAATATGACAGGTAATCTAGATGTGACAGCAAAAGGTATTATGGGACCAATGGTTAACCCTGTATTAAAATCATTAATTCCCAAAACAGCAAAACGATTGACTGAGGCGGTTGCTAGTCAGATGTTAGAAAACCAACGAGTAATGGCGAGAGGGTATTAGCTGAATCGATAATCTAACAAGGATAAAGCCAAGACAATGTAGGACATTGTTTTGGCTTGTTTTATTACTGCTTCATTTCCCATTCATGGATTTCAAAACCTCTTGCACCGGTTTGAACATAAGGATCCTGTTTTACCATACCTTCTGCTTTCTCTAGGCTATCTGCTAGATAAATGACTAATCCGCCTGCCCCATCTACAAAACGTCCTTTAGCAAAAATATACCCTTCATCCTGTAGCTTTTGTAAATAGGAAAGATGCTCTGAACGATATTGAATACTTTTTTCTTCATCCTTCATCGGTAAAAATACTGCGAAATATTTCATTTATAATCCCCCTAGTTCATTTTAAAATCCTATAGTATTGATATCATATTTTTCGAGAAAATGCCAAATACTAATAGAAATCTTGGCATTTAAATAAGCACCTATATAAATGCCTCGCAACTATCCAAGAAGGGACGTTAACCTCGCATGAATTTTAAGGCACTTGGAATAAAACTAATTGTCAATATTATTATTGTGTTTTCAATCTTTGGCATTTTTTATAATGCTTCTTTAATGAATTTATTTTGGGTTAGTATTCTTACAACAGCTATTACTTACTTTATTGGGGATTTACTTATTTTACCCCGTGTAGGCAATACCATCGCAACAATCGCTGATTTTGGACTAGCCTTCCTATCACTTGCCCTGTTAGGGTCGCTATTCATTCAAACAGACATGCCAATCGTTACAACCTCTTTATTTACTGCCTTTTTCATCGCACTGTGTGAACCGTTATTGCACGCTTATATGAAAGAAAAAGGCGAGGAAGACAAACGTCATTTTAAAACAATTACCTCGCAGCATTTCCAAACCGAATTTGGAGAAGAAACAGAGGGGCAGCGTTTTATAGAGGAAAAAGATCCAAGAAGAGATCCACAAAAATAGCCCAAGAGACTTAACTCTTGGGTTTTCATCATATGTTACTAGCATTCCATTACACCGCTAGCTAGCAGATTTGACTTAAATTAATCATCACGATGCTTTTCACTATGGATTATTTCATCCAGTATTGTCTCTGATTTTGTATGATCATGAATATCACAATAATATACTACCGTCTTAATTCGATGAGAAATATGGCAGGTTCGAGTTCGTTTCATAAAATTCTTCCAATAATTATATTCATGTGAACCAACTTCAATAATGTCATAATCGACACTATACTCTTGCCAGTTATGCTCCTCTAAGCTAGTCGGTATCCTCTCAAAATTCTCCACTTGAGCAAATACAGATCCAGTTCCGGCCATAATCATTACGGTTAGCAGACTAATTCCAGACCGAATGATAAATTTCAACAAGTATCACCACGCTAAATCAAGAATTTGTATCCTTAGAATCTTTACCTAAATTGGACAGAATATACATAAGAATGCCAGACGCTATCCAATAATGACTGGATAGCGTCTGGCACCATCTGTTAACGTACAGGTTGCTTGGAACTAATTTCTAGTTCTAGTGGCTCTTCGTTTCTAACGATTCCGTCTTCGTTGACAGCTTCTGCATCTAATGTGTAGGATCCTTCAGGTAAGGATAGCTTCGCTAAGAATACACCTCCAGGGTTTGTTGTTGTTTCATGAAGCAACGTTTCTCCATGATAAATTCGAATTGTTACTCCTGGCTCTGCAAATCCACCAACAACTACAGAATTTCCAGAACGATGCTCCTCATATTCTTTTTTCCATACTGGTGGTTCTGGAAGCTGCCCTACTCCATCTCTAGCCCATTTAATTGCTTGAATGAATAGCTTTTTGCCATCCTCAGTCCAGCCTCTTTCCGGTCCAACCATGTTATTAACAGCAAATGGTGATAATAGTAGATGCATATGTTCATTACTTCTAAATGAATAGGCAATAGAAGCACCTTTATCTTCCTCATCCACTGTCAGATTGCCAAGTACAGTACCAGGATAATCCTTAAACGTTGCATATGGGCTTCTTTCTGCTAAGATTTGAATTCTTCCCTCTTCAAACCCTTCGTATATCGGATGTTCTGACTTGCCAATATCTACAAAAACCTCTCCTTCATCATAGCTTTGATTATTCAATACTGGATATCCCAACGCTTCTTCTAATAATGCTATTGAGCCAGTATTTCCCCAAGTATCTAGGAACACAAGACTCGTATGGTGCTCATCACTTGCGGCAATTAGGGCGTCTACATCAGCAGGTTCCGCTTCACTTGCATTTACAATGATTGTTTCATAAAGGTCTACGTGGTCGATAATACTCCAATCAACTTGTTCAGTTGCTACACCTTCTTCATTTAGGAGATTACTTATTTCGCCTTTATAATCTCCAAGAACGGCAATATTGTAAGAGCTCATGGATACATTAACTTCAATGTTTTCCCCAGTCGTAATGTCTACGGTTTCCGTAATTGGAAGGTAGCCCTCTTTTTCAAAGGTGACTTGATAGGTTCCTGCTAAAAGCTCGTTAAGCAGATATTGACCATCTTCATCTGTTATCGTAGAAAATTCTACTAAGCCTGATTCATCTTTTGCTGTTACCGTAACATCTTGTACACCTTCACCTGTTGATGGATTTATTACCTGCCCGTAAATAGACATCCGGTCTGATGCTTGCAAGTTGACATTCAAGTTAACCACATCACCAATATTTTCAACAACAACGGTTTCTTCCGCGGTTTCATATCCAATTGCAGAGATGGATACGACATGCTCTCCTGTACTTACACCAACGGAATAACGCCCTTGATCGTTCGTTTGTACGGAAATATTTTCATTTTCAACTCGTACAGTTGCCCCAGCTATTGGCTCACCATCTTCTGTTTGAACGGTACCTGTTATTTCTCCTAGCGATGCGTTAATCGCCCAGTCTACTGCATTAATATAAAGGTTCCTTGTGTCCTCCGTCCAGCGGTCATCCGGATTACCATATAAGCTCACGGACAAGCTACTTAGTAATAAATGAACATGTCCACTAGACCTGAAATCATAGGCAATACCACTTCCTAGTCGCCCTTCCTCATCATGGACAAGGTCTGCAATTGTCGTACCACTATAGTTATCAAATACACCATATTGTTGGTTACTATCTGGTCTTTGTAGTATTGTGATTTGATCTCCTACCTCATACCCTCTGAAAATTGGATGTTCTTCCAATACCTCATATTTAATTGCATTTGGTAAAAAGTCAGTATCAGTGACACTTGGATCCTCTAAATAATCCCTTAAATGATTGATAGAACCATATCCCATTTGATTGGAAAAGATCATACTTACTTGTTCTTCGTCTGCGGCATCAATTAGTCCTTGGAAGTCCGCTTCACTCATACTTGTACCTGAATCATTAAATATCACAAGCGCAAAATCCTCAATATTTTCCTTCACCAGAGCCTGCTCATCACGGTCAAATTCCACGACCTCATAACCATTCTCCTCTAAGAAAGGCGTTAATCTACCGTGATTTGATGAGGAGGCAATGACAGCAATTGCCTGAGATTCATTCAACATCAGGTTAAGACTTGAGGTTTGCCCGGTTGTAACGGTTACGGTATTAGTTTGCGGTTGATAGCCACTAGCTGTAACTCGCACTTCATAGGAGCCTTCCGGAACGACAATATGAAACGCTCCGTTTTCATCTGCTTCAGCTTTAAGAGGTGTACCAAGAATCTCAATAATCGCTCCTGGAATTAAATTCCCAGTCGAGCTCGCTCGAATTACACCCGATAGTTCTCCAACAGATAACGCTTGTAGTGCGAAGCTTTCTTCCGTAATTTCTCCATTAATAACTTGGACTTCAAATTCAGCTTCCTGATGACCATAGCCTTCAATAGCTAATGTATACGTCCCTTCAGCTAAAGCAACAACAAATTTACCTTCATTATCTGTTGGCACTGTTTGTCCGGTTTCCACAACCGTTACTTCTGCTTGTATTGGCACATCAAAATTATTCATAACCTGTCCTCGTATTTCACCTGCATAGCTATCTTCATGGTCAATTGCCCATAGAATTGCATTATTGATTATTTTTTCTCGATTTTCGTCAAATGACTCGTCTCCAGGATGGAATCCATATCCGAAAGTCATTCCACCTAGTAATACTTCTACACTATTAACGGTCCGGCCTTTAAATCCAATCATATAGCCGTCTTCTTCAATACCTTCTTTATCATAATCAGCCAATATAGTACCAGAATAACCATCAAAACCGTAATAGTAGCCCCGATCTGGCTGGAATTCAAAGGTATCTGGAACGCCTTCAAATATCGGGTGTTCTTCTACTACATAGGCAGTCTGCTTTCCATCTCCACTTCCACGATACTCTTCTTTTGGATCCTCCAAGTATTCATAGAGATAACGAATACTACCCTTTCCTCCATACTGGCCAGTCCAGATGACGGAGGTTTCCGTCTCATCAAGAGCTTCCACAAACCGCTTAAAGGTTTCCTCATCCGGAATAAGACTATTGTTATAATCTGAATTTGCGAATACTAGATCAACTTCCGGAAGCATATCTACGTCATCATAGAACATCGATACAGTATGATATCCTTTACTTCCTAAATATTCTTCTAAGCTCGTATAGGAGGAGGATTGAACATCGACGATAATACCAATTGTTGGTGATGGTCGTAACGCTGTATCATATGTTTTTACTTCACTTGGTCCAATTTCAACCGTTAGGACTTCCTCTAAAAAGTCATCTTTCGTAATTTCTACTTCATAGGTACCAGGTTCTAGATTGTCAATCTGATAGTAGCCTAATTCATCTGTATATGATTCTCTTGGATAGCCTACGATTTTGACATGAACATCCTCAAGTGCATCAAATTGTGTCTTATTCGTTATATGCCCTTTGAGCTGCCCAACATCATCCTTTAACGGCATCTGAATCGAAAAAGGCTCCAATGAATCATTGATTGATAAGTTAAATGTTTGTGTTACATAGCCATGGGCAGAAACAGTTACAAGTGCATCACCATCGATTGATGCGATGTTAAAATCAGGGTTATCCTTTGTTGTTTCAGCTGTTAAATTCACACCATCCATTTCAAGATTGACAGTTGCATCAATTGCCTCTCCATTTTCACCAAGAACACTTCCACGAAATACATTAAAGTCCTCATAAGCAGCCCAAATGACGGAATCAATAAACAGTTGTAGGCCTGCATCTGTATAATCCTCACCATCATGGGCAATTTCTGTGCTATGGGCACTTAACAGAAGCTCCATGCTATCAGCTGTACGAGGTTTAAAGGCAACACCACCACCATGTACTTCCTCGCTACCAGCATGCTTAATGTCTGCTAAAACAAAACCAGAGTACTCATCAAACATAGCAACGCGACTAGCATCTGGGACTAACAAATCAATTGTCTCCCCAACCTCATACTCACCAAACATAGGGTTCTCTTGTCGAATAACGTATTGCGCAGCGCTTGTTCTGACATTCACACTCTCTCGAATTACCGGATCTTGTCGTGCAGCATTTAATGCATAAATTCCGCCTCCTGAAAAATAAGCGTCCCCATAAATAATACTTACACCATGTTCATCAGCAGCATTTTCAAGCGCCTGAAGACTTTCAGATGTTACACCACTTTCATCATTGAAAAATACAACATCATAGAAGGAAATTTCCTCTGTTAACGATTCAATCGATTGATAATCAGTTGTATCAATATTATATGCTCCAAATATTTCCTTTAAATTATATCCATAGGAACGGTCTCCTAAAATCGCTAAGCTTGGCTCAGGTATAAGCTCTTGATTAACTTCAACTGGTGGACCACTTATTTCTACTTCGTTTTTTTCAAGTATATAATCCTCATGAACAAACTCCAAGGTGTAATTCGCTGCAGAAAGTCCTTCCAATTCGTAAATTCCATTACTACCAGTAGTTGTTTCCAGAACGGTTTCACCGGATGTATCTTTAAGTATAACTTGTACATCTGAAATTGGATTTGTTGAGATAGAGTCGGAAACAATTCCCGATAATTTCCCTTCAGTTGATGAAACTAATTGAATTTCTTCCGTAACAGGTTGCCCATTTTCAAAACTCACTTCTATCACTTGTGTTTCATAACCAGTTAAGCGAACCTCTAGTTCAAAGGTTCCTTCATCATGGAATAGCTCAAACTGGCCACTTTCATCCGCAGCAGTGTATACACCTGTTTCCAGCACCTCTACCCTTGCTTGTAGTGGATTCCCTGATTGGTCCACGATTTGTCCGTTTAGTTGCCCATAGGAAGCATCCTCTAACAAGTACTGGACACTATTTACTAATAAATCATGCTGCGCTTGTAACCAGTTTTGAGTTGGTAAATTCCATGAGGCAGTTGCATTATTAGCGAGTAATAAATGAGCACTGTTTTGCGAAACAGCTTTATAAGCAACCCCTGTTCCTACCTCACCAAGACGGCTACTAGATACTGTTGCTAAATTCCGACCAGAAAATCCATTAAACCATGAGCCCTTGCCTTCGTTCATAATCGGAATCTGATCACCTGAATGAAAACCTTCAAAGATTGGATGCTCCTCATTTAGTTGGAGTGATATGGCGGCATCAGAATAATCACTCTGTAATGAAGCTGGATCCTGATAGTGTGTTACAAGGTCTGTAATGGAACCATAGCTTGGTCCCCATACATCGGTAAATACAATACTCACATCCGCTTCACGAGCCTCGTTCAGTAGCGCATCCATATCCGATCTTTCTGGCTTCCAGCCTGATGATGTGTAGGCACCGTTTAGATAGAGAACTTGGTAATTCGAAACTTCGCCTTGCAAGTCCTCCCAATCACGTTCTTCTGCTGGGATTCCATTTACATTTAATAGATTCGTTATGGTAGCTTCATAGTCATTTAGAACAGCTACATCAATAGGGTTTAATGCTGTAGATGCATCTGTCTGTTCTCCTGATTGAACGGTGACTGCCACCTGACTATCGACATAACCACTAGCATTGAATCGTACATCATAGTTACCAGCGAATATAGATTCAAAACGGAAGTTACCATCTTCATCTGTTGTTGTTTTTAATGGCGTATCTTGAACCGTTACTTCAACACCAGCCAATGCCTCGCCACTTCTACTATCGACTACAGTCCCCCCAAGCTGTCCCTCCTGTACTGGGGCTAGCTGGTAGTTCTTATCAACCTGATATCCTGACTGAATAACGAGCTCCTCATGAACTTGCTCTAAGCCATAATTCCCCACTCTAACCTGATAACTACCTGGGAGAAGTGAAAGCTCAAATCTACCATTTTCGTCTGCATCCGCTTTAACCTCTGTTCCGACTATTCGAACCGTTCCTGAAACTGGATTGCCTTCCTCATCTTGAATGGTTCCAGTAAATATACCCGGAGCAGAATAGACTTGTAAGCCATTTTGTGTTGCAACAACTACCTGGCCATTCGTAATTGCTGGTGTAGAAGAGCTTGACCCACTCAAGGCCCACTGATCCAAAAGCTCCCCACTTAACACATCAATAGCTTTCAATGAAAAAGTGCTATCAATGATGAAGAATACTCCATTACTAGAAACAACACCGTTGTTAACGGTTGTCGTCACATTTTTGTTTTCCCATCGCAATTCTCCCGTCTGGCGATCGAATGCTTTTAATACCGGTGCAGAAGCAGAGCTTACCAGGATAGTATCTTCGTACACAACAGGAGAAGCTGCCTGTGTATCACCAATACCCTCCGCATGCCAACGCTCTTCTCCGGTTTCGGCATTTATCGCCCATAAGGTGCCACTACTTTCGAAGTTTGTACTAAATGCATAAACGGTATCTTCAACCACTACTGGGAACGAAGCGAAACCTCCACCTGTAGCTTCAAAGGTCCAGTTAACCGCTCCATCCTGTTTGGAAAGAGCGTAAAGATTGCCGGTTTCCACACTACCAATAAATAATTGTTCACCAAGTAATGAAGCACCAGAATAACTGCTAGACCCAATTGTTGTAGACCATAGCGTTCTACCATTGGTTGCATCTAATGCACGTACCTTCGTCATCTCATCTATGCTAGATGTCACGTATAGAATGCCATCTTCATAGATAGGAGATTCATATACTGGAAAATTTTCTGTGTTAATACTCCAATGAACGACACCACTACTGATGTCTAATGCATACAGCATTTGATCACCACCACCTGCTACGTACACATAATCTTCCGTAATGGTTGGTGTACTTCTATTAGAGCCCCCAGTTCGGAAAGTCCATTTTTCATCCCCCGTATCTAGATCAAAGGCTTGTACGTAGCCTGATTCGGTTACGATGATAACGGTATCCGCATTCACGACAGGTGAAGAAAAGACAACATTCCCACTAACAGAAATGTTCCATGCTTCTTCTAAATGCTCAACTGATATGTCTTCATTGGATATCGGATTTCTTGTATGATTATTGTTTCCGGTTTTCCATTCTTCCTCCGTCTGAAAGTTGCTTTCTGATACGGTAACAGAAATATCTAAATTGGAGGATATGGAAATAGATTTGTTTTGACTAGCTATGCCTTTACCCGTTATAAGTAGCTGATAATCCCCCTCTGGAACACCTGGAATCGTAAACTCCCCATTTTCATTTGTACGGACATAACCAATTGGTGTATTTTGTACTCGAACATATGCAAAGGATACCGGATTACCATCCGCTGTCTCTACCACCCCATCAATAGAATATTGATTAGATGCTGGTAGTTGCCAAGTAACTTCAGCTATTTGATCCTTTTCTACTGTTATCGTAAATTCTTCTGTTCCATAACCAAAGGACTCTACTGTTACCGTATGTGTCCCTTCTCGGAGGATAAATTGGAAAGTACCATCGTCCGGAACCTCTACTTCTAAATTCTCTTCTTCAACTCGAATAGTAGCTCCTATTGGGTTGCCATTTTCATCTGTAATCGTACCGTGTACTTCTCCTGCAAAAGCTGCTGTCGTAACAGCTTGATAAGCATCCACAATACCTGTTCCATATAAACCATTTGGCAATTGTCCCATATGAATTTCTGTTCTAGTAGTATCTTTTAATAGCGCCTTTAGCTCATCATCGGTCAGCTCAGGATCTGCTTGAAGTATTAAGGCGATAACCCCCGCAACATGAGGAGTTGCCATTGAAGTTCCACTAATTGTGTGGTAGCCATTACCAGGCCAAGCTGAATAAATCTCCTGACCCGGAGCTGATACATCTGGCTTTATTATACGGTTATCTCCCCAATAAACAGGTCCTCTACTTGAAAAATAAGCAATTTGGTCGTTACTATCGGTAGCACCGATTGCAAATGATTCTGGAAAGCTAGCTGGTGCCCCAATAGAATTTGAGATTGGTCCATCATTACCTGCGGCGAATAATGGAAAAATACCTGCTGCAACCCATGCTTGTACATCCTGCTGAAAAGTAGTATCACCTGTATTGGAATTACCCCATGAGTTATTGACTACCTGTGGTGCCATGGATGGATCTCCACCTGGAGCCATAAACCATTGAAATGCCTCATGAATTCCAGATTCAGATGCAAAACCATTATCATTAAATATTTTGGCAGCAATCCATTCAGCACCTGGGGCTACTCCAATTGGCTCCCCTTCGCCTCCACCGACAGCAGTACCGGTAACATGTGTTCCGTGTCCATTGCCATCATGTGGAATCTCATAGCCATCACCTGAAAAATCTGCCCATGAATATTGATGATTTCCATCACGGCCACGATAATTACCTGCAAGTGCCTCATGACTAGCTTCAACACCACTATCCATAATACCAACTACAATTCCTTCTCCATCAATTCCGTAACGTCCCCACACATCTGTGGCATTCACTTTTTCCAGACCCCATTCTGGTAAACGGGGGGAAGTTTCGCTTACAGATACCGCTGGAACCTCGAATACTTTTTCTAAAACAATTTTTTCGACATCATCACGTTTTGATAAACTATCTAATGCTTCTTGTGTAACACTTGCAGCAATCCCATTCACGATCCATAGTGGTTTTATTTCTTGTGCCAGACCTTTTTGTGAAAAACTATCCAATTGACGCAGTACTTCTGACTGTGACTTCTCGGCAACACTTTGCAAGTGATTTTGCACCATCATTAAACGTTCTTCACGATTGGTTTCTTTTGCTGCCTCTGAGAAAATACTATTGCTAGTTTCCATGGAAGCAGTGGTGTCTTTCATGTGAATGATGACATTTACCTTATCCTCTTTTTCAAGAGACTGGTAAATCTTTTGCTCCACCTTCCCATCCAGGACTATTTTATCTTCTACGGCAGTTTCTTTTGCTTCATTTTCCGCATAGGATGGCTTGTCTATTTCAAGACCATCATGTAGCCTAGGCAGCCCATCCTCACCAGAAACCTCAAGCTCATAATCATCTACTGATTTTGAGTTTGACTGCTCCAGCTTCTTTTCTATTTGTAAATCTTCTTCAAGGGTATTAATGTCTAATTCTTGCGAACCCTCCGCAAGCGATGCTGTCGGTGTAAATAAAGAAATTACCATTAGTACTATCGCAAAAATTACCCAAATTCTGCGATGTTTTTTTCGATATAATCGCATGAACGACCCCACCTTCGCAAAATAATCAGATTTTTACTAATAATTTAAATTATGTTAACATTTATAAAAAAACGAAACAATAACCCATGATAGAAATGAGAAAATCAACCTATAAAGATAGTAAAATAGTAACCTACCACTCGTTAACCCAGTATTTATATGGTATTGTCGATAATTGCTAAAGGATGTAAGCACAGAAAAAAACACCGGTTTTAACACCGGTGTTTTGCGAAAATAGTATAGAAAACTACTAGAACATCCATATCTTTCGACAAAATCCATAAAAGTTTCGTCGCTTTATCATAATTTTTTATAAGATTTAACGACATTTTCTACTGTAAAACCATACTTTTCGATAACCTCGTCTCCAGGTGCGGATGCTCCAAATGTGTCAATGCTCATCACAGCTCCATTTCGACCAACATATTCGCTCCAACCTAGCTTAGATCCCATTTCGATTGATAGACGTCTTGCGATATGCTTCGGAAGAACCGATTCCTTATAAGCTTCCGATTGTTGTTCAAATAAATCCCATGATGGCATGCTAACAACATTCACATGAATATCTTCCTTTGCTAGCTCCTTTTGTGCATGAAGCGCAAGCACAACTTCAGACCCTGTGGCTATTAATATACCAGTTGCCTTTTCTATTGATTCTGAGAGAACATAGGCGCCCTTTGCCACGCCTTCAGCAGCAAGCTTAGTAGTCTCCGCAAGGGTTGGAAGTCCTTGTCGTCCTAATACGAGCATTGTTGGATTATTCTTCTGTGTAATTGCAAGCTTCCAAGCTTCCTTCGCCTCATTAGCATCAGCAGGACGAATGACGGATAGCCCTGGCATTGCTCGAAATGAAGCTAAATGTTCAACTGGTTGATGGGTTGGTCCATCAGCACCAACTGCAACACTATCATGTGTAAAAACATAGGTCACAGGTAATTTCATTAATGAGGCTAGACGAATTGCAGGACGTAGATAATCGGAAAATACAAAGAAAGTACTGACAAATGGCTTTACCTGATGTAATGCCATTCCGTTCGCAATCGCTCCCATTGCAAACTCACGTACACCAAACCATACATTTCTACCATTATAAGCCCCTGATTTCATATCACCATATTCGTTTAATTTTGCTTGGGTAGAGGAGTTTAAGTCTGCAGCACCACCAACTAATTCTGGAAATACATCAGCTAATGCATTAAGCACTTTACTTGCTGATGCTCTTGTTGCTAGTACCTCTCCCTCAGTAAAGAAAGGAAGGTTGCTGTCCCAATGTTCAGGAAGATCACCAGAAATAATCCGTTTAAGTTCATAAGCTTCTTCTGGATATTCTAATTCATATTGCGTGAACCGAGCATTCCATTCCTGCTCTTTTTGCTTCCCATTTTCACGAATACTACTGAAATCTTCATAAACCGCTTCTGGTACATAGAACTCTTCTGCATATTCCCAGCCTAGAAAATTCTTCGTGTGCTTAATTTCTTCTTCACCTAACGGATTACTATGTGCTTTATGTGTTCCTTGAAGTTTTGGAGAACCATAGCCGATGGTCGTTTTTACTTCAATAAGTGTTGGACGATTTTCTTCCTGCTTTGCCTCTTGTATTGCCGTTTCAATTGCTCTATAATCATTTCCATCATCAACTCGTAGGTATTGCCATTTCATGGACTCAAAGCGCTTTTTCATATCTTCTGAGAAGGAGATGTTTAAATCACCGTCTAAACTTATATCATTCGAATCATATAGTACTATCAGGCGCCCTAATCCAAGGTGACCAGCCAGCGACGCCGCCTCATAGGAAACACCTTCCATTAAATCACCGTCACCACAAATCGTATACGTATAATGATCCACAACCGAATAATTTTTACGGTTATATGTTTCTGCTAAGTATCTTTCCGCAAGCGCCATACCGACACTCACTGGAATCCCTTGTCCCAGAGGTCCTGTTGTCGCTTCAACGCCAGGTGTATGACCATATTCAGGATGCCCAGGTGTTTTACTTCCCCATTGTCTAGTAGTTTTTAAATCCTCTATGGAAACATCAAAGCCAGAAAGGTGAAGAAGATTATACAGTAAATTAGACCCGTGCCCAGCAGATAGTACAAAGCGATCACGATTAAACCAATCTGGATTATTTGGGTTAATGGTTAAATGATTTTTCCATAATGCATACGCCATTGGAGCAGCACCCATGGGCATACCTGCATGCCCATGCTGTGCTGCTTCTACACTATCAATGGTTAGCGTACGGATGGTATTAATGGATAGTTCGGATATTGCTTTCGTCATTGCTGCCATAACATTCATCCTCCATATCGCTAGATTTTATTAGTTATTTACTTCTGCTTTCTTCTTTTTCCCAAAAGGAATTGCCATTAGAACAAGGATTACAACGATGCTTACGACAATAGCAATTGGACCAGCATAATTTGCTAGACTACCAAAGAAGATTCCAGAAACACCGAAGTCTGCATCAGAGAATGTAGAGTTTGCAAATCCTAGATCTCCTAGTACTGGCATTAAGAATACCGGTAAGAATGATATGATAATACCGTTGACAAATGCACCTAGTACGGCACCTCGCACACCGCCAGTTGCGTTACCAAACACACCAGCTGCTGCACCTGTAAAGAAGTGTGGAACAACTCCCGGTAAGATAATGACACTTCCCGTAAAGGCCATTACGACCATAGATACAATACCGCCTACAAAGCTTGAGAAGAAACCAATTAATACAGCATTTGGAGCATACGTAAATACAATTGGAACATCAAGTGCAGGTTTTGCATTAGGTACTAGTTTCGTAGATATTCCTTGGAAAGCAGGAACAATTTCCGCTAATACGAGACGTACACCTGCAAGGATGATAAATACACCAGCTGCAAAATTACCAGCTTGGATTAGTGAGAATACAAGATAATTCGTACCTCCACTTAATTCACTTTCAATAAAAGTTGGACCAGCAAATAATGCAACGATGATATAAATTAATGCCATCGTAAGTGCAATACTTACCGTACTATCACGTAAGAATCCAAGTCCTTGCGGAAAATTAATCTTTTCAGTTGAAACAGGTTCTTTTTTACCTTTAACTGCTTTACCAACTAATCCACTTACCGCATAACCTACAGCACTGAAGTGACCAAGTGCTACGTTATCATTACCTGTCAGTTTACGCATAAATGGCTGTAGAATCGCTGGAGATAATGTCATGATAATACCTAATGCAACAGCACCAGCTGCAATTAATCCTACTGTGTCAAAGCCAGCAACCGCCATGATTACAGCTAGCATACAAGCCATATATAGTGTATGGTGACCAGTTAAGAAAATATATTTAAAGCGAGTAAAACGAGCAATTAAAATATTAACAATCATACCAAAGAACATAATAAGTGCAGTGTTTGTACCATACTCTGTAAGTGCTAAGCCTACGATTGCTTCATTATTTGGAACTACCCCAGAAACATTAAATGCTTCCTGGAACATGGAACCAAACGGTGCTAATGCAGTTTGTAGAATTCCAGCACCAGCTGAAATTACTAGGAAACCAACAAAGGTTTTGGTAGTACCTTTAATGGTGTCTGGAAGCTTTTTGCGTTGCAATAACAATCCAACTAATGCGATTATCGCAACAAGAATCGCTGGTTCACTTAAAATATCAACTAATGTACTTAAAAATGAATTCATTGTACTTCCCCCTATTTGTGATTAATTAGATTAGGTTTTTTTCTTTCATTAGGTTCGTTACTTTTTCTCTTAATTCATCCATATCAATAATATTATTTAATACCACTACTTCACCTAAATGGGATCCACCATCTGCAATATCCTTTGCAAGGAAAAACACATCGGCATCTCCAGGTGCAACGGAGCTTAAATCAGAATGCTCGACTTCAACACCTGTAACCCCTAAATCTTGTAATACTTGTTTAATATTCATTTCTACCATGAAGCTAGTTCCTAATCCGTGTCCACATACAGTCATTATTTTCATTAGTTCTCTTCCCCTTCTTTAATTAAATTGATAACTTCAGCAGCTGATTGAGCTTCTTTTAATAGCTGAAGCTTCTTATCATCTGCTAGAATTCTCGTTAAATGAGATAATGCTTTAAGATGAGCCTCATTATCAATTGCTGCAATACAGATAAAGATATCAATGGCATGCTCTTCTTTATCCAATAATCGTACCGGACGCTTTGTCCTTAGAAATGACATCCCGATTCGATTAACGCCCGATTCAGGTCTTGCGTGAGGAATCGCGATTCCTTTCCCAATATGAATATAGGTCCCTACTTCTTCTACGTTATGAATCATCGCATCGATATAGGATTGTTCAATTTTTCCTGTTTCTAATAATGGAGCTGATGCATTCGCTATCGCATCCTTCCAATTCCATTCAGCATCTGTAAAATGAATCATGTCTTCTGTTAATAATTCTGAAAGCATTGGTGAAAATCTCCCTTTATCTGTGTTTTTAAAGTAAAGTACGTTTACTAGCTCGGAAAATAATTTTTCTTCCTCTTTTATGTCTGCGTACTTTGAGATAACCTCCATCAACCGGTCAACTGATAGGTTTTTAACATTTAACCTTGGAAAATCAGAGGCAACTTGTTGTATTAGATAATTTTTTTCTACTTGCGATAAAATGGGTTTTACAACATAGATAGGCTTCACAGAAGTAGCTTCTACTGTTGAAAAAATCATATCGTATTCACTAGTTGGCAAATCCGATAATTTATTTAACGAATGAACACTTAAAAATTTCACATCTGAGAACATTTCACTTAACTGTGCCTTTAGCATCATGGAGGAGCTTATTCCATTCGAGCAGATAATGACTGCCCGTAACTTCTCCTGAGATTGACCTTTATCAATTTTCAAATGACCACCAAAGTGAAGGGTAAAGTAGCCAATTTCCTCTTCACTTATTATTTGACCTGTCCACATTGATAATGGTGCTAATGCTTGCCGAACAAATTTAAATAAATCCGGATATTCCTCCTGAATCCTTTCTTTTAGTGGATTTATAAGTGGAATATTAAATGAAATCCGAAAGAATGCAGGAACTAAATGATTGTATAAGCTCTTCTGTAAGAACTGCTTACTTTCTATTGGCAACAAAGTGATCTTTTCAAACTCATTAATAATTCGTTCTGCCAACTCACTTAAGGTTGGATTTTCATCCTTCCCTACTTCCTGTAAGGTAATTAATAGCTGCAAGGTAACGAAGTAGCTTTCCATTTGATGACGCTGAGGAAACAATTGTTTCGCCAACAAACTACCGGTTTTATAGATACTTTGCCTTTCAATAATATTCTTCTCATAGTCCTTAAAGAATATTTCGCCGATATTTGTCCGTGAGCAAATATAAGTAAGTCTTGTAATCATTTCATTTTTTCGGCTCTTAACCAATTCAATTGAAGATTCCTCGAGAAATTCATCAATTATTTCCTTTGTTTCAACTAATCGATTTTCATAGCCCCAGCTTTTCAGGATTAATAGTAGGACTTCCTTTCCAAGTGGCTGTGTTAACAAGGTATCAATACAATAGGAAGCAAGTCTTCGCTTATCCATCTCACTTCCATTTACATGATAACCATCCACTCTTGTATAAATCCATTCCATATTCCACTCTAGACAAAGTTCCTTTACCCTTTTCACATCCGCTAGCGCAGTGTTTTTACTGACACCAAGCAACAGCTGATAATGATAGTTTGACACTGGCTCCTTGCGTATAAAGGTATATAAATAAATTGCAAATATCCGATCCTGCTCTGAAATAATGAAAATATTGGAATTGAGTTCTGATAAAATACCAGATTTCATCATTCCACTTACTTCCTCAGGAATATGAAATACGTGATGATTCAGTGCCACCTCCGGTAAATTAAGACTTGTTAATGCAGCATTAATTTTATCCAAATCATAATGAAACTGTCTTTCCGTCAACTCTAATTTGCGCATCACTTCTGATTTGGAAATCTGATGATTCGAAGTGATTTCTTTAAACAATAAATAAGATCGTTGGTCAAACACGTTGTTGCCCCCCACTTCTTAACTAAAGTATAAAACGCTTTCATACGGCCTTCAATGACATTTGAACCCAATCTATGTATCTAATTCCATCATGAATTGTGCTCATCAATCCACCTAATTCACCTACTTTTTTCTTATACTATTACTATGGCTACACATACATGCTGAAAATAGTTGTTTATGTAAAAAGTGCCAAGTCAAGACAACTACATAATGGATGGAACTTCATTCTTCTGGAGATTTCTTTTCCACTGACTGTTAGTTGAACAGAAACTTATACGGCAGTTCAAACCTTACGCTCCGATTTTATAAAAAAGTTTGACGTAGGATACTTCTGCCAGTTACATGCGGCCGCACTCGTATATTGAATAAGAAAGGTAGGAATGTCTGATGGAAATCAAAGCAATCGCATTAGATATGGATGGTACACTATTAGACCCCAGCGGTTCAATAGATGATAAGCTATTAAGTTTACTAAGTAATTTACGAAAACAAGGTATTAAAATCTTTGTCGCTACAGGTAGAACACAAAAGGAGATTGCAGACGTGCTACCTAGCCATGTAAAGCTGGATGGTTATGTAACAGCAAACGGGATGGGGGCATATACCGATTCCAAGCCGCTTGCACAACATGCTCTTCATAAACAACTCCTCCAACAAGTTCTGTCTGAAGCAAGAGAAGCAAAACTCTATTATGAGGTACATCCGCTGCAGGAATCTCGTTTTGCATTGGAATTAGATAAGGAATACTTCACAAATGAAGTAATACATACGATGGCACCCGAAACATTGTTAACGAATGAATTTAATTCTAGGACAGCTGCTATCGATAAGAAAATTCAATGGGTTCAAGAACTAAACTTCCAAGACATTGTTAAAGTGTATTTCTTTAGTATGAGCCCGAAGAAAATTAATGATTGGAAAGCTAGACTAAATACGTTTAAACAGGAAAGAGATTTTTCGATGTCATCCTCTTCCCTACATAATGTAGAAATCATGGTTTCTAATGTTTCTAAAGCGACCGGAATCGAATTATTACTAAAAGAATATGGACTTATAAAAGACAATCTTCTAGTTGTTGGCGATGGCGAAAATGATATCCCAATGTTTCAACTCGCAGCACACGCAGTTGCCATGAAAAATGCCGAAGAGAACGTAAAATCAGAAGCAAATGAAATAACTTCGCTTACATACGAACAAAACGGACTATTTTATTACTTACTATCAAGATTCGACTGAAAATAAATCCTTAACAAAAACACCGGAATAAAGCTTATTCCGGTGTTTTGGATTTAGTTATCAATTTTCACAATATCTTTTTCTTCACGTTGTACATTTCCCTGTTTTTGGATGGAAATCTTCTCATCAGCCTTAAGGTTTGTAAATACAATTGGTGTAACAATTGAAGTAGCGCGCTTTTCAATATAGGCTAAGTCTACTTGTAATAAAGGTTGACCAGCTTTTACTGTATCTCCTTCATTTACCAATAATTCAAACCCTTCACCTTTTAAGTTGACGGTGTCAATTCCAACATGGATTAGAATTTCTCTACCACCATCGGATTGTATACCAAGTGCATGCTTTGTCGGGAATGCATTGATAATTTTTCCATTAACAGGCGATACAATTAAACCTTCCTGTGGTTTAATCGCAAATCCGTCTCCCATCATTTTCCCTGCAAACACTTGGTCAGGTACTTCTGTAATCGGAAGAATTTCACCTGTAATTGGTGCTAAGATTTCTTCATTTTCGAATTCATTTCGTAACGCATCTGGATTAACCTCTTCGATTTGTTGCTTAATTTCTCCATCCTGATCAACTTTTTCAGCTGGACGAGGTTTTTTCCCAGATATAATATCCTGCATTTGCCCTTTAATAATCTCTGAACGAGGACCAAATATTGCTTGAATATTATTGCCCACTTCAAGGACGCCTGCTGCTCCAAGATTTTTCAATTCGTTTTTGTCAACCTGTTTAATATCATTGACGGAAACACGGAGTCTTGTAATACATGCATCAAGATGAGAAATGTTTTCTTGTCCACCCATAGCACCTAATACATTATAGGCAAGATCTCCTGCCTCACCTTTTGATTCTGACTCCGTTTCTTCAACCGCTTCACGGCCTGGAGTCATTAAATTGAATTTCTTAATAAAGAATCTAAATAAGAAGTAGTACAGGACACCAAAGGCGATACCGACTAATATTGCTAGCCACCACGGTTCTTTACCAGGTAAGATACCGAATAATGCAAAGTCAATAAATCCACCTGAGAAGGTGTAACCAATATTGACACTTAATGCGGTCATAATCATAAAGGAAAGACCGTCTAAGATAGCATGAATTAAAAATAGTAATGGTGAGATAAACATAAATGAAAACTCAAGTGGTTCGGTTATACCCGTTAAGAAAGATGTAAGCGCACCAGATACAAGCAACCCTGCCACTAATTTCTTTCTTTCTGGTCTAGCTGCATGATACATTGCAAGGGCTGCAGCTGGAAGACCAAACATCATAATTGGAAATTCCCCTGCCATGAAGTTACCTGCAGTAATCTCCACATTATCACGTAATTGTGCAAAAAAGATTGTCATATCTCCACGTACAATATCACCTGCAGCGGTTGTGTAAGAACCAAACTCATACCAGAATGGCGCATGGAAGATATGATGTAATCCAAATGGAATAAGTAAACGTTTAATAAAACCAAAGAAAAACACAGCCAGGTATGTTCCTTCTTCAATTAGCCAATGAGATGCACTATTCATCGCACTCTGAATTGGTGGCCATATTAATAGAAGTAGTAAACCTGCTATTAATGAAAATGCTGCAGTAGCAATCGGAACAAAGCGCTTACCTGCAAAGAATCCTAAGAACGATGGCATTTCGATATTATGGTATCGATTATAGGCAAACGCCGCTATTAGTCCGACTATAATCCCGCCAAACACCCCAGTTTGTAGGGTAGGAATTCCTAAAACGCTTGCATAGCTTGGATCAGCTTCGATCATCTCAGGTGTAACCCCTAACCATGATCCCATCACTTGATTTAGTACTAAATAACCAACAAGCGCTGCAAGACCTGCTGCTCCATCGCTTGCTAAGCCAATCGCAACCCCAACCGCAAAAATTAAGGCAAGGTTACTAAAGATAACATTTCCAGCGTCCTCCATAACAGAAGCTGTTAGCTGAATCCAATCAGCATTTAAAAAAGGTAAATAATTAAGTGTTGTTTCCTGCTGTGCTGCATTCCCAAAACCTAGCAATAGACCTGCAGCAGGCAGTAACGCAACTGGTAGCATAAGTGCTTTACCAATCTTCTGTAAAACACCAAAAGCTTTTTTAAACATGTAGATCCTCCTCTATTTATTTTCAAACTTATATATGGGCAACAAACATACTGCTAATGTCATATCCTTCATACAAACAAAAAAGGCATGAATAGAAGATACAGAAATTAGAAGATAGGGATAGCTTTCCCTTATCTTCTAATTTCATAAAATCTCTACTCATGCCTGATCGAATCAGTAACACGTAATTATTTATGAATTGTATTTGACGACTAATCGCTGAAGATGCATCGTTAAGTAAACGGCTTCAGCATCATAGACAGGTTTTTTTAATGTTTGCTGCATTATCTTTATAAGTTTCCAAGCAAGATTATAGCACACTGGATATTCACTTTTCAATAGGATTGCTAATTTCATAGGCTCATCCATTTTTTCATCCTTTTGGACTCGTTCAATTGTATAACGAATATGTCTTATTAACCTTGAATAATCAATACCTTCCCGATCTATCGTAATCATAAGCTGTTCTTCAATGGTATCCACTAATTGAGCAAGAAGATTAGAATAAGTGCTTAATTCCGATACCGACTTTTCAGTTATTGCGCTATGAACATGTAACGCAATAAAACCAACTTCTCCTTCCGGTAGCTGAATCTGAAGGGAATGATTAATAAAGTCGACGACCTCTGCAGCAATTTCATATTCAAATGGATATAACACTTTTGTTTCCGTTAAAAATGGATTTTTAATTTGCATGCCCCGCATTAATCGAGTAATTGCAAATAGGATGTGATCTGTCAACGCTACGTGAACGTTTTCATTTAAGATCGTATTGGATCTTCGTTTAATCAATTCAATCGCTGTGATGATTGCCTCAAGTGTTGATTCATCAATATTAGGAAGTAGCTTCAGGTAGCTTTCCTGTTCCTTTTTATTCCGAAGAACAAATAGTTTTTCAATCGTATTCTCTTGTATTAAATCATTTCGTTTCTTATTAAAGCCTATTCCTTTGCCTATTAAGACTACTTCTTCTTTTTCCTTATCTAACGCTATAATCACATTATTATTTAATGCCTTTATCACCGAGTATGTTTTCAAACCTGATGTCTCCTTAAAAAAAATACAACCAATATTATATCATTACACCAAACATATTAAAAAGTCCAATCTAGCATTTCCACGATAAACATATTTTTACCCATTACAGCCCAAGCTAAGAAAGTGAGAAGTCTTTTACTAAAGGGGTAAAACTGTTGATTCAAGTTATCGCAATTACTGAACATAAAAAAAGAATTACGAATCTAAGTATTGATGATGTAAATTTCGATCAATACCTTTGGTGGTGGATAGATTTTAACAATCCAACAGAGGAAGAAATCAATAAATTAGATACCGTTCTTCATTTTCACCAGCTAGCAATTGAAGATTGTATCCATGGCCAACAACGTCCTAAAATGGATTATTATGATGACTATGCCTTAGTTGTGACGCATACACTAGGGCCAAAAGACTTTGATCAATTTGAAATCAATTTCTTTATTGGTGAGAACTATATTGTCACATTTCACAAGCATAATTTAAATGAAGTCAACCAGGTTTGGAATACATTTATTAAGCTAGAAAAGCTTGATGATTGGGATGAATATCGTATTTTTTATGAGATATTTGATAAAGTAGTCGATAACTTTTTTCCAATCATTTACGAACTAGAGGACAAAATCAATGAGGTTGAGCAAAATCCTCGCCAGGTATCCATGAATATTCTCTTGGATACGCTCTTCGAATTACGGCATCAGCTACTGAAACTCAGGCATGCGATTCATCCGATACGAGATCTACTTTATCGAATACTTAATTCCCACCATCTAGACGGCATCGAGGAGAGGAAAGAATATTTTACAGATATATATGATCACTTGCTAAAGCTTGCAGAAATGGTTAATTCAAATCGAGATATTGCGAATGATATTCGTGATAATTTTATTTCATTAAATTCTTATCAACAAAACAAAGTTATTCAAATATTAACCGTCATCACCTCCATCTTTGCACCGCTAACCTTTATAGCCGGAATATATGGAATGAATTTTGCGAACATGCCAGAACTTAACTGGCATTACGGTTACTTTCTTATCATCGCAGTCATGGTGTTTATTAGTACCCTAATGATTCTCTGGTTTAAAAAGAAGGGATGGTTTCGTTAAATAGCATGTCAGGCACCTATTTTTTCGTGTTGCCTGACTTTTTAACTTTCCCAACCTCATTTCTTCATGAATCCCCTTACACAAGAATACAATCAGAAGGAATAAAATTCGAGGAGGAAAATCATGCTTAAACGTTTGTCGGTATTATTGCTGATTGGGTTTCTTGTTCTTATTCTATCCATTCCTATTTCTGCTTCCAAAAATGTATCCCCGCAAAATATCCCAGATCCTATTCCAATTAAACCATCCGAACCACTACATACAATCACAGGTAAAGCAAGTAACGGAAATACGGAAACCCCTGGTGAATGGTATATTGGTACAACACCTTCAAATTTAGATCCAAATGCCCCTATTCTACTGTTCGTTCCTGGATTAAATAATATTGCACAAGTATTCTGGGATGATAATAACATGTATCAAACTGCTGTAGATGCAGGGTATCAGACTGCATTTGTACAATTACATGATGCAGGAGGAGCTTCTGCGGATATGTGGGATAATGGTGCCTTACTTGCAGATAAAATAGCGGAGATTTCCAATCATTTTGGCGGAAAACCAATCACCGTTATTGCGTATAGTAAGGGCGGAGTCGATACACAAACAGCCCTCACCTATTATGGTGCCTGGCAATATGTAGACAATGTCATTACACTTTCTAGTCCACATCATGGCTCACAGCTTGCTGATCTCGCATACAGTTCGGGAGCAGGATGGCTTGCTGATTTATTAGGGGCAACAGGAGATGGAACATATGCAATGCAAACAGGATTTATGGATGATTTTCGCACACAAATAGACGGTCAATCTAGAGCCTATTACAATGATTACTACACCATAGGAGGAACCGATTGGGGATCTGCCTTCTCTTCCACCTGGTATGGAGGTGTTTATTTATCCCAGTACGGGTCAAATGACGGCGTTGTTACCGCAACGAGCAGCAGACTACCTGGTGGCCAGCTAATTTCAATCGGGGATTGGAACCATACAACAGTCCGAACTGGTGAGACCTTCCCTGTTTTTGATGATTACCTATCCGACAGTACGTTAAGTAGCGCTAGTATCCTCACAACAAATGATTCCGTAGAAAAAAACTCTCCTGCTTTTAATCAATGGATTGAAGGTGGACCATTAAGTGCTGCAAAGGAAAACCAAATAGCCATCACCGTTGAAGATAACGTGAAAGACCTATCACTAAACCTTATGACAACTGATTCTTTATCGGATGTGAGACTTATCTCTCCATCAGGCGATATCGAAAGACCAGCATTACAATCAACCAAAATAGAAGAAGGAATTTTCATAGGAGCAATCAGTAATGTTATCCATTTAACTAACCCTGAAGCTGGAGAATGGAAGTTAGAACTGACAACGAAAGCCGACGATGCGTACCTATTAGTAACCACTTATCAGGCACCTGGAAAAATAAACTTTAGCGAAAAATCCACTTCACCAAATACCGAACAGCTCACCTATCACCTTCATGCGAATACAGCTGAAGTACAGGAAAAAACATTAAAAGCAACCTACCAAATCACGCAATCTAGTAATCCAGAAAACTCTAAAACCATTACCATCAGTGGTACGGAAAACCTATCAAAGACATTACCATTAATGGAAAAAAATCAAGTCTATAATATTACAATTGATATCGAAGGTTTAACCCAAAATGGCAAGCCATTTAAACGAACGATTGTAGATTCTGTATTTGTGGACGATAACTAAATTATTGTTTTTAACAGTGAAAAGAGTTTAATAGTAAGAGATTCAATGTATAGTAGCTAGCATTGACAATCTACTACTTACTCTATATAATTAGTCGAGTGAAATGGATAAATTCGTTATTCATACACAGGAAGAGGTTCTTAGCTTAAACCCTCTATAAAAAACTAAGGACAGATGACGCGATTTCAAGCCATGTCCGTAGGGGCATGGCTTTTTTAATTTTTTCAATGGTACAAGGAGGTAATAATATGGCAGGAAGACGTGACGAAGATTTAACGGATCTAACACTATTAGGTAGCCAAGGAACCACATATGCCTTTGACTATACACCTGAAGTTTTAGAAACATTTGATAATACACATCCGAATCGTGACTACTTTGTTAAATTCAATTGTCCTGAATTTACCACGCTTTGCCCGAAAACTGGTCAACCTGATTTCGGAACGGTGTATATAAGCTATATACCAGATGTGAAAATGGTAGAAAGTAAATCGTTAAAGCTATATCTCTTTAGCTTTCGAAACCATGGTGATTTCCATGAAGATAGCATGAACATTATTATGAATGATCTTATCAATCTAATGGATCCCCGTTATATTGAGGTTTGGGGTAAATTCACACCACGTGGTGGTATCTCGATTGACCCATACTGCAATTATGGAAAACCTGGTACAAAATATGAAGCGATGGCAGACCATCGTATGATGAATCATGATATGTATCCAGAAAAGATTGATAATCGCTAAACACTGACAGAGGGTAAGCTGCGTTCCTTTTCTCAATTGGAAAGGACATGATAATCTTGTTAATTTATTTAAATGCATTATTTGTTGGACTCCTATTAATCTCTAATATTCTAGGGGTAAAAGTATTTAGTATTGGCGAATTTATGCTGCCTGCCGCAGCAATTGTTTATGTTGTAACCTATCTAATAACCGATGTAATTGGTGAAGTATATGGCAAAGAAACAGCAAGAAAAACGGTACACGCTGGGTTTATTACACAGGTTGTTGCACTTATTTTCATTTATATTGCGATTAAACTGCCAGCAGCCCCAACCTTTGCATCCCAGGTGGAATTCGAGCAAATTCTAGGTGGAAGTTTCCGCGTTATTCTAGCAAGCCTATTCGCCTACATCGCTAGTCAACATTTAGATGTGAGCTTATTTCATAAACTAAAAGAGAAACATGGTGAGAAAAAGCTTTGGCTACGTAATAATGTATCAACCATGACTAGTCAGCTCATTGATACTACCATTTTTATTTCCGTTGCATTCTGGGGAATTATGCCAACAAGCGTATTAATCGGAATGATTCTTACACAATATGTTTTCAAATTTATCATCGCAATCATTGATACACCAATCGTCTATTTACTCGTTAAATTTTCTAAAAAGTAAACAAGATGCCTGTGAAGTACATCACGAGAGCTTGTGTCTCGGGTGTACTTACCGGGCTTTTTTTGTTGGGAGATTGGTGGGGGAGGGCTGAAGGTCTGCTGGTGGAAGCTGAAGCATTGCTGCCAAAGGCTGAAGTTTCACTCACAAAAGCTAAAGCTCCTCAAGACCAATCTTCGTTACAAAAACATAACAAATGCATAGGACAATTCAATCGCCTCATACCCTATACAAACCATTTAGAAAGGGACTGAGGAATGTGGAGTTTATTAAAATTGAATGGGTTCCGTTTCATGAAATTAATGCCCGTCATACCTATCTTCCAACTGGAAGAACCGCAGTGATTAAATATCGAATTTTAAAGCAATCACATCGCCCTCTTCTACATGTTTTTCGAGGTAAAAATGGAGAGCTCTTTTTATATAAAGGGATGGAAGCATACAGCACTATTAAAGCTGTCCGATCTGATCAAATAATTCCTGTGTACATAACCGATAAGCACAATATCAAAAAGCTTGATTGGACGTTGAAAATGCTACAGTCTTGTTATTTGGAAAAGGCTTATTACAAAATCAAACATGAATACATTTCCCTGCTACTACAGGAAACCAATCATAATGTGAAGTACATTAGTGCGAAGACTGGTTGTACAAAAGAAGAGATTTTAAAGTATAAAATAGATGATGCAGTTCCTGATAAATATAAGGAGCTAGCTATCCAACACAACCGCCAGCGTATCGTTAATGAGATTTGTAGAACACCAAGACTACGTGGCTACAAGACACTCCTTTACCGTGCTGTATTCCAGGAGAAAAATCGATTAACCTTGGAGAAGCTTCGGATCTTTTTAAAATTTCTCGACGCAGGCTATCATCTAAGCGTATCCTCTATTCTTGCCCTTCCAAACTTAAATCGAGTAGTAGATAAAGACGAGGCTCTTAAATATTATTGGGAAAACCTAGATTTTCCAGACACTGCTATACTGGAAGGGATATTCTATTATAACGGAGAGAAAAATTCTAAGATAAATGTAAAGTTGTAATGAAAAAGGATGATTGAAATCGTCCATGATTTCGATCATCCTTCTATATATTTTTGCAATTCTTTCTCATTCAAATTACCAGAAATCCCATTTTTATCATGAAAGTATTCTATAATTTCTTCCAAGCTTAAACCTGACTCCATCAATCCCTTGGCAATAGTCGAAAGATATGCAGCAGAAGGCATGGTGAATTGTACTCGACTTAAAGGAGTACTACTTGTGAACGTGAAAATTGGAGCGCCGTTCTTATCTCCCAAATACACAATTCTATCATACCAGCCTAATCCTAAATCAGCATACCCGTTAGCTATGATTGACTCCAATTCTAGTGAAATAGCATGTCTATTATTCTCTTGTGCAACAACATCTATAAATTGACCCTCTGATATTAAGTACATCCGACCGATAGTGGTTTCTAATGTAGACCGTTCGGTACCAATGAAAGCAACCCCACCTGCTCCCCACTTACTTCTCTCTTTGGCAAAATACAGTGGATAATTGATATCAATTAATTCACTTGATTTTGGCGGCTTCTTTTCCTTACATCCTGCTTCTGGCTGTTCAGAACCAGTAGCCGTTCTTCCATAAATATATGCTAAAAATCGCTCTTCAAGTAAATTAGACCCATAACTGGCATACCAGACTTCCATCCGCTTACCTCCTACAATGTATAATGGTGATTCATCATTTTCAAAGTCTCATCTAAATGCTGTAATACCGCTGCTTCCTTTCCCTCTTCAATTAATCTTACAATGCTTTCAACACGATCATACCGAAAAGGACGAATAACTCTTATCAAAGGTGATATCATCTTCTCTTCAAGAACTGATATGTTTCTTTCCTGCCTATATGCTTCCAAAAAGACACGTAAATGACTCTGTTCGTTTCCAGCTACTTTTTCGTGTGAAAAGGCTAGATATACGGCCACTCCACAGCATTCGTTTATCAGTACTTCATCACCTGCTAAGTTATAATCAAAAATCCCAGTAATTCTTCCATTTCTCTTAGCCATATTATATGGACAAAAATCACCTTGAACAGGCCCCTTCGGAAGCTCATGCCAAATAGAAGCTATTTCCTCACGTAACAGTTGATATTGTTGCGTAATCGCTGATAATAGCTTATGAGTATATTGTGCTCCTGCTAATGCTTCCATTAGTTCCCGAAAACAAAGCTCATTTTCATCATAATCTCCAAACTGATTCGTTTCATTTCCACCAAACATGCTCCATGATGTCCCATGTCCAAAATCAATTCCACTTTCTTCACATGCTTTATGCTGGATCCCTAATAATCTACCAATCTCATATGTATCTTCTAATGTAACAGCTGAAATGGGATCTCCATCCATATATTCTTCTAGGGTAACAAACGATTTCTTCCCTTCGTAGAGAGTTTCACCATAGTATTTCCCATCTTTTGTTGGGAAACGAGCTGCAAAGGGTAATCCACTCGCTTTAAGATATAGACTTAATTCTCCTTGTTTTTGCAACCCATTCGCAGTAGTATACCTATCATGATAGAACTTTAAAATATACTTTTCCTTTTGGATGATAACAGTTATTATCGTATTCTCTTCAATCTCCCGTAATAAGCTGAAGGACTCCACCGTCCCTTTATGAAAATCGCTACAGACAGTATCGATATAGGAAAAATCCATCATCACAGGTTCTCCTGTGTGATGGTTAAGAACCTTGGATGCTCTGGTAATCTAGCTAATTCATTTCGCAAAAATACTGGATACAAATT
This sequence comes from Ornithinibacillus xuwenensis, assembly GCF_039614845.1. NCBI lineage: Bacteria > Bacillati > Bacillota > Bacilli > Caryophanales > Bacillaceae > Ornithinibacillus > Ornithinibacillus xuwenensis. The sequence goes on along the minus strand of NZ_JBDIML010000006.1, from coordinate 13,714 downwards.
TATAGTACTCAAACTAGTTATCGGAAACCATTGGTATATTAAGTCACTACCTTGTTCGATTCCCTTGAACGGCTCATGTCCAAGATTGATGGACTCCGGATTTAAGATATCTACTTTATAATAATTCGCAATTTCATGAAAAGCCTTCTCATCGAATGTAAAAAAGTTCTCCGTATGCCACAGTAATCGATTTACTGTAACGTCCACTCCAATCTCCTCTTTTATTTCACGAACTGCCGTTTCTACAGTACTCTCAAACATGGTTACACGTCCTCCAGGCAGTGCCCAAAAATCATCATTTTCTCCTCGATGTAATAGCACCCTCTCTTGATTCATTAGGATTACGCCAACACGAAAATTAAAAATCCCCTCTCCAAGCTGCACCGATATATCCACTTGTCTTCCCCCTTCTACAATAACTTCTTTTATTTTTGCATATTTTTCACAATAGTCAAATGTTCAAAAGAATATGCTTGTACACAAAACAACATGAACGAGGAATTTTAGCGTATAATGAAGAAAGAGTCTAAATTAAAATAGAAGGGGAAACTTATATGGGAAAACAACATAAAAGAGAACGAAAAGCCCACTTAATTTTCCGCCATATCATGATGCTAATCGGAGCAACGCTAGCTGCAATTTCGATCGAATTGTTTTTAGTACCAAATAATATCATTGACGGTGGAATCATTGGTATATCACTACTAGTAAATCATCTGACAAGCCTTAGCTTTGGATTTCTAATCTTTCTTTTCAACATTCCATTTCTAATTTCTGGCTATCGACACATTGGAAAAAGCTTCTTTGTATCCTCGCTTTTTAGTATAATTGCGCTTGCACTAATCGAACCTTCTCTACATCACTTCCTGCCAGTTACAGATGATGAACTATTAGCAACCGTTTTTGGTGGTTTGATATTAGGTGTTGGCGTAGGTATTGTAATTCGTAATGGAGGGGCTCTTGATGGAACGGAAATTCTTGGCATCCTACTTTCCAAAAAGCTTCCATTCTCTGTTGGTGAATTTGTCATGTTTTTCAATGTATTTATCTTCGGGTGGGCAGGCTTTGTACTTGGCTGGGAGCAAGCAATGTATTCCATCATTACGTATTTTATTGCCTCAAAGGCAATTGACATTGTCGGACAAGGCTTCTCAGGAGATACAAAAGCAGCACTCATTGTATCGAATGAATACGAAGAAGTTGGCGATGCAGTTACACAGCGTCTTGGCCGAATGATTACCAAGCTTCACGGACAAGGTGGATTTATGGATCACGACAAGGATATTATATTTGTGGTGCTAACTCGACTCGAAATTGCCAAATTAAAATCCATTGTTCATGATACTGATCCAAAGGCATTCATCACGATTATGGATGCCCAAGAGGTTCATGGTGGAAAATTCAAATCAGCCATTCATTAACAATTAAATTATTCAAAAAAGAATTGTTGCACTTATTTGCAGCAATTCTTTTTTTATAGAAACGTATCCACATAAAATTTCCTCTCACTATGTCGAATATTTTATCGAGTATCTCATGCCTCAACAGCATGTATTATACACTTATTATGCTATAATAGGTGAAATATGGAAATGAAGCCCCTAATTTACAAATCTAGTGTAAATATTACATTGTTATTGGCTATACTAGCATTCAACTATTTTATATTTATTGCATGGAGGTGGACGAGAATGTTGGATCCATTAAAGGTATTGCTCACTCTCGAGCAAGTAATTCCATACTATAAACCTATATTTAGTGCTGATTCTCAGCTCGTAATTGGCTATGAGGTCATTCCTTATTTTCACGACACGGATTCAAATGAAGACCAAGAGCTAAGCTGGTTCTTCTCAGATTCCTCGATTCCAGAAGAATTTCAGTTAGAGCTCAATCAATATATTCAACAAAATGTATTGGATCAATGGTTAACATTGGAGGAAAAACCAATGTTATTTTTCAATTATCAGGTAAAGCTTCTATATAACGATAATGGTGAAAGCTTACTTGCTATTTTACAAGCTTATGCCGATAAAGGTATCGCCCTAAATAAAATGGTTATTCAGTTAAAGGAAGAAGAAATAACAGAAGAAATGGAAGCAATAAGCTCGCTAATAAAATATATGCATGCACTTGGGATACAGATTGCCTTAAATGATGTCGGGCAACGTAATGGCAATCTTGATCATTTAGTATTGCTTAAACCGAATATTGTTATCGTAAACGCGGGGTTTCTTAAGGAAAACGAGTTACCTCACTTGTACCGTGACGTCCATCATGCATTAACCATGCTTTCTCGTAAAATTGGAGCAACTCTATTATTTAAAGAAATTAGCTCCTACAATCAGTTAAACTATGCATGGCGAAATGGTGTTCGTTATTATCAAGGAGCATATTTAAAGAACGAAAGCCCTACTTTGGTAGAGTCAACGATATGTCAGAATCGAATGAACCGTGACTTTCAGCAATTTGTTAATTTTGAACGCAAGAGAATGGAAGCACAGCTTACCTTCACGACACAAATTAATCACCTATTTAAAAAATCACTTTCTACCATTAATTTGGATGAAGACTATGATTCCATCGTATCTACGATTGGACAATTATGCGATGAATTTGTATTCCGGGTTTATATTACAAATGAGGAGGGTATTCAGCTTTCTTCAAACGCGGAAAAAAATAAGGAAGGTGAATGGGAACTTCTTCAAGAAGGAAAGCAGAAAAACTGGAGCTGGCGACCTTATTTCTTTGAAAATATTGTTCGGATGAATATCGAGAAGAAAGGGATCCTTTCCGATATGTATACAGACATTGTAAAGAACGAACAAATTCGTACGTACGCTTACCCACTCTCCGATAAGCTTTATATTTATTTAGATATTCCATATACCTATTTGTATGAGCAGGAAGGATTACTCTAAAGCTAGACTTTAAGAGTTGTATTGCAATTAAAAAAGGAAGCTCGATTGACTTACCTTTATCCCAAAGGGTTGAACTCATTTCAAACTTTTTAAGATGGGTTAGAATCGATGCTTCCTTTTCCAATTTCCGATAATTTTGCTCGTACGACTCTACTCTTCCTGTGTGATAATATGTTTAATAGCTACTTTGGTTGTAGTAAATTTACGAACTTTAAGAGGCTCGATCGGTAATCTTTGCGCCAGTTCAGCTCCAATCCCGGCCAAAATAGGTTGAATCCCCATTAACGTAAGCATATGGATCATTTCTTGTATACTGACAAGAAATTCATCAAACCATTCTGTCATTCCACTAAAATCAATAATGACATATTCTGGCTCGTTTTTATCGCAATGTTCCAATAATTTTTCCGAGATGGTTTGAATGCGTTTTTTATCTACGATTCCTAATAGTGGAATAGCTAATGTGTCATCCCAGACATCAAGGATAGGGGACGATAATGCATAAATAATTTTTTCCTTTTTTCGATCTTCTTGTACGGTTGTTGTTACGTCCATTAGCATTACAACATATCCTATAATTGCCCTGTCATCCTTTATTGGGTTAATATGGATATCTGCTGTGTATGTATCCTTTATATTTATACGCGATATATACTTGTGAGTTAGCTCTTTCATTATATTAATCTGATAACCTGGATCTTTGTGAAAGTGACTCATATTTATTCCAATCAATTCTTCAATATGATTTAAATCAAATAATGAGATAACTTCATTTAACAAGTCCACCGCTATCGGGTTGATCCAAATAATATTATAATTTTCATCCGCAACTATAATATTTTCTCCAATTGCTTCAATAATCTTTGTGGAATTCTTTATTTTAGAAAGGCTACCAATAGAACCCATTGACTCCCCCCATTTATTCTTTTATATAAGGATAACATAGGTGTACGACGAAAAGACAATCAAGTAAAGAAGGAAAAATATGGTTATTAGTTGGGTTATTTATATATTCAGCTATAAACCTTTATTCTACAATAACCAATACAAATATATTATGCATACTAAAAATTCATATAAAACCTGTAAATATTGCCCTTCCACCAAGAAAAGCACAGCAATTTCTACTGTGCTCTTATCTTCCATTGGGGATTATTTCATTTCATCCTGACTTCCCTTCTTCAAGCTAATGAAAAATTTAGTGAACCAATAGGATATCAGCGCCATACTAATTTGAAGTAGATAAATATGAAATATATTCATTCCGTTAGAAAACACCAATAAACCTAGTAGATGCCATACCCATGCTAACAGCGTCGCTCCAATTGCTGTACTGAAAACGACTAGATATAAATTCTTACTATGATTTAAGGAAAACTGGTATGCTAGCATAAAAATAACGGGTACCAAAACACCATCAACAGGAATACTAACTGGTACATAAGGAATTAAGTGATAAGGATGGTCCCAAAAGTTATTACGTGTTAAAAATATATCAAAATAGACCAACATGGCATGAAAAGTATACCCATAGAAGGCAATCTGAAAGATCTTCTTTCGATCAATAACGAAAAATGTAACCGCTAGTGGCAATAATATGGTCATTACATTAAACCAGAATTGCCAAGTACCAAAGTGACCATATTGATTCCAGAATTCTAGGATGTGATCCATGATACTAGTATCTAATTGCTCGATTTCGGTTGAAAGTTGTTCCTTCGTAATTGTAACCAGCTCCCAGCTATTCACCTCAATTTTTACCTATTATTCCACAATATTAGAGGACTATTACGTCAATAGAACAACTTCACAAAGTAAAATATACTATTTTCAGTTCCCGTTTTCAGAAACGTAATATTTTACAATAAAGGTTGAATATACTGACCACCTGCACTTGGTCTACCAATTGAATGATATTCAATATGGTGCTGGGCCATTATTTCCGGGGGATAGCAGTTCCTCCCATCCAAGACAATCGGGGTCTTCATGACATGATAAACCCTTACATCTACTTCTTTTATTTCATCCCACTCCGTGAGAATTAAGGCAGCATCACATCCGCTAACTGCTGCTTCTAAATCCTTTGCATAGGTCATTTGCTCATTCAATCGGTTTTTAGCATACTCAATTGCTATCGGATCATAGCCAATAACTTTGGCACCATGTCGAATTAACCTCTCTGTAATTGTTATCGAAGCTGCTTCCCGAATGTCATTCGTATTGGGCTTAAATGATAGTCCCAGAACTGCTATCTGTTTTCCCTCTAACGAACCAAACCGTTCCAACAATTTCTCCACTAACAAGACCTTTTGTCTTTCATTTACTTCCACTACACGGTTCAAAATCTCAAAATCATAGCCAACATTTCTTGCCATTTGTATGAGCGCTTTTGTATCCTTTGGAAAGCATGAACCACCAAAACCAATTCCTGCTTTTAAGAATTTATCTCCGATTCTTTTATCCATTCCCATACCCGCAGCAACCAAGTCAACATTTGCACCTACTTGCTCACATATCGCTGCGATTTCATTGATAAAACTAATCTTGGTTGCTAGGAACGCGTTAGAGGCATACTTTATCATCTCTGCACTTCGTACATCCGTCTTATAAATTGGAATGCGAAAAGGACGATATACCTCTTCCATCACATCAAAAGCAGACAATGTATCTGCGCCAATGACAATTCGGTCTCCCCGAAATGCATCTTCTATTGCAGAGCCTTCCCTTAAAAATTCTGGATTTGACACAAGTTCAACCGATACGCCATGCTGAAGGTTCTCCTGTAATATCGTACACATTCGATGTGCTGTCCCGACTGGAACCGTACTCTTCACAACAATGGTTACACGATGTGTGATGGTATTGGCAATATCTATTATGGCTTGCTCTACATAGCGGAGATTTGCTGAACCATCTTCATTTTCTGGTGTACCTACAGCGATTATGATTATTTGTGCATTCTCACAAGCAATTGCATGCGCTGTAGTAAAGAAGAGCTTTCCATGTGTAATATTTTTTTGCAACAGCTCCTCTAGTCCCGGCTCCCATATCGTTATATTTCCTTTTCTTAGACTAGAAATCTTATCGTTATCAACATCCACACATGTAACATGATGACCAACCTCAGCTAAACTAACACCTGTTACCAAACCAACATATCCTGTTCCAATTACAGCGATATTCATCGAATTGCCCCTTGAGAAAGATGCTGTGCTAAAATGTCCTTTAAAAATAACGCTACCTCATCACCTATCTCTTGATTCTCTAAAGCAAATTCTATTGTTGTTTGAATAAATCCTAGCTTTTCTCCAACGTCATACCGTTTACCTTCTATATTAAAAGCATACACTCGCTCCAGTTCATTCAACCGGTTTATCGCATCTGTTAACTGAATCTCACCACCTGCACCAGGCTCTTGAATTTCTAAGATTTTGAAGATGCTTGGAGTCAAAATATACCTTCCCATAATCGCTAGATTACTTGGAGCAGTTCCTTTCTCTGGCTTCTCAACAAATTGGCGAACGCCATACAGGTTACCGTCACAAGCATCTGGTTCAACAATCCCATAACGATGTGTTTCTTCCTTTGATACAACCTGTACGCCAACAATAGAGGAACTAACATCCTCATACTGATCCATTAGTTGTTTCACACCCGGAGTCTTTGCACGAACAATGTCATCTCCAAGCAATACAGCAAAGGGCTCATCCCCGATAAACTTTCGTGCACACCACACTGCATGCCCAAGTCCTTTAGGCTCTTTTTGTCTAATATAATGAATTTCTACATTTGATGAAGGTTTTATTTTTTCGAGTAATGCTAGCTTTTCCTGTTTATGCAGATTCCCTTCAAGCTCAATGTTCTTATCAAAATGGTCTTCAATTGCACGCTTTCCTTTACCTGTTACGATAATAATGTCTTCAATGCCAGAATGAATTGCCTCTTCCACAATATAATCAATAGTTGGTCGATCAATAATGGGGAGCATTTCCTTTGGCATTGCCTTGGTGGCAGGAAGAAAACGTGTACCTAATCCAGCTGCAGGGATAATCGCTTTTTTCACTTTTTTCATTCTAAATCCTCCCATCTAGGTTAGAAGCTACTTTCAGTATGACATGTCGACATCAGCTTTCTGTGAAGTTGGTGTAATTTCTATGTAAAAGTTCCATTCTTGACTTTAAAAATAGGTTTTGAAGGAAATGGTGATGAATGGTTGCTTCTTCATTATTACCGGGCTCTAATAACTTCTAGTAGCGCCTTTACTCTGTCGCGTTTCTTATTTGTCATTACCCAATCAATTGACAAGTCCACAATATGCCCCTCTACTATCACTAAATCTAGCCAAGTCCCCTGTGAATACAGCAATGGAAATTCCTCCTTTGATATCGTTACTTCTTTCTGTTCCTTTTCCATTAGAATAACAATATCGTTTCCTTCAATTCGATCCACTACTCCTTTTGTTTGGTAGGTAAATGGAGAAGCGGAAAAAGCATGCCGCTTATCATGAGGGAATAATTTCGCCGCAGCACTTGTATCCACCCCATTGCAGGTAACGACAAGCAATAGCAATACTAAGACTACTTTTAAATACTTCTTTTCTTTCATCTTCTACTCCCGTTTAAGTTTGCTATAGTATCGCAAAAAAACTTCGAACACGCATCTTAGTAAAAATGAATTCTAGTATACTTATAATAGGAAGATTACGATTTCTTCTAGGGGATATTATCACTTTTCCACTAGTTATCTCGTAATATCCTAAATTTAGTAAGATAGATTTTTTCTAATCTGATCTATAGTTCAAATAGCTTTCTACTAGTTATTTTGTTACGATTAATAAAAAATAGCTTCAAATTCTTGGGGGAAAATACATGTATAAACGAATTCTACTTCCTCTCTTATTGGTTATTCTTCTAGTTGCCTGCGGTCAAAATGAAGAAAACAATGGGGGTATCCCTTCTAATACGGATACAGTGAATGCACAACAAGAAACAGGTGATAATGAGTCTAGTGCGAATACCACTAACTCGCCTTCAGAAGAAAGAGATAAAGGGGAAAGTGATAATAATCATTCCGAAAGCCTTCCAGAACTTTCGGTTCACTACATTGATGTCGGACAAGCAGATGCAACTTTACTTCAATACGGGGAACATGCAATATTATTTGATACAGGTGATTGGCGTGGGAATGAGGTCGTTGAATACCTCCGAGCACAAGGGATTTCCAATCTCGATTTAGTAATAGGAAGTCATCCGGATGCTGATCATATCGGTCAGCTAGAGGATGTCATGCATTCCTTTACAGTCAGTGAGGTATGGTTATCCGGAAATGAAAGTACATCGGAAACCTTTCAGGGTGCTTTAGAAGCTATTTTAAACAGTGACGCAACCTACCATGAGCCACGAACCGGAGAAGAATTTGCTATTGGTCCGATGGAACTTACTGTCCTTTATCCGAAGTCTATAACTGGAGAAGCAAACGAGGAGTCTATTTCAGTTCTTTTCAGCTATGGGGAAACTGATTTTTTATTTACCGGTGATGCGGATAAAAACGGCGAAAAACAAATGTTGAACTTTGGAATTGATATCGATGCCGATATAATCCAATTAGGACATCATGGTTCAAACACCTCTAGTGATGAGTCATTTATCCGCGAAGTCAGTCCGGAGATAGCGATTTATAGTGCCGGAAAAGACAATAGCTATGGTCATCCCCATACAGAGGTTATTTCGTTAATGGAAAACTTGGGAATAACGTTATATGGTACGGATGTACATGGAACAATAATTGTTACAACGGATGGCAGTGACTATTCCGTTAAAACCAAGGCTGATGGCACAATCACACCGAGTAGTCATGGTGAAAAAAGTGATTCCAACACAACTGGCAGTACTACTACTTCCGAAGCAGACCAAAATGACACTGCAACGGATGGATGTGTGAACATTAATACCGCTTCCTATGAAGCAGTTCAACAAATCATTCACATTGGTCCAGATCGTGCACAAGACTTAATAGACTTAAGACCTTATAATTCTGTAAGTGATTTAGAACGAATAAGTGGTATCGGACCCGCTAGAATTGCGGATATTCAATCACAAGGAATTGCTTGCGTAAACTAAATGATTGGTGGGATGTATCGTGAAAGGTGTATTAGACCGATTTGAGGGTGATCAAGCAGTAATTTTACTAGAAGCTATAAATGAGGAGCTTATACTAGCAAAAGAAGATCTTCCCGATGGAAGTAAGGTAAACACTATTTTTAAAATAAATAAGCAAAACGAACATTATCAAATCATTGGAATTGATCATGATTCAGAAATAAAGATGAAAGAATCCACATCGGATTTATTGGCAAAGCTACGTGCTAAGCAGACTGAAAGTAAATTTAGGAAATAGGTATCCGGCTGAAAATATTAGCCTATTGTTGGGGAAATATACGGAATATGTATACTTTCCCTTTTATATTCCTATTAATTCCTTTAGTATAATAATAAATTACATCTCATAAAGGAGTGCAAAAAAATGGAACTTGGCGCGTTTTCTGTAAGCTTAAATGTTAAGGACATTCACCGTTCAAAGGAGTTCTATTCAAAGCTAGGATTTGAGGAGTTGGGTGGAGATATAAGTCAAAATTGGCTAATTATGAAAAATAATAGCTGTGTAATCGGGCTATTCCAAGGAATGTTTGAAAAAAACATTCTTACATTTAATCCTGGGTGGAGCGAGAATGCTGAGAATCTTGGGGATTTTACGGATGTAAGGACACTACAAAAACAGCTGAAGGAGAACGGAATTAAGATACTCTCCGAAGCAGATGAATCAAGTGAGGGACCAGCATTCTTTACTATGGAAGATCCGGACGGCAATCCTATTCTAGTCGATCAACATCGATAATCGTTACAGCTAAATACTATACCTATCAACATAAAAAAACTACAGTAGAAAATTAAGTAATATTCCTTCACTTTTAAGATTGGTAACCCTTCAATCATAAGATTCCTTGCTTGCCTTTTGAACATTTTATTCTCTCAACAAACAGACGGACCTGTTCTTTAATCAATGAACAGGTCCTTCTATTATTTAGCGTTTTCATCTGGTTGATGGATACCAAATATATTTCCTTCCGAATCTATATAGTAACCTTGCCATGCCATCCCAGGTAGAGCATACTTTGGCATTGCTACTTTTCCTCCATTTTGGAGAATTTTTTCTTCAATGGTATCGTAATCCTCTACTCCCATTGTACAAGCATAGCCATTTAGAGCTTGGTTAGGCTCTGGGGGAGGACTTTGACGCTGCATCAAAGCTCCGTTAATTCCTAGCTCATCATCCGTGCCTGTCACAGCACCAAAGTATGGCATACCAGCAAATTCACTCCAGTCTTCAAAAGTCCATCCAAATACTTCTCCATAAAACTTCTTTGCTCGGTCCATATCATCTACATGAATCTCAAAATGTACTAATCTACCCATAATTTCCTCCTTTTTATTTTGTAGTAACTCAAACTTCTGTTATGTATCCGCTTTCACTTTAATTCGGTTTGAGTAACTATACTTACTAGGTTATATTCTATTAAAAAGACACTTGTCTCTTTGTTGATGTCCATATTGATTTATATTTTAGCGCTATTGATTGACAAAAACAATAGGAAGCATAACCTATATTTGTTCCTACTACTAAAGCTACTATACTTCTAGTATCACTAACAAAAGTCCTCCGTATACCTCGCTAAAATCTTATAATAACGTCAAATAAAAAATCCCCCTAACGAACAAGCTCTTCGAAGAACTTGTCATGCTTAAGGGGGATGATTCACACACATTGCTGTTTCTATGACATCTTATTGAATGTTCTCAACGTTTAAGATTTCAGTTGCAGAAATTTTCCATTCACCGTCTTCATTTATTAACGTATGTCTTGCCACAGAAACATTATCATTAAACTGATAACCCTCTGCTACAAATGTAGCTATCGATTGTTGCTGAACCTCTACTACGATGCTATCGGGCTGCTCTTCAACTACTTCAGCATTTAAAATTTCATAGTCTATATCATATAATTCAAAGATCTGTGTAGTTTGTGTTCTCGTTGCTTCTCTAGCTGCAGAGGCAATTGTATCTACATATGGATCAATATCTTCTTCTTCAGCATACTTCAGATTTTCGTGGATAACATCAATGGCCGCTTGACCAGACTCCGAAACTTCTCCTTCTATATCACCATTATCGGATTCTTCCTTAGAATTAGACTTATCTTCTTCTTCGGAATTTGACTTATCTGCTTCTCCCTCAGAATTACTATCTTCTGAGTTGTTAGTGTCTTCACTTTCTGTTTCTCCTGTTTCAGCAGACTTCGTATCATCAGCGCTAGAATCTGTATCCTCTGAACAACCAACAACTAATACAGCAAAAATAATTGCAAAAACTACTAAATACCATTTCTTCATCATTAAAAACTTCCTTTCTGTGTTGTAATCTATAATACCAGTTTAAAAATATCATATGCTCCATTACAATCTCATTACACAAAATTCGACAAAATCCATGGGATGTTAAGGTAACCATAGTTTTTTTGCTTTTTTCTGTAATAGGGTACCATGCTATAATTTATATAATAATGCATTTTTCAGGAGGGTTTGTGATGGATCTTGGACTTGAAAATAAATCCGTTCTTGTGTTGGCAGCTAGCAAAGGCTTAGGGAAAGCAACAGCATATCAGTTTGCAGCAGAAGGCGCACGTGTAGTGATTGCTAGTCGAAATGAACAAGAATTAATTGCTACTACAAAAGAAATTCAAGAAGGTACGCATAACAGTAATATTTTTTATAAAGCATGTGACGTGACCAATCCCAATGCGATAAAAGAACTTACTCAATATGCAGTCAATAAAAACGGAACAGTGGATGTCTTAGTGAATAATTCAGGTGGACCTCCAGCTGGTGGATTTGATAGCTTTGAAGATGATGCTTGGCAGAAAGCTTTTGAACTGAATTTACTTAGCTATGTCAGAGCAATCCGGGAAGTACTTCCCTACATGCGGAAGCAGCAAGGTGGGCATATCATCAACTTTACCTCATCATCGATTAAACAGACCCTAGATAATCTTATTCTCTCCAATACATTTCGTGCCGGAGTTGTTGGGTTAGCAAAAAGCCTATCGCAAGAGCTTGCCAAGGATAATATCCTTATCAATACTATTGGCCCCGGAAGAATCGCAACTGATCGTGTAGAAGAACTAGATCAAATGCGAGCTGAAAGCCTCGGGGTATCTTATGAGGATGTCAAAACAACCACTGAACAAAGTATTCCAATTGGCCGATACGGTTTACCAAAGGAGTTTGCAAAGCAAGTAGTATTTCTATGCTCGAGTGCGAATACGTATGTGACTGGACAGACCCTGCTTATTGATGGTGGTCTTGTAAAGGCACTATAACCAGTAGAAGTCATCCGAATGGGGATGACTTCTACTAATCTCCATATGCGATTGATTTCATAACCTTATCTATCCTTGGTTTAACTAATAGAGGGAACCCTCTCCATCCAGACCCTTTCCTTCCAAGAGCTTACGAGCTCGATACACGATTTTCTTTTCTAGTAAACCACCATTTTAACGAAACCGGAACAAGTAAGACAATTAATAGTATACGTACAAGCTGTAGCGCACTAACAATAGCCGGGTCTCCCCCGACATTATACGCTGTAAGAACCATTTCAAAGAAACCACCTGGCGATATGCCTAAGAGAGCTGTGGCATAATCAAGGGAGGTAAAGCGCACTAAAAGCAAGCCAAGTCCAAAGGAAATTGTAATGATGGTTACGGATAGTCCAAAATAAATGAAGGTATACTTCCCACCAAACTTCAAATCTCGGAATAAGATATTTTTACCTAAGCTCGCTCCGACTGCAACCTGCGCAGCACTCATCACTTCTGTAGGTACTGAAGCTAATTCAATCGGACTGACATTCATCATTGCTGTAACGCCTAAAGCACCGATAATAATGCCAGCAGGGATTTTATCCCGTAAGCTAATAGCAGCAACAACAGGAATAATGAACCATAGATAACTCCATCCGCTTCCAGTGACTGTACTTCCAACCATAATATTAAATCCATTATTACTTGCACCGCCTAATACATACGTCATGAAAGGGGGGATCGTAAATAAGACTGTGATTAATCGTACTGTTTGAAAAATAACGACCAATGAAGCTTTTGCACCTAAAGCTTCACTTGCAATTGTCATCTCGCTTAATCCACCAGGTATACATGAAAACACACTTGTTACCTTATCAACATGAATCCATTTCGTTACGTAAGTACCTAATAGTATACATGCAATAATTAGTAGAACCGTAGCGATTATATAGGGAATCAGAAATGGAAGGACGGTTTGGAATGTTTCCTTTGTAAAATACATCCCAAAATATATCCCCAAAACAATAAAGCCACCGTTTCGAATTGAATCTGGTATATAGAGTTTTCGCTTCGTAAATCCCTGCCATAGCATGACAAAGGTTAAAGAGCCTAAGACCCAAGGGAGTGGTGTATTTAGAATATAGAACAAATAGCCACCTACAAGGGCAATACAACTGGACTCCATGATTTCTAGTATTCTATTGTTTTTCATACGAAGTAGGCTCCTTTAAGACAGGAAATAAAAGACTAATATAAAGAGGCTGGGACAAAACCCCAGTAAAATAAAAAGTGGTGTTCACCAAAACCGGTGAATACCACTTTTTTTGCACACAAAAAGGACACCTTTTGATAAAATTAAAGTAACCACACAATAATTTACG
>NZ_JBDIML010000005.1:0-224329 GCF_039614845.1 Ornithinibacillus xuwenensis | reverse complement strand
GTAAATTATTGTGTGGTTACTTTAATTTTATCAAAAGGTGTCCTTTTTGTGTGCAAAAAAAGTGGTATTCACCGGTTTTGGTGAACACCACTTTTTATTTTACTGGGGTTTTGTCCCAGCCTCTTTTGTATGTTTTTTCTTACTCCTCGAGACACCCTACCAATGTACTAGTTTTCTTTTAAAAACGACAAAATTCTACAAAGTAATTATCGTTTTTTACGATTGAAATATAAATGTAATATTTTTTTGTCAAAAAAAGTTGCCGATTGATGTTATAATGTATAAGAAAGATGAGTAATATAAGACTTTTTGACTATTTTATGATAAAGGTGATTAAATATGATTCTAATGAAAGACGTATATAAGACGTATGATAATGGTGTAACGGCACTTAATGGCATCAATGTTGAAATTAACCAAGGTGAATTTGTCTATATTGTTGGTCCAAGTGGTGCGGGTAAGTCCTCATTTATTAAATTGATGTACCGCGAAATTAAACCTTCAAAAGGAACACTTTTCATTAACAATAAAGAGGTTAATCAAATAGCGGAGAAAGAAGTCCCTCTATTACGTAGAAATATTGGTGTTATCTTCCAAGACTTCCGTCTACTACCAAAGCTATCAGTCTATGAAAACGTAGCATTTGCGTTGGAAGTAATTGAAGAGACTCCTCGTAATATTCGTAAGCGTGTAATGGAAGTATTAGATTTAGTTGGTCTTAAAAATAAAGCAAGATTTTTCCCAAGAGAGCTATCTGGTGGAGAGCAACAACGTGTGTCAATTGCTCGTGCTATCGTGAATCATCCGAAAATTGTTATTGCGGACGAGCCTACAGGTAACCTTGATCCAGAAACGTCATGGGATATTATGCGCGTGTTTGAAGAAATCAATAATAGTGGAACGACTATTATTATGGCTACTCATAGTAAGGAAATTGTAAATACAATTAAAAAACGTGTCATTGCAATAGAAGATGGTCTAATTGTGAGAGATGAACATCGAGGTGATTATGGTTATGAAGGCTAGAACAATTAAGAGACATTTTCGAGAAGGCGGAAAGAACATATTTCGTAATGGTTGGATGACAGTTGCATCTGTCGGTGCAGTAACCATGACTTTGATATTAGTTGGTGCATTTCTTGGATTAATCTTAAACCTTAATCACATGGCCAACAAAATTGAAGATGATGTCGTAGTGAAAGTGTTGATTGATTTAACCGCTAATGATGAACAAGTCATTACACTGAAAGAAGAAATTGAAAAAATCGAAGGTATTGAATCAGTGGTATTCTCCTCAAAGGATGAGGAATTAGATAGCCTAATTGAAAGCATGGGTGAGGGTGGAGCAGCCTGGGAATTATTCGAGCAAGAAAACCCATTAAATCATGCGTATATTTTGAAAGCAGTCGATCCACAAGATACGCAAATGATTGCTGATGAAGTAGCAAATCTTGAGTATGTAGATTCAGTAACATATGGACAGGAAGTTGCTCAAAATCTATTTAAATTTACGAGCTATGCAAGAACAATAGGAATAGTCCTCATTGCAGGACTCGTATTAACAGCAATCTTCTTGATCTCTAATACGATTAAATTAACCATTATGGCTAGAAGCACAGAGATTGGAATCATGAAATTAGTAGGAGCAACGAATGGTTTTATTCGCGGGCCTTTCTTTATTGAGGGATTACTATTAGGCCTATTAGGGTCGATTATTCCAGTTGTAACAGTACTTGCAGGCTATAAACTAATTGAAAATAGTGTTGGTGGAATAAGTTCAATTGGATTCGTAGAGATGTTACCATTCAATCCGTTTGCATGGCAGCTTGCGCTAATTATTTTAGCTGTTGGTGCAGGAATTGGAATTTGGGGAAGTCTTATGAGTGTTCGTAAATTCTTAAAGGTTTAAGGCATGCAAGTTTTTTAGATAGATAGTTTGTTTGAAGGGCAGGGGATAATCGATGAAGAAAAAATTTGGAATAGGTTTGTTGATTGGTCTTTTGTTAATAAGCTCTCTATATGTAGACTGGGACACTGTTTCTGCTCAAACTGCTGAAGATATTCAACAGGAGATTGAGAATTTAGAAAAAGAACAGCTACAGCTTGAAGAGGAAAAAGAAGAATTACAAGACTCTCAAAGTGAAACACAAGAGAAGATTGACGAAAATTTAGATCAACAAGCTACTGTACAAGAACAAATAGATTCACTTGATCAAAAATTGGACGAAACAAGAGCCTCAATTGAATCAAAGGAAAATGAAATTGATGCTACGAATAACGAGATTAATGAGCTCACTGGAAAAATAGAGGAGCTAAAACAAGAAATTGAACAATTAAAATCTGATATTGAAGCTTTGTTGGATCGAATCGAAGAACGCGAGGCATTACTTGCTGACCGTCTTCGTTCGATTCAAAAAAGCGGTGGAAAAATGATGTACTTAGAAGTACTTCTAGGTTCATCTAGTTTTTCTGATTTCATTACTAGAACAGCTGCAGTTAACATCATGATGGATCAAGATAAAACCATTATGGAAAAATTGGCCAATGATAAAAAAGAAGTAGAAGCGAAAAAAGTAGCTGTAGAAGATAATAAAACTGAAGTTGAAAACAAGAAATCAGAAGTGGAAGATAAAAAGCTAGCACTGGAAGGTCAAAAACAAGAATTAGTAGCACTACAGGACCAGCTCGACCAACAAGTAGCTGAAAAAGAAACCTTAATGGCACAGCTTGAGGAAGAACATAACCATCTTGAAGAGTACATGTTTACACTAGAAGATGAACAAGCAATGTTAAATCTGCAAGCACAAGCGAAGGAAAAGGCAAAGCAACTAGCCGAGAGTGAGTTAGAGCTTCTATCTCAACCATCTCCATCAGGTACAGATTTAATATGGCCAGCAAATGGAAGACTATCCTCTGGATATAGTTATCGAGTGGATCCAGTAACAGGGGTTCCTGGTGATTTTCACCTCGGTATTGATATTGCTGGCGGAACTGGAACACCAGTTTATGCAGCAACTTCTGGTATAGCTGTAAAAGGAAACCTATCCTGGACATATGGGAATCATATACTAGTCGTGAATGATAATTACACTACGTTATATGCACATTTAAGCGGCTATGCAATAAGTGATGGACAAGTAGTTCAACAAGGTGATCTTATTGGTTATATAGGCAGCACCGGAAATAGTACCGGACCACACTTACATTTTGAAGTACATAAGGGTGGTTGGATTGGTTTCTATCCTCCGAACTCGAATGTCGTGAATCCATTAAATTACCTGCCATAAGAATAGTGAAGAGGCATTACACATAGGTGTAATGTCTTTTTCTTTCAAAACTTATTTAATAAATTTCTTCTTAAAGTGAAAAAGTTTGGCTTATTATGGATTTTTTCGATATGATTATAGAATAACTAGTTTGAATAAACATTTTAATAAATGTCGTTTAAACATTACTTTTTTGCATTTTTAAGCTTTTTGAAGACAGACTTAACATATAAATAATACTGAGGTGATGAAATGAAATTACATAAAGTCCATATCGTACTTATATTAGTTGGTGCATTACTATTAGGTTTTGCTGGAGCTTATCTTGGAATGACGTTGGCAAAACCGGACCAAGCTGATCAGCAAGTTGAGGAGAATGAAACTGCTGATAATGATACAAATGGAGAGAATGCTACCGAAAATCAGTCAGAAATACCAGAACAATGGTCAAAGGTAACACAGGCATATAATTTAATTAAGGATAATTATTTAGAGGGTGCAGATGAACAGCAATTAATTGAAGGTGCAATTGAGGGAATGCTAGCAACATTAGGTGATCCTTACAGTACATACATGGATGTCGAAACCATGAAGCAGTTTAACGAGCAAATTGAGTCCTCCTTTGAAGGAATTGGTGCAGAGGTTAGCATGGTGAATGGCATGGTTACCATCGTTTCCCCAATTAAGGACTCTCCTGCAGAAAAAGCTGGGTTAAGACCGAACGACCAAGTGCTTGAAGTTGATGGTGAATCGCTTGAAGGGCTTGATTTAAATGAAGCAGTAGCAAAAATACGTGGTGAAAAAGGTTCAGAGGTTGTTCTGACAATTCTACGAGAAGGAACTGCAGAGCCGTTCGAAATGACAATAGTACGCGATACTATTCCAATTGAGACTGTATACTCAGAAACGAAGACAATCGATGGTAAGAAAACAGGAATTATTGAACTCACAAACTTTGCAGAAACAACTTCACAAGACTTTAATACACAGTTACAAGCCTTAGAGGATGAGGGAATTGAAGGCTTGATTATTGATGTTCGTGGTAATCCTGGTGGACTTCTAAATTCGGTTGAAGAAATTTTAATGAATTTTGTACCAGAGGATGTCCCATACGTTCAGATTGAGGATCAAGAAGGTAAAAAAACACCTTACTATTCTAAGCTGAAGGAAAAGAAAGACTATCCAATTAGTGTTGTAGTCAATGAAGGAAGTGCTTCGGCATCGGAAATCTTGGCAGTAGCATTAAAAGAAATAGGCTATGATATAGTAGGTACTACTAGCTTCGGTAAAGGAACTGTACAACAAGCAGTTCCATTGGGAGACGGAAGTACAATAAAATTAACATTCTATAAATGGCTGTCACCAGAGGGAACTTGGATTCATGAGACTGGAGTAGAGCCAACAGTAGAGGTGGAACAACCAGAATATTTCTATACAAATCCAGTTCAAATTGAAGAGCCTCTTGCTTATGACCAGTCTGATGTGAAAATTGCTAACGTCCAAATCATGCTTAATGGATTAGGGTATGAGACGGATCGTACAGATGGTTACTTTAATAAAGTTACGGAAGAGGCTGTTATCGCCTTTCAACAGGAAAACGATTTAGAAGCTACTGGTGTTGTGGACCAGGAAACTGCAAGTGCACTTGAGCTGAAGGTTGTTGAAAAGATTCGCAGCGGTGAAGATGATGTGCAGCTTGATAGGGCGTTAGAGGAATTGTATAAGTAAGTATCATGGAATCCGTGAAATTCATTCGCGGATTCCTTTTATCTTGATTAAGAAAATAATGTTTTGGTAAGCAAAAGCAGGAAAAAATTCGACAAATGGCGAATATATAAGGTTATAATTAGAATAGATGTAATCGACAGCATTGCATGGGGAAGGTGATGACGACATGATACAGGATTGGTTATTGGAAATTGGAAAAGGAATCGGCAAATTGTTTCTAAATCCACTTTTATACTGGTCGTTTGCCTTTATAATTATTGTAGGAATTAGAAGGGTTAAGCGAGAAAGAAGCAACTTTGGAACAAAGATATTTGATATATTCTCGGAATGGCGAGATACAATTGGAATATCCATCTTAATTGGTTTATTGTTTTCTGTTATGACGGTTGGAATTGGTTTTGTTTTTACCTATGAAACGATTATCGTCTTGAGTATTGTCATGATAATTTCTAGCATGTTACTACGGTTTACTTTGCTATCACCTAGCTATACCATTGGAATCTCCTACTTTGTTTTACTTGGCCTACCTTATTTATCGGAGTATGTTACGACTATCAATCTTGACTTTGATACGAATTTTACAGCACTGACCATTTTACTAGGCTTATTTTTATTTGTGGAAGCACAGTTATTCAGTAGAACAAGGCAAAATGAAACATATCCTAGTTTGATATTAGGGGAACGAGGTAGCTGGATTGGGAGACATATTATAAAGAAAGTAGCAATTATTCCATTTTTCGTACTTATTCCAGCAGGCTTAATTGAACCTTTTGCACCTTATTGGCCATACTTAGCAATCGGTGAAGAAAACTATGCGTTGGTTCTTATTCCCTTTATGCTGGGATTTGAACATGCAGTAAAAGGAACATTACCACATGTTACGGCACAACATTTAGCAAAAGCAATATTTTGGCTAGCAATAGTGGTTTTAGGGTTTGCGATAGGAAGCATTTTTGTTCCGTGGCTCTCTATTATTGCTGTGTTATTAGCGATACTCGGAAGAGAAATTATTAATTATCGATCCCGAATGAAGGACCACACGAAAAGACCTTATTTTAATCATACAAACGATGGATTAAAAGTATTGGGTATCATTCCCGGTTCTCCTGCAGATCGGTTAAATATCTTGATTGGTGAGACTGTATCAAAGGTTAATGGGAATAGGATTTATAAAGAAGATGATATATATGAAGCGCTTCAACAAACCGGTTCCTTCTTTAAAATAGAGCTACTGGATACAAATGGTGAAATCCGATTTGTCCAAAGTGCCTTATATGAAGGTGACCATCATGAATTAGGGCTTGTATTTGCTGGAGAGCCTCATCGAAAAAATAGTTAAAAAAATCCGTATCACGATTATGTGATGCGGATTTTTTAGCATACTAAGACTAAAATGGATGGGGGAACTTCTCATATTTTTTTTCTTTTCATGCAAACTATAAAATGCAAAATATTTACAGAAAGGATAATTATATGAATGAAAAGCTATTTATTAGGGGTTTGGAACGCACTAGACCCTGTATATTACACCTGTACTAGATTGCGATATGTTTCAGATTCAGATGAGCGTAGAACATTGTTTCGGGTTCGTTTAACTAGATATAAGGGGAAGCGTACGGTATTAAAGGATGGTACAGTGATTAACAAGGAGGATTTGTTAATTAAGATTCACCTTCACAATGTAAAAATAATGAATGAGCTCTTTACGGTGTCAAGTGATACAAAGCGGGCAGTGTATATTTATCATATGATAAAACGTTCTTTACCGATGCTTGCGAATTATGTACGAAACCATACACGATATCCGGAGATAAAGGGGATAATTGGGATAACGACCTTGCATAAAGGTTCTAGTCGATTAGGATTTGAATGTGTATCGATTGATAACCCATTTTATCGTAATTATAAACGTCTTACTTTTGCACCAATTAATTATCTAGCTAGCTCATCCGGACATGCAAAACCTGTTTATCTATTCATGTCCAAGGATGAGCTAATCACTAGATATCATCTAAGTTAACTTAAATCACTTAAATGGCTACATCATGCATCGTTATTTCTGGTCGACTACCCACACGGATATTTACACCCGTTTGGCCAAGACCTTCACTAATATAAAATGGCGAATCATTGTGCATATGCAATCCCTTAACAACGTTAAGTCGTGGGAGCTTACCCATTTTCACTAGGTGATAAGCTTTTGGATAAAGGATTTGACCACCATGGAAATGCCCAGCTAGTAAATAATCGAATCGGTATTCATCCATTTCTAGCACGACATTTGGATCATGGGTTAATACAATGTTAATGCCATCTTTAACATCTTGAAAGGATTTTGGAAGATCGCTTCGATTTGTACTGTAGTCATCAATTCCAATAATATTAATCGCTTGATTATTCATATAGAAGGTCTCACTTGTATTCTGCATGACAATGCATCCATATTGAATTAAAAGATCCTTTAATCGTAATAAGTTCTTATCTCTTAAAACATAGTCATGATTACCGAGAACTGCATAAATTCCGTATTTCGGCTGCATAGCTTGCAAAACCTCTAAATATGGAACTAACTTCGGAATGCTTCTTTTTCGGTCTAGGAAATCACCAGTTAATGCGATAAGATCTGGTTTTTCGTTTTGTAACTTTGCTGCTAATTCCAGTGGTGAAATGGAGATGTTTTCTAAGTGTAGATCAGATAAGTGTAGGATAGATATATTGGATTGTTTGGCTGGCTGTTTTGTTGTAATTTGTACTTTATTAATTTTTATATCTTTTGTGTTTTGATTTGCTTTATATATGAAATAACTAATGATAATTAGTAGTATTGTAGAAATAATATAGATCATTTGAATTCCTCCCCGAACAGGATTATATCATGCTTCTTCAGTCGGTGGCATTGGTAAATGAAGGGATTCAATTGTACTGTATGATGGAGTGAAGTAAATGGATACTAAGCCAAAGGACGAAGCATTATTTCTACCATTTATGCAAATCCCAACCGGTCATCATCACGTGGCAGATGCAGTTATTGAGGAGCTACAGCTGGCGATTGAAACCTTTAATTGTGAAAAGGTAGATATACTTTCCTACAGTTATGGGAAAATGGAAAGACTTGTTTCGGCGACCTATTTATCATGGATAAAAAAAATGCCTAAAGCCTATGACTGGCTATACAATTATTTAGCAGTGAAAAATCAAACGAAACGTTCAAGACAGCTTTTGTATGAGGCAATGTTCACACCGTATTTCAAACGATTAATCAATGAAAATGAGCCAAGAATTCTGTTTTGTACGCATGCCTTGCCGTCTAATATTTCGAGTATCTTAAAGTGTAAAAATAAGCTTCGAGCCAATACGGTGAATGTCTACACCGATTTCTTTATAAACCGT
Organism: Ornithinibacillus xuwenensis; assembly: GCF_039614845.1. Classification (NCBI taxonomy): domain Bacteria; kingdom Bacillati; phylum Bacillota; class Bacilli; order Caryophanales; family Bacillaceae; genus Ornithinibacillus; species Ornithinibacillus xuwenensis. The sequence continues at coordinate 215,945 of NZ_JBDIML010000005.1, read as the reverse complement.
GTTTGGGGAATTGAAGGAATTGATTATCATTTTGTTCCTTCTATAACTGTTAAGAAATTTCTTTTGGAATTGGGAGTCGATGAATCAACCATATATGTCACGGGAATTCCTGTTCATCCCGTATTTCTTAAACCAAAACCTCTATCATTACCAACAAATCAAATCCATGTATTGATTACAGGTGGAAGTCTAGGAGTAGGGTCTATTGAGAAGCTCATTCCTGAGAATCCAACTGTAAAGTATTCTGTGTTATGTGGGAAAAATGAAAGACTGTACCATAATTTAAGGCGACGAAATCATCCATCCATTAACCCGATACCCTATGTTAGTAGTAAAGTGGAAATGAATGAAATTTATAATCAAGCAGATGCCGTCATCACAAAGCCTGGGGGTGTGACGATTAGTGAATGTTTGATGAAGCATATTCCAGTATTTACAGGTAACGCTTTACCAGGCCAAGAAAAGGTAAATGAAAGACAACTAAAGGAGCTTGGGGTAATTTTGACAATGGATACGTTTAACGAATCAATTGAGAAGCAGGTAATTGATTTTTTCGAGGATGAAATGCTCCAAAAAAACTATCGAGAAAAGTTAGAGACCTATCATAACCATTTGGAGAATAGACCGTTATCGGCTATTCTACAAGAGATTTGTTCAACTGCTGAATAATGTCAGCAGTTGTTTTTTATTTTTTGGGTCTATTCCATTCATTAGATAGGGTACAATAAATAATAGTTTTTTTAGTCAAAAAAATCGAATGTTCGTTCGCATTTATGTTAAAATAGGTTTAGATTTATGGTACACTATTAGCAGTAACTGGAACGGAGGGAAGGCTTTGGAAAATAATACTTTCGAGCTCGTGTCAAAATATGAGCCTCGTGGTGATCAACCAAAAGCAATAGCAGAACTGGTAGAAAAAGTTTTAGCTGGTCAACGCCATCAAACATTGTTGGGTGCAACAGGTACAGGGAAAACATTCACCGTATCGAATGTGGTGAGAGAGATAAATCGACCTACATTAGTAATTGCCCATAACAAGACATTAGCTGGTCAATTATATAGTGAGTTTAAGGAATTCTTCCCGAATAATGCTGTGGAATATTTTGTAAGCTATTATGATTATTATCAGCCAGAAGCATATGTGCCTTCCACCGATACATTTATTGAAAAAGATGCCAGCATTAATGATGAAATTGATAAGTTAAGACACTCAGCAACATCAGCACTCTTTGAACGAAATGATGTTCTAATTGTAGCGAGTGTATCTTGTATATATGGGTTAGGTTCACCGGAAGAATATCGTAGCCAAGTATTATCGTTACGAATGGGAATGGAAAAAGACCGGGATCAGCTCTTGCGCGATTTAGTAGACATTCAGTATGCGCGTAATGATATCAATTTCCAACGTGGAACGTTTCGGGTACGTGGAGATTCCGTTGAGATCATTCCTGCTTCCCATGAAGAGCATTGTATTCGCGTTGAATTCTTTGGTGATGAAATTGACAGAATTCGTGAGGTTGATGCCCTAACTGGTGAGATAATAGGTGATCGAGAGCATGTTGCAATATTTCCAGCATCTCACTTTGTTACTCGTGAAGAAAAGATGAAGCTTGCGATTGCTAATATTGAAAAAGAATTAGAGGAGCGATTAGAGGAGCTCCGAAGTAATAATAAACTATTAGAGGCTCAACGATTAGAGCAACGAACTAATTATGATTTAGAGATGATGCGAGAAATGGGATTTTGTTCGGGCATTGAAAACTATTCTAGACATTTGACATTACGTGAAGCGGGAGCAACGCCATATACGTTAATAGACTTCTTTCCAGAAGATTTCTTAGTGGTAGTGGATGAATCACATGTTACTCTGCCGCAGATTAGAGGTATGTATAATGGAGACCAGGCAAGGAAACAAGTTCTTGTCGATCATGGGTTCCGTTTACCTTCTGCGCTTGATAATCGTCCATTGAAGTTTGAGGAATTCGAAAAGAAGATAAGTCAAATTATTTATGTGTCTGCAACACCTGGACCATATGAGTTAGAACATACTCCGGAGATGACTGAACAAATCATTCGACCAACCGGATTATTAGATCCAGAAGTAGAAGTGCGTCCAATAGAGGGGCAAATTGATGATTTAATCGGCGAAATCAATAAGCGTGTTGATCGTAATGAACGGGTACTTGTAACCACATTAACGAAGAAAATGTCTGAGGACCTCACGGATTACTTAAAAGAGGTTGGAATTAAGATTGCATACCTACATTCAGAGATTAAAACATTAGAACGGATTGAAGTAATTCGGGACCTTCGTGTTGGAAAATATGATGTGCTTGTCGGAATCAATCTATTAAGAGAAGGCCTTGATATTCCAGAAGTATCATTAGTAACTATATTAGATGCAGATAAGGAAGGTTTTTTACGGTCTGAACGGTCACTTATTCAAACAATGGGTCGTGCAGCACGTAATGAAAATGGTCGTGTTATTATGTACGCTGATAAAATCACAGATTCAATGGAGCGTGCTATTGATGAAACGAATCGTCGTCGTGAAAAACAGATGGCCTATAATACAGAACATAACATTATACCGAAAACGATTAAGAAGGATGTACGTGATGTTATAAGAGCAACAATCGCAGCGGAAGAAAAGGAAGAATACGCTGACGATACAAAGCGTATTACAAAGCTAACGAAAAAGGAAAGAGAAAAAGTAATCGAGCAAATGGAAAAAGAAATGCGAGAAGCTGCAAAAGCGCTTGATTTTGAGAAAGCAGCAGAGCTACGTGATGTTCTATTTGAACTTAAAGCGGAAGGATGACCTGTATATGCCAAGTAAAATGATAAATATAAAAGGTGCTCGTGCACATAATTTAAAAAATATTGATATCTCAATACCAAAAAATAAACTAGTTGTCCTAACTGGATTATCTGGTTCAGGTAAATCTTCTTTAGCATTTGATACCATTTATGCAGAGGGACAAAGACGTTATGTAGAGTCTTTGTCTGCCTATGCTCGTCAATTTCTTGGGCAAATGGATAAGCCTGATGTGGACACGATTGATGGCTTATCACCAGCCATTTCAATTGATCAAAAAACTACAAGTAGAAATCCGCGCTCGACAGTTGGAACAGTAACAGAAATTTACGATTATTTAAGATTGCTATTTGCAAGAGTCGGTAGACCTACTTGTCCAACACATGGGATTGAAATCTCCTCTCAAACAGTTCAACAAATGGTTGATAGGATTTTAGAATTCCCGGAGAGAACAAAGCTACAAATTCTTGCTCCGGTAGTTTCGGGGAGGAAGGGTGAGCATGTTAAGGTTTTTGAAAAACTAAGACAAGAAGGTTATGTCCGTATCCGTGTTGATAAGGAAATGCGAGAGGTAACAGAAGATATTAAGCTAGAAAAGAATAAAAAGCATTCCATTGAAGTGGTTGTTGATAGAATCGTGGTGAAAGACGGTGTTGCGGGACGTCTTAGTGATTCAATAGAAACGGCTCTTGAATTAGGCGAAGGAAAAATCATTGTAGATGTGATTGATCAAGAGGAGTTAGTATTCAGTGAAAATCATGCTTGCCCAATTTGTGGATTTTCCATCGGTGAACTAGAGCCGAGGTTATTTTCTTTTAACAGTCCATTTGGAGCTTGTCCAACATGTGATGGATTAGGAACGAACCTAGTCGTGGATCCTGACTTAGTCATTCCTGATTGGGATAAGACGTTAAATGAACATGCAATAGCGCCATGGGAACCAATTAGCTCACAATACTATCCACAATTATTAAAAAGTGTTTGTGAGCATTATGGAATTAATATGGATATTCCGGTAAAGGACATTCCGAAGGGACAAATGGATAAGCTGTTACATGGAAGTGGCAAAGAGAAGATTCATTTCCATTATGAAAATGAATTTGGAAATATACGAGATAATATGATTGAATTTGAAGGAGTATTAAATAATGTAGCTCGTCGTTACAAAGAAACGACCTCTGATTTCATTCGTGAGAATCTAGAAAAATATATGTCTCAAAAAAATTGCCCTGCCTGTAAAGGATATCGCTTAAAAGAGGAAGCACTAGCAGTACTGATTGATAAGCATCATATTAGTCAGGTGACAGAGTTTTCAATAACAGAAGCCATGAGCTTCTTTCAAGGCTTAAGCCTAACCGAGAAGGAAGAGCAAATCGCACGATTAATTTTAAAAGAGATTAATAATCGACTAGAATTTCTATATAATGTTGGACTAGATTACTTAACATTAGCTCGTGCAGCAGGAACTCTCTCAGGCGGTGAAGCACAGCGAATAAGACTAGCTACCCAAATAGGCTCTGCATTAACTGGGGTTTTATATGTACTTGATGAGCCTTCCATTGGGCTGCATCAACGTGATAATGATCGTTTAATTGATACGCTGAAAAATATGCGAGATTTAGATAACTCCCTTATCGTTGTCGAGCATGATGAAGATACGATGCTTGCTGCAGACTGGCTAATTGATATTGGACCTGGTGCAGGAGAACATGGTGGTCAAATAGTTGCAAGTGGAACACCGGAAGAGGTTATGAAGGATGAAAAATCTCTTACTGGCCAGTATTTATCCGGCAAAAAATATATTCCTCTCCCAACAAAACGAAGAAAGGCAGACAAACGGTTTATTGAAGTCATTGGAGCATCAGAAAATAACCTAAAAAATGTTTCTGCCAAAATACCAGTTGGTCTGATGACTGTTGTAACGGGGGTATCGGGCTCTGGAAAAAGTACATTAGTAAATGAAATCATTTATAAAGGCTTGGCGAAGGAGCTTTATCGTGGCAAACACCGTCCAGGACAGCATAAGCAAATTAAAGGTATAGAACATATTGAGAAAGTCATTGATATCGACCAATCGCCAATTGGTCGTACACCACGATCGAATCCAGCAACCTATACTGGAGTATTTGATGATATACGTGATGTCTTTGCATCAACAAATGAAGCAAAAGTTCGCGGCTATAAAAAAGGTCGATTTAGCTTTAATGTCAAGGGTGGACGCTGTGAGGCATGTCGTGGTGATGGAATAATAAAAATTGAAATGCATTTCCTACCTGATGTCTATGTTCCGTGTGAAGTTTGCCATGGAAAGCGATATAATCGTGAAACACTAGATGTGAAATACAAGGGGAAAAGCATTGCAGATGTGCTCGAGATGACGATTGAAGAATCATTGGATTTCTTTGCAAATATCCCGAAAATAAAACGAAAGCTTCAAACCATATTTGATGTTGGATTAGGCTATGTGAAGCTAGGTCAACCAGCAACTACACTATCTGGTGGTGAGGCACAACGTGTGAAGCTTGCAAGTGAATTACATCGTCGTTCTAATGGTAAGTCATTGTATATTTTAGATGAACCAACAACTGGTTTACATGTGGATGATATAAGCAGACTGTTAAAAGTTCTTCAGCGCCTTGTAGAGAATGGGGATACGGTCCTTATTATTGAACATAATCTTGATGTGATTAAAACAGCTGATAATATTATTGACCTTGGGCCAGAAGGTGGGTCACGTGGTGGACAGATTATAGCCACAGGAACACCTGAGAAAATAGCGGCACATGAAATATCCTATACTGGAAAATATTTAAAACCGCTTTTAGAGCGTGATACAAAGAGACAGAAGGATGCCCTAAAAGCAAAGGAAAAAGTAGGTTCCTAATGAGATTTAAAAGGCAGCAAGAAATTATTTCTTGCTGCCTTTCTTAGGTTCAAAGTTTTGACGCAATAGCTTTCATTATGTAATGTAAAAGTAGAAGATGAAGGAGGAAGACAGATGAAACCGATTGAGCTAGAAAAAGTCCAAGAATATCTGGCGCGCTTTATAAATAAAGATGTCTACGTTCATTTGGAGACGACAAATGGTGCATACGCAAGTCACGTCAATGAAAAAGCATATAATGTTGGAGTATATATTCGCAATACAAAGGTACGTTTTTCACAAGCTAAAATCGTTGGGGATGGTAAGTCATATCGCGCAGGCTTAAAGATGGAAATGGGTTGGATTTATGCGGAAGGCCTAACTGATTGGGAAATCTTTGAGGATGAAAAACTATTAATGGCAGGACATGACCGTGAAGGCCGCTTAATGGTTGCTTTACAAATCAGTGAAACGCCATTTCATTACTAGAATGGATGGAAAGAAAGGTGAAGATGATGGAAAAGCATGTTGTAGTTATTTACCCACATCCGGATGATGAATCATTTGGAGCAGCAGGTACGATTGTGAAGTTTCGTGAGCAAGGAGTTCCGGTAACCTACTTGTGTGGGACATTAGGTGAAATGGGAAGAAATATGGGATCCCCAACCTTTGCCAACCGTGAAACACTCCCTGACATTCGTAAGAAAGAAATAACGGAAGCTTGTAACGTTCTTGATATGGAGCTTCGTTTACTTGGATATCGGGATAAAACATTGGAATATGAGGATCGTACGGAAGTTGCCGAACATTTAAAAGGTATTTTAGAAGAAATTAATCCAAGCTTAGTCATTACACATTATCCTGATCATGCCGTCCATCCAGATCATAATGCACTGGGAGCTGCTGCAATAGAAGCGGTACGCTTAATGAATCCGGAGCATCGTCCGACCGTTTGGGCACAGGCAATAAGTAATAACTATCCAGAAGTGCTTGGCAATCCTGATATTGTAAATGATGTAACGGAAGCTTTTGATAAAAAGATGGAAGCAATCCTTTGCCATAAATCGCAGGCAAACGGAGTAATTCGCAGCTGGAACCAAAGCGATGGTATTCCAGATGATTTAAAAGAACAAGCTAAACAACGTTTAGGCAACGAGCAGTTTTATATTTGGAACTATTAATAAAGCTCCCTGTACATCTTACGTGCAGGGAGTTTTATTACGTTCACCCAGTAAGCAAATGGAGGTTTTATTCACGAAACACTTGTATATGCTCCTCCTAAATTTCCCTTGGAATCTTTCACACGTTATTCAAATACAATATGGAAAAGGACAACCTAAGCAGGAGAACCTAAAAGAATGTCGAATTAATAAATAATAGACCTAAATCAGAAAGGTGGTGGAATGATGCTACTACGAGGTATTTTAACCATTGTATTAAATGCGGTGGCTTTAATTACAGTTGCGCAGTTATTTGATTCCTTTCAGCTAGATGGTTTTGGTACAGCGTTGCTTGCAAGTCTTATATTGTCGGTTCTTAACCTAATTGTGAAACCAATCTTAATTATACTGACACTACCGTTAACAATTTTTACATTAGGACTGTTCTTATTTGTAATAAATGCGGTAACGCTAATGATTACACAGGCTCTTATTGGGGATTCCTTTGTAATTGATGGATTTGGAACTGCTATACTTGCCGCTGTTATTCTCGCCATCTTAAATTTATTACTAAATAAGCTGGTAAAGGATACATTGACATCCAAATAGTATGCAACCGTTAGCATAGGCATTTTATGTCTATGCTTTTTAATATTGTGGAGATTTAGGGAAGGTCATCTTTTTTCCTTCCTACTATAAAAGTGTGCTACAATATGAAGCAGTTAGGCTGGTATGGAGGGAAAAATTAAATGACAACAATCGTACGTACCAAGGATTTACTAGAAAATTTCAATTTAGAGTTAGTAGCTGGTGAGGAAGGCATACATAGAGAAATTACAACAAGTGATATATCCCGCCCTGGGATTGAGATGACAGGATATTTTAAATATTACCCGAAAGAACGTCTTCAGTTAATTGGAAAGACAGAAATGACTTATTTCTTAGATTTAAGTCCTGCGGAGCAATTAGCTAGAATTACTAGCTTATGTACGGATGTTACTCCTGGAATAGTGATTACAAGAGGGATGGCGATTCCTCAGGTCATGATTGATGCTGCCAATAATTCTGGAGTACCAATTCTTCATTCACCTAGAAAAACAACTAGGGTTATTAGTAGGCTGACAAACTATTTGGAAGCAAAATTTGCTCCGTTTACAGCAATTCATGGGGTTCTAGTGGATATATACGGTGTCGGTGTGCTTATAACAGGCCAGAGCGGGGTTGGTAAGAGTGAGACGGCTCTTGAGCTTGTGAAAAGAGGACATCGCCTTGTTGCGGATGATAGTGTCGAGATTAGGCAGGAGGATTATGATACGTTAATTGGTAATTCTCCTCCGTTAATTGAGCATTTGCTTGAAATTCGTGGTTTAGGAATTATCAATGTTATGACTTTATTTGGTGCAGGATCTGTGCGAAGTCATAAGAAAATATCAATGATCATTAATCTAGAAATATGGGATTCCAAAAAGCAATATGATCGTTTAGGTCTTGATGAAGATAAAATGAAAATTATGGACGTAGAGATTCCGAAAGCAACGATTCCTGTTCGTCCAGGTCGTAACTTAGCAGTTATTATTGAGGTTGCCGCAATGAATTTCCGATTAAAACGGATGGGTGTTAATGCTGCGGAAGAGTTTTCAGAAAGATTATCGAATATGATTATACAAGAAAAAGATGAAATGGAATAGGAGTGAAGTTTTATGAGTTGTGCTGCGCCTGAACTCAATCGTGTGTTCCTCCAAATTGGTACGCTACCAATTTACTGGTACGGTGTCATCATTGCAACTGGGGCTTTTCTGGGCCTTTATATTGCAATGAAGGAAGCAGACCGAATTGGATTAAAAAAGGATTTATTTGTCGATTTAGTTGTATTTGCAATACCGATTGCGATACTCAGTGCAAGAATCTATTACGTAACCTTTGAATGGGACCGATATGCAGGTGGCCCATGGTGGAAGGTTTTTGCTGTGTGGGAAGGTGGAATTGCGATTCACGGTGCGCTAATTGGTTCTGTGTTAACCGCAATCGTATTTGCCCGTGTTAAAAAAGTTCCATTTTGGAAGTTGGCTGATGTTGCTGCACCAAGCTTAATTCTCGGTCAAGCTATTGGTCGTTGGGGAAACTTTATGAATCAGGAAGCACATGGTGTTGCGATTACCGATCAAGGGATGTTAGATTTGCATCATGCGTTACTACCTGACTTTATCATGAACCAAATGTGTATAAAGGGTACAGTATACTATCCAACATTTTTATACGAATCACTATGGAATATTCTAGTGCTTATTCTACTATTATGGTTACGGAGAAAAAATCCAATTCGCGGAACAGTATTCTTAACCTATTTAGCAGCGTATTCAGTAGGTCGCTTCTTTATAGAAGGAATGCGTACAGATAGCTTATATGGCGGGGGATTAAGAACGGCACAGGTTGTTTCTATCCTATTAATCGTCGGTGCGACTCTACTAATAATGTACCGTCGTAAAACAGTTGTAGAACGCTATGAAAGTACTGATAAATCGAAAAAGACCGGTAAGAAAAATACAAAGAAGAAAAAATAGCAGCGTGGAGAGAGGGAAACAAAAAATGTCGGGTATTTTCATAAGAGGACTACGTCAAGGGCTTCACACAACGTGGACATTAGGTAAAGTAATTTTTCCAATTACATTACTTGTGACAATCCTGCAGTATACACCTGTTTTACCTTGGTTGATTGAAAAAATCAGTCCTTTAATGGGGTTAATTGGATTATCTGGTGAGGCAGCAGTACCACTAGTTCTAGGTAATACATTGAATCTTTATGCAGGTATTGCGGCCATTATTTCCTTTGATTTTACAGTAAAAGAAGTATTCATCATGGCAATCATGCTTTCTTTCTCTCACAACCTATTTATCGAGTCTGCAGTTGCTTCAAAAGTAGGAATTAAATGGTGGTTAATTATTAGCGTGCGTGTAGGTCTGGCATTGCTTTCAGCAACGATTATTAATCTCGTATGGAATGGTGGCGCAGAGCTTGCACAATATGGTTTGATTTCAAAAGAGTCCACAGCTTTAACAGGTTGGGGAGAAATTACGTTACATGGGCTACAAACGGCAATCATTGCTGTCATACAATTAGCACTCATTGTTATTCCTTTAATGGTTATGATGCAATATCTACGTGAAAAAGGAATGCTAACAAAATTATCCAATAGCATTGCACCATTTACTAAAGCCTTAGGAATGGAGAAGAACACTTCTATGACATTAGTTGCGGGGCTTACCATTGGGCTAGCATATGGTGCAGGATTAATGATTCAAGCAGTGAAAGAGGATGGCGTATCCAAAAGAGATATGACACTTGCGTTATTATTCCTCGTGTCATGCCATGCTGTTGTTGAGGACACATTGATCTTCATACCGCTTGGTATCCCTGTTTGGCCATTACTATTCATTCGTCTACTAACGGCAATCCTGCTAACAATGGCAGTTGCCTATATTTGGAGACGGGTGGAACGTCGAAGAAAGAAGGAACACACCAATGAACATTCGTACAATACTATTTGACTTAGATGGAACATTAATTGATACAAATGAACTAATCAATGAATCCTTTTACCATACGTTTAAGCATTATGGATTAACCTTTACACATGATGAGATTCTGGCTTTTAATGGACCTCCTTTAAAAGAAACGTTTGAAAAGATTGATTTGGATAAAGCAGAGGCAATGGTCACTACTTATCGAGAACATAATCTTGCACATCATGATGATTATGTAAAGGTATTTCCCAATGTAAAAGAAACGTTAAAGCTTTTGAAAGAAAATGGGATAAAGCTTGGTATAGTCACAACGAAAATGCGTCAAACAGCAATAAGAGGTATGAAAATAACGGGTATTGATACTTATTTTGATACGATTATTGCCTTAGACGATGTTACACATGCAAAGCCACACCCGGAACCAGTATTAAATGCGATGCAGGAAATCGGTGCAGAAGTGGAGACAACATTGATGGTCGGTGACAACTCGCATGATATTGAATCAGGTCAGAATGCAGGAGTTAAAACGGCAGGTGTAGCTTGGTCACTAAAGGGAAAAACGTTATTGCAATCCTATCACCCTACCTATATGCTGGACGATATGCAGGATTTACTTAAAATTATTGAGGTGTAAGCTATGCGGAAAACAGAGCGCTATCCTGTAAAAGATGCGAATTCTCTATGGCATATCTATAAAACGGTATCCTTTTGGAAGGTTATGAAAAACTTTATGGTTATACAAGTTGCAAGATACACCCCGTTCTTACGTGTGAAAAACTGGTTATATCGTACATTTTTACGGATGAAGGTAGGGAACAAAACGTCATTTGCTTTAATGGTGATGCCAGACATTATGTTTCCTGAGAAAATAAAAGTAGGCGATAACACTGTCATTGGCTATAATACGACTATTCTTGCACATGAATACTTAATAAAGGAATACCGTCTAGGTGCTGTGGTAATTGGAGATGAGGTGCTGATTGGTGCCAATAGTACCATTTTACCTGGTGTGACGATAGGGGATGGCGCAATAATATCTGCAGGTACTTTGGTGCATAAGGATGTACCAGAGGGTGCTTTTGTAGGCGGTAATCCAATGAAGCTTATATACACCAAAGAGGAGATGCAGGAACGAGAGCATCTTCAAATCACAGATCAAGAATAGGTGAATGAAAAAATGGAAATACCAACTGGTGTATTGCCAGCTATACGAAATATGAAGGATTTTGAACGAGTACTGGAAACAGATCATCATACGTTAGTTCTCTTAGAAACTAGATTATCCCAATTGAAAAATATTGTTACCTATGCGAAACGTGCCAAGAGAAAAGTGTTTATTCATATCGATTTAATTCAAGGTTTACGAGCTGATGAATATGGCATGGAATTTTTACTACGAGAAATAAAACCGGATGGTATTTTATCAACAAGGGCTAATGTGATCAACTTAGCCAAAAAGAATAACCTACTTGCCATACAACGTGTATTCCTATTGGATAGCTTGTCCTTAGACAATAGCTTGAGATTGTTGGAGCGTTCAAGGCCTGATTGTATTGAAGTACTACCAGGATTAATCCCTAGTGTCATAGAGAAAATTCATCAAAAATCAGGATTGCCAATTATCGCTGGTGGATTGATCGCAACCGAGGATGAAATAACGCAGGTCATTGACGCGGGCGCTGTTGCCGTATCTACTTCCAATAAGGACCTTTGGAATTACGCTAGGTAATTTATTGAACTTGTTAGGAAGTTATGGTACAATGAATACAAGTTAATAATTTCGGACGGAGAAATGGAGAACCGCAATCATTCTAATGTATTGAGCATTAGACTGTTTGCGGTTTTTTTGTTGTTATAATAGTAGTGATTGATAAAAATAACGCCATTTTCCTAGAAATCAATTCTAAAATTTATTGACTTACAAATAGTATTAATAATAACAAAGATATTTGGGGAGGTAACATAATGGGGGTCTTTTCAAGCTATAAAAGAGAAGAGATAATCAACCAAATGAAACATGAGAAGTTAGATTTGCTTGTAATTGGTGGCGGAATTACCGGATCAGGTATTGCACTTGATGCAGTCACAAGAGGGTTAAAAACAGGATTAGTAGAGATGCAAGACTTTGCTGCAGGGACTTCAAGTCGATCAACAAAGCTAGTACATGGTGGACTTCGATATTTGAAGCAATTTGAAGTGAAAATGGTTGCCGAGGTTGGGAAAGAGCGTGCAATTGTTTATGAAAATGGACCACATGTGACGACACCAGAGTGGATGCTTCTTCCATTTCACAAAGGTGGAACGTTTGGACCATTCACAACCAATATAGGGCTACGAGTATATGATTTCTTAGCAGGTGTAAAACGCAGTGAGCGTAGAAAAATGCTCTCACCTGAAAAAGCACTGCATATGGAGCCTTTAATCAAGAAGGAAGGGCTTAAAGGTGCAGGTTATTATGTGGAATATAAAACAGATGATGCTCGTTTAACAATTGAGGTGATGAAAAAAGCAGTAGAAAAAGGCGCACATGCTATCAATTATACAAAAGTGGTAGATTTTATTTATGAAGAAGAGAAATTAGTTGGGGTAATTGTAGAAGACCAAACAACTGGGGAAAAGCATGAGATCTTTGCCAAGAAGATAATTAATGCAGGTGGACCTTGGGTCGATGATTTACGTGAAATAGATGGTTCCAAGTACGGGAAGCATTTACATTTAACGAAGGGTGTTCATCTTGTTTTCGATAAAGAAAGATTCCCGCTAGAGCAAGCAATATATTTTGACACGCCAGATGGAAGAATGGTATTCGCGATTCCACGTGAGAACAAAACCTATGTAGGTACAACGGACACAACTTACAAGGGGAATATCTCCCATCCAACTATGACAAGAGAAGATCGAGACTATATTATCGATTCCATCAATTATATGTTCCCATCACTTCATATTACAGCAGATGATGTAGAGTCCAGCTGGGCAGGTTTACGACCGTTAATTGCTGAGGATGGGAAGAAGCCAGGTGAAATATCTAGAAAAGATGAAATTTTTGTTTCTAAATCTGGCCTCATATCCATGGCAGGAGGAAAGTTGACTGGTTATCGAAAAATGGCTGAGCAAGCCGTTAATACCGTTGTTCAACAGCTGAAGAATGAAGAAGGGATTATTTATTCAGAATCCGATACGAAACACCTTCCTATATCTGGTGGTGATGTAGGTGGTTCAACAGGATTTGTCGAATTTCAGAAAGTAAGCGTAGTAGAAGGTATGAATCTTGGTATGGAAGAAAAAGAAGCCGAAAGATTAGTTCAACGATATGGCGGAAACGTTTCAAAGGTAATGGAGCTATACCAAACCAGAAAGGAAGAAGCGGAACAAGCGAACATCGATCAGCTTGTATTTGCTCAACTATCCTATGGATTGGAACATGAACTCATCTATAAGCCTACGGATTTCTTCATTCGCAGAACAGGAGCACTATTTTTTAATATTGATTGGGTGAAACAACATAAAGATAGTGTTGTGACATATATGAGCAAGCAATTGAATTGGAATGCGGTACAAAAACAAGATTATGTACAAGAGTTAAATACCCTTTTAGAAGAAGCTGTTCAGCCAGTTGAATAAAATGTCTTTGAGCCTTGATCCGAAATGGATTGAGGCTCTTGTTATTGCGTAAAGAAAGCTATGTCATTCTACTATTAATTATGGTATACTTTGTTCGATATGTGAAAAAATAGGGGGATATGCATGCAACACGTTGAAAAAAAAGAAAATATTGCAAAGACTAATAATGTTATCCCTTTTATTCCAACAGGTGATTTTTACTTTGCGAAGGGTGTTGAGTCATTTCGCAAAAGAAAATTTGATCGTGCACTAAAATGGCTAAACAAAGCTGTTGAAACTGCACCCAATAATCCATTGTACCAATGTCAAATGTCAATCATTTATACGGAGACAGGTGCTTTCCATAAGGCAAATCAAATATTGACCAAGGTATTACAAGCTACTGGAGATCAATACGTCGATTGCTATTACTTACTTGCAAATAATTATGCACATTTGGGACTTTTAAATGATGCGAAGAAATTTGCAGTTTCCTATCTTGATAAAGAGCCAAATGGTGATTTTAGCGAGGATGCAAAGTCATTATTACAATTAATAGATATAGATGATTATGATGATGATGAGGATTGGGATTTTGAGGATGAAGATGAACTCATTGTCTATCAAGAAACCGTTTTTCATCACTTGGAAAACAAGGAATGGGATAAAGCCATAACGTTATTAGAGGAAATGATTGTACTATTTCCTGAACATAAAACCGCACAGCATGAATACACGCATGCTTTGTTCTTTTCTGGAAAGCAAGAAGAAGCAATCCAAAGGGAATTAGAGTTATTAGAAGAAGATCCAAATAACTTATATAGCCATACGAACTTAGCATTATTTTATTTTGAGACTAAGTCTGAGATAGAATATCAAAAGCATATTCGAGCATTACTAAATATATATCCAATACACGAACAACAAAAATTGCGGATTGCGACGACTTTCGCAAGAACTGGTTTTTTAGAGGAAGCATATACACGTTTTCGTATGCTTGATAAATCCGCAGTGATTAGTCATATATCCTATTATAGATGGTATAGTATGACCGCTTATCGTTTAGGAGAACCTTCTAAAGCACTATCATTGTGGGAGGAAGGCTGTCGCAGACATCCCCTGTTATCCGAAGAAACAGGACCTTGGATGTAGATGAGCAGATAATTAGACGAAATCAAGCGAATCCTATACGCTAAATTTAGAAGATATTAATTGCTTTAGGAAGGGGCGTTAACGATGTCCGAAGACAAAATATATGATGTGATAATTGCCGGCGCAGGCCCAGCTGGAATGACTGCAGCGGTATATGCATCTCGAGCGAACTTAGATACGCTAATGCTTGAACGTGGAATTCCTGGTGGACAAATGGCGAACACAGAGGATGTAGAAAACTACCCGGGATTTGATAATATATTAGGACCGGATTTATCTAATAAAATGTTTGAACATGCCAAGAAATTTGGCGCTGAGTACGCATACGGGGATATTAAACAAGTAGAAGATCATGGTGATTTGAAAACAGTCATCGCTGGAAATAAGGAATATAAGACAAAAGCACTTATCATCACTACTGGAGCACAGTATAAAAAACTAGGTATACCTGGTGAAGAAGAGCTCAGTGGTCGAGGCGTGTCTTATTGTGCGGTTTGTGATGGTGCTTTCTTTAAAGAGAAAGAATTAATTGTTGTCGGCGGCGGTGACTCGGCTGTTGAAGAGGGCGTTTATTTAACGAAATTTGCTAGTAAAGTAACGATTGTTCACCGTCGTGACTCACTACGCGCACAAAAAATCCTTCAACAACGAGCTTTTGACAATGAAAAGGTTGAGTTCATTTGGGATACAACCGTTGAAAAAATTAATGGACCAGAAGGTAAAGTAAGTAGTGTAACACTGAAGGATGTTGAAACTGGTGAAACCTACGAGAAGCAAGCTGATGGTGCATTTATCTATATTGGAATGGTACCTCTAAGTGAACCGTTTCAATCACTCGGTATTACCAATGAAGATGGATATGTATTAACAAATGAAAATATGGAAACAAGTATTCCAGGAATTTATGCTGCAGGCGATATTCGTGATAAAAAGCTAAGACAAATTGTCACAGCAACAGGCGATGGTAGTATTGCAGCACAGGCTGCCCAAGCTTATGTAGAAGAATTAGATGAAAAATTAAAGGCTGCTAATTCGAAGTAAAGACTAATAGTGGAACATCAAAAAGGGGAGCCACGTGCAATTGGTGAAGCTTGCATTACTACACGACGATTTTCTAAAAAAATTTCGTAAAGTAAAGGCATCTTAACGTGGCTGTAACACGCACGAAACATAATTAAGTTACAATAAGGATAACTAATTGACCCCCTTTTTAATAGATAGATTAGTTTTTGGCGCAGATGTTATCATCTGCGCATTTTTTTTGGAAATTGATACCCTATTGCATTTATATCTGAATACTATTATGCGAAAAGGAAAATTAATCATTTCCTTGTGGCATTAAAATACTTCAAGGTATAATAGATATAGTAGTGAAAGCTATAATTACTTTCTAAATATGGATGTTTTTAGAAAGGTATCATAAAAGGTATCTCTGCTTCCATACACAACCTTAAGGGGTGAATGACATGACAGAATTAGAGCAAGAGACAAAGATGGTTATCATCACTGGTATGTCTGGTGCTGGTAAAACCGTCGCAATTCAAAGCTTTGAAGATTTAGGATATTACTGTGTAGATAATTTGCCTCCTGCATTATTGCCGAAATTTTTAGAGCTAATGCGAGATTCAACAAATAATATACACAAAGTTGCACTCGTAATGGATCTTCGTGGGCGGGAATTTTTTGATTCATTATTTGAGGCACTTGATCTTTTAAGTGATGAAGAGTGGCTCGATGAGCATATCTTATTCTTAGATGCGAAAGATGAGAAACTCGTTACGAGATATAAAGAGACAAGACGTTCCCATCCATTAGCTGTTGGCGATTTACCACTAAAAGGTATTAAACAAGAACGAAAAATACTAGACGAAATGCGAGGACGGGCGCACCGCGTAATTGATACAACAAACATAAAGCCAAGAGAATTACGGGAAAAAATTCTAAACTTTTATACGGAGGAAAAACAAGAGATATTCTCCGTCAATATGGTGTCGTTTGGATTTAAATATGGTATTCCAATTGATGCCGACCTTGTGTTTGATGTGCGTTTTCTTCCAAACCCGCATTATGTAGCACATTTACAACCCTTAACAGGACTAAACCAAGATGTTTCCTCCTATGTATTTAAATGGTCTGAAACGCAAAAATTCCAAGATAAAGTATTGGATCTTTTACAATTTATGCTTCCTCAATATAAGAAGGAAGGGAAGTCCCAATTAGTTGTTGGAATTGGTTGTACTGGTGGACAACACCGTTCTGTAGCATTAGCTGAATTTTTTGCGAAGAAGCTTTCAGCAAATTATATTACCCATGTAAGTCACCGAGATATTGAAAAAAGAAAGGGCCATTAAATGATGACAGAGCAGAAGGAACCACGGATAGTGGTTATCGGCGGTGGAACTGGTATGCCAGTTTTGCTTCGCGGATTAAAGAATTTTCCTGTACAACTAACTGCTTTGGTTACCGTTGCAGATGATGGAGGCAGTACTGGTAGATTACGAAATGAGATGGCGATTCCAGCACCAGGCGATATTCGCAATGTCATTGCGGCAATGTCCGAAGTTGAGCCAATGATTGTGCAGCTGTTTCAACATCGTTTCTCAGATGGTAATGATCTGTCTGGTCATTCCATGGGAAATTTATTATTAGCTGCCATGACTTCCATTACAGGAGATTTCTATACGGGTATTAAAGAAATCTCTAGAGTATTCAATGTTAAGGGGAAAATTTACCCGATATCAAATGAAAATATTTCACTTCGTGCCGAAATGATTGATGGAACGATTGTCGAAGGGGAATCGAACATTCCATTAGTGAACAAACAAATTAAACGAATCAGTCTAAATCCAGAAGATGTCACGCCATTGCCAAATGCAATTAAGGCTATTGAAAAAGCGGATTTAGTTGTGATTTCGCCAGGTAGTTTGTTTACCAGTATCTTACCTAATTTAATCATCCCTCAAATTGATGCTGCACTTCGTAACACAAAGGCCAAGGTAGTATATGTATGTAATGTGATGACGCAAGAAGGCGAAACCACTGGTTTTTCTGCTAGTGATCATGTACAGGCTATAATGAATCATGTGGGTGATAATTTCATCGATGCCATTATTGTGCATAGTGAAGCTATTGATCCGAAGATTCGTGTGGCGTATGCAGGAGAAAATGCAGAGCCAGTTGTTTATGATACAGATCGGTTATTAGAAATGGGATTACAGATTATTGAAGGGGATATTATTGACCACAATAAATCGATGATTCGCCATGATACAAATAAAATATCAAAGCTTTTATTTACGTTAATTGAAGACAATAGGTAAAGGAGGGATAAAATGTCCTTTGCTTCAGAAATCAAGAAGGAACTGACCTCATCTGAAATTAGTGATTGTTGTTCCTACGCAGAGCTGGCAGCATTAATACGAATGAACGGGACTCTTTCATTTTCCCAAATGAATTATACATTGGATGTCCAAACAGAAAATGCAGCTATTGCAAGGCGTATTTATACGTTAATAAAGGCTAGCTTTTCTCCACTTCCAGTTGAGCTCCTGGTCCGGAAAAAAATGAAATTAAAGAAGAATAATGTGTATATCGTTCGCCTAAAAGAGGACGTACATGAAATGCTAACGGAGCTTGGCATCATGAAGGATTCCTATACATTTGTGCGAGAGGTATCTGATCAGTACCTACAGAAGGATTGCTGTAAACGAGCATATTTACGAGGAGCTTTCCTAGCAGGTGGTTCCATTAATAATCCAGAGACTTCCTCCTATCATTTAGAAATTTATAATACACATGAGGAGCATAATGAGGCCTTATGTGAGCTACTAAATTCTTACCGTTTACACGCACGTGTACTAGAGCGGAAAAAAGGATACATTGTTTATATGAAGGAAGCGGAGCGTATAACAGAATTTCTAAGCATTATCGGTGCGCACAATGCATTGTTTAAGTTTGAAGATGTACGTATTGTTCGAGATATGCGAAATTCTGTTAATCGCCTAGTAAATTGTGAAACTGCCAACCTGAATAAAACAATTGGTGCGGCATTTCGTCAGATTGAAAATATTAAGCTGATAGAGAGTACAGTTGGATTGGATGCATTACCCGAAAAGCTGCGAGAGGTAGCTATATTACGAGTGCAGCATGAGGATGTTTCCCTAAAGGAATTAGGTGAACTCGTATCAAGTGGAAAGATTTCAAAGTCTGGTATAAATCATCGATTAAAGAAAATTGACGAATTTGCAGAAAAAATTAAACAAGGTGAAATTTTATCATAACTTCATTTAATATTTTCTATATCCATGATATAATAGGCTATCATGGATATTTTTTTATACTTTTTGAAGTGTAAAAAAATTTTTATTATAGTATGGTACCGCTTACGTTTAGGGGAGGATGAGATAATTGGTTGAGAGAGTTGTTACAGTTGAGCTGGAGACTGGTTTACAAGCAAGACCTGCTGCGCAATTTGTTCAAGAAGCTAACCGCTATACGGCACATTTATTTCTTGAAAAAGAAGGAAAACGTGTAAATGCGAAAAGCATTATGGGCTTAATGAGTTTGGCTATTACAACTGGAGAATCTATTAAGCTAATCGCAGATGGATCGGATGAAGACGTTGCATTAAACCATTTAACATCATTTGTTTCAAAAAAGTAAATTTTCTAGTGTAATATGTGAATATAATAACAATAAAGAGGAAGAATCAAATTTGATTCTTCCTCTTTTCGCTTTTATTAATCGGGTTTACGTTCCATTACTTTATCAATCAAGCCGTATTCAACTGCATCTGCAGCTGTCATGAAATTATCACGTTCTGTATCGCGGTTAATTACCTCGATTGGTTGACCAGTACGATCAGAAAGAATTTTGTTTAGGTTCTCTCTCATCTGTAGAATACGTTTCGCGTGAATTTCAATATCTGTTGCTTGACCTTGTGTACCACCTAATGGTTGGTGAATCATTACTTCACTGTTTGGTAATGCAAAACGCTTACCCTTCTCACCAGCGGCTAGTAAAAATGCACCCATGGATGCAGCCATACCAGTACAGATGGTAGAAACATCTGATTTAATGAACTGCATTGTATCGTAAATTGCCATCCCTGCTGTAATTGATCCACCAGGAGAGTTGATATATAGAGAAATATCTTTACCTGGATCTTCAGCTTCTAGGAATAATAATTGAGCAACAATTGAATTGGCAACATTGTCATCAATTGCACTTCCTAGCATAATAATTCTGTCCTTTAATAAGCGGGAATAAATATCATATGCGCGTTCACCACGGTTTGTCTGTTCAATAACTGTAGGTATTAAATTCATTGGAATTCCTCCTTCATGCATTTTCATATTCTATGGATATATCCAATCCTTGGATATTTTCATCATATACTATTGGTCAATTAAGGTCAAACAAAAACGTTTGACAATAATTGCAGTTTGTCCAAGCATCTAAAATACATATTCCATCATACCCCTATAGCCCAATGATTAAACCCATCATTACGAAAAATACTTGTTTAATCAGGATTCAGGCGTTATAATAGCCTATGTGTCCGATTTATTGGGCATACTAATGTTATATGCGCCCATAGCTCAGCTGGATAGAGCACTGGTTTCCGGTACCAGGTTTGCCGGGGGTTCGAATCCCTCTGGGCGCGTTTTGAAAGTCGGTAGTGGCAAGGGTTTGAAAATTTTCATTCCCTTGTTTTTTTCTGTAAATAAATACGTTTTGCAAACCAATTGTAAATTATAGGATTCGAAAGATATATTAAATTGATCAATATTGTTAAGGAAATTCACTATTCAGTAAAATCCAGCTATACTTTTAGCGAAATTTGGTAGGAGGATTTAACTATATGAAAAGGTTAATATTAATAGGTATTGTCTTTCTAACAGGGTGTGGATTAAGTTCACAGGAATATGAGCCCGAAGTTGAGGATGTAAGTGCTGAATCTTCAAGTATAGAAAATGAAGACGTTAAGGATGTGATACCTACGGAAAGAACTGTAGATACAGGACCAAATTATCCTTGGCAACATTTTGCAACGAATTTGATAACAGAGTATCAAACAGAAGGCGAAATAGTATATTTGTTTTCAGACGCAGAAGCATTAGAAAGGGATTTAATTGAGGATGCTAGTAGAGATGATGAAGGAAATGAACAATTAGCACAAAGGAAAGAAAAAAGCGTTAAAGGATTTGCAATATACCTCGACCAATTTATTAATGAGGTTAGCCAACATATAGACAATGAAGCATATTTTAATAAATTAAGGGAAGTAGAACAGGCGCTATTAACTGCTGATTATCAAAGCGTTATAGATTTAGTAAATGAAGCAAAACAAATTAGAGAATCCAATTAGGGTTCTTTTTTATGGCGCAGTATAGAGAAGGAACATTTTAGTGATTTTACAGGAACTTATTTATTTTATTAATAGATTGAATCGCTGTTTTTGGATTAAAAATTGTTATTATACCATTGGGAACTAAATTGAATTATTTCAACCATATCCGAACGGAATTAAAGGTTAGTAGCGGAATAGACTTTGAATTGGTTGATTTAAGTTGCTGCAAGATAATTCCACTAGGCTTGGTGAGTAGGATTTGAAGAGTAGGTTAATTAATAGAGGAGAGAATAGATATTTCAAGACTTAGTGGATCAGGTTCGGGTGCTCAAGTGATTAGATTAAAGAAAAAGAGTTCACTCTTGAAGTTTCTAAGTATCTCAATGCAAGAGCAAATACTGCTACTGTAGTATCGTTTTGTTAAGCTATTCGCAAGAAGATTCGTCGAAATAACGAAATGAGCATTATTCCGGAGGAGTATATGAGGCATTAAACATTAATACTTTTGTACAAATAAATGCAGTATGATAATTGAGAGGATAAGCAGAATGAATAGAAGTCAGCATGAGAGTAAGTTTGAGTTACTAAAGATAATCTCAATTTTAATGGTAATCGTATTACATTATTTTAACTCGAGAATGGGTGGAGGTTTTGGTAATGTAAATGACGGTACTTTCAATAATTATTTTATGTATTATGTTGAGAGTTTAAGTATAATTGCGGTTAATTGCTTTATCATGATTACCGGATATTTTTTAATTGTTAAAGAGAGTATTAGATTTAGAAAAGTAACTAACCTAGTGGTAATAACCGTGTTCTATGGTATATTGTTTTTAGTTATTAACGGAATAATAAACAATCAAGTAGGAAGTAATTGGTTTAATTTAGATACATTATCCCATGCAATTAGTCCGGTTTATGATGCTAAATGGTTTGTGGGTTCTTATATTGCCTTGTACTTATTAACTCCTTATATTAATAAGGTTCTTAAATCATTAACAAAGAAGCAGTATTTAAGGTTCTTAGTTATCTATATAATTCTATTTTCAATTACACCAACTATCTTTTATTATATTAGCTATAATGATAGAGGCTATGGTGTATTAAGCTTTATCATGTTTTATGCCATTGGAGGTTATTTAAGGAAGTATCCTTTAAAGGTAAATAAAAAATGGTTATTCTTGCTTGGCTATCTATTTTCAACAACCATAACGTTTGTATTAGCATTAAAGGTTATCGGCCACGGGTCATTTTTCTCTTATAACACGATTTTTAATGTAATGAGTACATTCTTCTTGTTTATGTTCTTTTCCAATATTAAAATCAAATCTAGAATAATAAATTATCTGGCAGGCTTTACGTTTCCTATTTATTTGATTCATACGGATATATCAATTCGAAACTATGTATATAACAATATATTGGAAACTCATAGATTTTGGAATAGTGGGTTACTATATATCGGACATTTAATAATAACTGTAGTGATAACCTTTATAGTATGTATCATGATTGATATTCTAAGGCAGTATTTATTTAGAGCTATTGGATTAAAGAAACTAATATAACCATTATTCAAGACATTTCAGAAATGAGGTGTCTTTTTTGTGCAAGTAAATGAATGGTGTTGCGATGTTAGACACTAAAGGATTTATTGATAATGTGGTAGAATTTATATTAGCTATTCCAATACTTCTTTGGGGTATCTATATCAATGTAGATGGGGGACTACTCGAAAAGTGGTGAGTAACTGGAAAACTCGACATGCTGATTTTCTGAGAGAGTATACTCGAGTAGAAAATGGAAGAATGGCTCTGTATTTAGAGAAAGATATAATAATTTATGAACAGAATAGGAACCTCACTATAGCGAATCTGGAATGATTTGCTTATTTAAGTGCATCCTATATATCTGATAGTATTATTATTCACTCTATTATAACAAGTAAAAAAGTCCAACTGCTAAAACAGTTGAGCTTTTCAACTTAATTATCATAAGGTCTATACTTACTTTTTAATATATGATTTCATTTTAGTTTATTTAATATATTCGTTCTTCCTAAAAAAATAATCTGTGTTATTTTAATCTTTTCAAATAATACATGAAATAGTAGCGGGATAATAATTCCTACTATTGTGTACCATATGTAGCCATACTCTAAATACCTTCCTAATATTTCATTTGTTACACGATGAAGGTACATGATTGTAAGTGATGCCATTCCCAACTTGATTAATATGTCGCTAAGAGTAACTTTTGATAGCAGTTTGCTGATGTAAGCAATTATCACAAAAATAGATATAGGAACAATAGAATCTAAAAGAATATGATTATAAATGTTTGGCTTTAGATCTAAGGTGTAAAAGAACTCATTTTTAAAGTCATATATGGTGAATAAAAAGATAAACGTCAAGGAAATCAAAGATGTAAAGATATTTATTAAAAGCTGTATATGTTGTTTTATATAATACCCAAATGCATAATATGCTAATGCGATTAGAACTACATCTGCACTCCAAGGTACTGGGTTTTCAAAAGGATTTGCAATATGTATAGAATAATAATGTGCGAAAAGATAGGAAATAAAAATAATAAATATTTGAGTGAATGTAAATTTAATAAATAAATGTAATAGTGCGAATAAAATTTGCGTTAGTAGCAAACAAGTAATAAACCAAAATACTGTCATAATACCTCTTAACATCATACCACCAAATGCTAAACGATATAATTCCTGAAGAAAGCTATTGACGTTATAGTCGAAGTAATAAGTGTTATGCATAATTGCTTTATACAGTAAGATTAGTAATCCAAAACTTAGATACGGGATGAGGAATTGCTTCATTCTTTTAATTAACCATTGTTTAAGTTGTTTGTAGTTTGATACTGGTTTGTATAGTAGTCCACTTAAGATGAAAAATAAAGGCATATGAAACCAATAAGTATAATGATGCCCCATTACAAAGCCTGCATGTCCTAAAACAACTGCTATAATTCCGATTCCTTTGGCGATATCTATCCAATCTTGACGAGATGATGACATTTATTAAACTCCTTTTATTTTGTAGATAAATTGTATTTTTATAGTCCATCTTCCTATACAGAAAAAAGAAGAGTTTATAACTCTTCCTTTTTACTATTCTCGTGAACCACTAATCTCTTTGCGATTTCTTTAAGTATCGCATTACGTTCTTTTTGAGCGTTTAAATTGCTTATTGTAAACCAAATTGCGATTCCTAAAAAAGCTAGAGGGATTATTGAAAAAATAAAAAGTGGGAGTAATGTCATAATTTCCATAGTTGTTTTCCTCCAAAGGTTGTAGATTTAAGCTCAAATAAGCCAATATAACTAAAGACAAAATTTTATCTTCAATAAGAATATCGGAATGAGTAGGAAAAAGGTTTAGAAAATAAGCGTTGATATTTATGTAGTATTACAATATGAGCATTTTTTGGCAAACAGAGTTATTAGTTCGATTTAGATTCTCCCTTGTTGAGGTACTAATAGGGTGTGGGCTGATATATTAAATATCCCGACACAATCTATCATCTATTAAAATTAGATTGAATTTAAATTAAGAAATTGACTTTATAGAAAGAAAGCGTTATTATGAAATTAAGTTAATAGTTGATGTGCGGAGATTAGGAGACCAACTAAATGTACACTTTTCATGAATTGAAAGGTGTCTCTTTTAGTTGGTCTTTTTGTGTTGTTTTGAAAAAATAGAAAACGTATTCAATCCGTACGCTATCATTAGCTTCTATCTCATTTAGCTGGTGTTAGTTTTTTATCTTTCTACTAGGAATAGACAAATAGCTTCACAACCAGTTAATATTTAAAAGTTGGCCTTTTTTAGAAGGGGAAGAATATGCTTTTTTCCACATACTATGATTGAATCAAAATCGAGCCTTAGTATACATGATAAGCAGAATAGGAAGCCTTTCTATATTGGTCAATCTATTAGTATGAAACATCTAACTAACGGTAAAGGGGGATCGTTATTACAAGTTTGATAGTGGTTTTCTCAAAAAAAGAGAAATCCACCTAATTAGAAGTATTGAACGAAGATGTTACACATATTTAGGGGGATTTGTATGTTAAACTTTTTTAAACCTGCTCCAGCAGTGGAGAGATTACCGGAGGAAAAGGCTAATTCTGAGTACAAAAAGCTTCGACTTCAGGTATTTCTCGGTATCTTTATCGGGTATGCAGGCTACTACTTAATTCGTAAGAACTTTTCAATGGCAATGCCTTACTTAACCGAAGAAGGTTTTTCAAAGGGTGAGTTAGGTCTAGCGCTATCCGCTATATCCATCGCATACGGTATAAGTAAATTTGTAATGGGTACTGTTTCGGATAGGAGTAACGCCAGGATCTTTTTAGCAACGGGATTAATTTTATCTGCGATTATTAATTTATTAATGGGATTTGTTCCATTCTTTACCTCTACTGTTGCTATTATGTTTGTTATGTTATTCCTAAATGGTTGGGTTCAAGGTATGGGCTGGCCGCCGTCTGGTCGTGTTCTCGTTCACTGGTTTAGTGTTAGTGAAAGGGGAGGAAAAACGGCAATTTGGAACGTTGCGCACAATGTCGGTGGAGGATTAATGGCACCTCTAGCTATTGCAGGTGTATCACTCACAACAACCTATTTTGGTGCAAGGTTTATAGGCTATGAAGGTGTATTTATTTTACCTGGTTTAGTTGCAATTGTTATTGCAATAATTGCATTCTTCTTAATTCGTGATACGCCTCAATCTGTTGGTTTACCACCAATTGAGGAGCATCGTAATGATTATCCTAGTAAGTCAAAACAATCATTTGAAACAGAATTAACTACGAAAGAAATACTTTTCAAATATGTATTAAATAATAAATGGGTTTGGATCATTGCTGTTGCCAATATTTTTGTTTATTTCGTACGTTACGGAGTACTTGACTGGGCGCCAACCTATTTAAGTGAAGAAAAAGGCTTTGATATGAGTGAGTCTGGTTTAGCGTACTTCTTATATGAATGGGCTGGTATTCCAGGAACACTATTATGTGGCTATATTTCAGATAAATTGTTTAAGGGTCGTCGTGGACCAGCTGGTTTTGTCTTTATGCTAGGGGTATTCGTTGCCGTTTTAGTTTATTGGTTAAACCCTGCAGGAAATCCATTAGTTGATAACATTGCCTTAATTGCTATTGGTTTCTTAATTTATGGTCCTGTTATGTTAATTGGTCTACAAGCACTTGATATGGTACCGAAAAAAGCAGCTGGAACAGCAGCTGGATTAACTGGTCTATTTGGTTATTTAGGTGGATCTGTTGCAGCTAACGCAATCATGGGATTCGTTGTAGAAGGTGCTGGCTGGAATGCAGGATTCACATTATTAACTGGTTCATGTCTACTTGCAACAATTCTATTTGCATTTACATGGAATGTTCGTGGTCAAGAAGTAGTGAAAAACGGTTAACCGTAGTAAAACTTCCACTTCATCAGGAGTGGAAGTTTTTTAGTTTTCTTGGTAGATAACGTACATTAATTCATCAGCTTCTTTATCCCAATCCACTCCAACTTCGATGCTCCTACCCTGGCTACCCGTTACCGTAAAGGTTGGTTCCCCATGTTCTCCGGCAATCTTTTGCTCTTTATGAAACACTTCGGTAATATCTTCATTTAATAAGGTTTTAAGTTGTTCTAACACCTGTTTATGATTTAAATTTTTCATTTATTTACCCCTTATGAATGTTTTGTCCATCTTAGATTAAGCTAATAATATCTTTTTTATTCTATCCAGTGTGATTGCTCATACGCTTCGTTTATGATAAAATAAGAACAAATGTTCTGTGAGGTGTTAAAGATGAGAGGTTTATTTCTTCGTTCAATTGATCGAAAAGAAAAAATTGTTATCTTTTATATGGATCGAAATCACCAAGTGACACAGAGATATATCCGTGTAATCAGCATACAGGATCAATCTCTTGTGGCTTATTGCTATTGGAGAAAGAAATTACGAACCTTTAAACTAGATAATATACTCTCAGCAGGATCTTTACAGAAAAAAGTCGGAGCGTAATCATAACTTTGCTACTGTTATACAGTTTTTGTATACTATATATGTTCGTACAATATTTATATAGAAGGTGTAGCGATGGAAAAAGTAATATTTTATACCAAGGAGAACTGTTCCCTTTGTGACGATGCAGAATCCTTATTGGAATTATTTCAACAGGATTACGCTTTTGAAATTGACAAGCGAGACATTTATACGAATGATGCTTGGCTTGAAGCCTATCATCTATTAATTCCTGTTGTGGACATAAAAGGAATACAGCTTAACTGTGAGCAAATGGATTTTGGTACGGTAGAAGAGACGTTAAAAACATACCTTCCGAGAGAAGCCCAAAAATAAGTAATTTTATTTGTATATTTTAGTTATTATGGTATGATAATAATGTACATAGAATTCTATGTGTATTTTTTTGAGACACGTGGGACAGTTTAGATGCACTCGGGACATTTTTGTTCCCGATTCAAAGGAGTAATGTCATGAGGGCATTAATCGACATACAAAAAAAGCTAATACCAGACTTGTTAGATGTGCTGCAAGCAAGATATTCTCTTTTGCATAGTGTGAACCTTTATCAACCAATTGGGAGAA
The DNA here is from genome assembly GCF_039614845.1 of Ornithinibacillus xuwenensis. Lineage (NCBI taxonomy): Bacteria > Bacillati > Bacillota > Bacilli > Caryophanales > Bacillaceae > Ornithinibacillus > Ornithinibacillus xuwenensis. The sequence goes on along the minus strand of NZ_JBDIML010000005.1, from coordinate 187,828 downwards.
GGGGGCTTGCTGATAGTAGTAACCTGACGGAAAGACAAGTTCGTAGCGAAATTGATTTATTGCATGAACAAGGATTATTAGAAGTCACGACGAAGGGTATGCTTATTACAGAGCAAGGAAAACTGGTGCTAGAACAGTTAACCCAATTCATGGGTGAAATTATGGGGTTAAGTGTTTTAGAAAAAGGAATTAAGGATAAATTACAAGTAGAGAATGTTGTTGTTGTCCCTGGTAATAGTGATGATTATGAATGGGTAAAGCAGGAAATGGGTAAAGCTTGTGTTTCCTTCCTGAAGAAAGTCACTCAGTCAAATGCAACCATTGCTGTAACTGGTGGAACAACCATGGCTTCGGTAGCGAATGTAATGACACCGCTAGAAAAAGCAGACAATTATTTATTTGTACCAGCTCGTGGCGGTATTGGCGAAAAGGTAGAAAATCAGGCCAATACGATTGCCGCCAAAATGTCTCGAGAAGCAGAAGGCGATTATCGCCTCCTATATGTTCCTGATCCACTAAGTGAAATATCTTATCAGAATATTATTCAGGAGCCTTCTATTATTGAAATCTTACAGCTAATCAAAAATGCAAACATCGTTTTACACGGTATTGGTGACGCACTTACAATGGCTGAAAGAAGAAAGACTTCGAGTGAAGTAATGGGCATTCTGAGGGATAAGAAAGCTGTTAGTGAAGCCTTCGGTTATTATTTTGATCAAGAAGGTAATGTTGTACACAAGGTACGAACAGTGGGACTACAATTAGAGGATTTGGAAACAATGGAATATGTTATCACCGTTGCTGGTGGTAAATCAAAAGCAAAAGCAATCGAGTCGTATTTCAAGCATGGGAAAAGTAATATGCTGATTACGGATGAGGCTGCAGCAGAACAGATTTTAAGGGATTCTTCCCTTTAAATAAATATAATTCATGAAGGTAATTAGGAGGAATATACAATGGCAGTAAAAATTGGTATTAATGGTTTTGGACGTATTGGACGTAACGTATTCCGTCAAGCGTTAAAAAGAGATGATGTAGAAGTAGTAGCAGTTAACGATTTAACAGATGCAAACATGCTTGCACACCTATTAAAATATGATTCTGTTCACGGTGTATTAGAAGAGGAAGTAACTGTTAACGGTTCTAATATTGTTGTTGGCGGAAAAGAAATTAAAGTACTTGCTGAGCGTGACCCAGCAAACCTACCTTGGGGTGACCTTGGTATTGAAGTAGTAGTGGAATCTACTGGACGTTTCGTAGACCGTGATTCTTCTCAAAAACATATTGATGCTGGTGCGAAGAAAGTTATCATTTCTGCTCCTGCAAAAAATGAAGACCTAACAGTTGTAATGGGTGTTAACCATGATCAATACGATCCAAGTCAACACCATATCGTATCAAACGCTTCTTGTACAACAAACTGTTTAGCTCCATTTGCAAAAGTGCTTAACGATAATTTTGGTGTAAAACGTGGTTTAATGACTACTGTTCACGCTTATACAAATGACCAACAAATTCTTGACTTACCACATAAAGACTATCGTCGTGCTCGTGCAGCAGCTGAAAACATCATCCCGACAACTACTGGTGCTGCAAAAGCAGTTGCATTAGTATTACCTGAATTAAAAGGTAAATTAAATGGCATGGCAGTACGTGTACCAGTTCCAGACGGATCTATGGTAGACTTAGTTGCAGAATTAGAAAAAAATGTAACAGCTGAAGAAGTAAACCAAGCATTCAAGGAAGCTGCTGAAGGTGAACTAAAAGGTGTTCTAGAATACAGTGAAGCTCCACTTGTATCTCGTGATATCGTTGGTAACACACATTCATCTATTCTTGACGGACTATCTACTATGGTTCTTGAAGATAACATGGTAAAAGTTCTTTCTTGGTATGACAACGAAATGGGTTACTCAACTCGTGTTGTAGACTTAGTTGCATACATGGGACAAAAAGGACTATAAGAAAAGCTTTAATGAATATACATGAGAAGGTGGAGGATTACATTCTCCTCCTTTTCTCATGTAAAATAATCTAAATAAATTGTGATTAGCTTTGTTTCCTTTCAAGCTTCCTGTAAAATGAGTAATGATGAAAGACTAAGGGAAACCTACTGTATAATGCTTACATACATTTTGGGAGGGTAACCAAATGAACAAGAAAACGATTAAAGACCTTTCATTACAAGGTAAAAAAGTATTTTGTCGTGTTGATTTCAACGTTCCAATGAAGGATGGAGAAGTTACAGACGATACTAGAATTAGAGCTGCATTACCTACTATTGCGTATCTTTCTGAGCAGGGTGCAAAGGTGATTTTAGCTAGCCATCTTGGTCGTCCTAAAGGTCAGGCTGTGGAAGAATTACGCCTTGATCCAGTAGCGAAGCGTTTAAGCGACCTGATTGGTAAAGAAGTCGTAAAAACAGATGCAGTATATGGAACTGAAGTAGAAGAAGCTATCGATCAATTAGCAGATGGCGACCTTTTATTAATTGAAAATGTTCGCTTTGAAGCGGGTGAAGAGAAGAATGATGCAGCTTTAGCAGAAGCATTTGCAAGCATGGCCGATCTTTATGTCAATGATGCATTTGGTGCAGCTCACCGTGCACATGCATCAACTGCAGGTATTGCTGAGAAGCTTCCTTCTGCGGCGGGCTTCTTAATGGAGAAAGAAATCTCTGTTCTTGGTAAAGCTTTAGAAAATCCAGATCGACCATTCACTGCTATCATTGGTGGAGCAAAGGTTAAAGATAAAATTGGTGTTATTGAAAACCTATTAGATAAGGTTGATAACCTAATTGTTGGTGGCGGCTTAGCGTATACATTTGTAAAAGCGCAAGGACATGAAATTGGAAAATCGCTTTTAGAAGAAGATAAAATTGACTTAGCGAAAGAATTTATGAAAAAAGCCGAAGAAAAAGGTGTTAATTTTGTCTTACCAGAGGATGTAGTTGTTGCAGATGACTTCTCGGAAGATGCTAATACGAAAGTAGTTCCGATTTCTGAAATACCAGCGGATTGGGAAGCACTTGATATCGGTCCAAAAACTCGTGAAATCTATAGCAACATTGTATCTGAATCAAAGCTTATTATTTGGAATGGACCGATGGGTGTATTCGAATTAAATGTATTTGCAAATGGTACAAAAGCTGTTGCTGAAGCACTAGCAAGCACAGACGGATATACCGTAATCGGAGGCGGAGACTCAGCAGCTGCGGTTGAAAAATTTGATTTAGCGGACAAGATGGATCACGTATCAACCGGTGGCGGAGCGTCTCTTGAGTTTATGGAGGGTAAAGTATTACCTGGTGTTGCTGCGTTAACTGATAAGTAAGAGTTGAGGAATCACTTTATTAGCGCTTCTAGCATATAATTCGGCGATTTCTGGATTATATAAGCGAAACGCACCCATAAATCAGCGGTTCGACAATTATATCGGCGAATAACCAGTATATATCAGCGAATCGCTCAAATCACGAAGATAGCCAAGGTAGTAAAAATCTTAAAGAGGTGAAACCATGCGTAAAAAAGTAATTGCAGGTAACTGGAAAATGAATAAAACAATTGCGGAAGCGAATCAATTTGTGGATGACGTTGTGAACAGCATTCCTGCTGATGACAGAGTCGAAGCAATTGTTTGTGCACCATTTCCTTTTTTAGTTTCTCTAGTGGAAAAAACAAAAGGAACAAACTTAAAAGTAAGTGCACAAAACATGCACTTTGAAGAGAATGGTGCATTTACTGGTGAAGTTAGCCCAGTTATGTTGAAGGACTTAGGTGTTACTCATGTTGTGTTAGGACACTCAGAACGTCGTGAATATTTTGCAGAAACAGACGAAACAGTTAACAAGAAAACTCACGCTGCTTTTGCTCATGGATTAACGCCAATCGTATGTGTTGGAGAAACATTAGAGCAACGTGAAGCAAATGAAACAATGTCATTAGTAGAGACACAAGTAAAAAAGGCTTTAGAAGGTCTTTCAAATGAGCAAGTAACAAAAACGATTATTGCTTATGAGCCAGTTTGGGCAATTGGTACTGGAAAAACAGCTTCTAGTGAAGATGCTAATGAAGTATGTGCACATATTCGCAAGGTTGTAAAATCCGTTACCGATGAAGCTACTTCTGAAGCTGTGGTCATTCAATATGGTGGAAGTGTTAAACCAGCTAATGTGGATGAGCTTTTAGCACAATCAGATATTGATGGTGCATTAGTAGGTGGCGCTAGCTTGGAAGCTGATTCTTTCTTACAGCTTGTGGAGGCAGGAGCAAAATGAGTCAAAACAAATTAGCTGCGTTAATCATCTTAGATGGATTTGCCATCCGTGATGAAGTAATGGGAAACGCAGTAAAGCAAGCGAAAAAGCCAAATTTTGATCGTTACTGGGAAGCATATGCGCACAATCAACTCGAAGCGAGTGGAGAAGCAGTAGGCCTACCAGCTGGACAAATGGGTAATTCAGAAGTAGGACATTTAAACATTGGTGCTGGACGTATTGTTTATCAAAGCCTAACGCGTGTGAACTTGTCCATTCGTGAAGGTGATTTTTTCGAAAACCAAGCCTTTCTAAAATCTATCAATCGTGCAAAGGAAAAAAATAAGGCATTACATATCATGGGACTACTATCAGATGGTGGTGTTCATAGCCATATTGAGCACCTATTTGCACTATTAAAGCTTGCAAAGGATCAGAATTTAGAAGAGGTTTATGTTCATGCATTCTTAGATGGTCGAGATGTTGGCCCACAGACAGCAAAGGCATATATTGAACAAACTGAAGCAAAAATGAAGGAACTTGGTATTGGTAAAATTGCCACAGTTTCTGGTCGTTATTATTCCATGGATCGTGATAAACGCTGGGATCGTGTGAAAAAAGCATATGATGCAATGGTTTATGGTGAAGGCCCTAGCTACAAGCATGCAATAGAAGTTGTAGAAGATTCTTACGAAAATGGCATCTTTGATGAGTTCGTTATCCCTTCTGTTATAACGGATGAAAATGGTGGAGCGGTAGGAAAAGTGGAAAGTGAAGATTCCGTTATTTTCTATAACTTCCGCCCGGATCGCGCTATTCAGATTTCTCGTACCTTTGCAAATGAAGATTTCCGAGACTTTGATCGTGGTTCGAATGTTCCAAAGGACTTAGATTTTGTGATGCTTACCCAATTTAGTGAAACGGTTGATGGATTTGTTGCGTATAAACCAGTGAATCTTGATAACACGGTTGGAGAAGTTCTTTCACAAAATAATTTAAAACAGCTTCGTATTGCAGAAACAGAAAAATATCCACATGTAACGTTCTTTATGAGTGGAGGGCGTGAACAAGAATTTCCTGGAGAAAAGCGCGTATTAATTGATTCGCCTAAGGTTGCAACGTATGACTTGAAACCAGAGATGAGTGCCTATGAAGTAACGGACGCCTTGCTAAAAGAATTAGATGCTAAAGATGTGAATGCGATAATTCTAAACTTCGCAAACCCTGATATGGTTGGACACTCAGGTATGCTACAGCCTACGATTGATGCAATAGAAGCTGTTGATGAATGTCTAGGAAAAATAGTGGATAAAATAATCGAGTTAGGCGGAAATGCGATTATTACTGCTGATCACGGGAACTCAGATGAAGTCGTCACACTTGAGGGTACCCCAATGACGGCTCATACAACAAACCCTGTTCCAGTTATTGTAACAAAAGACGATATTGAGCTACGTGATGGCGGTAAATTAGCTGATTTAGCTCCGACATTACTTGATCTATTAGATGTTGAAAAACCAAAAGAAATGACAGGAAAGTCATTAATAAGAAAATAAAAGGAGAGATTTTTTCATGCCATACATTACAGACGTATATGCACGTGAAGTATTAGATTCTCGTGGTAACCCAACAATTGAAGTAGAAGTATACACAGAATCAGGAGCTTTCGGTTCTGCACTTGTTCCAAGTGGAGCATCAACTGGAGAATACGAAGCAGTAGAATTACGTGACGGTGATGAAAGCCGTTACCTAGGTAAAGGTGTAGAAAAAGCAGTACACAATGTGAACGAAATCATTGCTCCAGAATTAATGGGTCTTGACGTTACACGCCAAAACATCATTGATTCCATGATGATTGAACTTGATGGAACTGAAAACAAAGGTAAATTAGGTGCAAACGCAATTCTTGGAGTATCCATGGCAGTTGCACATGCAGCAGCAAACTTCCTAGAAGTACCATTATACAACTACTTAGGTGGATTCAATGGTAAAACGTTACCAACACCAATGATGAACATCATTAATGGTGGAGAGCATGCAGATAATAACGTTGATATTCAAGAATTCATGGTTATGCCTGTTGCTGCTCCTACATTTAAAGAAGCACTACGTACTGGTGCAGAAATTTTCCATTCTTTAAAAAGTGTATTGAAGTCTAAAGGCTACAACACTGCAGTTGGAGATGAAGGTGGATTTGCTCCAAACTTAGGCTCAAACGAAGAAGCACTACAAACTATCATTGAAGCAATTGAAGCTGCTGGTTATAAGCCAGGTGAAGAAGTGAAGCTTGCAATGGATGTTGCATCTTCTGAATTATACAAAGATGGTAAATATGTGCTAAAAGGTGAAGGCGTTACACGTACTTCTCAAGAAATGGTAGATTGGTACGAGGAAATGGTTAACAAATATCCAATCATCTCGATTGAAGATGGATTAGATGAAAATGATTGGGAAGGTCATAAACTACTTACAGAGCGTCTAGGAGACAGAGTACAGCTTGTTGGTGATGACTTATTCGTTACGAATACGAAGAAACTTGCACAAGGAATTGAACAAGGTGTTGGTAACTCAATTCTAGTTAAAGTAAACCAAATCGGTACATTAACAGAAACTTTTGATGCAATTGAAATGGCAAAACGCGCTGGTTACACAGCAGTAATTTCTCACCGTTCTGGTGAAACAGAAGATGCAACAATTGCGGATATTGCAGTTGCAACAAATGCTGGTCAAATCAAAACTGGTGCACCATCTCGTACAGATCGTGTAGCAAAATATAATCAATTACTACGTATTGAAGATGAATTAGCTGGCATGGGTGAATATGCTGGATTAAATGCATTCTACAATTTAAAAAAATAAGTAAAAATGAAGGAGACTGTTAAGCGCAGTCTCCATTCGTTTTTATTAGCTTGGAAAATTACTATGCAATAAGTAATGTTACCTCTTTCTTCTCATTTCCTAATCCCTCTCTATAACAAGACCAATTACAGGAATACTATAAATTAGTAGCAAATAGAAATATGTAAAATACATGATATTTCACGTATTAACAAGATTATTAATATGGTATACAAACAATATATTCTTGAAGGGAAGATAGATGGTGGGAAAGAAGGTATTAGTATTTGGAGATATTGGTATTGATGATATTATCGCACTTATATATGGCTATCTGAATGATGATATTGACATAGTAGGTGTCGTAACAGATTACGGCAATATTCCTAGAGAGAATGCTCTTAAAACAGTGCGGTATTTAAAAACGATTTTTAAGTCTGCAGAAGCACAGCAAGCAAAAATAATTGCTGGCGCAGAAAACCCAATGACAGCGGAAGTACCGGAATTTGTGCCAGAAATTCATGGAGAATATGGATTAGGTCCAATCATACCGAGTAATTCCAATGATCAATTACCAGAGCTAGAAAATTTCTATGAAATCAGTGAAATTATTGAGCAATACGAAGACGAGCTAATCATCGTCAATATTGGTAGATTAACGTCATTAGCTACGTTATTCCTTCTATATCCGAATCGGATGGAAAAGGTAAAGGAGATTTATATAATGGGCGGAGCTTTTTGGGTACCAGGAAATGTTACTGCCGTTTCAGAAGCTAATTTCCATGGCGATCCAGTAGCTGCACAAATTGTATTGACCTATGCTGATAATGTCACGATTATCCCATTAAATGTAACGGAACGAGCTATTGCAACCCCGGAAATGGTGAATTATATTGACCAGGTAGATTCCATAAAAATTGTAAAACCAATGATCGATTATTATTATGATTTTTATAAAAAGCGAAATCCCAATGTTCAAGGAAGTCCCTTACATGATGTGTTAACATTGATGGCTGTGAATCGGGAGGATATGTTTACTTATCGAAAATTACCGGTTCATGTTGTGCAGGCAACACGGGGAACGGAGAGAGGACAAAGCATCGCGGATATAAGACCCTTTGGAAGCTTAGAGGAAGAAACGGAGAAAGAAATAAAGCGACATCGAATTGCATTTGATTTTGAATACCCAAAGTTTTTTCGAGACTTTTTGAGCACGATGACAGGACAACAGTTTACGTAAATTTCTGGGGTGCTAAATATTCAGCACTCTTTTTTCTTGTTATAATGGGATAAAGCAGAAAAAGGTTGGGGATGATTACTTTGTTAGATACGATTAAGGCACGTAGAAGCATCCATTCATTTCATGAAAAAGAAGTTGAAATCGATATATTGAAAGAAATCTTTACATATGGAAGCTATGCACCCTCTCATTATATGAAGGAGCCTTGGGAAATTAAGCTTTATCAAGGTGAGGGGAAGGATTTATTAATCGATGCGATTATGAAAAGCTATCAACGTATTGGAATGATCCCAAACAATCAAGAACCGAAAACAGTAAAAATGATGGATTCGATGCGATCATTTCTTCTTGCTATTCCACACCATGCGGTTATTTACTTTGAAAGAGAGGAAGACCCTGTTCGCTATGAAGAAGAATACGCTGCAGTGTGTGCCTTCGTTCAGAATTGTCAGCTGGCTGCTTGGGAATATGGCGTAGGGATGCTATGGACGATTACTCCTTATATGCATGATTCTACCTTTTACAAGGATATTGGTTTAGATCCGGAGGATAAAAAGATTGCAGCGGTTATGCAGATTGGTTATCCTAAAAAAATACCTTCTGCAAAGGGAAGAACACCAATAGACGAAAAGCTGGAGATAATCAAGTAATTAGTAAGTGTTTAGCTTGTAAGAATGATAAGCTATCTTATATAAGTCATTTATAACAAAAAGGCTGAGATCCTAGACGGGTCTCAGCCTTTTATCTGTTATTCTGTTTTTTCCTTTACAAATGCTTCAACTTCTTCAGCTGTTGACATAGAAAGTAGTTTCTCTTTATAAGATGCCATTTCCTTTTTCGAGATTCCTTTAAGCTGTGTACGTGCTGGTAGAATTGACGTAGCACTCATGCTGAATTCATCGAGTCCTAATCCAAGTAAAATTGGAATAGCAATAGGGTCACCAGCCATTTCTCCACACATTCCAGCCCATTTTCCTTCACTATGTGCAGCTTCAATTACGTTATTCACTAAGCTTAAGATAGCTGGGTGGTATGGTTGATATAAGTAGGACACTTGCTCATTCATACGGTCAGCAGCCATCGTATATTGAATTAAATCGTTTGTACCAATACTGAAGAAATCAACTTCTTTTGCAAATTGTTTTGCGATTACGGCAGTTGACGGAATTTCAACCATGATACCAACTTCTATATTATCAGATACTTTATGTCCTTCGTTTCTTAAGTTATCTTTTTCTTCCAGTAAGATTTCTTTTGCCTTGCGGAACTCTTCTAGTGTCGCAATCATTGGGAACATAATTTTTAGGTTTCCGTAAACACTTGCACGAAGTAACGCACGTAGTTGCGGACGGAATACATGCTCATTTTCAAGGCAGAAACGAATTGCTCTAAATCCTAAGAATGGATTCAATTCCTTTGGTAGATCAAGATATGGTAGCTCTTTATCTCCACCAACATCAAGGGTACGAACAACAACAGGCTTATCGCCCATTTGTTCTAATACAGATTTATATGCCTCGTATTGCTCATCTTCAGATGGAAGTTCGTTTTTACCCATATATAAGAATTCTGTACGGTAAAGTCCAACTCCTTCACCACCATTATTGATAACACCAGCTACATCATCAGGAGTACCAATATTAGCCACAAGCTCTACTTGCTCACCATCAGAAGAGAACGTAGGCTCGTCCTTTAGCTCTGCCCAAAGCGCTTGTTGCTTTGCGAAGTTCGCTTGTTTTTCTTCATACTTCTTAACTTCTTCATCTGATGGATTAATAAGAACATTTCCATCAATACCATCGATGATCACAAGGTCACCTTTAGAAACAGTTTTGGTAACTTCTTTTGTACCAACAACTGCTGGGATTTCAAGTGATCTTGCCATAATGGCAGAGTGAGAAGTTCTTCCACCAATGTCGGTAGCAAATCCTTTTACAAATTGACGATTTAACTGTGCAGTATCAGATGGTGTTAAGTCACTTGCAATGACAATAACCTCTTCATCAATTAGTGCAGGATTTGGAAAGGAAACGCCAAGTAAATGTGCTAATACACGCTTCGTAACGTCACGAATGTCTGCAGCACGTTCTCTCATGTATTCGTTATCCATGCTTTCGAACATTTGAATAAACATATTAGCAGTTTCTTCTAGTGCAGCTTCGGCCATTGTATTTTCGTTTTGGATTTTGTCCTTAATCGGATTAACGAGTTCAGGATCACCAAGAACTAATAAGTGAGCGGAAAAGATTTCTGCATGCTCTGCTCCTAATTCCTTAAGCGTATGTGCTTTAATTTTCTCTAATTCTTGTTTGGAAATCTCAAGTGCTTGCTCTAATCGCTCTACTTCTTTCGCTGTATCTTCCACCTGTTTGTTCGTATATGTTAAGTCTGGCGTAACAAGCTGGTAAGCCTTTGCAATTGCAATTCCAGAAGATGCCGCGATTCCTTGGATGTTTGTCATACGATAGTACCAACCCTTCAATAATATATAATCTTTTATTACTATACTATGTTACCCGTTAACACTAATGGATTCAAGCAATTCTACTCTATGATACAAATTGTTCACATTGAAAACGTTTTAATGAAAATTATGATGGTAAATGCTGTGAAATCCACTTTTCTACAAACTGATAGACTTCTTCCTTATTGATTTCATTTAATACTTCGTGGCGAGCTCCTTCGTATAATGTCGTTGTAATCTTTTCAATACCAACATTCTTATATAAGGAAGTAGTTTTCCAGACGCCTTTTCCGTAATTCCCTACAGGATCTGCGTCACCACTAATGAAAAGCATGGGTAAATCTTTTCGGATATTCTGATTCTGCTTTTGATTATGTATCGATTGTATTCCAGACATAAGGTCATAGAAAAATCTTGCCGTTGGTATATAGCCTGAGAATCGGTCTTGTAGATATGCCTCTACGATTTGTTTGTCTCTAGATATCCAATCAAATCGTGTGTGAGGGTTTGTTATTTTCCGATTAAATGCACCAAATGCAAGCTTGTTCATTAGTGGTGATTTCTTTCTTGGAGAGAGTCTTGCTGCTAGTGCTTTTCCGAAAATTGTAGTTGCTTTTGGATAAAATCCAGTCCCAGACAAAATAACGCCTTCAATGGCTTCACTATGCTCTTGTATATAGTGTCTCGCAAGAAAAGATCCCATACTATGTCCAAGCAAGAAAACAGGCGTATTTGGATAGTCTTGTTTAATATGTTGTGTAATTGCAAATAGATCATCTGTTGTTTTTTGAAATCCATCCTTGTCTGATAGATACCCCATTATCCCTTGTTTTTCACCTGTCTTCCCATGGCCACGATGATCGTTTCCGTAAATAAAGATATCATGCTCTAGTAAATACTGGGCAAAATGATGATAACGCTGAAAATGCTCCACCATTCCGTGGGCTAACTGAATAACTGCTTTTGGCTGCTTATCTTTGTCATACCATTTTTCAACATAGATTTGTACATTATCTTTTGATTCCATCCAAAAGGTTGTCTTCACTTATTTCACGCTCCAAACATCTATCTATTTATACTTTTATCATAGTCGAAAGCGGTTTAAAATGCGAATGAAGTTGAATAAATCTATCGGATAATAGAGTTTTTCGAAAAATAGCTTGATAAAGTATTCGAAATTATGCTACAGTATGAATAGTTATTTGTCTGTATATGTTCAGGAGGTGTCATGGAAACATGGCTAGTTTTGTAAACGTACTACTAGTGCTTGATGCAATCATTATGATAATTTTAGTTCTATTACAAAGCGGTAAGAGTGCCGGCTTATCAGGAGCTATCTCCGGTGGCGCTGAGCAATTATTTGGGAAACAAAAAGCTAGAGGGATTGATTTAGTTTTACACCGAGCAACAATCGTAACAGGTGTCCTCTTCTTTGTCTTAACTTTCCTTAGTGCATATGTATTACAATAGTCTAGAATAGCCCTTATCACAAACTAGTGGTAAGGGTTTTTTATTGTGATTTTTGTGTAGTTTAGTGTATAAAGGGTACAGTATATAGTAGGAAAAGGAGTTTTAATAGATGAGAGTCATTCAACCAAAACCGTTTACGTTTGAAGCTGGTCCTCGGGCGGTTCTGTTATTACATGGTTTTACTGGTCATTCAGCAGATGTTAGAATGTTAGGCCGTTTCCTTGAGAAAAAGGGGTATACATCTCATGCACCAATCTATCGCGGACATGGGGCACCACCAGAAGAATTAATTAACACAAGACCAGATGAGTGGTGGGAAGATGTTCAGCATGCCTTTTTGCATTTAAAAGATTTAGGATACGATGAAATTGCAGTAGCTGGCTTATCTCTTGGTGGTGTTCTTGGGTTAAAGCTATCGTATTCTGAAAATATTAAAGCAGTTATCCCGATGTGTGCGCCAATGTTCTTTGATAATGAAAAGCAGCTGACATCCGGCTTTCAAGTCTTTTCGAAGGAATACAAGCAATTAGAAGGAAAAGATGACGAAACCATTACAGAAGAAGTTACAGCGCTAATGGAAAATTCAACTCCAATGTTTACAGAACTAGGGAAACTCATTAAAACGGTAAAACAAAATATAGATACCATCTACACACCAACAATGGTTGTGCAAGCTAGATTGGATAAAATGATCAATACAGAGAGTGCTACATATATTTATGATAATGTGGAATCGGATCGTAAAGATATAAAATGGTATGAAGAGTCTGGCCATGTTATTACCTTAGATAAAGAAAAAGAACAGCTTCACGAAGACATTTATGCGTTTTTAGAATCATTAGATTGGGAAAAATAATATTATAACAATACTCGGTCAAGTATTAGAAAAAGAGAAAGAAGGTGTAATCATGAGTGAAGTAATGATTGATAAGGTAAGAGAGTTTTTTAAGACATATGATTCAAAACCATTAGCAGTTGATGAGCTAGAGGAAATATTAGAAATTACCGATGTAGTAGAATTTAAAGAATTAATTAAAGCGTTAAATGAAATGGAGCATAATGGTGAACTAGTTCGAACGAGAAAGAATCGTTTCGGCTTACCTGAAAAAATGAACTTAATTCGAGGAAAGATTCAAATGCACGCAAAGGGATTTGCGTTTCTTATACCAGATGATGAGAATGAAACAGATGTGTATATCCATCATTCCGATTTAGCTTCAGCTATGAATAATGATAAAGTGCTTGTTCGAATTGAAAAGCGAGATGCTGCTGGTAGTCGACCAGAAGGAACGGTAATTAGAATCCTTGAGCGCTCGATTACAGAAGTAGTTGGAACCTTTGAGGACAATAAGGCGTTTGGGTTTGTTGTAGCAGATGATAAACGAATTCCTAATGATATCTTCATACCAAAGGGAAAAATAAATGGTGCAGTTAGTGGGCATAAGGTTATTGCCAAGATTACGAAGTATCCTGAGAATAGAATGAGTGCTGAAGGCGAAATTACGCAAATCTTAGGACATAAAAATGATCCTGGTATCGATATTATTTCCATTATTTATAAACATGGAATCAAGATGGATTTTCCCTCTGAGGTATTAGATCAAGCTATGAGTACGCCAGATACAATTGCGGAATCAGAAATAGAAAATAGAAGAGATTTGCGAGATGAAGTAATCGTAACGATAGATGGTGCTGACGCAAAAGACCTTGATGATGCGGTGACGGTGAAAAAGCTGGATAATGGTAACTATAAGCTAGGAGTTTATATTGCAGATGTTAGTTATTATGTAACAGAAGGTTCACCAATTGATAAGGAAGCATTAGAACGGGGAACCAGTGTATACCTAGTAGACCGAGTAATTCCAATGATTCCACATCGATTATCAAATGGGATCTGTTCGTTAAATCCTAAGGTAGACCGATTAACCTTGAGCTGTGAAATGGAAATAGACGCTACTGGAAAAGTTGTTAATCATGAAATATTCCAAAGTGTAATCAAGACAACAGAACGAATGACTTATCATGATGTAAATCGGATTTTAGTTGAGAAGGATGAAGCCCTACGTGAAAAATACGAGCCATTAGTACCGATGTTTGAAGAAATGGAGAAACTCGCATCCATTTTACGTTCAAAGCGGATGGGACGAGGGGCAATAGACTTTGATTTTAAAGAAGCTAAGGTTCTTGTGGACGATAACGGAAAAGCAACAGATGTAGTGATTCGCGAACGTTCTGTAGCAGAACGATTAATTGAGGAATTTATGCTTGCGGCTAATGAGACGGTAGCAGAGCATTTCCATTGGATGGATGTGCCATTTATCCACCGTATTCACGAGGACCCAGATCAAAGTAAGCTGCAGCATTTCTTTGAATTTTTAGCTGGATTAGGCTATAAAGTGAAGGGGACTTCGAACGAAATACATCCGCAAAGTTTGCAGACCGTTTTGGAGGATGCAGAAGGTAAGCCGGAGGAAATGATTATCTCGAAGCTAATGCTACGTTCGATGAAGCAGGCAAAATATGATCCACAAGGTATTGGCCACTTTGGGCTTGCAACAGAATTCTATACTCACTTCACATCACCAATCAGGCGATATCCAGATTTAATTGTCCACCGTTTAATCCGTACGTATTTGATTGAAAAAAGTCTGGATGCAAAAACTATTGGTGCATGGAAGGAAAAATTACCGGAGATTGCAAGGCATTCATCTGAACAAGAACGGACTGCTGTAGATGCAGAACGTGATACAGATGATTTAAAAAAGGCAGAATATATGCAGGACCGTATTGGTGAGGAATTCACAGGTGTCATTAGCTCTGTGACAAGCTTCGGGCTATTTGTTGAATTGGAGAACACCATTGAAGGGCTAGTTCATGTTAGCTTTTTAACCGATGATTACTATCATTTTGATGAGCGTCATTATGCAATGATTGGAGAACGAACCGGTAAAGTATACCGTATTGGGCAAGAAGTCAAGGTTCGTGTTACTGGGGTTAACATGGATGAGCATGCTATTGACTTTGAAATCATTGGTGGAGGAAAGCAAGGGAAACCTGGCAAACCAAAGCCAAATAAGGAAAATAATAAAGGGGCTCGTGGTAATTCTAATAAGCCCGCACCAAAGTCAAATAAGCCTGGTTCGAAGTCTAAAAAACCAAAGACTCGTAAAAGAAAGTAAGCGCAGTAGTTGTGCTAGCTGCATAGACTAATTCTGTCTCGTTGTTGAACAGAGTTAGTCTATTTTTTATCGATAGTGTAACCATCATAATTTTTAAAATATTTTTATTGCACATTTTTGGGTTATCGAATAGTATATATCTATAACTAAAAAAGTTTCCTTTAGGAAAAACAAATTAGGTAGCACAACATAGAAAGGGAGAAGGAAATGTCACATGATGTGATAGTTGCATTCCTATTCACATTATTTGCTGGTTTAGCAACCGGAATTGGAAGTTTGTTAGCATTTTTTGCTAAAACAACCAACACGAAATTTTTATCGTTTGCACTAGGTTTTTCTGCTGGTGTGATGATTTATGTGTCAATGATTGAGATTTTTGTAAAAGCGCAGGATTCATTGGTAGCAGAGTTAGGGAAAGAAGGAGGACAATGGCTAACCGTTAGTTCCTTCTTCGCTGGTATGCTGTTAATCGCATTAATTGATCGGTTTGTTCCTTCTAAATCGAATCCGCACGAACTGAAAAAAGTAGAAGATATGAAAACCAATGGGTTAGATTCTAAAAACCCAGAGCTATTAAAAATGGGAGTGTTTACGGCTCTTGCAATTGGCATTCACAACTTTCCAGAGGGAATTGCGACATTTATTTCTGCCATTGAAGATCCAGCATTAGGTTTTGCCATAGCAGTTGCTATTGCAATCCATAACATACCTGAGGGGATTGCCGTTTCCGTTCCGATTTATTTTGCTACAAATGATAAAAAGAGAGCCTTTAAATTTTCCTTCTTATCGGGACTTGCAGAACCAATTGGAGCAATTGTGGCGTTTCTTATTCTGATGCCGTTTTTATCGGATATAATGTTTGGAATAATCTTTGCTAGTGTAGCGGGGATAATGGTATTCATATCCTTAGATGAGCTGCTTCCAGCTGCGAAAAAGTATGATGAGGCCCACGTTTCCATCTATGGTTTAATCAGTGGGATGGCATTAATGGCTTTAAGTTTATTATTGTTGTAGTATTTCAGTAGTGGGATTCCTTTTCGGAGTTCCACTTTTACATTTCTCATTGGAATAACCATTCGAAATTTGTTAAAATTGAGGTCACGGAAGTTGTAGGAGGGCTAGAGATGCCTAAAGGTGAAGGTAAAGTTATTGCACAAAATAAAAAAGCGTCACATGACTATTTTATAGAAGATACATATGAAGCAGGTATTGTTTTACAAGGAACAGAGATTAAATCGCTTCGAGCTGGGCGTGTCAATTTAAAGGATTCACATGCAAGAATTGACAGACGTGGTGAAGTTCAACTGATTAACTTGCACATTTCTGAATATGAGCAAGGGAATCGCTTTAATCACGATCCAACAAGATCAAGAAAGTTGCTGCTACACCGTAAGCAAATAGATACATTGATTGGCTTAACCCAGCAAGAGGGATATGCGCTTGTACCATTGAAGATTTATATTAAAAATGGGTTTGCTAAGGTGTTAATTGGACTTGGTAAAGGGAAAAAGAAATTCGACAAACGTGAGGATTTAAAGAAGAAGCAGATGAAGCGGGATATTGACCGTGCTATCAAAGATTATAATCGTTAATCAAAATTCCATCAGTTAAGCGATACCTTAGCTGGTGGATTTGATTTATCCCCTGAATATGTAAACTATGTGTAAGAGGGTTATATTCTATTCTAAAAAAGGAGAATGTCTAATGGAAAATTCATTTATGCTGAATTGCCGGGATGATGTTTTGAACCTTACGAAGCAGTTAATAACGATTCGAAGCATTGTTAATACAGAAGGGGAAAGCGTACTTGCTCATTCGCTATATACACTGATCTCTTCTTATCCATATTTTCAAGAGAATCCTAACCATGTCGTTATTGAACAAACAGAGGATGATGAGAGGGAACGCTATAATGTACTAGCCTTTGTAAAAGGTACGAAAGGTACAAGTAATCGAACCGTTATTATGCTCGGTCATATGGATACGGTAGGAGTAGATGATTTTAATCAATTAGAAGAGTATGCATTTCTTCCAGATGAGTGGATGGAATTATTGAAGTCTGAAGAAATTCCGAAGTCAGCCCAAAATCATCTAAACCCTGATAAATGGTTATTTGGTCGTGGAGCTTTAGATATGAAAAGCGGGCTTGCGAGTAATTTATTTCTATTGAATTACTTTTCCAATCATCCAGATCAATTGGATGGTAATCTTGTGCTCGTTGCTGAGTGTGATGAAGAAGACGGATCTCACGGGGTTCTTTCCGCATTGACCACATTAAAAAGGTGGAAGCAGGAGCATCAGTTTGATTATGTCGGATCGATTAATTCAGATTTTGTTGCACCACTTTACGAAGGGGATCCAAATCGTTATATTTATAAAGGAACAGTTGGAAAGCTACTCCCTACTTTTTATATTGCAGGAGCGGAAACGCATGTAGGAGCGGCATTTGAAGGAATCGATCCAAACTATCTTGCTGCTGAACTAACGAAGCAAATAAGCTATAATCCTGCGCTCTGTAATGAAGCATATGGAGAATACACACTGCCGCCTGTCGCGTTAAAGCAATCCGATTTAAAAACTACTTACACTGTACAAACAGCTTTAGGGGCATTTGTGTATTACAATTTTTTTCTTCATTCCTGGACACCAAAAGAAGCACTTTCTATTTTAAAGGAGCAAGCAGACATCGCATTTCAGCGTGCACTGGATTCATTGGCTAATAGCTACAAGGAATATTGCAAGTTAACAGGTGATTCTTATACAGGGGTTCCTTGGAATCCGCGTGTTTATACCTTTGAAGAAATGAATCATATGTTAGTAAAAGCACATGGTGATGACTATATCGAATCCATGAAGTCATTTAAACAAGATTTATTGCATGATAATTCACTTGATACACGGATGTATGCCATAAAGGTTGTTGAAGAAGCTTGGAAATGGATGGAGGATAAAAATCCAGCTATTATCTTGTTCTATTCATCCTTATATTATCCGCGTGTTCAACTAACTGGCAAAACAGAAAAAGAACGACGTTTAGATGACGCTCTTCAAGAAGCGGTCATAAGAATGAAGGATTCCTATGAACATCCCATTGTCGTAAAGAACTTTTTCCCATATATATCCGATATGAGCTTTTTGGCAATAAGTGATGATGAAGAAGCAATTGAAGCAGTGAAGACAAATAATCCAGGATGGGGTACAAAGCATTACGTGGATTATGATGCGATTCGTGAAATTGATGTTCCCGTAATTAATATTGGTCCGTATGGAATGGACGCACATAAAAAGCTTGAACGAGTCGAAATAGATTATTCGATGGAGACTGTACCAAACCTGACCAAGCTTGTAATTGAACATATACTTGACTCAAATTAAGTATTAATTGGAAAACGCTTGTGTCTTTGGGAAAACATCCCATAGAAGAGACCTTGAAAATGTATGGTGATATGTTATAATAAAACATGTCGCAGATAAGCGATAAACAATTAAATCTAATAAGTGCTCGATATATTCCCGAGCGTTTTCCTTTTATGGGGACGTTACGGATTCGACAGGGGTAGGTCGAGCTCAGGTTGCGCGTCGAGGTTACGACTCGTAAAACGTTATTCGCCTAAATATAACTGGCAAACAAAACAATCTTTCTTTAGCAGCTGCGTAAGCACTAGCTAAAGGATCCTTCCCACTCTCGCCCGTGGAGTGGATTGAAGGGTCTCAACTTAAGCGGGCTATACGGTCATCCGCAGTCTGAGGATGAGCGTTGAAATTAATCAGACTAGCTACTCGGAAGCGTGTTGGTACGCTGAAGAGATAGCGAAGGATAATATACCAACTACACGTGTAGAAGCCTGAGTGCCGATACCTTTGGACGTGGGTTCGATTCCCACCGTCTCCACCAATACATATGTTGGTGGTTTTTTTATTTTTATCCGATTAAGGCATAAGTTTTCAAAAATGAAAGCTTATGTCTTTTTTTATTGAATATTATTTACTTAGATTTCCAAGGAGAAACAAATTAATTTCATTTATTTGTTAAAAATGAAAGAAGAAAAGGCACCCATTTAGCTTATGGTCATACCTATAATTTATAGAAATTTTCTCGTAAAAGGAGAATGTTATGATGGGTATTTCAACTGGGAAGCAATACATTGATCGAATCAATAAACGAAATACAAATATTTGGATAGATGGAAACCGTATAACGGGAAATATTTCAGAACATCCAGCTTTTAAGGGAGTAATGGCTAGCCAAGCTAAGCTATATGACCTTCAGCACAAGCAAGAACTAAAAGATTTGATGACTTTTGAATCTCCAAAGTCAGGAAATCTTATCGGTACCTCCTTTCTAGATCCGAAGACAAAGGAAGATTTAGAGAAAAGAAGGCTCATGATTCAGGAATGGGCAAAGGCTCATGCAGGAATGATGGGAAGATCTCCTGATTATATGAATACTATCTTAATGGTCTTAAATGCGGCTTCTGACCTTTTTAGTGTCGAAGATGACCAATGTGCAGAAAACATGAGAAACTATTATGAGTACATCAGAGAAAATGACTTATCCTTAACTCATGTCTTTGTAAAGCCTCAAAACGACCGTTCTAAAAAGGGCGTAGCTAGTGAGAACATAGCGGCACGAATGATAAAAGAAACAGAAGAAGGAATTATTATTAATGGATCACGAATTTTAGCAACACAAGCGGGAATGACGGATGAGATTCTTGTTTATCCAATCGGTTCAAATGCAAACGATGATGCTTTTGCTTATGCCTTTGCTATTCCATGTGATACTCCTGGGTTAACATTTATCTGTCGTGAATCCTTTGCCTATAAGGATTCTCATTATGATCACCCACTCGGCTCTAGATACGATGAAATGGATGCCGTGGTTCTTTTTGATGATGTACTTGTTCCATGGGAACGAGTATTTTTGCATGGTAATCTGGTGGTAAATAGCCTTTTATATACGCAAAGCCATTTTTTTGAGCATATAGCACATCAAGTTGTTTCTAAAAATGTAATTAAAACAGAGTTTATTCTGGGGACAATTGAGTTAATTATTAAAAGCATTAATATTAGTGAATACCAGCATATAAAAGAAAAATTTTCAGAGGTAGCGATTGCCTTAGAGACAATGAAGGGGTTTCTATACCAGTCTGAAAAAAATGCCAAAATTAATCAATGGGGAAGCATGATGCCAGATCCTAACCCATTGCTAGCTGCAGTTAATTATTATCCAAAAATCTATCCTCGATTAATGGAAATTATCCAGCTAATGAGTGCAAGTGGGTTAGTAGCTATTCCGAATGAACAGGACTTTCAAGCAGACATAGGTGATGACTTAAAAAAGCATTTACAATCTGCAAATCAGGATGGGTATGACAAGGTTAAATTGTTTCGTTTAGCATGGGATTTGTCTATGAGTGCTTTTGGTTCAAGACAACAATTATATGAAAGATTCTTTTTTGGGGATCCTGTTCGACTTGCGAATCAGTTATATACAGATTATAAAAGAGAGAGTTCCATTAATCTGGTAAAAGAATTCTTGGAGCAAGATTAATCGTATCATGTAGTTTGGCAGGTAAAAAACTACTGAATACTTTCAATAAATAATTGGCGAACAATAATTGGACTTTAAAATGAATTATAGCAGGTTGAAAAAAATTGCACGACCATACGTATTGATGGTCGTGTATTTTTCTGCGTTAAAAAATGTTTTTCCAAAATTTGCTTGACTAGAAATAATTAATACAATACACTTTAATTAACAATTAACATTTTGTTAATTAAAAGAGGTGGTTAAAATGGTTTCAAACAAATTTATTACACCTGATGGTTATACAAGTGATATAGCAGTTTTTACGATAACCTCAGAGAGTAACGGGCAGTATAAACCCCTGAAGAAAAATTTAAAAATTATGTTAATAAAACGAAGTGATCGTGACCATGAAGGAAAATTAAACATAGAAGCTGGAAAATGGGCATTACCTGGTGGATTTGTTCGTTCGAGTGAAACAGCTATCCAAGCTGCTGAGCGAAAGCTTTATGAAGAAACTGGAGTTAGCGGATTGCGGATTAAGCATTTTGGAGTCTATGATTCACCTGGTCGAGATGAAAGAGGCTGGATATTGTCAAATGCTCATTATGTAATTGCGAATGAAGAGTTCCTTAAGAGTCGTAAAACTACTAAGCATGCTTCCGATATTCAGCTATTTACAATTGAAGATGCTCTTGAACTTAATCTTGCTTTTGACCATCGACAAATTATTGATGACGCAATTTGGTTCATCAAAAAGGACATGGCCTTAACCACTCTTGCCAAACACTTTTTACCTAAAGAATTTGTATTATCGGAGCTTCAAGGCGTGTTATTAACAGTTTTGGATGACCCATCGATAAAAGCAGATGCTGCCTTCTTCAGAAAAGCGCCTACACTGCCTTTTCTTGAGGCTGTAACAGAAAATGGAAAGCTCAAAAAGTCAAATCGCTATTCTAAAACTCCAGCTCAGCTTTACCGGTTTAATGATTTTCAGCCAATAACATCTGTATATAGTAATAAGCTTAAAGGTTAGTAGTATAGGAGGAGATTGTATGGCAATTTTTAAAGATTGGACACTTTTTGAAAAGTTATGGTTACTAGCATTTACATTGATTAACATCTATCTTTTCTTTGCATGGTCGGACTCCTTGATTGGATTAATATCATCTATAAGTGGAATGTTATGTGTCGTGTTAGTTGCAAAGGGTAAAATTTCAAATTACTACTTCGGTATTGTCCAAACAGCTACATATGCTTATATTGCTTATGGTTATGGACTTTATGGAGAGGCAATGCTAAACGCTCTATTTTATTTCCCGGTACAATTTATCGGAATTTATTTATGGAATAAAAACAAAACAGTACATGATGTAAAAGGGGAAGATGTTCGAATTAAACGTCTTACAAAAGCTGGCTGGCTGTACACTTTATTAATCGTTTTAGTAATGACAGTTGCCTATGGATACTTCTTGAAATATTTAGGTGGCAACAATGTTTGGAATGATTCAGCAACAAACGTACTATCTGTATCGGCCCAGATTCTTATGTTAAAACGATTTGCCGAACAATGGCTTCTGTGGATATCAGTAAATGTTCTTTCTATTTTACTTTGGGTAAGCGCATTGATTTCTCAAGGTGGAAATGATCTGTCAATGCTTGTAATGTGGTCAGCATTTCTAGTAAATAGTATTTATGGCTATTTCAATTGGAGAAAACTGCACATTAAACAAAGTCTGGAGGTGGCATAATTGACAGTTGGTTTTATTGGTGGGAAATTCCTTCCACTTCATCTTGGGCATGTTTATGCTATTATCCATGCTTCCTCTATGGTAGATGAATTGTATATTGTTTTATCTCATAGCCAACAACGTGACAAAGAATTATGTGTAGGTAGCAAAATGAAATATGTCCCCGAGTATATTAGAGTGCGCTGGCTATCTAAATTAACTAAAGATATGCCACATGTAAAAGTAATCTTAATAGAAGATAACAACAGAAATGGTGAGTATGATTGGAAGGAAGGGAGTCAATTAATAAAAAAGAAAATTGGCAAACCAATTGATTATATATTTAGTTCAGAACCTTCCTATGAAGGTATTTTTGCAGATTTGTATCCAGATTCTAAACATATATTAATTGATTCTAACCGCAAACATGTTTCTATTTCCGCTACAAAAATTAGAAATGAAGGAGTTTTTCGTAATTGGGATTATATACCTGACATAGTTAAGCCTTACTTTGTGAAGAGAGTTGTAGTTGTTGGAACAGAAAGCTGCGGAAAATCAACATTAGTAAAAAATCTTGCGAAAATATATAACACAAGCTATGTGGCTGAGTATGGAAGGACAGTTTGCGAGGAACTTGGTGGTTGTGAAGGGATAATTATTGAAGAAGATTATCAGCAAATTGCCTATGGTCACAAGGTGGAAGAGATTAAAGCAATAGAAAAGGCAAACAAGCTATTGTTTCTAGATACGGAAGCTATCGTGACTCAATTTTATTCAAATTTATACAATAATAAGCATCAAAAGGTGCTAGATGAAATTGCAAAATTACAAGATTATGACCTATGGATTTTTCTTGAGCCAGATGTGAAATGGGTTAATGATGG
This sequence comes from Ornithinibacillus xuwenensis, assembly GCF_039614845.1. Classification (NCBI taxonomy): domain Bacteria; kingdom Bacillati; phylum Bacillota; class Bacilli; order Caryophanales; family Bacillaceae; genus Ornithinibacillus; species Ornithinibacillus xuwenensis. Next base: position 164,238 of record NZ_JBDIML010000005.1, on the reverse strand, counting down.
TTTAAGAAATCATGGAACAGAAGAAGAAAGACTAAAAAATAATACTCATTTGAAGACATTATTGGACGAACACAATATTAAGTATAAAATGTTAAAGGGTAATTATGAGAATCGTCTTAAAGGTGCTATAGAGCTAATAGAAGAAATATTGAAGAAGTAACGAGAAGAGTTAAACAAGGTGATCAATGATACTGATCGCCTTGTTTTTTTGAATTTTTACAGAAGCTTTATTCTGCTTTTTCAATCTGTTTGACCTTAAGGAGGATTAATCTAAAAACACAGCCAATTAAAATGTAAATAGGAAAGGAATAGATGTATTTCCAGTGATAAATTTCATAAATCCCTAACCACATCGTTAATGGTTCTAACATAAATGAGAAAACAAACGAAGTGGTAGATAGTGCTATAAAGAATGACTTCCACGTACTAAAGTATTGATAAACTATCATATAAATAATTGGTAGTTGAGCATGATGAATTTCTAATATTGGAGTTATCATCGGTATTATTCTGTCCGGATAAGACCATAAAACTAGTGAATTACCTATTATATCCATGATAAAAGTGGTAGTCCCTATTATAAGACCAAACGAAGCTATTTCAATAATTCTCCTCTTATCAAGAATGATGACCCATATTATAAAGAAGATAATAGTAGACGTTAAAAGGAGCCACCAATTAATAGAAAATAAACTATATGTATGCCAGTAGTCTATAAGCATATCTCTAATTTGTCTACGTAATTGAATAATGTCTTGCCATTCAGAATTGCCGACTAAAAAATAAACTGCCACTATATGATAACTCCTTATACTAACATTGCCTTATTCAGTTATCATGAACAATAGATGGCTTATATATTCTTTGAATAACGGGGATTATAGTCTAATACAGGAAACTATTTCTTTTATTTGGTGCAATAAACTCTAGTTTTCTTCTCTAGGGTTTATTACAAATAACACAAATAACTGTTCTTATACCAATAAATGTACGTAGCCTTGTAGCTTAGGATAGTTACTTCGATTTAAGAGGAAGCATTACTTTAATCAGTGAAAATTGTGCATCGATACGATCCTCTGTTAGGCTGCCAATGAGTGCGAGAACACTTAATCCCTCAATTAGAAACATAAAATTCTCTGCGAGTGAATTGATGTTTTCATCCCTTAAGATACCCTGATGAACACCAAGCGTTAAAATCTCCATAATAGTAGACTTGACATGCTCTAATTGGGCCTGTTGAAATTTCCTGTCCTCGGCACTTTTATGTGTAAAGAAGTATTCATACATAGAGCGCAACATGCTTTCTTCCATATGAAGCAGGCGATTCTTCTGTGTGACAAAGTAAGAATCTAGTAACTCCGGAAAAGATACTCCTTCTTTGACAGATTTCCGAATATCCTCAAATTTATGACTGTTCCGCTGGTTAACAACTTCTATAAAAATATCATCCACTGATTTGAAATATAAATAAATACCACCTCTACTTATTCCGCATTCTTCAATGATGTCCTTCATGGTTACATTATTGAACCCTTTGCGGCAAAAAACATTTCTAGCGCTTTCTAAAATTGCTTCTCTCTTATTTTGACGACGTGCTACGTTCGGTGTCCTTGCCATCTATTCAACCTCCAAAGAACTTAATGACATATGCGTCATCTTGTGGTAAAATCTTTTTAATAAATATATGACACGTGTGTCATTTAGTCAAGATATCTGTGAGGTGAAAAGATGCCAATACCAAAGATAGGTTTTATAGGAGCAGGGAAAGTGGGTTTTACACTCGGTCGGTATTTTGCAAGTTATCATATTCCGGTATCTGGATACTACAGTAAATCAATTAACAGTTCTAAAGAGGCTGCGGATTTTACGGGGTCTAAGAGTCTAACGCTTGAAGAGGTTATCCGGACTAGTGACTTGCTTTTCTTAACAGTTCCCGATTCCTTGTTACAGGAGGTGTGGAATTCTGTGCGCAGCTTTCCACTAGATGGTAAAGAAATATGTCATTGTAGTGGCCTTTTCTCATCAACTGTCTTCCAAGGTATTGAAACAACTGGAGCGTTAGGGTTTTCTTTGCACCCGCTTAGTGCGATTCATGACCGGCTATCGTCCTACCAGCATATGGAGAATGTGTATCTGACCCTAGAAGGTCCACAAAGAGGAAAGCACTTACCTAAATTGCTATCTGTTTTGAAGAACCCTGTTGAGCAGATTAGCGCAGATAGCAAGGTCCAATATCATGCTGCTGCAGTTTTTTGCAGTAATCTGGTAACTGCTATAGCTAAAATCGGTTCTGATCTTTTTCAGTCAAGTGGTCTTAGTGAAGAGTTTTCCGACCATGCATGGCGTTCACTCTTCATAGGCAATGCTCAAAATATAATAGACACAGGATTACTTGCTTCATTAACAGGTCCAATTGAACGAGGTGATGAGAAAACAGTCATGTTACATATGAACCAATTACAAGGAGCAGCACGAGATGTTTATTTATTGTTATCTCAGGAGTTGCTGTCATTAGCAAAGACGAAGAATCCTGATAGAAGTTATTCGAAAATTGAGGAGGTACTTATGAAATGAAGAATACCATTTTAACATTGGCACAACAGAAACGAAATGGTGACAAGATTTCAATGCTTACTGCTTATGACTATTCGACAGCAAAGCTGATGGATGAAGCAGGTGTAAATTGTCTATTAGTGGGAGATTCCCTTGGGATGGTTATGCTGGGATACGACAGTACCCTTCCTGTTACAATGGATGATATGCTGCATCATACGAAAGCGGTTACACGTGGGGCGAAAAATGCATTCGTTGTAGCTGATCTACCTTTCATGTCCTATCAGGTTTCGGTTGAGGATGCAGTTGTGAATGCTGGTAGGCTTATCAAGGAGGGTGGTGCGCACGCCGTTAAATTGGAAGGCGGTAAGGAAGTATGTGCGCAAATCCAGGCTATCACCAGGGCATCGATACCTGTAATTGCGCATCTAGGCTTAACCCCACAATCAGTGAATGCACTAGGAGGATATAAAGTCCAGGGACGTGAGCGTGAAGCGGCCCAGAAGCTAGTGGATGATGCATTAGCGGTTGAGAAAGCAGGTGCCTCAGCAGTTGTTCTCGAGTGTATACCTGCTCCTCTTGCTGAATGGTTGACTGGACTATTGAACATCCCAACAATCGGCATCGGGGCGGGTGCTGGATGTGACGGGCAAGTATTGGTGTATCAGGATATGCTCGCCATGTATAATGATATAACCCCGAAATTTGTAAAGCAATATGGTTCTATTGGTGATATGATGAAAGCTAGCTTTCAAGCTTATATACAAGAAATCCAAGCAGGAATCTTTCCTGCAAAGGAACATACTTACAAGATTGATAAAGCCATCATGGATGAAGTGAAGAGTAGCTATGAGGAGGCACAACATGAAACTCGTAACAACGATTAAAGAAATGCGCGAACAAGTTCGAAGATGGAAAGCGGCTAATCTCACCATTGGCTTTGTCCCTACAATGGGCTTTCTTCATGAAGGCCATGCAAGCTTGATTCGCCAAGCTGCTGAAGAATGCGACAAGGTCGTTGTTAGCATTTTTGTGAACCCGATGCAATTCGGTCCAACTGAGGATTTAGCTAGTTATCCGCGGGATATTGATCATGATAAAGGAGTATGCCTAGAAAATGGTGCACAGCTCATTTTCTTTCCAGAGGTAAGCGAACTATATCCGGATGGTTTCAGTTCTTTTGTGAATATGGATGGACTAACCAACGGGCTTTGTGGCACAAGTAGACCAGAGCATTTTCGCGGTGTTTGTACCGTAGTAACAAAATTATTTAATATTGTGCAGCCAGATCGTGCTTTTTTTGGTCAGAAAGATGCTCAGCAGCTTGCTATCATTCGCAGAATGACGATAGATTTGAGCTTTCCGATTGAAATAATCGGTTGTCCTATCGTCAGAGAACCTGACGGACTGGCGCTCAGCTCCAGAAATAAATATTTAAATGAAGAGGAGAGAACAGCCGCACATTGCCTTTCAGCTGGTCTTAATATAGGAAAGAGCCTGTTTGAAAATCGTGAAAGGGATACTCATGCTATAAAAACAGCCGTACTTGCTCGAATATCGCAGGAAGCACTGGCACGTGTCGATTATGTGGAAGTTGTGGATCCTGACAGTATGCAACCTATTGAAAAAATTGATAATGCAGCTCTTTGTGCTGTTGCTGTTTTCATTGGAAAGACAAGATTAATAGATAATATTATATTGGAGGATTAAAATATGCAATTAACAATGTTAAAGGGAAAACTTCACCGTGCAACTGTGACGCAGGCCAATCTTAATTACGTGGGTAGTATTACAATTGATGAAGCGTTGATGGAAGCTGCCGGTATATTGGAATATGAATTGGTACAGATTGTTAATATAAACAATGGTAGTAGATTTGAAACGTATGTTATTAAAGGTGAACGGGATTCCGGTATGATTTGTTTAAACGGTGCTGCTGCTCGACTAGTACAGGTTGAAGACAAAATTATTATAATGAGCTATGTGCAGCTTTCCGCAGAAGAGGCTGCAACACATAAGCCTAATGTTGTATTGTTAGGGGAGAATAATCAAATAACCGAAACAACTGATTATATTAACCATGGATCCACAGTAATTTCTTCATGACGATTCAAAAATCATCATAAAACAAAGAAATACGATAAATGTAGAAGGGGGTGTTATGATAAAGCACCCTCTTTATCTATTGTTTGGGCATTTGCTGTATAAAATAAGAATTGGTCAAGCTGTTTCTTTAACTTATATAGCATTCTAGAATACACGTCAGTGTACCACATAACCATTAGTAAATTAATCCTGAAGGAATGTTAAGTGTTATCATAACTGGATATTACATATAAATGGCGGTCAACTAAATGATCGCCATTTATATGTAATTTTTGTGAAAAACAGTTGGAATATTATGTTAGTATTAGTGTGATGTGAAATAAAATAAATAGAAGAAGATTTTGAAAGTATATGATGTAAATAAATGTTAACCACTTATTGGGGGGATTTAGTGAACGGTAATAAGAAAAAATTACAAACACCGTATTATGCAGTTATATTTACCTCTCAAAGAACAAAAGCTGATAATGGATATGAAAAAATGTCACAAGCAATGGTAGATTTGGCATCCAATCAACAAGGGTTTTTAGGGATTGAAAGTGCAAGAGATAATGATTTAGGGATTACGGTATCCTTTTGGGAATCGTTGGAGGACATTAAAAAATGGAAAGAAAATTCAGCCCATCAAGTAGCTCAAGAAAAAGGGAAAGAAGAGTGGTATTCGGACTATAAAGTTCGGGTCTGTAAGGTTGAGAGGGATTATTCTTTAGAATAATCATGTTATTGCTTTAGTTTATGGTAAGTTGCTATGCAATTTTTGAGAAAATGAAGCTATAAAATTTACTGTGTATTTTTGTAGGGGGAGATAGATGTGAAAACAATTGCTGTTTTTTGTGGTTCAAGTAAAGGGATTGACCCAATCTATATGGAAGAAGCTAAAAATCTTGGGAAAGTATTGGTTGATAATGGATTAGACCTTGTATATGGAGGAGCAACAGTTGGTTGTATGGGAGCAGTTGCTGATGCCGTAATGGAAGCAGGCGGAAAAGTAATCGGTGTTATACCAGAGAAACTAAAAAACGTTGAAATAGCACATGAAACACTATCTGAGCTTTATGTTGTGAAAGGTATGCATGAACGAAAGGCGTTAATGGCTGACTATGCTGATGGATTTGTTGCATTACCTGGTGGTACTGGTACGTTAGAAGAATGGTTTGAGGTATTTACCTGGGCTCAGCTAGGTTATCATAATAAACCTTGTGCATTACTTAATATTAACCATTACTACTCACCAATATTATCGCTTTTTGACCATATGATTGAACAAGGGTTTGTTAAGTCGGAGTACAAGGATTTAATTGTTATAGATGAGGAATCAAAAGCATTAGTAACAAAGCTTATGAATCACAAAGGTGAATACATACATAAATGGTGATTAGCGCCAAACCAAAAAGTTTGGTAAGAATTAATACGGTAAATTATTTTTGATAGGATGAAAGGATGTTTTCAGATGAATCCCAACCAACAAAATAATACGATGTCAAAAAAAGAAATAGCAGTAACTTTTCTACAACTAGTCGCAACCGGAAAGGTTCAAGAAGCGTATTCGAGGTTTGTAGCTCCTAATTTTTCCCACCACAATCCATACTTCCGTGGGGATGCAGATTCGCTAATGAAAGCAATGGAAGAGAATGCTGCCGACAACCCTAACAAGGTCTTTGAGGTAAAGCGTGCTATCGAAGAGAATGACCATGTTGCAGTTCATTCACATGTAAAACAAAACCGAGAGGACCTAGGAGCAGTCGTCATCCATATCTTTCGTTTTCAAGAGAATCAAATTATTGAATTATGGGATGTAGGTCAGCCTTTACCAGTTGATTCACCGAATGAGAATGGGATATTTTAATAGCTAATCAGGAGGAGAAATCAGTGGATACCACACAACAAAACAGTAATGCATGGGATCAGAAGGTTGAAGAGGGATCTAGATACACGAAATCTGTTAGTAGTGAAGTCATTGAAATGAGTAAATCAGGTGAATGGGAAATCACTGTTACAACTGAAAAATCAGTGCCAAGGAATTGGTTTCCAAAATCCTTAGAAGGGTTAAAGATTCTTTGCTTAGCTTCAGGTGGCGGTCAGCAAGCACCAGTGTTGGCAGCAGCAGGTGCAGATGTAACGGTAACAGACATATCGAAAAAGCAATTGGAGCAAGATGAATTGGTGGCTAATCGTGATGGATTAACATTAAAGACAGTACAAGGTGATATGGCAGACCTTCGTATCTTTGAGGATGAATATTTTGACATTGTCGTTAACCCTGTTTCGAATTTGTTTGTAAAAGATGTTCAGCCTGTATGGAATGAGGTATCGAGGGTATTAAAGAATCGAGGTATTCTAATAGCTGGTTTTACCAACCCTTTATTATGGATTTTTGATGATAACCAAGAACGAAAAGGTATTCTTGATGTTAAACATTCCATCCCCTCATCAACCCTAGATTATTTGGCTGAGGAAGCGGTTCAAGATTACATCCAGTCCAATCAAACGATTGAATATGCACACACATTAGAGGATCAAATTCATGGTCAGATTGATGCGGGTCTAGTTATTACTGGTTTTTATGAAGATGATTTTGGTGGAACAAGGATTATAGATAAATATATTAAAACCTTTATTGCTACTAGAGCTATAAAGGTACAGATAGATTGAGAGAGAATGATCAGTTGGAGGATTGAAAAAATTGTATCTCCAAAGCTATTTATTTGTTTTAAAGAAGAACTTTATGTTACTAATTATGGCAGCTTTTCTAGCTGTGTTAACGTTTTTTATTTGGACTGGTTTTCCAATATTTATTATTGGGAGTTCAATAGCTAACTTAACGACAAATTTAGTAATTATTCACTTTTTCATTGCTGTTTCAGGCGGATTACTCTTCTCCTTATTCTTTTTACCAATTAATCTTAAGGTAGCGAAAAGAATGGCAGAAATGAAACGTCGAAGTGTATTGGGTTCTTTTATTCGTTTAGAAACAATGTGGATCTTAGGGAGTTCTCTAATTTATGAAACGATACTAGTATTTGCTATACAACTATAGTGTGGATGTGTATAAAAGGCGATCATCATGATGATCGCTTTTTTTAGGGGGATTCTTTTTAAGATGTTTGGAAGATTATGTTAGAATTGTGTTGGTAAAGCATCTAGTCATTATTTAGATTCTAGAGAGAAAGAGGCGCAGACATTGAGAAATACGATTTTAGTCATTTTGTTCACGGTATTAATGATAACTATCGGAGCTTGTTCTCCTTCAGAAGATAAAATTAGTTCATCTGATACAGCATCAAGCACAAATGAAAGGGAAAAAGTGGAGGGAACAGAATCCTCACCTTCTGATCAAAGTCAGGACAATTCGGCTACAGATGGTTCTGGGGATCGTACAAATACAAATACCAATCATAACGCAGCTACAGAAGATTCTACAGGGGAACAACATGATGACAATACAACCGATCAAGATTCCGTTAATAATCAAGAAGACTTTGATGTAGTAGGGTATTTAAACGAAAATTATTCAATTGAAAACATGTATTATACGATTACAGATACATGGGAAAATGAAGAAACTGGAAGGACAGAATTTATCGTGGGTATTCTTCCTGACACCCAAGCGTATGGACAGGAAATTGATGAAGTTTTTAAGAATAGCTCAGCTTATTTTGACGATGAAAGAGTTAAAATTATGTTTGATACTGCTGAAGAAATAATAGTGGAATTACCTCGAATAAATAATAATATTCATATTGAATCGATTTTATGGAAATCTAGTGATGATGAATCGCTACCTATACTTTTAATACAGGATAGAGCTCAAAGTACAATTGAAGGATAATAATGTAATTAATAGATGATTGCCAGGAGGTTCTCCATGACAGACAGTAGATTGAATTCTAAGGTTGATGAATACTTAAGTAAAGCTAGTAAGTGGCGGGAAGAATTTGTGAAGTTGAGAAAAATCATGCTTGACTGTGAACTGACTGAGGAATTTAAGTGGAAGCATCCCTGTTATACGTTTCAGAATAAAAACATCGTATTAATTCATGGGTTCAAAGAATATTGTGCACTTCTGTTTCACAAGGGTGCTCTATTGAGGGATACGCATAAGATACTTATTCAACAGACGGAGAATGTACAAGCAGCACGGCAAATTCGGTTCACCAATGTTCAGCAAATAGAAGAATTAGAAACAATCTTAAAAAGTTATATCAGAGAAGCGATAGAGATTGAAAAAGCTGGCTTGGAAGTGGAATTTAAGAAGAATACAGAAATCGTAATTCCTGAAGAACTTCAACGGAAATTCGATGAATTACCTGAATTGAAATCTGCATTTGAGGCCTTGACACCAGGACGTCAAAGGGCATATACACTTTATGTTTCAAAAGCCAAACAATCTAAAACCCGGGAATCCAGAGTAGAAAAATATGTACAGAAAATCCTTGATGGAAAAGGGTTAAATGATTAATGTTTTTTAATTGAAAATATAATGTGTAGAACTATTTAGTAGCGTGATCATGGCGATTGATTACGCTTTTATACTCATAATTCGTTTTTGGAAATAGTTATCTCTCCTAACAGAAGCTCTATCTGTTAGTAAGTTTTTTAAAAATAAGGATTTTTATATAAATCGTAGAATTACATAATCAATGAATGTTGGGGGTGAGTGCAGTGGAAAATGATAGATTAACGCTTATATTTCATAAAAAGAAGGAGCAAATTATTTGAGTACAAAATTAATACTAGTAGAAGGACTTCCGGGGTTTGGGAAATCGACCACTGCAAAATTACTCTATGATAGTTTAACCGAACACAATATGGATGTTGAACTAATCCTTGAAGGAAATTTAGATCACCCTGCTGATTATGATGGGGTATCTTGTTTTAATAAGAATGAATTCGAGGGATTATTGAGAAATAGTGGGGATTTTAAAGCTGTCATTGAAGATCGAACTGTGAAGAAAGGGAACAATTATTTCGTACCATATATCAAGATTAAAGATGATTATGGATCTCAATTTCCTGACAATCTTCTAAATTCGATAGTTAAGAATGACATATATGAGTTACCACTAGAGAAAAACATTGAGTTAATCACGGATAGATGGAGAGATTTTACGGAAAAAGCTAATAAAGAGAATAAAATCTATATCTTTGAATGCTGCTTCATACAAAATCCAATCACAATTGGAATGGTTAAGTATGGCGAGCAAAAAGAGAAGGTTGTCAATTATGTACATGCACTAGCGAGAATCATAGAAAAATTAAACCCAGTTTTATTTTATATTGAACAGGATGATCTGGAGTTTTCTTTTAGAAAGGCAGTTAAGGATAGGCCAAAAAGTTGGTCAGATGGCTTTATCGAGTACTATACCAATCAAGGGTTTGGAAAAATGAATGACTATAGAGGCTTAGATGGAACAATTAAGGTGTTAGAGGCTAGGAGAACAATTGAAAGAGAAATAGTTGATTTGTTAACGATTTCAAAGACAACGATAAATAACTCGACATATGACATGGAAACATATAAGTTAATGCTAAAGGAAAAGTTGAGTTTATTTAAAGTACTAGATTGTTAGTTTAGTAAAGTTATATACAAGTATAGTCTTATATATTTCGAAGATCCCTGAGAAGGAGTGTCGTGCACATGTTCGTGATGGAAACAGAGAGGCTAAATTTACGCTGGGTTGAAGTCAGAGATGCCGAATTTATTTTAAAGTTATTAAATGAACCCAGTTGGATCAATTATATCGGCGACAAAGGGATTCATTCATTGGATGATGCTGTAGCCTATATAGAAAGTGGACCGCGAGCCATGTATAAGCAGGAAGGTTTTGGTTTATTCCTGACGGAGCTGAAGGATAATCATATTCCAATTGGCTTGTGTGGATTGATAAATCGTGACGGACTTGAGGATGTGGATATTGGATTTGCTTTTCTCGCTGACTATCAATCAAAGGGCTATGCGTTTGAGGCAGCGAGACAGACAGTAGCGTTTGCTAAGGAAATCGGTTTGCAACGCATTGTTGCTATTACCACCAAGGATAATCATTCTTCCTCTAGACTTCTGGAGAAACTCGGTATGGAATTCGACGGCTATAAAACCCTCCCGAATGATACAGAGGAATTAAAACAGTATAAACTAGAATTATAACCTCGAGATAGTACATTGACCGATTAGGGTTTGTCCTTTTAAAGTTGATACCAATTTCTTACACAATTAATCAAGTAATAGCAATAGTCTAAGATGTCTATCCCGAAATAGGGTCCAATAATATTCAAATTAGGAGACGATAACTTGAAACGAAATCGTTTAGTAGTAGAATCACTACCAGGATTTGAACCTGAAATTGGCAGATGGATATGGTGCCTAGAAGATATAAGAAAAACCATTCTTGAAAAAGTATGTGAATTAAGTCCCGATGTCATAGGTAAGAGAATAGATGACCAACCATCTATAGGATCATTGTTATATCACATTGCATTAATTGAAGCGGATTGGCTATACGAGGAAGTGCTTGAAGGAAAGTGGAATTCTACTATTAAAGCATTGTTCCCATATGAGGATCGTCATCCTGATGGAACTTTGACACATATCGAAGGAATGTCTTTAGATGAGCATGTTCATCGGTTACGAGCAGTGAGAGAGGATTTACACTACCATTATTGTTCAATGGATATTGACGAATGGCGACGTGTAAGGAGTCTAGCAAGCTATGATGTAACCCCAGAGTGGGTAATTTACCATCTTCTGGAACATGAATCCCATCATAGAGGACAAATCTTCCAAATGATTCGTGCTTTAAAGAGTAGATAAATTTATGAAAGGAAATCGACCATTCATGTTGATTTCCTTTTATAAATATGCACAACTAGTTTCTTGAAAAGCCTATAAATTAATTTTATTTTGATAAGATTACTTATCTTATTGTATTCTGAAATTTTATTTGTTATAGTATCCATAACACTTATTAAAGAAGTTTAATAAGTTTTTTATTTGGTACTTATTAAATCTCTTTAATAAGTAGAACGTTATTGGTGGTGATTTAGTTGAACCCTCATCCAAAATCAATGAAAAAAACGATTCTTGGCAGTATTCGTAAATCTATTATAGAGCTTGGAAGTGCAACAAAGATTGAGCTAAGTGAACAGTTAGAGATCAGTTTCCCAACCATTAGTAAGTTTCTTGCCCAAATGGAGAAGTGTGGAGAAATATTTTCAGTAGGATTAGACGAATCTAGTGGTGGCAGAAGAGCAAAAAGATATACCTATAATGCTGAGCATATGCTTGGGCTCGCGATTTTTTTAGAGAAGTCAGAAACGAATTATACAATATTTAATTGTTTAGGAGAAATTAAAGAACAAGGTACTGTTCCTAGTGTACTAGAAGATGATGGTTTAACTAACTTAACCAAGTACATTGAAAAAATAATCACGTTAAACCAAAGAATTAGTTCTATTGCAATAGGTGTTCCGGGATCTGTTGATCGAGGGAGAGTATTTTACATACCGGGATATGAGCAGTTTCAAAATATTGATTTAAAAGGATTTTATGAGGAACATTTCTCAATACCTGTAGCAGTTGAAAACGATATGAATGCTGCGGTACTTGGGTATCACAATGATAAACGAATTAAGGATAATCAATCTCTGGTTTATTTGTATTCTGGGCAAAATGGTCCGGGTGCAGGCTTCATGATAAATGGAGATGTGGTGCGAGGCAGCACATTTTTTGCAGGGGAGATTTCATTTGTGCCCCAGTATCATGACCGTAATTTCCGTGAAGTACTGGAGAGTGGAAATGGATCAAAAAAGATAGTAATTAATGAGGATTATCAGATTGATGCCATTAGCAGATTAATCGCTTCGTTTACAGCTATTATCAATCCTCATCGCGTTATTTTTTGTCATGATGAAGTAGAAGAAGTGGTACTAGACAAAATTATCTCCGTCAGTTCAACATATATCCCTTCAGAACACTTGCCAGAGCTTACGGTGAGTGATTGGAAGCAGGACTATTTATTTGGACTACAAACGCTCGGACTTGAGCTTATGATGAATGGAACAAATGAATATTAAGTAAGGAAAAATTATATAAGGGAGGTTTAATCATGGCAACATTTCTCTTAATTATCATCTATTTGGCTTTTATTGGGTTAGGGTTACCTGATTCGGTGTTAGGGGCAGCCTGGCCAGTGATGCAAACAGATTTAGGAGCTCCACTTGAAACGGCAGGATTGCTTTTTATGACAATTGCAGGGGGTACAATTGTCTCCAGTTTAGCTAGTGGAATGATACTGAAACGTTTTGGAACTGGGATGGTTACATTTGTTAGTACTTTCATGACCGCTGGAGCTTTACTTGGTTTTTATTTTGCTCCTTCTGTTTTTTGGTTGTTTCTTTTTGCAATACCACTTGGATTAGGTGCAGGGGCTGTTGATTCAGGATTAAATGATTATGTAGCTACGCATTATAAGGCGCATCATATGAGTTGGTTACATAGCTTTTGGGGTGTTGGAGCTACGCTAGGTCCAATCATAATGGCACAGTTTATTACTAGCCAAAACTCTTGGAATAATGGATATCTTACAATCTCAGTAATTCAATTTCTGCTAGTGATTATTCTATTGTTTGCCTTACCTTTATGGAGTAAAGTCAAAGCTCCTAGCAATACATCACTAAACAAAGAGATTGATAGTTCGACACTTGAATCTACTCATGGGGATACTGCTAATATAAGCCCTTTAAAAATCAATGGAGTTAAATTGGCACTAACTTCTTTTTTGTTTTATTGTGGAGTTGAAGCTACTGTTGGGCTCTGGGGTAGTAGTTACTTAGTGGATGTCAAGAACATCCCTGCAGCAGTTGCAGCACAATGGGTTTCCTTTTATTATGGTGGAATTACAATTGGTCGATTTATAACAGGCTTTATTACCTTTAAACTCGGTAATCGTACGCTCATTAGAATGGGACAATTACTAGCATTGATTGGTGCCGTACTTCTTGTATTACCTTTTCCTCCCACTTTCTCGTTAGTAGGTTTTGTTATGGTTGGATTGGGATTAGCACCAATTTTTCCGTGTATGTTACACGAAACACCTACACGATTTGGAAAAAATCATTCCCAGACTATTATGGGTTATCAAATGGCTGTCGCATATACAGGCAGTACATTTATGCCCCCACTTCTTGGATTCATAGCATCACAAACATCGATAGGAATCTTTCCATTCTGTGTTGTTCTTTTTATTGCAGCAATGCTACTAAGTTCAGAGAAATTAAATAAAGTATTGAAAAGGAAGAGTTCTCTAAATCGAAAAGATACAACTTCATCTGTAATATAATCCTTCCCACAGAACGTTATTATGGAAAAGAATCCACAAATCCGACTACTCTTATAGAATTAATGCATGGATTGGTGGAGGTGCAAACATAAAACGAGGAATAACAGTAGATTACAGTGTCGTAATTGCATCGTGCAGTAATGGTAAAAGATGTCCCAGATAGTGTCGTAGTTGGTCATAATCCTGCTAGTTTAATTATAGAAATAGAAGAATAATTTGCATTCTTATTGTAGTTAATAATGCATTATTTTATCAAGACGATTATTGAAGTAATCGTCTTTTCTTGTGTGAATATATATAGGTAATGGTTTAAGATTTTTATGTGTGAAACTTTCGAAATACAATTGGAATATTATGTTAATATAGAGTTATAGATATACTTAACTGAGAACTGTATATATTAGTTCTATATAGGAGAAAACACAGTAATTATTTCTAAAGGGGATTATAGATGTTTAATTTTATTATGCTTTTTATATTACCAGTTTCGATCGTGATGTTTCTCATATCATTTTTTATGAAGAGAAAATTTTCAATTGACATTGACTATGGAAGCCGACCAGTTAATAACACGCATAAATGGATAGATAGAATCCTTTTAATACTCATGAGTATGTGTGTAGTAGGGGCATTCCTTTCTTTCAATCTTCAGGTTTATCTATTTTTACTTATTGGCCTTGCTACAATTGGTAATGGTCTAAGTGCTTATATGGAATATAAATATGACCGAGAAGCAAAGATCTATTTAATTCACATTCTTAGACTGGTAGGATGCTTAATTATCGCTGCTGGTTTAGTATACATATTATTTTCAACTAGAACGATGGATGAGGTCTTGAGAAAATTTGAGTCGTTTAAAATCGAGAATATTGAACAAGTTGAAATAGAAAATAATGCATGGAATAAAGAAGAATTGACCTATTTAAGGGATTCGGTAACGGTAGATAAGAAGATAATTCAACAAATATTTTCTCAACTTTCTATGGTAGAAGTTCGAAATAGTTTAATAAATGAAGTAGAACAACATAATAATTACTTTCTAATGATCAGAGATAGGGAAATTTATTATATTATAGTTTACGAAGAATATATTGTCATCGACTCTGATTATTATAAAGTTGTAGGTGATAATGGGTTATATGAAATGTTAGAGAATGTTGAACTTGATTGGGAGTATAGAAATTAAAGAATCTAAATTCCAATACTTATAACACATTTTATAGAGAAAGGATGGTAAGTATATGCTGGGGTATTATAGTAAACTTTCATCAGAAGTATATAATCTAGATAAATATATTGGTCACTCGTTTGGTGACGTGGAGTTTTATATGGATAGATTAGCTTCTTGTAAGGGCAGTATTCTGGAACCGGGAGTTGGTACCGGTCGACTTCTAATTCCACTTCTAGAAAAAGGCTTGCATGTGGAGGGCTTCGATGTGTCAGATGAAATGTTAAAAATATGTCGCAATAACTGTGAAACAAGAGGACTAAGTCCGGAACTTTTCATAGATGAAATGGAATCGTTTGCGTTAAATAAAATGTATGAAACGATAATCGTGCCAACAGGGACATTTCTCTTATTGTATCAAAGAGAAGATTCTATTAAAGCTTTGAAAAACTTCTACAACCACATCTCCAATGGTGGTAGGCTAATTTTAGATACTTTTTTGCAAACTGATCTTTCGATGGATAAAGTTTCAACACGAACTTGGGAGACTATTAACGGTGATATGATCACGTTAGAAAAGAAAGTTGTGGAAGTCGACTATATTAACCAATACACAATATCGCATAATCGCTATGAGAAATGGCGTAATGGAGAACTAATTCAAACAGAATTAGAACGTTTTCCCCTTCGGTGGTATGGAATTGAAGAGTTTAAGATGATACTTGAACAGATAGGATTTAAAGAAATCGTCATATCAGCTGACTATCAGTACGGAGTATACCCAACAAAATCAGGTCAGGTTATTACGTTTGAAGCTGTTGCTCATAAGGAGTAAAAATTAAACTATCTTTATAAGCGAAACATAATTATCCTCTCTATAAATATTTCATTTTTGGGGGTGACTAGATGTCTAGAAAAGTAGTTTTTATCATTCTTACTTGTTTACTTTTCATAGTTGGTTGTAATAGTTATTCAAAATATGATGACAAAGAAGTCGCAGCAATTGTAAGAGGAGAAGAAATTACAATTGGTGAGTTACGTTTTTTATATCCTGATGAAAAAATAGTTGATTATTTAGATGGAACTATTAAGGCTAGGTTAGCTGTTCAAGAAGCAAAGAAATTGAATCTTGACGTATCACAAGAACTTCAGGAAGTTCAAGAAATAGTAATTGAAAACAGTACGTACCCATTTAACGAAGACAATCATGAATCTGGAAATGATTTTCGCGAGTTTGTTGATACACAGTCTAAAAAGCTTGAGATGGATCCAGAAGAATACTATGATAGATACTTTGAAATAACGCAGGAAACCAGTATTTATTTGGTTGCCTATCTTGAGGAATTATTAGGCGAACCGAAGATGAATGTTGATTATGATGCACAGGCAAATGAATTATTAAATGATTTAGTAAAAGAAAATGAAAAAGAAATTCAGATTTTAATCAAGTGATTATAAGCCGATACATTAATTTATCAGATTGATGAGTAGCTGAACAGTTACTTGTTAGCGTGATGATTTTTTAAATGCCTTTCTTTTGTAGTCACTCGACTAATAATTGTGATATGGTTTTGTCTACCTAACAGATTAATTATGCGAAAGGAGATTTGTGGTGAATCAACAGCAACTTATATTTGTGCCTTATGATCCAAAATACGGTGAACAAACAGTCAGGATGTGGCGTGCAAGTAAAGAGGATGCAATTGGTCAACCAGAAAAACATAGCTTTGATAATCATGTGTTTTTCTTAAATCATAGCTTATCTGACCAATTCGAAATAAAATTAGCAGTAATAGATGATACGGTGGTTGGGATGATTGCTTACAATGAAGCAGAAATAAGCCAACTATATGTTCACATTAATTATCAGGCAAAGGGCATTGGACAGAGACTATTAGAATTTGCTAAAGCAAAGTCGAATGGTAGGTTAACTTTGTATACCTTTGAAGTTAATAAAAATGCTCAACGGTTTTATGAAAAGAATGGATTTAAAATAATAGGTAGAGGGCATGAAAACGAGGAGAAATTACCAGATATTCTTTATGAATGGAACCTTGCATAATTGAATAATGGTTAGCCTATATCACGTAAGACTTCTAACGACGATACAGCCTAACCATTATTTTTTTACCATCCTTTATTCGAAACGATTGTTAACGACCGTCGGCTCTACCATATCTTTTCTTCGATAAACACTTAACATGAGGCCAAGAATTGCGGAATAAACAATTAAAATAGTATTTCCGTAACTTATAAACGGAATATATACTCCTATAATTGGTAGAATCCCAAGTCCCATTAGGATGCTCCATATGGTTGGTACTATAAAAAGTACCGCACCTCCGATTACGATTAATCTTCCAAAAAGATCCTTTGTATTAAATGCATTCATCAAGATTCGCATAATAAATAACAACAGTATAATACAAAGTGAAATTCCAAACGCCCAGCCAAAAAGATTTGTAATGTAGATTAGTTTGTAACTAAAAAAATCCTGCTCAAGAGACACATAAAAAGTGTCTGAAGAGCAGGGTAAAGTATTTAATATAATTTTGAAAATTGGTCTCGTCTAGTTATGTAATGGGCGGTTAAATAAATGATGAGTTGAATCGGGACGGAGTAGATATATTTCCATGTTAATGGTTGGTAAATCTCCATCCACTCAATGATAGGTTCTGCCACAAAAGAAGTGACGATTGAAAAGAATATCGCTTTGACCCATGGATTAATATTCGGTTTATATTGTATTAACAGCATAATTGTAACAGGCATCAAAGTAATATCCCAAGGAAAATACGTGGGAAGGACAGGAATGACGTTATATCTATAATGCCACAGTCCTAATTGATCACCCAATACATCTAGGACTATCGAAATCGTCATAACAAAGAAACCTGCATATAGTAGTCTATCTGTACTGTCATTTTTTCGAAGAATAATCCAGATAATCCATGGGATAACGGATAAACAGACACCAAACCACCATAAGGGTGTATAAAGAACATCATTAGACCATATTTCTATTTTCTCTTGAATAAGTATATGGATTTGATCCACATTCTCATCAATAAGCTGTACCACTTCTTCTTTGCTTTTCATAGTGGGTCCTCTTTTTCTTATATAGCTTTAGGATAGATAATATATATATTGAACATAACAGGTGCTGTAATATACTACGGGACTATTGATTCTATTATTTTAAAATAGTCAGATTTTATAATAGGGACAGGGTGTAGATGAATCGATCAATTTAGACGAGTTTGAACATATGTTTATTGAGGAATAACAACAATAGGCCTAAAGCTGAGTGTATGAATGAAGTTTGTGAGTTGTTGTTCCAAAGTAGGTAACGGATGGCGACCAATTAGGTCGCCTTTCGTATTTTCTTATATAAAAGGCTAACTAAGCTGTAATACGAATACATGTTGATTTTTTGTCGGTTTTTGTATATTAATGTCGATGCAGTATGCTATGATAATAGTACTTAGAGGATAATGATGGAGTGTGTTGAATGGGGATTTCTAGTAGTCTTCGAACGCGATTATCGATAACATTTGCCATAATTGTCATTATATTAATTTTAGTATTAAGTATCATTATAGGTAAACGTTCGATAAAAGAGGTTCAATCAGAAATTGGTTATTCATTGGGTGAAACTGCTTATTTAATGGGTGAAAATCTAGATCAATATATGTGGTCTAGATATGGAGAGGTTTCCGTTCTCAGTGAACTGGAAGAGATTAAGGATTATCAAGATGTAAATAATGTAGAAAAACTTTTGAATAAATTAAAAGAAAGATTTCCTTCTTTTGCTTGGGTCGGGTTAACCAACAAAGATGGAATCGTTATGGCATCAACAGATGGTATTCTTACTGGTGCTGATATTTCTTCTCGTCCAGTATATACAGAAGCCTTAGATAACGTATTTATTGGGGATGTTCATGAAGCAGTGTTATTAGCTGATTTACTACCTAATCCTACTGGTGAAGAAATGAAATTTGTTGATATTAGTACACCTGTTTATGATCGTAATGAAGAATTTATTGGGGTCTTGGCAACTCATTTGAGCTGGGAATGGGTAAAAGAAGTAGAAGAATCCATGAAGAATACCTTACATAAACGAAGTGATATAGAATTTTTTATTGTTAGTAAAAATAACAATGATGTAATATTAGGACCTGAAAATATGGTAGGGCATTCATTGGATTTAGATAGTATCGAGATTGCAAGAGAAAATAAAAAAGGCTGGACGATTGAAACCTGGGGGGATGGAAAGCAATATTTAACAGGATATGTTTCAGCAGAGGGATATAAAGATTATCCAGGATTAGGCTGGACAATTTTAGTAAGACAGCCTGTAGAGGTTGCATACTCATCCACTAGAGATTTATTATTATATTTCATTGTTACTGGCTTGGTATTAGTTGCTGTCTTTGCTGTTGGCGGTTGGTTTGTTGCTCGGAGAATTACCTATCCATTACAGAAGATTACTAGGGTTGCTAATCGTTTAAGAGAAGGGGAAACAGTAGAGATACCAAAATATAAAGGAATCACGGAAATAGAAATATTATCCGATTCATTAAGGAATCTTGTAACAAATCTAATGAAAACAGAAACTAAACTAGAGAAAATGGAAGATGTTGCACATCGTGACCATTTAACAGGATTGCCGAACCGAAATGCGCTTGAAGTTTATTTAGATAAGGCAACTCATGACTATAATGCTTTAACAATTCTTTATCTTGATTTAGATGGCTTTAAAGGTGTTAATGATACATTGGGACATGATGCTGGTGATAAACTTCTGATTGAAGTTGCTTCACGTTTAAAGAAAAATGTACGAAGTGATGAATTAGTTTCAAGAATAGGCGGAGATGAATTTGTACTTGTATTAGTTCCAAGCAATAATCCAGTAGAATATGGGGAGTTAGTTGGAGAGCGAATTATCTCCATGATCAATGAGCCGTATAGCATTGAAGGGGAAACGGTTTCTGTTGGCTGTAGTGTCGGTGGTGCAATATGGAATTCTAGAAGAAATATAAGTGAAGTTATTAGACGTGCTGATGAAGCATTGTATAATGTGAAACGCACAGGGAAAAATAGAATTTTTTTGCATAAAATTGATGAATAGAAAAAATAGGGCAAAGGTTAACTGTAAATCGTTTAAGCACAGCATAAAAACTTTATACTAAACTAAGAAAAAAAGCTGCTATTATAGCAGCTTTTTTCTGTGCTCAAGCAAGCAATTTTGTTTGTCATTTTGTGAATAGATACACTTCTCATGATGTTCATTCGTTTTGCGTTCCATAGAATAAAATTATCATTCAATCTGCTTATATCAATATATATTTATTGTAAAACGATAAAAATTATGTTAGATTCAATATGACATCAAATAAGTGAGGTGCTTTTTATGAAAAAAGTAACAACATTGTTTTTAAAGATTGCTGTTATCTTAATGGGAATTCCAGTACTTGCATTGTGCATTTTTTTGGTACCTGAATTAGGGGAGCTAGCGGAACAATTACTACCAGAGATTACTTATATAAATTTTCTTGTTTCTATTATTTTTTACGCATCAGCTATACCTTTTTATTTTTCTTTGTATCAAGCATTCAATTTATTGCGCTTCATTGACAAGAATAATGCCTTCTCGGTATTGTCTGTTAATGCTTTAAAGATTATTAAGAACTGTGCAATCACAATCAGTATATTGCATGTGTTTGTTTTACCGCTTTTCTATTTCTATGCAGAATTGGATGATGCTCCAGGCGTCATTTTTGTCGGATTAGTTGTTCCTTTTGCTTCTATGGTGATCGCAGTCTTTGCAGCTGTTCTTCAAAAACTTTTACAAGAAGCAATCGATATAAAATCAGAAAATGATTTAACGGTCTGAGGTGAATTACATGGCGATTATAATAAATATTGATGTAATGCTGGCGAAAAGGAAAATGAGTGTAACAGAACTTTCCGAGAGAGTTGGAATCACGATGGCGAATCTTTCAATTTTGAAAAATGGCAAAGCAAAAGCGATTCGATTATCTACTTTAGAAGGTATTTGTAAAGCATTAGATTGTCAACCGGGAGATATTTTAGAGTACCAAATGGATGAAGAAAACCAAGATTAAAGTAGTGGATTTACGTAGTACAGATAGAAATAAATTTTTAAAGGGGAATTACTCATGCATATACCCATTCAAAAAATGGAATCGCAAGTCATGAGGCCAATAAAACAACTCGTACGCTTTGGATGGGAGCAAGCGCTATCTTGTTTGTTTCCTGTCGTCATTTTTGCCTCTTTGGCAATGACACAACTCATTCCACTACCCTTTCTACCAAGATATGACTGGCTCCTCATTATTTGTCTTCTTATGCAGTGGTGGATGCTTCGTTCCGGCCTAGAAACACGAGATGAATTAAAGGTTATTACGGTTTTTCACATTATCGGACTTGCTCTTGAACTATTTAAGGTTCATATGGGCTCATGGTCATATCCAGGGGACGGGTATTCCAAACTATTTGGAGTGCCTTTGTATAGTGGATTCATGTATGCAAGTGTTGCGAGTTATCTCTGTCAGGCTTGGAGAAGATTGAAGGTAGATTTAATTAAGTGGCCACCTTTTTTGGTTGTGGTACCTCTTGCTGCCGCAATTTACTTGAATTTTTTCACCCATCATTATTGGATTGACATTCGTTGGTGGTTATCCGGTCTAGTTATGATCGTCTTTTGGAGGGCATGGGTCAGTTATGAGATTGGTGGAACCCGTTACCGGATGCCACTTGCACTTTCCTTTGTACTTATTGGATTCTTTATTTGGATTGCTGAAAATATTGCGACGTTCTTTGGTGCATGGGAATATCCAAATCAAACCAATGCATGGAGTCTCGTTCATTTAGGGAAGGTGAGCTCATGGTTATTATTAGTGATTGTAAGCTTCCTCATCGTGGCAACATTGAAGCAGGTTAAGGGGAAGAGCTCCACTTGAATAAGGAGATTTCTATAAAAATATTATTGAATAAAGATAAGGTAAACGAAGCGATCATAAATTTGAACGCTTCGTTTTAAAGATGTTAGCAAAAATTTAACAAAAGGGAGATTAAGTTGGTTGAAAAAGGAAAAATAAAAATCCCCACATTGTGGAGATTTTCACCATCGATAGGCACCCTCGCATGTATTTGCCTGTGGTTCGTAATAGCAATGTTGTTTAAATTGTCCGGATAATGGTTGACCATACCAGGTTGGTGGACATTCCCCATAAGGGTTGAAATACCAAAGCGCAAACTTAGAAGGATGCTGTCTCCAATAGTCCAAAGTCTGTTTGGCTAATCTTTTCTCTACACCTCTTGCTCTTTGATAAAATACATTCCCTTTTTGCACGGCTTCAAAGGAGTAATTTCCTCCTTGGACTTGATAAATCACATCATTAACTGACGTTAGTCCTTCAAAATCTCCACAATTAGCTTTTAGTCGATTTACAATTACATTTCCGACCATTAGCATCCCTAGTTTTCCTTCACCTTCTGCCTCTGCCCGCATCATCCTTGCCATTAAATCAACGTCTTTATCCGTATATTTCACTCTTGGCATTTTTATCACCTCTACAAGAATTGTATGAAAAAAGCATGTAGGCTGTGTTAATTATTTTGTTTGATAACTAGCAGAATCTTGTTGTGTAAGATCTTTGAGAAAATTGTAAATATTAATTAGAATATTATGTTATTATTTAAATTATGTGGTGAGTCTGCCTGTTAAAACTCGAATAAGCAAATAGAAGGTGACATAATGATAAATTTCGTTGGAACTACCAAAATTGAAACGGAACGACTAATCTTAAGAAGATTAGAGCTTACTGATATTGAAAGTGTTTATAACCATTGGCTCTCAGATGAACGGGTAACTGACAATCGAATTAGTCCAGCACATACGAATATTTCAGAATCGAAGGAACGGTTAGATAAAATTATACGAGATTACAGTAATAAGGAGTTTTGCTACTGGGGAATGGAGCTAAAAACCATTAATATACTTATTGGAGAGATTGATTTATATAATTTTGATTATGCAACAGATAATTGTGAAGTAAGCTATTCAATTGGGTTTAACTGGTGGAATCAGGGCTATGGGACGGAAGCCTTACAAGCAGTTGTAGACTTTGCATTTAGGCAAATGAATGTACACAAAATTTCTGCTGCACATAATGTTGATAATCCTGCATCCGGAAAAATCATGCATAAAGTTGGTATGAAGCAAGAAGGGGTGATTCGTCATATGATTCGTAATGCAAAAAATCAGTATAAGGACTGTGCTGTTTGGGGATTTCTTCAGGAAGATTATTATAAAGGATAGAGATAATAATATGCTTTCTAGTTTAGTAGATGGTAGTTAATTGAGGATCTTCCAAGCTAGGGAATGGACAAAAGAAGGGGGGATTATATGCGGAAAAAAATAATGTTATCTTTATTAGTAACCGTGTTATGTAGTGGTGGTTTCATTACATTTTTTACGATGAAGCAATATTATCTAGATAATCATAAATCTGTGATTCAGTCGCAATTAGTAGAATGGATTAATCATGATAATGAAGAAGATTCCTTCACTGTTCTCGACGTTTATCAACTCGGGAAATCAAATTCCTATTTAGTATTGTTTGAAACGAAAGATAGAAATAGTATAGGCTATGCACATTATCATGAAGGTTGGAATGGTAAATTAAAACCGATTAATTATAAATTTGGGACTGATAAACTTATCTTCGAAGAAGTAAACACAAATGAAGGTAAGTATGGAGTTGTTTTAGGTTATAATCCTAACTCGATTATTGACCATATTATAGCACCAATAGTTGATGAATCAATAAGTTTTCATTTCGATGTCTCTAATGATGAGTGGTTTCTTAAGTTTGAAAAACTACCATCTGAAATAAAGCATCGGGTGTACGCAAACTTAAAAGCATACGATAGAGATAATGAAATCCTTGAATATACAGCGTTGTATTAATGTGTTCTTTCTTTTCTAGTAATCATTTTTGCAACATGAAAGAAAAAATAAATAGAAAGAGGTGAAAAGTGATGATCGATGTTGATAAATTAACTAGAATTACAGAGATTGATCAATGGAAAAAAACATATAACGAAGAAATTGAGAAGCTCGATCACTTATATCAAGAAGAGGAACGTTTATATTATGAGCTGTACTCAACCGGGAACCAATCGACAAGAATTGCTGAAATATCTCAAATAAAATATCAGATAATGACAAATCAAAAGCTTTATAATACGTTAATAGCTTGGAGAGAAATTTTTCAAAATCATGTTGTCTGGAAAAGACGTCTAGATGTGTTTTTGGCAAAAATAAATTTAGAAAGACTGGATAGTCATCCAGAGCTTGTCAAGCTACAACAGAAATTACAGTCAAAATTAATGGGAAGCAAGTTTACATACAACGGGATAGAATACAATATTGGTAAAGCACATTCCACTATCATGGAAAACTCAGACAGGGAATTGAGAAAGCAGCTTTTATTAGAAATGAAGAAAATTGGTAGAGGTAATGAGGCTTTATTCAGAGAATTGATTCAAAAAAGAAATGAATTGAGTAAAGAACAAGGGTATAATAACTACTATTCGCTTAGGTGTAGTCTAAGAGAAGTTAATATGGATACATATAGGAATGAAATGCAAAATTTAATTGAACAGTCAAAATCTGTAGTTGCATACTGGAATAATAGGATTAAAGATAAGTTTGGGTGGAAAAGAATACATCTCTATGACCAGTATTACACAGCATTTAATTTTCATAGAATTGAAGGAGAAGCATTCAAATCAATTCGGATGAAGGAAGTATTAGGTGATATAATCAATAGCTTGGGAATCAATATGGATCATGTCCCAGTTGATATAAAGACTATGGAGATACCCTATGGTGGATTCTGTATAAATATTAACCCAACTGACATTAGATTAGTTGTCAACAGACGAGATTCATATTCAGCATTTTTGTCAGGAATTCATGAATTGGGGCATGCAATAGATGGTTATTTCAGTTCTTATCAATACCCAGAGCTATATCGCTTCTATTCTAGTATAGCGGCAGAAGCAGTGGCAGAATTATTCCAAACCATAATAACGGACGGGGAATTTTTGAGAAAGAACTTCGATATTAATGATGAAATACTTTCGCAAATTAGAGACAAGTACCAGTTGACTGATATTAAAATGGTAAAAATGAATTATTATTATAGCCTTGTAGAACTTGAGTTGTATGATAATCCTGACCGTTGCTTTGAAGAAATAGCTAATCATTGCTATCAACAGGTGTTTGGGGAGGAGGGGGAAACCTTTCATCCAGCCAGTGAAATGTTTTATATTGAAAATCCAGCATTCTTTCAAGATTATAACTATGCATTAGCTATTCGTGACATGATTCGCGAGAAATTTTCCATTGAGAGCTTATATAATAAAACTGCTGTATTTCAAGAACTTTTAAATATGTTCATCAAACCTAATCAGCTCTTCTCTTGGAATCAACGAGTAGAGAGTCTTTGTGGCGAGCCTTATAGCTTTCAATACTTAGCAAATCGATTGTCAAATACATTAGGTACTAACCCTGAATAATTTCTAATATCATAATAAATTTTTCGGGAAGAAGGCTAAACAGCAATTCTTATTTTTAGTCATACTAGACCTATTAGAAGGGATGAAGTTGAAAATGTCGATCGTTAGCTTTCTGTTGGTTGCCTGGTTTCTAAGTTGGTTTAACGTTAATGCTTTGTTTGTTCGTTCGTGCTATTAAAGAACTATTTAATAAGGAAGTAACAGATGCAACTTACTATTTTGTATTCTTATGCATAGGAATAATTGGTGAAATCATATTATTATTTAGGGGAATTTACTTCTTCGATGTCTAAAGACATTTCTAGTTCTTCCTGTATCACTTAATAACGTTCACAAAATGTTCACTTATGAAGGGAGTTTCATTATCGCTATAATAAGGTGTTATAAAAATTAGAGGTGATAATGGAGATGGAAAATAGTAAGTATGTAGAATCAAGACTTCCTAGAAACGGTAAAGAAGGTCTCATATTTTTATTGATTGTTTCAATCATTTCAGTCAATACGATAGCACCTATTATTGTTGGTTTGGAACGTGGATTTAGTAAAGCGGTTTACTTTGAAACGCTACAAATTATACCATTTATGTGGGTAGTAGTAGTTCTAACAGTGAGGTTAATTGCAGGCCCGATTGTAGGTAAGCTGTTACCAATATTCGTCGGGAAGACAGATGGATTTAATGCAAGAGTATTATTCAATATTGTTCTGAATGTAACGATATTATCTATTTTACTAACAATTATTGGAACGTGGATTGGTATGAAACAGATAAGCCTGGCACCATTTGAAAAATTCCTTCATGTTTGGCCAAGAAATTTTGGGATTGCGTTTTGGATTGAAATATTGATTGCGCAGCCGGTAGCACGATTTGCAATGAAGCAATTACATGTAAGTCAGGCTCGAAAAGCTGAGCGTGTTAATCTTTCATAAAGATTACGTAAGAAACGACGGGTTTCATGTAAACCAGTCGTTTTCTTTTAGGTTGGATTCATACATTTGTTAAGCTGAAACTAACGGAATATATTGACAATTTTTCTCGAGGTGGTATCCTATAAATAGGAGAAATATGGAAGGTGGAATTCGATTTGCCAGCATACTTGTAATGGTTAAGCAACTAAATAGTGCATTTCTTTTTGAACATAGCTGTTCAATTACGGGAGAAGTGTGCCATTTTTAGCCATTACAGGGAACGCAGGATAATCAGTTGTTTTAAATCCAAGCGGGATACCTATAGGGTATTCTGCTTTTTTTATTGGAAGTCTTTCTCCATTCAACCATTATTGGCGTTCCTCTATATAATTAGGAGGAGCGAGCGTATGAATTCGAAAAATATTTCATATGAAATTATTGCTCGGGAAATACCGAGTGTGATACGAAATTGTAGCAAATGCAAAAGGAATACAGAATTCTATTGTAGTGAGAAATTCAGGGTAAATGCAAATCAAAAGATGGTAGATGTTTGGCTTATTTATAACTGTGTATGCTGTGAAAGTACATGGAATTATCCAATATATTCACGAGTGCATGTCAATAAAATTAATTCCGAACTGCACAAGAAGTTTATGGGAAATGATAAATCAACCATCTGGCATTATGCTTTTCAAATCAGCAGATTACGAAATTTGTGTAGTGATGTAAATACGGAAATTTGTTACGAATTGAGAAAAGAAAAAGAACTTCAGTCAATGATGCAAAATACTACCATTTCTATTCGTAGTCAATACGAATTTGGACTTAGACTTGATAAACTACTAGCAGAAATTTTGGGTGTATCTAGGACAAAGATAGCAACATTTGTGCAGGATGGATTATTAGTTTTACCACCACATGTAAAACCGAAAAGCAAGGTTGTTGATCATTTGCACATAGCTATTATTGGAAATTGGTACGCAGATAAATTGAAGTGAAATTGTAACAGATATCGGTTACATTACATGAGGTTATTTTTATTTCAATATTATGTTTTATAAAGCGATTTGGGAGAAGACAAAGAGATTCATACAATTTTTTTTTGTAAATTAAAGGAATATTTGATTTAGCAAAGAATAGTAAGTAATAGAAACTGATAAAATTTGAGGTGTATCTTATGTTAAATACTAGTATCATGAAACAACTAGAAATTAAATATCCAATTATTCAGGCGCCTATGGCAGGTGGCATAACTACTTCGAAATTGGTTGCAGAGGTTTCGAATTATGGTGGTCTAGGTATGATTGGTGCTGGGTATATGTCACCTGATCAGATTTGTACACAGATTAGAGAAATTAAACAGCTAACGAATCATTCCTTTGGAATAAATCTATTTGTCCCAAGTGAATTTGAGGTGACAGAAGATGAAATTATGCATGCAAAGCGTGTTATGCAACCACACTATGAACAACTTAATGTACAAATAAATGAAAACTTAGAAATTCCATATTATCAGCAGGCTTTAGAAACATTTCATGAACAAGTCCAAGTCGTAATGGAAGAACGGGTGTCAGTTTGTTCCTTTACATTTGGTATTCCTTCTAAAGAAGTGATTGAGAATCTAAAACAGTGTGGAATACTTGTAATTGGAACAGCAACAACGGTACGAGAAGCGATAGAAATTGAGAAAAGTGGCATGGATATGGTAGTTGTTCAAGGTAGTGAGGCTGGTGGACATCGGGGAAACTTTTTAGAAGGACATAAAGAAAGTTTAGTAGGGTTAATGTCACTAATTCCCCAGGTTGTTGATCAGGTCGCTATTCCCGTTATTGCTGCTGGAGGCATCATGGATGGAAGAGGAGTAATGGCTTCCATTCACTTAGGTGCAGAAGGTGTACAAATGGGAACAGCTTTTTTAACATGTGTAGAAAGTGGAGCAAGTGATGTTCATAGGGAAGCAATTCTCCAATCTCATGAGGACCAGACAATCTTTACTCGTTCGTTTTCTGGCAAATATGCAAGAGCGATTCGAAATACTTTCACGTTGTCTATGCAAAAGCATGAAGCGGCTTTACCAGTATTCCCTGTACAAAATACATTAACAAAGGGATTGAGACAGGCTGCCAAAGCACATAATGATCGGGAGCATATGTCTCTTTGGTCTGGACAAAGTCCTAGACTAGCAAAAAATCAAACTGTGCATGATTTGATGAGGACTATTATTCAAGAAGTTGATGAAATTCATGAAAGACTAAAGTAGTGGTTTTTCTATAATAGATTTACTACCTAAAAGGATAGTCTACAAAAAATGACTTCAGTATTGCTGAAGTCGTTTTTTTTGTTTTTGGAATAAAAAATGAGAATTCTTTTGACATCTTCCTGACACACTAAAAGGATTTAATAGAGTTAAATTAGTTGGATATTGTGAAATTTTAATAGAAGGGTAGGAAATTCGGAAGGGAAATATTAAGGAATCATATCTATATTAATTCTTATTGCTTAATAACATCGCATTTTAGGGTATCATCGTATTATTTCATAAATGCTCAGTAAAATGGATTTTCATTACTTACTCCAACTAACCAAATATATTACTACAAGATACGGAGGAAAATACATATGAAAAAAATATCTACTAAAATTATTTTATTATCATTAATTAATTCTATTTTAGTGGCTGTCATCAATGTAGGTGGAGCTATTTTTATGCAGGGGGGCGGTGAAAATGTGTCTCCTAATGCAACATCTGGCGGAGAAGCGGTAGAGCAATCGTCATTTATGATACCGATACCTATCCTAATTGGTTTAATTGTTTCTCTTATTATTGGGGTTATTCTTTCTTATTTTTTAGGAAGAATTATTTCCAAACCAATCATTCAAATGACAGAGGTTGCAAAACAAACATCTGACCTTGATTTACGTAAGGATTCGGTCATGGATACAAAAACGTATAAGGATGAAACTGGGCAAATGGCTACAGCGCTGTGGGAAACAAGAAGTGCACTTCGTAATACCGTTATAAAATTAAAGGAATTCTCTTCTGATGTTACCTCACATTCTAACCGACTGAACAAGAATACGAATGAGAATGAAGAAGCAATTCATCAAATAGTCGAAACGATTGATGATATTGCAGTAGGGAATAGTAATTATGCTGAAACGGTAAGTGAAATAAACCAAACATTGCAGGAAGTAGTTACCTTGATAGAGAATATTTCCAAGGAAGCTGCGTTTGGATCTGATCACGCAGTGTCCTCGCTAGAGTCAATTGCTGAGGGACAAAAGGCAGTTAATTTGCAGATAGAAAAAATGAATCAAAACGTTGCGGTTTCAAATGAAGCCCATCAGTCTATTATGGAATTAAGCCATATGATTCAGGATGTTACGGGAATTGTAGGCGTTATTGATTCTATTGCAGAACAAACGAAGCTATTAGCTCTAAATGCAACTATTGAAGCGAGTAGGGCTGGAGATGCAGGTAAGGGCTTTGCAGTTGTAGCAAATGAAGTAAGAGGATTAGCGGAAGAGTCTACGAAGGCAGCGAAGGAAATTAGTGAGATAATTGCAAGTACAACAGAGAAATCAACTATTGCAGTTCAAAATATTAGCAAGACTAGTACTCTCATAGATGAGCAAAAAGACACCATGAAAATAACAGAAACTGCGTTTGAGAAAATTAAAGTAACCTATGATAATATTGTGAGAAGCTTTAAAGATACAGCTTCAACGATTGAATCGATTAATCAGAAGTCAAAAAGCATATCGAATCAGCTTCAAGACATTACAAAAACAGCAGAAGAATTTGCAGCAAGTACACAACAAATAGCGGCGAAAGGGCAAGAGCAGCTTGCCTCAACAGAGATTATTTCACAATCCTCTAGGGATTTACATCTGCTGGCTAATGAGCTTAACCAGGAGATATATAAATTTAAGGTTTCCTAGTGAATTTGTCTTCATAATGTAAATAAAAGCAACATGAGAGAGTATTCTCATGTTGCTTTTTAACTGCTTATTTTACAGGTTTTTTCAATGATCCTAACAGGATAGCAGAAACAATTGCTCCAATCAATACGGCTAATAGATATAGCATCCATCCACCTTCAACAAGTGGGAAGACGAAGATTCCACCGTGTGGAGCACGGAGGCCGATATCAAACATCATTGTTAGAGCACCAGTAATAGCTGAACCAACCATTACAGAAGGAATGACACGAAGCGGATCAGCTGCTGCGAATGGAATAGCGCCTTCTGTGATGAAGGATAATCCCATGATATAGTTCACTTTACCAGCATCTCGATCTTGCTTAGTAAATTTATTTTTAAAGAAAGTAGTTGCTAGCGCGATTGCTAATGGTGGAACCATTCCAGCAGCCATAATTGCCGCCATCGGACCGTATACTCCACTTGCAATTAATCCAGTTCCAAACAAATAAGCTGCTTTATTGACTGGCCCTCCCATATCAAATGACATCATTAAGCCTAGGACAATGCCTAAGAAAATAGCGTTTCCTGTACCAAGGTTTGTTAACCAATCCGAAATTGCTGTATTTAAAGCACTTAATGGTGTATTGACAACAAAGAACATAATAAATCCAGTGAAGGCAATTCCTAATAAAGGATATAATAAGATTGTTTTGATTCCTTCTAATGATGAAGGTAAGCCTGAAAGTAATTTTTTCAACCCAACAACAATATAACCACCTAAGAAACCAGCTACAATACCACCAAGGAAACCTGAACCACTAGTAGCGGCCATCATACCACCAACCATACCTGCAGCAAAACCAGGTCTATCAGCAATACTTAAAGCAATAAATCCAGCTAGTACTGGAATCATTAAGGCAAAAGCATTTCCGCCACCGATTGTATTCAATGCTTCGGCAAAAATATTATGAGTTGGATCGTCCGGAATATGTGACTTAATACCAAATAGGAAACCAAGAGCAATTAAGATTCCTCCACCAATAACAAATGGAAGCATGTTAGAAACACCACTCATGAGGTGTTTGTAAATGGTAGCACCAACGCCTTTACCTTTTTGCGAAGTGTTCTGATCGTCTGAACGATTCGCACTACCGCGATGAATAGGGGCGTCTTGTTTTAGTGCTCGTTCAATTAATTGCTGCGGCTTATGGATACCATCTGCTACTGGCACTTCAATAACGTGCTTCCCACTAAAGCGATTCATTTCTACATTTGTGTCAGCTGCGACGATTACAGCAGTAGCATTTTCGATTTCATCAGCTGTCAAAACATTTTTTGCTCCACCTGAACCATTTGTTTCAACTTTAATGTCGACACCCATCTCTGCTGCTTTTGCCTTTAAGGAATCAGCTGACATGTATGTGTGTGCAATTCCAGTTGGACATGCCGTAACAGCAACGATAAATTGATTCTTACCAGCCATGGACTGTTCTTCTTCATCATCATCTTGATCATGACTATCGATTATTTGAATAACTTCTTCCTCAGATGTAGCATTAAGAAGCTCTTTACGTACTTCTTCTTTCATTAGCATAGACGATAATCGTGCTAATGCTTCTAAATGTGTGTTATTCTCACCATCTGGTACTGCAATCATGAAGAATAGGTGTGCAGGCTGACCATCTAATGATTCATACTCAACTCCGTCAATCGATTTACCAAATGCAATGGCTGGCTGCTTTACTGCGTTTGTTTTCGCATGAGGGATGGCAATACCATCACCAACACCAGTTGTGCTTTGCTCTTCGCGATTTAGAATAGCTTGTTTAAAGACAGTTCTATCTGATAGTATGCCTGCGTTATCTAATACATTGACAAGCTGATCAATCGTATCTTCTTTTGCATGGCTTGTTAAAGATAGATTAATCGTCTTACTTGTAAGCAATTTTGTGATTTTCATGTTAATTTCTCCCCTTTATAATTTTTCTTTCTATCGTAACCTGAGGAAGTAATTCTTCTACTTTTTCTTTTGTGCATAATCCCATTGAAAAGGCAGTTGCACTACCTGCTGCAACACTGAAGCGGAAAGCCTCTTCGATATTCTTTGTTTTTTCATAAACCGCGATAAATCCGGCTACCATGGAATCACCAGCACCAACAGAGCTTTTTAGTTCTCCCTTTGGAACCGATGCGATATAGGCCATATGTTGATTAACAAGCACAGCCCCTTTACCTGCAAGTGAAACAATGACGTTTTGTGCCCCCATGCCGATAAGTTCTTCCCCATATGGAATTACCTCTTCACAGGATGTTAGTTTCGTATTGAATAAATCTCCAAGTTCATGATGATTTGGCTTTATTAAAAATGGTTTTAATGGAACTACTTTTCTCAATAAATCTCCTTCAGCATCTACAACAAACTTTGTGCCATTTTGGATACAAATACTTACTAACTCCTCATACGTACTTGCAGGCAATGTAGTGGGAATGCTTCCTGCTAAGACAAGTAAATCATCACTTGTCAGCTTGGCTATTTTATTCTTTAATTGTTCAAAATCAGTATTTGTTATCGTTGGCCCACTCGAATTAACTTCTGTTTCCTCTGCTGCTCGAAGCTTGACGTTAATCCTGCTATCTTCTTGTACACTTACAAAGTCTGTGTGAATCTGTTGCTGGTGAAGAAATTCTTCAATATAGTTTCCGGTGAATCCACCTGTAAATCCAAGTGCGTGACTATCAACATCAAGTCTTTTTAATACTTGTGAAACATTAATTCCTTTCCCACCTGGAAACTTTGACTCTGCTCTTGTTCGGTTTAATTCTCCAACATGAAACTTATCTAGTTCGACAATATAGTCGAGGGAGGGGTTTAATGTTAGTGTGTAAATCATGATGTCACTACCTTTATATTTGTATGATTTTGAAAGTGCTCTTCTGTATCTGTGTTCAATTTATTCGTTAGAATGGTTGCTGCACCTATGTCAGATATTTTTGCAAAGGCTGTTTCTAGAAATTTCGAATCATCCGCTAACACATAGGCTTCTCTAGATAACGATATCGCTAAGTTCTTAATCATGGCCTCCTCTGGATCTGGCGTGGTATAGCCAAATTGTGGATGGATTCCATTTACTCCGATAAAGCTTTTATCAAATCTGTACTGCTCCAAGCTTTCCATTGCTCCTCTACCAATAAGAGCCTTTGTTGTTGGTTTAACAAATCCACCTATCAGATAGGTTTCAATGTTTCTTTCTAGAAGATGATTCATATGCATAAGTCCATTGGTTACAACAACGATATTGGATGGAAGCTGGTCAATCATTTGAAAAATAGTCGAACCCGCATCTAAATAAATACAATCACCTTCTTCAATAAGATTTGAAGCAAATTGAGCGATTTGACGTTTTGTTTGCGTGTTTATGGATGATTTTTCATCCATGGTTGGTTCTACTAGCTTTCCTTGTAATCTGGCTGCGCCACCATGTACTCTTTTTAGAAATTTACCCTTTTCAAGCTGTGTTAAATCACGTCGGATAGTAGACTCAGAAGCGTTTGT
Organism: Ornithinibacillus xuwenensis; assembly: GCF_039614845.1. Classification (NCBI taxonomy): domain Bacteria; kingdom Bacillati; phylum Bacillota; class Bacilli; order Caryophanales; family Bacillaceae; genus Ornithinibacillus; species Ornithinibacillus xuwenensis. The sequence continues at coordinate 130,079 of NZ_JBDIML010000005.1, read as the reverse complement.
TAACTTGATTAGGTCCTGTATTTTTATCGTGTTTTGTTCCTTTAATGCTTCTAAAATTAATTTATGACGGTCTGCCTCTAACATAACTACCTCCTATGAAGCGCTTTCATGTTTTTATTTTAGTTGATTACACATTTAATGTCAATCAAAATCATTCAAAAACATTTAAAATCTATCAAAAACTGTCATTGAAAGCGAAAAATATCCCTACTATAAAAGTAGGGAGTAGGTCTACATATCTTCATTATCTTTATCGTCATACTTGCTGTTTTGAAGAACTAGTGAAATGTTGTTGTTGTTGTTAACGAGTCGGTCTAAATCTTGAGTGTTTTCTTCTTCACCATAAAAGGTATTATTAAGCTTGATATTTGCTTCTTCTGTTTTTGTCTTTTTTTTATTCATTTTTTGATATCCCCTCCTTTCGTTTTAGTATTTACTAGATGGAATGAAGCTATGATTTCTTCATTCATTTTTGAGTAGGTCCAGAAATGTAGATTGTTTCATTCTAAAGATGGTTGTTCAAGACTGGCCTAATTGCTATTGTTAGGATAATAAAAAAAATTCATAATCCTTACGGAGGGGAAAACATGGGAATACTGAAGAATAAAAACTTTTTCTTTCTACTCATTGGTAGAATTGTAACGAATATAGGGGATAGTATCTATTATGTTGCTGCCATGTGGCTCGTATATAGTTTAGGTGGTAATGCCTTTTATTCAGGTTTAGCAGGTTTTCTCACACTACTCCCAGCAGCTTTGCGATTTATCACGGGACCATTCGTCGATCGCTGGCCGATTAAACGCACACTTCTAATTACTCAAATCTTACAAGCTGGGCTAATTATCATCATTCCGATTGCATATTATATGGATGTATTAACCGTTCATATCGTGCTTATCGTGATGCCAATTGTTTCTTTTATTGAGCAATTTGCGTATCCATCGCAATCAAAGGCACTACCATTAATAGTAAAGAAAGAGGAATTAGTAAAAGGAAACGCTTATTTTTCTTTTGCTTATCAAGGGATTGATTTAGTATTTAATGCACTTTCAGGAATTCTCGTAGCTTTCTTTGGTGCTGTCACGTTGTATTTAGTTGATTCCTTTACCTTTGCGTTGGCAGCAATTTGCTTTAGTTTATTATAGCTACCGACTTCTAAAGAAATAGCAGTCCAGCGAAAAAAAGGGATAAAGAGTGGGCTTGTTACTTATTTTTCGGAATTAAAGGAAGGATTTTCAATTGTATTTGGCTCGATTATGGGTACTTTCTTATTTGGTTCTGTCGTAGCAAATTTTGCAATAGGGGGAGCATTGGCTGTTCTTCCAGCCTTTGCTGATCAAAATGGAGGATCGGAGATTTATGGGTTTTATCTTGCTGCAATGTCTACTGGTGCCTTAATCGGGGCAGTATTGTCACCTTGGATGGGCAAATTTAAATTAGGTTATTTTAGTATCATTTCATTTTTTGGCTCGGCGATTTGTTGGATAATTGCTGCGCTAGTACCTTGGTCAATCGTAGGTATTTTACTATTTGGGTTAGCCTGGATCCCGATTGGTGGTACCAATGTCCTTTTTGCCTCTGCTGTCCAAACGGTTGTTCCGAATAAAGTCCTAGGTCGAGTAAATTCAGTATCAAGTAGTATGGGGACAATGGCCATGCCAATTGGTTCTCTCGCAGGTGGGTACTTTGCAACTGTATCAAGTAGTACGTTAATATTTGCTCTTACTGGGCTTGGACTTGTATTTGTTTCGATTGTTTGGATCCTACACCCAAGATTAAGAACATTACCAAAAGCAAATGATTTGTCACCAGAGGTATTTGGTATTCATTTTGATGATGGTATTGTTGAGGAGGCTAATTAAAATTTTATAGCTAGTTAAAGTACATATTTGTAACGAATATGTACTTTTTATTTTTACGTTCATAACTTTTCCTTATTGAATTGTATAAATTTATACAATTATTAATTACTTTTTTGTTGTATTACAATATATTAGGGAGGGGTAAATTTGAAGAAGATTGTAATTACAAGGTTCGGTGGACCAGAAGTACTTAAAGTAATTGAAGAGAAGATACCTTTAGTAAAAGGAAATGAAGTATTAATTAAAGTTGAGAAAACTAGTGTTAATTATGCCGATATTAAGAAGAGAACTGGTCGTAAAGGAAAAAGCAGTTTTCCAATGGAACTGGGTTTAGATGCAGCAGGAACAATAGTAGAGATAGGTGATTCAGTTAAGAATCTCTATATTGGGCAGCGTGTAATTGCATTTCCCAAATATGGTTCTTATGCTGAATTTGTCGTTGCTAATGATACATTATCTTTTCCTCTTCCAGATGACATTAGCTTCGAAACTGCAGCTGCTTGTCCTACGGTATCGTTTCTTTCTTTAAAATTATTAACAGATGTTGCGAGATTTCAAAAAGATGAAACTATACTAGTACATGCTGCAGCAGGTGGTGTTGGAACCACAGCTATTCAACTAGCAAAACTAATGGGGGCAAAAACAATAATTGGTACTGTAAGTCATAAGTCTAAATTTCAAACAGTAATAGAAGCTGGAGCAAGTCATGTCATGCTATACAATAATTTTGCAGATAATGTTAATTCAATAACTAATGGTCGAGGTGTAAATGTAATTTTAGATGCAGTCGCAGGTAAAATAACTGAGCAAAGCATAAATTGTTTAGCAAAGTTTGGTAGATTAGTCCAGTTCGGAAATGCAAGTGGAGAAATAGGTTTCTTTAATACGGAACAACTTCATACAAGCTGTAGATCCATATTAGGTTTTAGCTTAGGGACAACTAGGAATGAAAGACCAGATTTATTAGCCGATGCAAGTTTACGCATAATGGACTATTTAAAAGAAAACAAACTACAGATAATGGTTGGAGCAGAGTTCCCATTAGAAGAAGCTTACAAAGCACATGAATTGATTGAATCCAGAAGAAGTATTGGTAAAATATTGCTAGATGTTAGCAAAAAATGAGTGATACTCCTTTTATTTTCTCCACAATTATGCAATAATAAGTGAAATATTTAATAAAAGCGATGATAAGGAAAGTAGATGAACAGAATTTTCTCCCAGAGAGCTTCGGTAGCTGAGAAGAAGCAGAGAATTGTTGATTGAAAATGGCCTTTGAGCTTCAAAGTCGACTTCATTGATTAGACTTTGACGAGATTTGGCACTTGTTATAAATGTCAGAGTATAAGGGTGATTGTCACTCCGTACTTCATGAGGCTAATAATGTGAGTTATTAGTGAATAAAGGTGGTAACACGAGATATGAACCTCGTCCTTTGACTTCGGTCTTAGGGCGAGGTTTTTTATATATTATGAAGGAGGAATTATTTATGCGTGTATTTATTGGTGGTGCATGGCCATATGCGAATGGTTCACTACATCTCGGGCATTTATCTAGTCTGTTACCAGGTGATATTTTAGCTAGATACTTTCGCTTAAATGGAAAGGAGGTACTATATGTATCTGGTAGTGATTGTAATGGTACACCAATTGTAATTAAAGCAAAGCAGGAGGGGGTGGAAGCGAAAGATATTGCGAATCGATATCACGAAGAGTTTCAACAATGCTTTCGACAATTAGGGTTTACGTATGATTGTTATACGCGGACCGACACTTCTTTACACCATGAAATTGTTCAAGCGGTTTTCTTGCGATTACTTGAATCTGGAAGGCTATATACAAAAGAAGAAGAACAATGTTACTGCAAGACCTGTGAGCAGTTTTTGCCTGACCGTTTTGTAGAAGGAATATGTCCTCATTGTGATGCACAAGCAAGAGGAGATCAATGTGATTATTGCTCTAACTTATTAAATCCTCTGGAATTAATCAATAGAATCTGTAGAAGCTGTGGGGATAAACCGGTCGTTAAGTCGACCGAGCATTATTATTTTCAATTAAGCTTGTTTCAAAAGGACCTAGAAGAATATGTATCCAATGCTAAATCAAAGGGGCTATGGAGAGAGAATGCCATTCAGTTATCAGAGAGATATTTAAGGGAGGGACTGGTAGACCGAGCTGTCACTCGAGATCTTCCGATTGGTGTGCCTGTTCCAGTTGTTGGATTTGAGGAGAAGAAGATCTATGTGTGGATTGAAGCCGTTGCCGGTTATTATTCTGCAAGTGAAAAATGGGCAATCGAAAACAAAAGAGAGACTTTTGATTTTTGGAACGAAGATACAATTTCTTATTATGTACATGGTAAAGATAACATACCTTTTCATACCATTATATGGCCAGCCATTCTCAAAGGTATTAAAAAAACACCACTTCCTACCCATATCGTCTCCAATGAATATTTAACAATCGAACAAAAAAAGCTATCAACAAGTAGAAACTGGGCAATATGGGTTCCAGACATTTTAAAGCGATATCATCCTGATTCCATTCGCTATTTCATGACAGTGAACGCACCAGAGAACAGGGATGCCGATTTTTCTTGGCGTGAGTTTATCTATAGTCATAATAGTGAATTACTAGGGACCTATGGGAACTTTGTAAACAGGACTTTAAAATTTATTGATAAATATTACGAAGGCAAAATCCCTGAAGGGGAAATTGAACCCAGGTTTTTGAAGCGGATTTCACTACTTTATGAAACTGTTGGTGACTATGTTTCAAATGCAACGTTCAAAAAAGGAATAGAGGAAATCTTTGCTTTTATACGAGAATCTAATAAATTCTTTGATGAGAGAAAGCCATGGATTCAAATTAAAGATGCAAAATCCGATTGTATGGATACAATGACTACTTGTGTATTCATTATTGCAAATCTAGCTCAATTACTGAATCCTTTTCTTCCTTTTTCTAGTCATACTGTCGCGAAAATGTTACAACTAGATCAACTTAAATGGGAAATGGTTAAAGTAGTTCCTAAGGAAGTCAGACATGTGAAACCGTTGTTTGAGAGAATTGATTTGAGCAGTATTGAAGAAGAAAAAAACAAATTAAAAGAGCATTCAAAAGCAGAGTAGGAGCTGGAAAACAGCTTCTATTCTTTTGATTTAAAGAATATAGCACGTAATGCTTCGAATCGAATGTATGATAAAATATATTTAATAATAATTTGAGTGGCAAGTGAGGATGAATTAGATGAAGCCTGTACAGGTTCGCAATACGATAATAGGAGAAGGCATGCCAAAAATCATTGTACCATTAGTTGGAATTTCAGATTTGGAGCTAATGGATGAAGTGCGTGCTGTGATAGCGTTAAGGCCGGACATTATCGAGTGGCGTGTTGATCAGTATAGTCATGTTGATGACATGCAGGCAGTACATAATATTCTAAAAACATTAAGAAATGAAATTAAAGATATTCCGTTACTTTTTACTTTTCGAAGCTATCAAGAAGGTGGAAAAAAGAAAATAACAAGTAGCTATTATAAAGAGTTAAATGAATTTGCAGTTCAATCACAACTTGTCGATTTAATTGATCTTGAATTGTTTACAACTAATAATATTCTTTCCTATTTAATAGGTAAGGCGAAGTTATTCGGTATAACAGTTATCATGTCTAATCATGATTTTAAGGCAACACCATCAAGAGAAGAAATTATAGCAAGACTTCAAAGAATGCAGGAGTTCGATGCGGACATTTTAAAGATTGCAGTTATGCCAAATAGTGAAGCGGATGTACTAACATTATTACAGGCCACCAATATGATGAAAACTAAATATGCAGAAAGGCCACTCATTACGATGTCCATGGCTAAGATGGGGATATTTAGTAGACTAGCAGGTGAGTTAGCTGGATCTTCAGCTACATTCGCATCAGGCGTTTCGGCTTCGGCTCCTGGACAAATTCCGATTGCTGAATTACGGACTATATTGGAAAATATTCATCAATATATGCGATGAGCAGTTAAAGGAAATCAAGTAAATAACTGCTATAGAAGTTTAATAATACAATGATTGATTCATGCACTTTCAGAAATGATCGTGCTTTTTTATTGAATCCATATTGAATTTTTTTACTCATTTATGCAACTTTCTTACGTTACATTGCATCTTAGTATTCAGAAGGGGGTGGAGCTAGCTTGCATCTAGTGGATAGATTAAAAGATAAAGAGGAAAACGCACTTATTCAGCTCATGAATCAGTATGGCGATTATTTAGTGCGAACCGCCCTATTACTGTTGAAAGATTATCAAACTGCAGAAGAGGTAGTACAGGATACATTTGTTATTGCTTTTGAAAAAATGAAGCAATTAGAAGATCCAACTAAGTTGAAAAGCTGGCTAACTTCCATTACGGTAAATTGTTGCCGTTCACGTATGCGAAAATGGAGCTGGAAAAACGTCTTACTCCATCTTGATAATGTTGACAAAGAACAAGTCGATGAGTCAATGCTTACACCAGAAGAAGCATTAATTGATTTTGTATGGAATCAGAATCTAAGTGAAGCCATTCAAAAATTAGATTACAAGTATCGTGAAGTAATTACACTTTATTACTTTAATGAATTAAAAATTAATGAAATCGCGTTGTATACAAAATCTAAGGAAAGTACGATAAAATCTCGATTAAAAAGAGCGAGGTTTATGTTAAAGGAATTATTGCAGAAGGGAGATGCTGTTATTGATAAACGAGAAAGAACGAATAAAGGCACATCTCAACAATGAATTAAAGCACACTCACTTTACGAAACAGCAGGATGTATTGAAAAGAGTATATCCACATACTTGGAAACAAAAAATAGTTACCCTTTGGAATAAAGAAATCCAGATACCGATTATTCCTATTACTGCATTATTTGTATTAGTAATGGTTTCAGTTGGTTCCCTTGAAAATAGTCCTACAGATTCAATTGATGAACATAACAAAGAACGTGTTCTAGTAGATATTGCAGGAAATTATTATTGGGAAGATGAATTTGAAAGGGCGTTGTTAAAACATGAAAATTAAGGTGAAGGTGAAACACCTAATCATGACATTGGTAGGAATATTTTTGCTAGTCCCTCTGTTCACCTATATGATAATTCCTCGAGTAGAGATATATCTTGCTGAGAAAAAACTAAACGCTGAAAAGGTAGAAGATAAAGAGGAAATATTAGAATTAATAGATTCGACTCCGTTAGATACGAAGAAATGGGAGCTTATTCGGGATTATATGATTGGAGATGGATTAACCACCCAGTTTGATGTTTACATTGGACCGTCATTCACGCAGTGGGGACAGGAACCCCAAGAGAACTACTTTACTTGGGAAGAAAAGCTTCCCTATATTCAAGCCTATGCGAAAGAGGGCCCTGTAGATGGTTATTTAGTTACTACTGCATTATTATTAGCTTCTTATTATGAGAGAGAAGGAGAATTAGAGAATGCAAAGAATGTACTATATGATGCATCAAGTCGTTTTATTCCAACCCAATCCTATAATAAAGAAGAGCTCCTTCTAGAACGGATAAGAATTGCGAAGAATCATGGTGAACTAGAAGAAGCTGATCAATATATTGAAAGCTTACTAGATGATATGGAAAAGGATAATTACCAATTAAGAGCTGCACTTGCACAGTTAAAGGTTGAAATAATCTTGCAGCAAGGAGATTTTCAGGAGGCTTATACGAAAGTGTCGCAAGCAATAAGCGAATATGAGGAAGGCTTCTCAAATGAGCAGGAAAATTGGGAAGAGGACGAAGAAGGGAATTCCAATCATCAGGAAATAATAGACTATAATATGGCATATAGCCAGTTATTAACATTAGAACGATATTTAAATGAAGCGAAGGAGAACCATGGAGGTAATGTCGTGACGGTTACTGGTAAAGTTACTCGGAGTGATGGAACCCCAGTGGAAAACGTTGGTGTATTTCTTCGTGATGAAAGTAATGTGAACCATAGTGTCATGGAGGATGAACCTTATCAAGTCTTAACGGACGAGGAAGGGAAATTTGAATTTCGGGGTGTTTTGCCAAGTAGCTATCAACTGTTTCTAGGATTTTATTATGACCAAATTGATGGTTGGACCTGGCCTAATGATTTAAATGAGTGGATTGATGTTACTGGTAAAAAGGACATTCATTATGACGTTACACTGCATGAATTAATCGAAATTGAATCTCCTGTTAACCAGAAAGAAATAGCAGAGGATGTTGTCCATTTTAAATGGGAAGAGGTGGAAGATGCATCGTATTATAACTTAAGCTTGGGCTATGAAATAGAAGGGGGATCCGTCACTTCCGTTTTTAAAACGAAAATAACAGATAACCAACTGGATGTTCCAATTGAAGAAATATATAACCACAGCAGTGGAATCATGTTTGACCAAAATAATACAGTAGATCCGAACTCTATTTTAGCTTATACGAACCCAGAAAATCGTTTATTTTGGAATGTATCTGCTTATAATGATTCTGGAGAACTAATGACGCAAAGTAATGGCTACCGTTTAGATGATAATACGATTGGGAATTTGCCATTCTTTTACTTGAAGGAGAGAGAACTTACAAAAGCTGACCGACTTTTATTAGAAGGCAAAACGGAGGAAGCATTAGAATTGTATCAAACAAACTATACTACTAATCCAGAGGATGTTCATAGCTTGCGGATGGTTGTCAGATTGATTGGACTAAATGGTGATGGCTCAACTGAAAAACGTAGTGAATTAGCTCTACCCTATATGGAGGATTTTGCACTAAAATCTACTTCAGCAGAATCTGTCTTTGATGTTGTACAATACTATTATGAACTCCAAAAATGGGAAGACTTTAACGAATGGTTTGCTAGATATGTAGACCGGAATGGAGAGTTAAATGACTATGTTCATTCCATTTATGCTAGTGCTTTAATGAAACAAGGGAAGTTTAAAGATGCTGATGAACAATTTAAAGAGGCAATGAAGAAAGACCCTAGTCATCGCTTTGTAGGGAACTGGATTGCCAATGAACTGTATTGGAATGGTATATCGGATAAGACGAGAGAAATTGCAAAAGAAAATCCAGAGCGGTCTTACGGGGAAAATAATCCAGATTGGTCTTCAATGGTTAGTCAATTAATTGCGGAAAGTACAGAATTTAGTATGTATCAACAAGAGCTTAATCAGGTATTGGAAATGTATTTTAATGGGGAACAAGCTGAATTAGCAAAATGGCATCAGTCTACAGAAATGGATGCAATGAGTCGTTTGTTGGAAGCGATTGAAAATGTAAATTAAACGGAAGAAGTGCTACTCCTTTTTTAGGGTAGCACTTCTTCATGAATAACGATTAGCTTGAAATACTGTTACATACATTCTTATTTTACACAACGAATAATACGAAATCCTAAGCTATTCCGATAGTGTTCGGTTACCTGTTCATGTTGATTTAGAAGTTGAACGTATTCCTGATCTAAATTTTCAGAGATAATAAAGTCAGTAGCATGCTCCAGGTCGTGTGGATCAAATATAACTTCTTGCTTCAGAATGTCTATTGAGGAGAACCCTATTTCTTGAAAGGCGTTCCTCCACTCAGATTCGGTTAAAAGCTGTGAGACCCCATAAAAACCCATAATGAAATCAACATCTTCTTTAGGTAAATTATTTTCTTTTGTCATCTCGATCGCCAAGAGGACCCCATGTGGCTTTAGAACTCTTTTTGACTCTAGAATTGCGGTTTTCATATCTGTAAAAGATAAGACGGATTCTAATAAGACATAATCGAATGCTTCATCAGGAAAGGGCAGTGCTTCTGCAGCTCCTTGCTTGATGGAAATTGGCACCTGTGAGGAAATACATCTTTTCCGGGCCTTCTCAATCATAATTTCATTATTATCGATACCAGTTATAGAACTTCCATATTGTTGGGCAATGAAATAGGCGGTTTGCCCAGTACCACATCCAACATCTAGTAATGACTTTGTTTCATCTATTTCTTCCTTTAATAAGATATTTTCGGTAAGGAGTAGTCCTCCAGGATGGGCACCACCAACACCTAAATATGCTAGACAATCAAGATACGAATAAGTCAACTTAACTCCTGCCCCCATGTGAAACGTGATATTGCATTGTATGAAAAGCAATCAGTAATTGTTAGGAATATCTTATTTTTTAATAAACCTAGTCATTAGTGGACTAACCTGGTTATACAAATCCATGATTTGTTTACCTGTAGTCGTTAATTTACTAATATCAAGATTCCCTTCCGCATCCTGAAAGTTTCCAATGAATCCTGAAATGGACTTTTGTGCCTTTTGTGGTGGTCGTTGTGATCGAGTTGGTAAGAGTGGCATTGGTCGTCTTGGTCTTTCTGGAAACATACCTACACCTCCATTAATTGAATTCTACTGCATACTATTCTAATTGGATACATAAAGCGAGGGTATTTGTCCTGATAAGGGATAGGTGATTACTATTCAAATAAATATAAGGAAATCGTTGCAATCGTTAGTTATAGATACATAGGATAAAGAAAAAGGTTGAAAATGGAGTGTTGTTGATGGGGATCATTCGAACTGATAAGTGGCTATTAGAGCATTATGAAAGTCCACTTCATGTATGTGAAAAACTAGAAGACTATTTTCAAGCAACGGCGTTGGAAATCTATGATTATTTATATGTACATGGAATGTATCATCCTGTGAATAATGGAATGAATCACCTTAAACCTTTACTAAAAGCAAATCCCTGGAAGGTGATACAGGATGAATACCATACACTACAAGAATTATGGGGAGGACCGGATATTCCCATTTTTATTTTTCCATTTAATGATAGTGATTCGGAATTAACAATGCATACTGGAGGAAAATCTGGTCTAGCTTTTCGGGATAAATTGTTTTTGTTTCTTTCGAAGGAGAATAGTGAGTTGGAGATAAGGGCATTATTCACACATGAATACAATCATGTGTGCCGGTTGGAGAAGTATCGAAAAAAAGAAGAAGATTATACATTATTAGATACCATTATTTTGGAAGGGCTAGCAGAATATGCTGTTAAGGAAAGATATGGAGGAAATTATCAGGCAAATTGGATTTCTGCCTATGTTGAAGTAGAGCTGGAAAAGCTATGGAAAACAATCATTTATCCAAATCAAAATGTACGAAAGAATGACTATAAACATCAGGAACTCCTATTTGGAAGTAACAAATATCCTAAGATGATAGGTTATTGTGTCGGATATTATCTAGTTACTAGATATTTAGAAACGAATAACATTAGTACTAGCGAGTTACTGGTGCACTCTTCTAGAGAAATCGCACATGAAAAAACAGATGGAAGTTCTCCATCTGTTCATCCACTATGACTAGATTACCATAAGAAAAATGGAATTAACGCTAATGTAGCAATTGCGCCAAGTGCGATACCAGCTCCAAATCCGCGATATCCATATCCATAGCCAAGCCCGTAACCAAAACCACCTAGGTTTCTATTCGGCCCTAATGGCTGTAAATATACTCGATTGTTACTCACATTGCGGATAATACCTCTATGCATTCTTCCATCATGTGTTCTAATTTGGACAGCTTTGCCTTTATGTCGGCAGCATAAATCGTAATAGTGACCAACTGACATTTGTTCACCCCCATCATGCATGATAAAGCCATATGACATCATATGCGTAGGTACAAAAGATATAAAGGACAGATATATCAGGGTGTTCGTTTATATTTCATGTTATGTATGGAAAACATCGGAACTTACTGGTCTTAAGGTTAGATTTATAGGTAAAAATAGATGAACACCCATAACAGAATTAGTTCATTCACATATGTTATTATCAAATGATTTTTGGAGGTGTGTGGCATGAGTGAAGGAGCAGGTTACGGCGGAGGTTTCGCTTTAATTGTTGTGTTGTTTATTCTATTAATTATTGTAGGAGCAGCATGGTTATAAGCTTTTAATAGTATCATTTTAAATAACTATAGGGATTGCTGAGGTCAACTTTCTTAGCGATCCTTTCGTTTTTATTTTCTGTTCAGGGTGCTTCATCGAAAGATAATGCATAAAAATGAATGAACATGAAAAAAGACGAATATAAGATTGACAAAGATGAGACAAAAAGCATACTATAGGTTTATTACATAGTAAGAGGTGTATGTCATGTTGGCCGAGGAACGAAGGCAACAAATACTTGAAATGATACAACAGGAAGGTCGCGTAATTGCAAAGGATTTATCGGAACAATTTAATATCTCTATTGATTCCGTACGAAGAGATTTAACGATTATGGAAAAGCAAGGATTACTGCAAAAGACTTATGGTGGCGCAATGTTGCTTAGTCCACTAAGAAAAGTTAGAACCCTTCCACTTCCTGAAGCAAGTAGATACGGTGAACCTGAATCGCATCAAGATTCCATTTCAAAATTAGCTTCTAGTTTTATTAAAGAACATGACACCATTTTTATAGGGGGAGCAGGCATTCAGTTTGGAATGCTTAAATATTTGCCTACTGATTTCTCATTTACACTTGTGACAAATTCGATGAAGATTGCCGATTCCGTGCGAAAGCAAGCGAATATTACCACCTATTTAATTGGTGGAAAACTAAGAACCGATTCAGCGGGTAGCATGATTGATACTCTTGCACTTGAAATGCTAAGTCAATTTACATTAGACTTTGGCTTTATTACAGGTGGGGGGATTACTGAAAATGGAATTTGTACAGCAACCCCTGAAGGAGCAGCGTTTTCTCGAAAGGTAGCTGAGATATCAGGAAAAAGTGTATGTTTAGCACCTCATGAAAAGCTCGGACAGAAAATGTTTATCACTTCTGTTCCATTGGAGCAAATTGACATCATCATTACAGATCAAGCAGCATCTGAAAAAATAGTAAATGAAATAGAAAAAAGAAACGTAGACATCATTTTTGCTGATGCATAATTACGAATTAGGGGTGAAAAAATGGAAGCTATTCGTGTGGATTTTTCCCAGCAAATCAATGGTACTATACAAGTTCCAGGTTCGAAAAATAGTGCCCTTGCATTGTTAGCAGCAGCTTGTCTTACAGATGAGGCTGTAACATTAACAGGTATACCAAATATCGCTGATTTTCGTGTTATCTGTAAAATGGGTGAAGATATTGGTCTAAAGATTAATCGTGATATATCAGGAATTGTTTATGTTAACCCTGAAGATATTCATTCAACTGAATTTGACCCGATTAAGTCATCGTCATTCCGTACGGCTTACTACTTTGTCGGAGCACTAATTGCAAAGTATGGTAAAGTGACGGTTGGTTATCCTGGTGGAGACGATTTTGTAAGTCGCCCAATTGATCAGCATATAAAGGCACTGGAAATGTTAGGGGCATCCTTTTCATTTTACGAAAATTATTATACGGTGGAAGCAAACGAATTAAAGGGAGCAACCATCTATTTTGATAAGATTACATCTGGTGGCACAATAAACGCGATGTTAGCAGCAGTAAGAGCAAAGGGTATGACTGTTTTGCTTAATGCAGCAAGAGACCCTGAAGTAATTGATACAGCTATTTTACTTAATAAAATGGGTGCGAAAGTAACTGGCGCAGGAACAGATACAATACGAATTTCAGGTGTTGAACGATTAAATGGCTGTACACACCAGGTAATTCCCGATCGATTAATCGCAGGTGCATTTCTAATTGCAGCTGGAGTGACTGGAGGCAAGGTTACCGTAACTGATGTCATTCCAGAGCATCTTAAATCCTGTATAGCAAAAATGAGGGAAGTTGGCATTCAAATCGACATAAGTGATAGCAGTGTTACAGCATCATCTAATGGACCCTTAAAGGCATCAAGAATTAGAACGGGCATGTATCCAGCTTTCCCAACCGATTTACAGCAACCAATGACCACATTATTTACACAAGCACAAGGTAAGAGTATCGTCAGCGAGAAAGTGTACCCCAATCGTTTTAACCATGTAGGGCAATTACGAAAAATGGGGGCAGATATTAAAGTACGTTCTGGTGTGGCCTTTATAAAAGGCGCAACAGAGTTAAAGGGAGCAGTCGTTAGTGCATCCGATATTCGTGCTGGAATATCCTTGATACTAGCAGGCATGGTTGCAAAGGGACAAACCTATATAACTGGTGTGGAACATATTGAACGAGGATATGAGGATGTTGTCGCCGCTTTTCAATCACTTGGCGTTACCATCGATAAAGTGGATTTATCGAAGGAAAGACATGACTTGCTATTGGAAGAAATCCAATAACGATACATGATAAATAAAGCGCTATTCTATTTCTTTAATAGAATAGCGCTTTTACTTATGTTCACTTCTATGTGAAACTTATTTATCGTATTTACGTATGGATAGTTAGGAGACAAAGGGGGAGTAGTATGTTACATGAATTAAATGAACAACTCATACAAGTTAAAGGTGATATTCGCAGGAAAAAGAAGCTAAACAGGCAATTGGAAGATTATCAAAACGAAAAAGCTGAACTATTAATAGTGATCGATAAATTAAGAAAACAATTAAAGGAGGAAAAAGCTGATGTGGAAAAATTGGAAGGAATCAGTATCCATAACTTTTTTTCCACGATTACAGGTACGAAATACGAAAAACTAGATAAAGAAAATCAAGAGGTAATAACGGTTCAATTACAGCTAGAAGAAGCTAATAAAACACTTGATGATATTCATACATCGATTCAAGAAGTGAAAAATAAAATAAGTGCTGTCATAAACAGTGAGGTAGAATACCAAGGGCTAATAGAGAAAAAGGAGTTAAGGATTAAACAAGGAGATTCCAATTTGGCTGATGAATTAATAAAACTAACTGACGAAGAAGGAAATATGCAGGCATACGTAAATGAGCTACGGGAAGCAATGTCTGCTGGGGAGCAAGCACTTGATGCCCTTGACAAGGCAATAGATTCCTTAGAAGGTGCTAGAAACTGGGGAACATTGGACATGTTTGGAGGCGGAATGCTATCGGGGGCCATGAAGCATAGTAAGTTGGATAAGGCATCCGACCATATTCATATTGCGCAAAGTAAAATGAGAGCTTTTCAAAAGGAACTATTAGATATCGATCAAATGATACATATTGATATTGATGTATCAGACCTGTTAAAGTTTGCTGACTTCTTTTTTGATGGCATCATTACGGATTGGATGGTACAAGGTAGAATTGAAGATTCCTTAGATCAAGCCGACCTGCAGCACTACAAAGTAGAGAAAATCGTATCAAATTTAAGCAGCGTGCTCGCTGATAGTGAAATAAAGCTATCCGACATAAGAAAAGCAAGACAAAAATTAATTGAACAGTATTAATAGATATAAAAAAGCCAGACACCATCAGTAATATGAGTGGTGTTTGGCTTTTTTTGTAGGCTTATTTTAATGTTCGTAATGCCTCTGCAACTTTATGGGCGAAGTGAAGGGGAGGCTCGACAGACTGGAAGTGAAGATATAGGATAGTGGGTTTTGTAAATAACCAATGATTATGGAGTGCTGATAGGATAATTCCATTTTTCACAAGTATTGAAGTGAAAAGGGGTATTTCTTTTTCAAGGATAACGGTTTCTCCTAAGTTAAGTGCATTACCTTGTGTATCAATAGTTTCAAACATCAGTTCTGTATGAAGCTCAGCTTTACTTGGACGACCCTGAATTGTTACATGGAGGTCTCGATGTAATTCAACTGAACAGACGCCATTATTGATTTTAGCTTCTCCCCCCAAAATTTGTGCATATTGCTGACATACTTGATGAATAGTAAACATCTTCTCATCCTCTAGTTTTTGATATTATACTGTATGTGTCGCGTAGTAAGTTGGTGAAATGCCTACATATCTTGTTCTAAAATCTAGTTTAAACAGTACAACAAATTTTGTTCTAGTTGGTGTAACTTTTTTATTTCATCATTTATCTGCTAAAATATAGATAGAAGTAATAAATCTACGATGGAGGTAAAGACGGATGAAAGAAATTACTGTAACAGAATTAGCCACCAAACTCAAGAATGGCGACAAAATAAATATTATTGATGTACGTGAGGATGAAGAAGTAGCAATGGGGAAAATCCCTGGTGCACGTCACATTCCACTAGGAGAAATTGCGGATCGATTGGATGATTTTGATAAAACACAACATTATTATATGGTTTGTCGTTCAGGCGGAAGAAGCGGAAGAGCATGTGAGTTCCTTACTGAGAATGGATTCGATGTTACCAATATGGTTGGTGGAATGCTTGCTTGGGAAGATGATGTTGAAGTAGAGGAATAAGCGTTTAGATTTTGGGGGGATAGGAGAAATAATGGAATTAAATCACTGGATTATTGTGATGTTAATCGTCCTGTTAATTGTGACACGTTTCCTGCCAGTAAAGGGAATTACGAATATAACAATTCAAGAAGTGAAAGAAAAATTAAGCAAAAATAACATACAATTCATAGATGTTCGTACTCCGGGTGAATATAGGAGAAATCATCAAGTACCTTTTCAAAATATTCCGCTATATGAATTGACTAGCAGGACAAATGAATTGAATAAATCACTAGAAATAGTTGTTATCTGCCAAAGTGGGATTCGAAGCTCTAAAGCATCCAGAGTTCTTAAAAAACGAGGGTTCAACCAAATATCGAATGTAAAAGGTGGTATGAGCGCCTGGAATAAATCGGAACCAAAGAAAATGACAGCAGAATGAGGAATCATTCTGTTCTTTTTTAAACAAGGGTTAGTAGTTTATGGTGAACTATTTTCTGAATGTTTAACAGAAAATTAGAATGATGTAAGTGGGAGAGGAGAAATTAAAATGAGTACATATCCAAACGTGAATGAAACAAAAGAATTAATTAAACAACTAGTATCTATTCCTAGTCCAACAGGGTTCACAGCAAATGTTATACAGTTTGCAGAGGAGTTTTTAAGTAACTTGGCTATTGAAACGAGAAGAAATCGTAAAGGAGGACTAATTGCGACTTTACCCGGTACAAATAACCATGAACATCGCATGTTGACTGCGCATGTGGATACTTTAGGAGCAATGGTTAAAGAAGTAAAGCCTAATGGTCGTCTTCGCTTAGATTTAATCGGTGGGTTTCGATATAATTCTATTGAGGGTGAATATTGTGAGATTCATACATCCAGTGGCAAGGTATATACTGGTACCATACTAATGCATCAAACTTCTGTCCATGTCTATAAAGATGCAGGGAAGGCAGAAAGAAACCAAGATAATATGGAAGTGCGAATTGATGCAGAAGTTAACAATGCAGAAGCAGTTCGTGAGCTAGGAATTGAAGTAGGAGATTTTGTTTCCTTTGATCCCCGCGTGCAAATTACCGATAATGGTTATATCAAATCACGTCATCTTGATGATAAAGCTAGTGTTGCTATATTATTGCAATTAATGAAGCGTTTAAAGAAGGAAAATGTAACCTTACCATATACCACGCATTTTCTAATATCCAATAATGAAGAAATCGGCTATGGTGGTAACTCCAATATAACGCCTGAAACAGTTGAATATTTGGCTGTTGATATGGGTGCAATGGGGGATGGACAATCTACTGATGAATATACCGTCTCTATTTGTGTGAAGGATTCAACTGGACCATATCATTATGGTTTACGAAAAAGGTTAGTTGATTTAGCAGAAAAGAATCAAATTGGTTATAAGTTGGACATTTATCCATTCTATGGATCTGATGCATCTGCAGCAATAAAGTCAGGACATGATATCGTACATGGATTGATAGGGCCAGGTATTGATTCTTCTCATGCATTTGAAAGAACACATGAAAAGTCGTTAATCAATACAGAAAAGCTAGTTTATCACTATGTATTATCCGAGATGATAACCGTCTAAAATAAATAGTTAAGAACATAAAAGCAATGAAGTAGAACAAAGAATAATGGTTCCGACTTGATTGCTTTTTTTGTTAGCCACATTGCAAATGGCGTGTATATGATTACATTATTATCAACTAATTCATGTTAAAAGAAGGAAAACTAGAAGATTAATCGAAATAGAATAGTTGCAATGATAAACGACTTATTTAGGCAGGAGAAGTCGGGCGTCAAATGTTGTCTTCGATTAGATTAATTACTGAAGGGGATAGAACGTATGGATTGGCTTAAGAGAATGAATCTTGTTTTGGAATACATTGAGCAGAATTTGGATGGAGATATAGATTATAAAAAAATGGCACAGGTTGCAAGTAGTTCAGAGTACCATTTTTCGAGAATGTTTGCTTCTATTTCAGGCATAGCGCTCTCAGAGTATATTAGACGAAGGCGTTTAACACTTGCAGCATTTGACATACAAAAAAGTGATCTTCGAATACTTGATATCGCTTTAAAATATGGGTATGATTCTGTCGATTCATTTTCCCGTGCTTTTAAAAGGACTCATGGCATAACGCCATCCACCGCTCGTAAAAAAGGGGTTCAACTGAAAGCCTATCCAACAATTTCCTTCCAATTATCAATAAAAGGAGACACGGAAATGGATTATAGAATTGAAAAACTAGACTATGATATGAGGATTATTGGCAAAAGCAAGTCAGTAAAAACAAGTAGAGCATTTAAAACGATACCGAACCTGTGGAACACCGCGAAGAAAGATGGCTTTATGCAAGAATTAATTGACCTTTCTTGGGAAAATCCCAAGTGTACACTTGAGAGTCTCTTAGGGATTTGTGGAAAAGAAGCCGCAATCATGGATGACGAATTTGTATATTTTATGGGTGTTCGCTACGATGGAGAGCCTCCTAATGATATGGAAACACTTCTTATTCCACCAAGTACTTGGGCAGTCTTTCCTAATATTGTAGAAGCTTGGAAAAGATTGTATTCGGAGTGGGTACCAACATCAGGGTATGAATTAGCTAATTTACCGTGCATTGAATGCTATTATGGACCAAAGCACAACCCAAGACATGAGCTTTGGGTACCTGTTTTACCTAAATAAAATAATATTAAAAAAATATAGTAATGGTGCTGATTTAAAATAAATAGCGTTAATTAAAGTTGGCTTATCGCTATTTTTCTTAAGCTTATTATCTAAACATAAATTCTAAACAATTTTTTACATTTCTTGTCATTAGTGTGGAAAGATAAACGGTATGGAGGTGAAAATATTGTCTAATCCTTTTGAAGCCGTTTGGAATATACTTAAATTATCAATTGATAATATGAATGAACAGAAAGCACCATTACATGTGATAGAGGTTGGGGACTTGTGGAAGTATTTGACGATCGTAGAAGAATTTATTCGGTATGAAGAGATTGGATTAAATACGTCTGCTGATGATGAAGTAATTGAAATGCTAAATGATGTGATTCGAATCTGTGAATCACATGTCGAAAGGCTCAGTAACTTTATGAAAAAAGAAGGGATCCCTTTACCTGAGGTTACTTCTGCAAAACCGAAATCTAATCCCAAGGAAATTCCTTTAGGAGTAAAATTAACAGATGATGAAATTACGAATGGAGTTGCATTTAAGTTAGTAAATTGTATGCAAGCAAGCTCTAAAGGGCAAATAGATGCTATTCGTATCGACGTCGGGATGATGTGGCTACAATTTTATTCGGATTGGGTAACGTTTGGTACGACCTTAAAAACATTAATGCGAAAACGTGGCTGGCTTAAGGTTCCACCATATTACTATCCACCTGGTTCGCCAACACAATGAAAATCAAAATAGAGGTAACGAATTCTTTATATCGAATTTACCTCTATTTTTGTTTTTTGTAGAACTAATTGCTTTAATTTCAAAGTAGTCTTGCCTTATAAAACATAGAAATAGATGCAGAAAAAATGGAGAAAACTACCAACAAGTATAAAAATATGAAATATCTCATGAAAACCCATATGTTTAAATTCAAGAAATTTTGGCTTAAGCCAGTAAATTACTGCACCAACTGTATATGAAACACCGCCTAATACTAATAACCACATTCCGATAGATGATAATACATCTACTAGAGATGAACTAAAGAATATGATTATCCAGCCCATAATCACATATAAAGCAGTTGATAGCCATCGTGGTGCTTGAAACCAAATTAACTTATACAACACACCTAGTAATGCTAGTCCATTAATGACTGAAAACAGCACCCAACCAGTAATTCCTTCTAGACCAATTAAGCAAATCGGTGTGTATGTCCCTGCAATTAAGACGAAAATCATAGAATGATCAATTTTTCTCAGAAACGCAATAATACTATCGCGAGCAATTACCATATGATACGTTGCTGATGCGGAATATAATAAGATTAAACTGATGCCAAAAATAATTACAGCTGCAATCGCTAGGGAAGATCCAGCCTCCATTGCTGCTTTTATCACTAAAGCTAATAAGCCAACAAATGATAATAAAGCGCCAAATAAATGTGTCAATCCGTTAATTGGTTCACGAATATATGTATTCATGTAACTAACACCTCTTCATATAGTTTTAATAACTACATATAATCATACATGTACATCTTGATATAGTCAAGGTTTACTTTTGATGTGGTATTAACGTATAATTAGTAAAAAACAAAGAGGTTTTAGGATGGAAAAATTGCTAGATATAGTTGATGATTTACATTTAGATAACCATTTATTAATTGAAGAAATGCCAGACCTGGATTTATATATGGATCAAATAATCCAAATTTTTGAAAGTAAGTTAGAAAAGTCAAAGCGGAATGAAGAAGATAAAGTTTTGACAAAAACCATGATAAATAACTATGCAAAAGGGAAATTATTCTTTCCAATACAAAATAAAAAATACTCTAAAAATCATTTAATCCTTATTAGCTTAATCTACCAGTTAAAAGGTGCTCTTTCGATTAATGATATAAAGGCAACATTAGATAAACTAAATGAGAAAATAATAGAAGAAGAGTTAGATGTCGAAAATATTTATCAAAGTTATATAAAGTTATCCAATCGTAATGTGGAGAGGTTTTACCAAGATATCGAGAAGAGTGCAGATGAAGTGAAAGCAGAAGTTTCCAAACAGGAAGATGATGACTCATCTTATCTTGAACAATTATTGCTCATTGCTTCGGTTGTGAATATGAGCAACTTTTACCGAAGATTAGCGGAAAAATTAGTTGACTCCTTAGACGATGAGGACGAATCTTAAAACGATTTTAGAAGCATATTTTTGACGAGTTGGAGAGTGATCGACGTGAAGCTTAGCATTTTAGATCAAGCACCAATTGAGTTAGGTGGTTCGCCACAGGAAGCTCTTGGAGAAACAATAAAGTTAGCGGCATTAGGAGAAAGACTAGGTTACCATCGATACTGGATTGCTGAGCATCATGACCTCAACGGATTAGCTTGTCCTGCTCCGGAGGTCATGCTGGGAACTATTGGTGCTCATACAAAATCAATTAGAATTGGCTCTGGTGCAGTTTTATTACCTCATTACAAGCCATTTAAAATAGCTGAAACATTTAATCTTTTGGCAACACTATACCCCGACCGAATTGATTTAGGAATTGGAAGATCCCCAGGTGGGTCTGCTGAAGCGTCAATCGCTTTATCGGGCAATTTTTTAGAAAATGTTAAGAAAATGCCTGAATTACTAGAAGAACTACTTCATTTCCTAAATAGCGATTTTGAATCGAGTCATATGTACGCTAATATTAAGCCAACTCCGATACCTGCTATTTCACCAGATATATGGTTACTTGGAACAAGTGAAAAGAGTGCAATATTAGCAGCTGAGAAGGGGATGCCATATGCATTTGGTCATTTTATGAGTGATCAGGATCCAGAACCGATTATTCAAGCATATAAACAATGGTTTAAAGAAAAATATCCAATGAAGCGATATAGAATTATTGTTGCTGTCCAGGTAATTTGTGCAGATAGCATGCAAGAAGCAGAATTAATTGCTCGAAAGAATTATTTAACAACTATTGATAGTATGGAAGATAAACATCACCTCGATCCAGTCCCTAAAATTAGGGCATTTTCACCAGAAGAATCAGCAGAATTTTTAACCAGAAAGAAGAAAATGATTATCGGTGATCCAAGTCATGTCAAAGAAAGGTTAGTTGACCTACAACATAGCTTGGGGGTTGATGAATTTATGGTATTAACGAATACAACTACCTATAAAGAAAGAAATAGATCATTTAAATTAATCGCTAATGCTATTCTTGAGAAGTAGACTATGAAAATTTTCTTGTGATTAGACAAAAAACAACAAAATTAGACAAATTTAGAGGAAATTATTGTAAAAACCCATGGAATAATCTATTATTTACTTAATAGATTTAATAAATGGGGGTTATAATAATGCGTTACAGACGCGATGAAGCATTTCGTTTTGAATTTGGAGAACCTCTACCAATCGTATTTACAATTGAAGAAATGAACGGAAGCCATGTGGAAACATCAGATGGAAAGGCCAGTTTGTTAGATATTAGTCTAAGGGGTATGAAAATCTGTACTTCTCTTTCCATACCAATTGATAGACAATCAAATGTTAAGGTGTCTATTCAGTTTCAATTAAATCATAACAATTACACGATACAAGGTATTATTGTTTGGAAAAAGCAACGATTTACAGAATATTTCTATGGAATTCAGTTTACAACAAGTTCCGAAACGCAGGATGCGTTACTAGATGATTTAAAGATAATTGGTAAAAGAATGGCTTAACGCTTGAATAGGAATTACACGGGGTGTAATTCTTTTTTTTTATGGAAATAAAAATAGACCTTATCTACTGATTTATGATATGTTACATACGCATAAATTCACTAATAAACGATTATATATAGATGGACAAACTTCATTTAACAGTATTTTGGAGGTTAGAGCATGCAGGGTTGGATTATTGATATTATGGAACAATTTGGGTACACGGGTATATTCGTTATGATGGCTCTTGAAAATATATTCCCACCAATACCTTCGGAAATAGTGCTCCCTTTTGCGGGATTTTTGACAACAACATCAGATCTTACTGTAATAGGTGTATTAGCTACCTCTACAAGTGGATCTGCTCTTGGGGCAATTATTCTTTATGGTATTGGTGCATTAATTGACATTGATCGTATCGAAAGGATTGTATCTAGATGGGGTCATATCATACGAGTTAATAAAGAAGATATTCGAAAAGCAGATCGATGGTTTGATAAATATGGGTATTGGACTGTATTATTCTGTCGAATGGTGCCATTAGTACGAAGCCTAATATCCATTCCTGCTGGCATGTCAAAAATGAATTTTACGTTGTTTTTATTCTTTACTTTAATCGGAACAGTGATATGGAATGTCATTCTAATCCTATTAGGTGTTCTCTTAGGGGAGAACTGGGAAGAAATAGTTGGTTACATGGATGTGTACGCTACTGTAACATATGGGTTAATTGGTTTCGCTATTGTTTTCTTTATCGTGTTATTTATAAAGAAAAGACTTAAAAAATAGTAAGGAGTTCATCCTATGGAGATTATGGAAATTATTAAAGCGATTATTCTAGGATTAGTGGAAGGGTTAACAGAGTTTGCTCCAGTATCTTCAACTGGTCATATGATTATAGTTGATGATATGTGGTTAAAATCAGCGGATTTTTTAGGGAGATATCCCGCAAATACATTTAAGATTGTCATCCAGCTTGGATCTATTTTTGCAGTAGTAGTTGTTTTTTGGCGTCGTTTTGTAGATTTATTGGGACTAAATCAGTTTATACGAGGCAAAGTAAATAATACGATACAACGCCTGAAATTAAGCCAAGTAATCGTTGGTCTTATTCCTGCAGGGATATTTGGATTACTTCTTGAAGACTTTATCGATGAGCATCTATTTTCAACAGAAACAGTATTAATTGGGCTATTACTTGGGGCGGTATTGATGATTATCGCTGATAAATATGCTTCTTCAGTACCGAATACAACAACTGTTGATCAAATTACGTACAGACAAGCATTAAGTGTAGGGGTAATTCAATGTTTTTCACTTTGGCCAGGCTTTTCTCGATCTGGAGCCACAATCTCTGGTGGTGTGTTAATGGGAATGAGTCATAGGGCTGCTGCTGATTTCACGTTTATTATGGCGGTACCAATTATGGCTGGAGCTAGTGGGATTTCACTAATCAAAAACTGGCAATATTTTTCTGTAGATGCACTACCGTTCTTTATAGCTGGGTTTATTAGTGCCTTTATATTTGCACTTGTTTCCATTAAGTTCTTCTTGAAATTAATTGATCGGGTTAAGTTACTACCATTTGCGGTATATCGAATCGTACTTGTTGTTATTATTTATTTCTTATTCTTCTAAAAGGTAAAAAGATCATGCTTGTTCTGTTTACACAGCATGATCTTCTTTTAGGTAGAAGCGTTTAATTAGTGAGTAGATAGACAATAGTTCGTACATGATGATTAACTCTGGAGGAAAATTAGTAGGATGTACGTGATTGTTCTTGGTGATTTGTTCATTATCCTCCCAAAAAATTTCAGCAAGTTTATTCATCTGATTTTCATGTTGCTCCTCGTCAAAGTTATCCTCTTGATTCAAGCAATTATTTAATAGATAAATTGATTCTAAAAGATGATTCTTTTCCTCGCTAGTCCAACTTATCGTATGAAGTGGTGTATCAAGTAAGTTTTCAAGATGATAATGAATCAATCGAAGTGTGTGTAATTGATTTTGTGCTGCTAGAAATGTTTGCTTTTTTAGTCCAACTAAAGGATGGTATTTTGATTCATCTGTTTGAAAGCGGACTAGAGTTTCAGCTTTTTGGAGGCTCTTGTCTAAATCACTTATTAAGTCAGCACTTCTTACAAGCTTCATTTCTTCATTCTGTAAAATTTCAGTAAAAACAGCTGTAATGGATACTCCAACCTTTCTTCTTATTTTCATAATTCCTAATTCAATATCCTTTGTATAGTTAGGCGGTAGCATGAACATGTTCACTACAGTTGAAACAAATAAACCAATTGAGGTCGTTGCAAGTCTAATGAAAAAGTTAAGAAAATAATTATCGTGAACGACGTCTACCATCGCAACGGAAGTAATCGTAGCAACTAAAAGCCCAGCATGTAGTCGAAGCTTTGAGCAGGTTATGATAGTCAATGTTCCTGCTAGTGTATAGGTTAGAGGTGAACTTCCAAATAGTAGAATAAATAGGACTGCATATCCCGAGCCAATCGCAGATGCAGGAAAACGT
Source organism: Ornithinibacillus xuwenensis (assembly GCF_039614845.1). Classification (NCBI taxonomy): domain Bacteria; kingdom Bacillati; phylum Bacillota; class Bacilli; order Caryophanales; family Bacillaceae; genus Ornithinibacillus; species Ornithinibacillus xuwenensis. Next base: position 105,027 of record NZ_JBDIML010000005.1, on the reverse strand, counting down.
ATAATCCCTTTCTTTATCGACTCAGACACAGTGGGCTCAACAGTAACAATAGCTGTTATTACTGCAAAAACTGGTGACCAATTTAACTGTTCGCAGATGAATGCGGTTAATAATATGGCAACTGCAGTTTTAATGACCCGACTACCCGCAAAATGATATTTTCTCATTGTAAAACCCTTCCTTCAATATTCCATTATAGCGTATTGTATGATGTAAAATTATCACTTGCAAAATATTTATTAAAAGAGTATCAATTCAGGTAATATCACATAATCTGTATCATAACAATAATGATAATTGATAAACTGTTGTATAAAAGGAGGGGCAGAATTGAAAAGCGAAGCAGAGCGATGTCCAGAATGTGGAACTTTAGTTCAGAATCTTGGATTTACACTGGAATGCGATTATTGTTTGTCAAAAAAGGAAGAGTAAATTTTTTTGGTTTCATTGTTATATAACAATATTTTATTTGTGGCTTATGTTTTATAACAAAGAGGGGGAATTAAATGATTATCGGAAATGCGCAGTTACATTCCTACTATGTCTCACAGCAAGAAGAGATTTTGACAGAGGGGGCACTTCGATTTTTAGAACAGCTCCATAAACGGTTTAATCAGAGAAGAATGAAATTACTAGGCGAGAGAATAAAGCTTCAGGAGAAATTAAATGCTGGCGGAACATTGTGCTTTCTTGAAGATACAGTGAACATTCGCAAGGGGACTTGGACAATTACTCCTTTACCAGAGGATTTAATGGATCGAAGGGTGGAGATTACTGGTCCTGTGGATCGAAAAGTGGTTATTAATGCATTAAATTCTGGTGCTAATGTCTTTATGGCGGATTTTGAAGACGCTACTTCTCCTACTTGGGAGAACATTGTAAGTGGTCAGATTAATATAAGAGATGCCATCCGAAATAAAATTGATTTTATATCCGAAAATGGTAAGTACTATAAGCTACATGAAAAAACTGCAGTTTTAGTTGTTAGGCCTAGAGGATGGCATCTTAACGAGGAAAACATAACGATAGACGGCGAACCAATGTCTGCCAGCTTAGTAGACTTCGGTCTTTATTTTTTCCATAATGCTAAACGTTTAATGGAAAATGGTACGGGACCATATTTCTATCTACCTAAGCTGGAAAATCACTTGGAGGCAAGGCTGTGGAATGATGTGTTTATCTTTTCGCAGCAAACATTAGCAATCCCTTTAGGTACGATAAAAGCCACTGTCTTAATTGAAACAATTTGTGCTGCATTTGAAATGGAAGAAATCTTATTTGAGCTCAAGGAGCATTCAGCAGGGTTAAATTGTGGACGATGGGATTATATCTTTAGCTATATTAAGAGATTTCAAAAGCATCCAGCGATTATTCTACCAGATCGCTCTACTGTAACGATGGAAACGCCATTCATGCGTGCCTATTCGTTATTAGCAATTAAAACCTGTCACAAGCGTAATGCACCTGCGATTGGGGGGATGGCAGCACAAATTCCAGTAAAAGGCGATGAAAACAAAAATCGTATAGCTTATGAAAAAGTTCGAGCAGATAAGGAAAGAGAAGTACGGGATGGACACGATGGTACATGGGTAGCTCATCCAGGTATGGTGCAGTTAGTAAAGGATGTATTTGATAAAGAAATGCCATCATCAAATCAGATTAATAGAAAGCTAGAACACATCGAGATAACGAGCATGGATTTATTAGAAAATCCGACTGGTATCATTACGTTAGATGGGGTTCGAACGAATATTAGTGTCGGAATAGAATATATTGCTGCTTGGCTACAAGGACGAGGTGCAGTGCCTATTAACCATTTGATGGAGGATGCTGCAACTGCAGAAATTTCACGCGCTCAAATATGGCAATGGATTCGACACCCTCAAGGGAAATTGGAAGATGGTAGCGATATTAATTTACCTTTCGTTAAGCGAATTATTGGAGAAGAAATGGAACGATTACATGAAAATACAGAAATAGATATAAATCTATACGAAAATTATCAAAAATCAGCTGACATATTTTTGCGGTTAGTAACAAGTGATGAATTTATCGAGTTTCTTACAATTCCTGCATATCAAGAATTAATAAAAGATGGGAGAGGGTAAGTGTGGGGAGGACACGTGCACTAGAATTAATAAAGAATTGGAAGGAGAACGATAGGTGGGAAGGAGTTGAAAGACCATATTCTGCTGAAGATGTTATACGATTACGTGGATCAGTAGATATCGATTATACGCTTGCAAGAAGGGGGGCAGAAAAGCTTTGGCATATACTCCAAAAAGAACCATATGTGAAGGCTCTAGGTGCGTTAACAGGAAATCAAGCAGTACAACAAGTAAAAGCAGGACTGAAGGCAATATACTTGAGTGGTTGGCAAGTAGCCGCGGATGCAAATGCAGCTGGGCATATGTATCCTGATCAGAGTCTTTATCCTGTCAATAGCGTCCCAAATGTTGTCAAACGTATAAATCAGGCATTACAGCGTGCTGATCAAATTCATTATGCAGAAGGAAAAGTAGATGTTGATTGGTTTGTCCCTATAGTTGCAGATGCAGAAGCTGGATTTGGAGGACAATTGAATGCTTTTGAATTGATGAAAGCAATGATTGAGTCTGGAGCATCAGCTGTACATTTTGAAGATCAGCTATCTTCTGAAAAGAAGTGTGGACATTTGGGTGGAAAGGTATTGTTACCAACCCAAACCGCTGTTCGAAATCTTATTGCAGCTAGGTTTGCAGCAGACGTGATGGGGACATCCACTATCATTATTGCAAGAACTGATGCAAACGCAGCAGATTTGATTACTAGTGATGTTGATCCCATGGACTCAGGTTTTATTACTGGGGAAAGGACGCCAGAGGGATTTTTTAGAACGAATGCAGGTATTCAACAAGCGATTGCTAGAGGCTTATCCTATGCACCATATGCAGATTTAATTTGGTGTGAAACATCTGAACCAAATTTAGAGGAAGCTAAGCATTTCGCAGATGCAATTCATGCAAAATATCCTGGGAAATTATTAGCATATAATTGTTCTCCGTCCTTTAATTGGCAGCAAAAGTTAACGGAGCTAGAGATTGCAATCTTTCAAGATGAGCTTGCCAAAATGGGATATAAGTTTCAATTTGTAACCTTAGCAGGATTTCATGCACTAAATTATAGTATGTTTGAACTGGCTAGGAAATATCAACGATTTGGTATGACAGCTTATTCAGAGCTACAACAAAATGAATTTTCCAGTGAGATATTTGGTTATACAGCAACGAAGCATCAATGGGAAGTAGGGACTGGATATTTTGATGAAGTAGCACAAGTCATTTCTGGCGGTTCTTCTTCAACTGTAGCCTTACGAGGGTCAACAGAAGAGGAACAGTTTTCCAACTAAATTCTATTAAGCTAGCACAATGTTAATACTATTATCAGCATTGAGCTAGCTTTTTCCTCGCAAAAAATATCCTACTATTGTTACATATTAGTACTAAGTAATAAGTTTTGAAATGTTTTTGTAACACAACAATAATACTCATGAAACTTAATCATGCTATACTTCTAATTACCTAAATAATAGAGTTAATAGAAATATATAGATGAGATTAGTAGATATGTTTGGAAAGCGGGGAAGTAAAAGTGAGGAAGTCTATCGTAACAATTGCTACAGTCGTTGTAGTAGGTTTATCAAGTAATTTAATAGTTGATTCTGTTTATGCTGAGACAACAAGCGAGCTGCAGAACAAGCAATCACAAGTACAAAGTGAGCGTTCAGATATTCAAGCAAAATTATCTGATGCAGAAGCAGAGGTTGCCGATGTTTTACTAGAGTTAGAAGAGTTAAATGAGGAAATTAAAGAAGTTGAAGCAGCATTAAAGTCAAATCAAGATATGATTGATGATACAAATGAACAAATTACCACAACTGAAGCTGAAATCGATGAACTAGAAGTTGAAATCGACAAGCGTGAAGAAATTTTAAGTGACAGAATGGTTACATACCAAAAAAATGGTGGGAATATTGGTTTCTTAGATGTAATCTTCGGTTCAAAAAGTTTCACTGATTTTATTAGTCGTGTAACAGCCATTAATAAAATCACATCTTCTGATGCTGAATTAGTAGAACAGCTTGAAACGGATAAAGCGGAAGTGGCAGATAAACTTGCTGAGCTTTCGAACTTAAAAACAGAGCTTCAAGGAATGCAAGAAACAATCCTAGTTCAAAAAGAAGAAAATGAAGCAAAGAAGACAGAATTAAGTGAAAAAGAGAACTCGCTTCAAGCAAAAATTGATGATTTACAAATCGAAGAGAGTGCTTTGGCTGCTATTGAATCTGAAGTTAACCGTCAGTTAGCAGCAAAACGTACAACATCAAATCCAGTTGCTTCTGCAGGAAGTAATGGTAGCTCATCTTCTGGCGGTGATTTAACAACGTTAAGTAAGAGTGAAAGTAACGCACCAACTGTAAGTAGTGATGTTATTCAAACTGCTATTAATGCTGGCTATCCACACTTAGGTACTCCATATGTTTGGGCAGGTAAGGGACCTGGTGGTTTTGATTGCTCTGGTTTTGTATCTTGGGCATATGGACAAGCTGGTGTTTACCTTCCATCTAGTACTGCAGCAATGCAATACTCTGGAACGAAAGTATCTTACAGCAACATCCAACCAGGAGATATCGTATTCTTTGATACGTATAAAACGAATGGTCATGTTGGAATTTACATTGGAAATGGTAATTTCATTGGGGCACAAAATACAACAGGCTTAGCCGTTGCAAATATGACTTCAGGTTATTGGGCAAATCATTTTAGTGGTCACGTAAGAAGAGTAGTAAATTAATTAGAAGATAAAAACGAATAGACTATCCAAACTTTCTAATGCTCCCGAAAAGATAGCAAATGTTATCTTTTCGGGAGCATCATTTGTAGAAGGGGATAGTCTTTTTTGCTATACTGTATTTATGCGTAAATAGTTAAATAATTTGGACTAATACACAGAAGGGACTGCTACATATGACAGATATTACGGAAGCGAGAAGAGCGGATTATGATATTGATTTGATTTATTTAAAACGCTGGTCTCCAAGATCTTTTTTAGACAAGGTGATACCAGATGATATATTGTATAGCTTATTTGAAGCGGCTAGATGGGCTCCTTCAGCAGCAAATGTACAACCATGGCGATTTATTGTGGCCAAAAAAGAAGAGGATCGGAAACGATTTTTAGCTTTTATCAATGAAGGAAATACAACTTGGTGCTCGAATGCGCCTGTATTCGTAGCAGTTGTTTCGAAAGTAGCTGAAGAGCGGTTTGGAGGTAAAAACCCTTCACATGCATTTGATGTAGGAGCAGCATGGGGATTTTTTGCCTTAGAGGCAACTAGAAAAGGTTTAATTACTCATGCAATGGGTGGATTTAATAAAAATCTTGCCAGAGAAGCTTTGAACGTACCAAATGATTATGAAATTCATGCAATCATTGCTGTAGGTTATCAAGGAAGTAAAGATAGTTTAAATGAAGCGAATCAAAATAGAGAGAAGCCTTCTGGTAGAAGACCGGTTGAAGATTTTACGTTTGAAGGTGTATTTCTTGGGGAATAAGAAGAGCGGGTACCGATTATCGGTACCCGCTCTTTTAAACTATTCTTTCTTCAAAATGGCAGTATAAGACATTGCTTTAATTAATGACACTTCCTCATAGTATTGCCAGTTGGCATAATCCAATGCTCCTCCTGGATATATTTCTGTTAGTACAAGACCAGTACCATTAAGTAATAATCGTAAGTCTTCAGGTGAGTAACAACGAAGCGATTGTGTATAGATCTCGCTTGGCTCCTTTAGATCGTACCATGTATCAAGCATTCTGCAGCTATTTGCATCAAAGCCGTATTTTCGCTTAAAGTTGGAAAATGACATTTCCTGCCCATTAGTAGATAACCAGTACCAGGGTGTGTAAATATCAATTATTGCACAGCCACTGGGTTGTAGCCAATCATGTATTTTTCGAAGTAATTCACGTTGGTCCTGATCCCCACCAATTCCGAATCCATCTAAATAGCAAACCACATCAAAAGATTGAGAAATAGGGACGTGATAAAAATCATCTGTAATAACCTGTAGTCTTCCATCAATCGATAGTTGACTTGCCATTTCCCTTATATGCTTTGCTGCTGAACTAATAATTTCAATAGCGGTCACATGATAGCCATTTTTTGCAGCTGTAATTGCAAACTCACCCATACCAGCACCTAACTCAAGAATAGATGAAAAGTCCTTATTGACCATGCTTTCCATTTTTTTCAGCAATTTCACATGGTTTTCAGAAATTTGTATATTCCCATCATGGTGTATCAGTTTATATTGTTTTTCATAAAACGATTGAACCCATTTCAATTATCTCCACTCCTTAAGGACATATCATTGATATAAGGTAGTGTCGATTTTATTAATTATAAAGTAACATAACATGGCTAGCCTCCAGTATTTACTATTCTTTTAATAGTATCACAAAATAGCACCTTGTATGCTACCGATATATTTTCACTAAACGAGGTGAATAATAAGAAGCTATCGATAAAAAATAATGTTGGTAAGCAAAGCAATTTTAGAAGGAAAGGACTATATAGACATTATGAATAAACATTCCTATAAAAACCCTATATTCTTTATTTCTGCTTTTGTTATCCTTATTCTTGTAATTTATGGTGCATTTTTCCCTGGAAAATTTGGGCAAATAGCAGAAATGCTTTTTAATTTTACAACGGTTAGTTTTGGTTGGTTATACCTATTGGCGGTCTTTGTCTTTGTTTTGTTTTTAATAGGAATTTCTATGAGTAAGTATGGGAAGGTACGACTTGGTCCACAGAATTCTAGACCGGAATATTCATTTTTCACTTGGATAGGAATGCTGTTTTCAGCAGGATTTGGAGCTGGCCTAGTATTTTGGGGTGTAGCAGAGCCAATGTCTCATTTCTTTACTACGCCATTTACGGAATTAGAACCAAAAACAGAAGAGGCCGCCAGGATTGCGATGGGTTATTCTTTTTTTCACTGGGGTGTTAGTCAATGGTCTGTTTTTGCTGTTGTCGGCTTAATAATTGCTTATAATCAATTCCGCAAAGAGAAGAATGGATTAATATCTACAGCAATAAAACCAGTTATTGGCAAAAGCAAATTTGTAGGGGGGACAATTGATTCCCTTGCGGTTATTGCTACCGTCATGGGAGTGGCTACCTCTTTAGGTCTTGGTATACTTCAAATGAATGGTGGATTAAAAAGTACATTTGGATTACCTAATTCGATTATAATACAGTTGATAATAGCAATTGTCATGCTGGTACTATATTTGTTATCCTCTAGTACGGGCTTAAATAAAGGGATTAAATGGCTAAGTAATATTAACCTAGGACTATGCTTAGTGTTGTTGTTATTTGTCTTTTTTAGTGGTCCGACAATTTTTATTTTGAATTCATTCGTGCTCGGATTAGGGGACTATCTCACCAATTTTATTGAATACAGCTTACGGTTGACGCCATATCAAGGGGGGAGCTGGGTACGTGATTGGACTATTTTCTACTGGGCGTGGGCAATTGCATGGTCTCCTTTTGTAGGTGCATTTGTTGCAAGAGTATCACGTGGTAGAACAATTCGAGAATTTGTTTTTGGTGTCTTAATTGTGCCTCCAGCAATTGCCTGCTTGTGGATTGCTTCCTTTGGAGGAACTGCATTATATCACGATCTAAATAGTGGAACAGGTATAGCTGATGCTGTACATGAAGATGTCGCAGTAGCATTATTCGAAACATTTAACGCTTTGCCTTTAACGGATGTACTTTCCATTTTGTCGATTTTATTGATATTTACATTTTTAGTGACCTCAGCAGATTCTGCAACGTATATTTTAAGTAGTATGACTTCTAAAGGGAGCTTAAACCCAGTGTTGTTTGTGAAAGTAATCTGGGGTGTATTAATAACGGCAATTGCGGTTGTACTCCTCCTAGCAGGTGGTTTAGATGCATTACAAACAGCATCGCTTATTTCTGCTTTACCTTTTACGATAATATTAATCCTTATTGTAATTGCCTTTTTAAGACTGTTAAAGAATAGCCAAACGTTGAAGAAGGAAAAAGGTGAGAAATAGGAGCACGCTACTCAGTAGCTGCTCCTTTTTGTTGGATTAAAGTATCCGGTGATGAGAAAGGTCGTTATACCGACCATAGACACTAAGACAGTTGAATATAGAATGTTTGTTTGTGGAATGACGATGGAACCAGTCAAAATGACCAAGCTATCAAAAATCAGAATGATTACTCCCACATTAATAGAAGAAAGTCTAGCAAGAATTAAAGCTAATAAATCGGACCCACCTGTACTAATATTATTCGTTAGTAAGATGCTGACACCAATTCCAATTAATAGTCCACCAATTAGTGAACTCATGAATATTGGTGTAGAGGAATAATGGGCGATGGGACGCAGAAGATCAATAAAAAAAGAGGTAACCAACAAGCCATGTATACCATTGTAAAAATAGCTTTTATAATAAAAATAAGCAATCACATACAATGGCAAACTTAGTATAATAATGGTTAATCCAGGAATAAAGCCAAAAGCATATTTACCAATCAACCCTATCCCAATAATTCCACCGTCAAGTAAATGATGTGGAATCACAAAAAAATTTATTCCAATAGCAATGAATATACTACCAGTTACAATGGCAATTGCCTTCTGAATCATACACAGTAACCACCTTGTCCAAAATCGTACATCCTATTGTATGAAAGGATGTAGATAATCATGAAAATAACTACAATTAATATAAAAATATTTTTGTAGACTGAATGTTTTAGATAGAATATAATTATGCTAGGGAGGTAGGTGATTCTGATGGGAAGGTAAACCTAATAAAAGATTTATTCTGTTTTGTAGATGTTTCGATGCCCCATGCGTTGAATCATCTACAAAATGGTCGGATTTATAACATATATTCTAGTTGAAAAATCAGGAGGTGAAGTCCTTGTATCTCATGATACAAGGATACTAATTGGATATAGTTAACTTACTTTGGGTTGTTGCATTGATAATGCTGACGGCATTCTTTGTAGCAACCGAATTTGCCATTGTAAAGGTCCGTTCTTCTCGAATAGACCAATTGATTGAAGAGAATAACAGTAAGGCAGTGAGTTTGAAGAAGATAACGGATAGTATGGATTCCTATATCAATGTTTGTCAGATTGGAATAACCATGACAGCATTAGGTCTAGGTTGGTTAGGAAAAAGCTCAGTGGAAACAGCGTTTCTTCCGATATTTGATAAAATGGAGCTTAGTCAATCAACTGGCGATTTCTTTTCCTTTGTTATTGCCTTTCTAATCATTATGTTCTTAAGAGTTGTATTCGGGGAGTTGGTACCAAAGGCAATTGCTACGCAAAAAGCGGAAGCAATGGCCTTGAATTTAGCGAAGCCTTTGCTAGTTCTTCGTGTGATATTGTATCCACTAACGTTCCTATTAAATGGAACTGCAAAATTATTGGTTCGCTTATTTGGCTTTAAGCCAATGCATGAAATTGAAAATGCTCATTCAGAAGAAGAACTTCGTCTGATACTTTCTGAAAGCTATAAAAATGGTGAAATAAACAAAGCAGAAATGATGTATGTGAATAATATCTTTGATTTTGATGAGCGTGTCGCAAGAGAGATTATGGTACCACGTACAGAAATGGTTTGCTTTTTTAAAGAAGATAGCTATGAAACGAATATTAATTTGATTCGTGAAGGGCAATACACCCGATATCCTGTTGCCGATGGCGATAAAGATCATATTTTGGGTCTTGTGAATATTAAAGAGCTTTTCACGGGTCATATTTCTAGTGAAAAGGAATCGATTGAACCACATATCCGACCTATTCTGCATGTATCGGAGTCCACTCCTATCAAACAGGTATTATTACGAATGCAGAAGGAACGTATTCATATGGCAATCGTAGTTGATGAGTATGGGGGAACTGCCGGTCTTATCACAGTTGAGGATATTTTAGAGGAAATCGTCGGTGAGATACGAGATGAATTTGATGCTCATGAAACTCCAATGATTGAAGAATTGGAAAATGGAGCAATAATGGTTGATGGAAAATTACTGTTATATGAGCTAAATGAATATCTAGGTACTGAGCTTGACGAAGAAGAAGTTGATACAATTGCTGGATGGATTATTAATAATAATGTGGAAGCCAAAAAAGGTACAACAGTTGAACATGATGGTTACCAGTTTGTTGTCGAAGAAAATGATGGCTACCAGATTAAGAAAGTAAAAATAGTAAGAGCCTAAACAGGCTAAAGGTTTGGCTAAAAAGCTAAAAAGCTAAAAATCTAGAAAGCAACATAATAGGTTAAACATAGGGCTAGAAGCGCTAACCCAAAAAAGGGTAAATCTAAAAATAGATTTACCCTTTTTTGTTTGTTCATCTAAATAATAGCATGATAACATTTAAAAATAAAAATGTTGCAATTGAAACAGGATGACGGACTATTTACGGAAGATAGGTGGAATAATGTGTTTCGTTTAATTATTAATAATGGTTTCATGTCATGGAGGATGAAGTTAGACCTTGTGCACGAATTAGAACCAATCAGCGTCTACTGCATAGTGATAGTTAACATGATATTTAGTACATAGACAACTAAATAGCTATAAAGTTTTCAGTGTTTTTCCAACTTTTTGAAACCATTTTGAAATAATAACGTAAAAAAGATTAACATGTTATAATAATACTAATTATCTAACTTTTAATATAATTGGGGGAATAATAGATGGAAAATATTAAACTAGCAAAAAACGCATTAAATAATGTTATCTATGGAAAAGAAGAAGTTGTAGATCTATTATTTACAGCTTTATTTGCACAGGGGCATGTACTATTAGAAAGTGTTCCAGGAACTGGTAAAACAAAACTAGCTAAGAGCTTTGCTAAAATAATGAATGGCGACTTTAATCGTGTTCAATTTACGCCTGATGTATTACCAAGTGATGTTACTGGCATTCGTTTCTTTAATCCCAAAACACAGGAATTTGAATTACGCGTGGGACCAGTGGTTTCAAATGTACTGCTAGCAGATGAGATTAACCGTGCAACTCCTAAAACACAGTCCAGCTTGTTAGAAGTGATGGAAGAATACCAATCTACAATTGATGGGGAAACAATTAAAGTTGAAGCACCATTTATCGTTATTGCAACGCAAAATCCAGTTGAGAGTAATTATGGAACATTCCCGTTGCCAGAAGCACAATTAGACCGATTCTTATTTAAGGTTGATATTGGATACCCTTCAAAGGAAGAAGAGAAACAAATTCTTACTACATACCGAAATCATGATCCATATGAAGAAATTAAGGCAGTATTATCCTTAGAAGAGATTCGAAAGATTCAACAGGAAATAAAGCAAGTTAAACTATCAGAAGTTGTTTATGATTATTTATTAAATTTAGTACATGCATCTAGAGAGCATCACGAGGTCGAGCTTGGTATTAGCCCACGTGGAATGTTAGCGTTAATGCGTGCTGCACAAGCAAGGGCATTTTTACAAGCGAGAGAGTATGTGACACCAGATGATATCAAAACCCTGACACCATATGTATTTGAGCATCGATTAATATTAACAATGGAAGGATCTATTAAGAAGACTCCAGAGCAACTTGTGAATGAAATTTTACAAGCAGTCCCGGTACCTGTTGAAGAAGGAGCAGTTAGCCAATGATGTGGAGAAAGGAAGTAGGTTCTGAGGATTCGAATAGCTATGATTATATCCTTATAGCCTTTATCACATTCTTTCTAATTGGAGTTATTTTTCGGTCTGCTATTGTTTTTATTGGTGTGGGTATTTTTGCAGCATATTTAATTGCATATAAAATTTACGATAAAAGTATTGGTAGAAGCTTAGTAATGAAAAATGAACCAACTACTGTGAAGCTATTTCCAGGAGAAGAGGCGACGTTGAAATTTGAAATCAAGAATCAGTCGATGTTTCCTTTAATAAATGGTGAATTTGGCTTTCAGCTTGGGTCAGCGATTAAAGCCTATACATTGGTAAAGCAAGACGAGAATTATTGGAGGGAGCTTAAGCTTCCGTTATCGATTATTCAACGGAAAAATACCATTGTAGAATTTCCAATAGTCGCTGAGCAACGTGGGGTATCAAGAGTGAAGAATATTTCCTATTATTTTCCTCATCTTTTGAATTTTAGTATGCTTCGTTTACGGTATACAGGTTTTTATAAGACTGAATATATCGTTTATCCAAGACTACTACCTGTTCAAGGTGCAAATGCTGTATTCCATATGATGCAAGGAGAGAGTCGGTTAAATTACTCTCCATTTGAAGATATTCAAAGCCCGCTTGGAACAAGGGACTACAGCTATAGTGATCCATTCCATAAGATTAATTGGAAAGCGTCGGTTAAAACCCAGAAACTTCAAACTAATATTTACGAAAAGGTAGTAGACCGTTCGTTTGTATTTATTATTAATCTAGGGACAGAGAACGATAAGAATATGGTTAGCTTTAATAAAAATTTAGAGAATTTATTGTCCTATACGGCTTACCTAAGTGAATACGCAACAAAAATGCATGTGCCCTTTGAAATCTTTATCAATGCTCGTAAGCCTGGGAAGGTTTCGTATATTCATTTACATGAGGGGGAAGGAAAAACACATTACATGCATGCCCTAGAAATGCTTGCTAGAGTCCATAAGCAATCACCAATTCAACCGTTCAATAAAATGCTTCATCAAATTGGTAAACAATTTATTAAGCCAAAAACGATTATTTTTATTGGGGATGTTCCGGCTAATGCAATTGGAATGATGAATACATGGAATCAGGTGCAAAACAGTACGTATCAAGTCGTTGATTCTGATGAAGGAGCAAGTATAAAGCCTTTGGTAGTGAAGGGGGCTATACGCGATGCAACATAATCATCCGCTTATAGCCTATGCTTATCATTTTTTTTCAGAGGCAATTCTTCTTTTTTTAATTGCTCTACCTATCTTACACCATCGTTTCTTTTTTGAGCCATATGGAAGCTATTTAATGGTTGTTATAGGAGCTAGTATCTTGTATACAACTCTAACAAAGCTTACAGACAACATTTATGTTTATATTATGGTTACACCGATTTTGTTTGTTGCTTTTCATTTACTGGATTATCCGATTATTTTCTCAGTACTATTTTCAATTCTGCTTACATGGCGTTATATTAATATTCGGAATCAAGAAACAGTAAAAAGAGAAAGCATTTATATTCTTATGACGATCATCTTGACGATCTTCGTCAGTATTTTAGTTCATGATAGTCAAATTATGTTATATCCATTTTTACAATTTAGTATCTTGTTTATCGGATTTGTTTTCAGTCATTTTATCTATGTATCCAAGCAGGATAGAAAGCGAATTGATTATAAGATTCCTGTTTATTTTGTCGGGATACTTAGTGTAGGAGCATTTTTATTTTTTATTTTATTTGAAGGGTTCCGAACGGTTACGGTTACTTTATGGAAAGGACTCTTAGATGGTGCTTCTGGTGCACTAATCGGCATTTCGAATATGCTAAGCTTCTTGGAAGTAGAACAAAGGGGCTGGCCAGAACAGGATAATTCCGATGGGCACGAGTTTAATCCGGAAAACGCTGGACAAGTCATTGAGGAGCCAAGTATTGTAGATCAGTTAACCGGGTTATTGGTCTTAGGAGTAACAGCAGTCTTGTTATGTGCAATCATCATCATCTTATTATGGGTAGTTAAAAAACGTATTGTGAAAAGGTTAAGTGGTGTTGAACAGAGGGATGAGGTAACAATAAACGTGACGGAAGTATCACTAGAGACTCCACGTGAAAATCGTTCTATATTTGGGATTAAACGGTTTTTCAAACCACCTGAACACCCTATTCGTAAAATGTTATTACAATTCGAACGGAAAGCTAACAAGAAACAAAAAGGAAGAAAACCTTTTGAAACAGTAGAGGACTGGTTTAATAGAATTGGTTTAAATGCAAACATAGAAATCTACCAGCGAGTACGATATGGAGAATTAAATGTAAGTGATGACGAAAAAAACACCCTAAAGGAACAGCTGAAAAAAATGGAAGAGATTATTACAGCCAATTAACCGATAATAAAAGGATGATGATATGCAGAATCAACATACTCCTATTACAAACGCCTATCACTTCATAAGTGAAGGAATAATTCTATATTTAATCGTACTTCCATTCATGTTTTATTACTATGATGCTGTGCCTGGATGGAATTATCTCTTGCTATTAGCGGGAACCTGCTTGTTATTTTTATTATTCTCAAATCTTACCAAAAGTAATCTACCATATATCGTGGTAATTCCAGTGATTATCCTAAGCTTTTATTTAATAGGATACACATTGTCTTTATCTATACTCTTTACTGGTGTATTAGTCTGGCGATATGTTGCAATACGAAGTAAAGCATTTTTGAGTAATGAAGCTAATTATTTAATCATTACCTTTCTCCTTACTTTACTCGGTCTATTTATCTTAAAGGAGTTTTACGTCATTTTATTTCTATTCGTTCAGATTTTTACGATATTAATTGGCTTTACAGTTAGTAACTTAGTTGTTATTGAAAAAGAAGAGCGCAGGCAAGTTAATCGTTCAGTATGGTTGAAATGGGGAAGCTTCTTTTCCATTATTACAATCCTGATACTTTCCTTAGCCGATACAGCAACTATTTTTACAAAAGGGGTTTGGGAGTTCTTTGGAAATACCTTAACCTTATTGGTAAGTGGTGTGGCAAAGGTATTGGAGTTTTTGAATATTAATGATCTTTTTCATCCCGAAAATGAGGAACAGCAGTCTGAAGAAATTGGTATGAGTCAAGAGCAAACACCTTTGCCTGAATTTGAAAACCATGATGGGAATTTTGACATATTTTTTGCGATAGTCGTTACCGTCATGCTTATTTTCCTTCTCGTTATCATTTATAGAGTATTGAAATCGAAGCCAAAAGAAGAAAATCATTCTGACGCAGTAGATTTCATGAAAACTGAAGAAAAATTAAAACGTCCAAAAAGAATGTTAAGTCGTCCATTCAAGCGTAGAAAAGTAAGAATAAAACATCCTATCCGAAAGCTAGTCTATGAATTTGAACAAAAAGCGGCATCGTTAGAACTAGGTAGAAGAAGCTATGAATCTATTGAAAATTGGTTTAATCGAGTCGGCTTAGAAGGAAATATTGATATCTATCAGAAGGTTCGGTATGGTGAGCAAGAAGTAACGACATTAGAAGAAAAGGATTTAAGGTATACACTGAGGGAATTAGAAGATAAGTTATTGCATATAAGTCAAAACAGTACGTGATAGTAGCCATTCTTACAAATAAGGGTGGCTACTACATTAGGGGTGGTTGATCGGCATGGTACCAAAAAACCCATATATATCATATGGCTATCATTTTATTAATGAAGCCATCATCTTATTCTTACTTTTAATACCGGTATTCCATTTTTACTATAATTGGGTACCATATTGGAGTTACTTGTTGCTAATAAGTATGATTACAATAGGATTTTCTGTTATAGCAAAAAAAACAACGAGCTATTATCCATACTTCATTTCTTCTCCATTCCTAGTATTATTATTTCTTCTTTGTGGTTATCCATTTTATGTGAGTATATTAATCTCCATTGTCTTAATATGGCGGTACGTTCGAATACGTAGTGAATTAATAATGAGACAAGAGATAAGGAATATGGTCATGACAGGGCTTTTGACTTTAATTATGACCTTACTCATTCGTGAAGTAGAGGTAATCATTTACTTGTTTTTTCAATGTATGGTTATCGTAATTGGATCGTTTGTTAGTCACATCTCAGTGACTTCTATTCGTACGCAGCATAGGTCCAATCGTATGTTGAGTGTAACCTTTGCGATGTTCTTATGTATTGGTGGTATGTTATCCTATTACATTGCGAAGCAGGATATGTTAACTCGATTATGGGATACGATTAGTTATGCTATTTTTCTGGTGATAGGCAGAATTGTAAACCTCTTTCAATTTGTAGAAGATATAGAATTCGCTAACTGGTTACAATCAAGAAGAATGGGAAGTAGAGAAGAGTCTTTAGAAAACGGTACTGCGTTTTTAGATTTCCTACTGCCTGGATATACGCTCTTCATGATTTCTGGTTTTGTACTGAGTGTTATTGGACTTATATATATTATACAAATTTATTCAAATGACTATAGTCCCTTAGGAGAAAGCGTGAGTAAGAGGGTTGCTAATATAATAACGAATAATCGTAAGGAAAAGCATCGTTTATTAAAAAAAATCATACAAAATTTTTCCTTCAAAAGAGCAAATCCTGTGCGCCAAATGGTTTATAAATTTGAGCGGCGTGCAACAAAATATCAAAAGGGTAGAGAAAAGTCTGAAACCGTTGAAGATTGGTTGCGGCGCATTGGTTTTCAAACGAATCTAGAGGTGTATCAGCGGGTACGCTATGGAGAAAAAAATGTTAAGGAGCAGGAAATTTTCACGTTACGTAAAGAATTACAGAAAATTGAGGAAGACTTCAAATCATGATAACATGGTGGATAGTTTTTATGGTATAATACTAGTAATTTCATAATAGGTTTTCTAGGGTTCCGCATATAATTGGTCTGGTCCGAGAGAAAACGTACGGAAGTGTACACGGAGGGAGAAAAGCCCGGGAGGATATCGAGTGATAATGATATCTTTCCGGGCTTTTCCATGTTAGGAGTGATTTAGATGAGACGAGATTGGAATATGGTATGGATTGGTGTAGTATTTGAAATCGGTTGGGTTATTGGCTTAAAGCATGCAAATAGTTGGTGGACATGGGTACTAACAATCGTAGCAATTTATATTAGTATGCACGCATTACTGGTTGCTTCTAATCGCTTGCCAGTTGGAACAACCTATGCTGTGTTTACAGGATTAGGTACTGCTGGAACTGTATTGATGGAAATGATTGTGTTCAAAGAACCATTCAATGGTATAAAGGTATTGTTAATAATGTTGCTTCTAACGGGAGTAATTGGACTAAAAACTGTAACGAAACACTCCGTACAGAAAGGAGAGCAAGGGTAATGGATTGGATTTTCTTGGTGATTGCTGGGTTTGGGGAATTAGTTGGAGTGACGGGAATAAATAAAATTAACCAGAAAAAGACAGTTGGAAATTTTGTTTTTTTAATTGGTGGATTTATGACTAGTTTTTTGTTCCTATCTTTCGCTATGCAAACTATCTCAATGGGTACTGCTTACGCTGTTTGGACAGGCATCGGTACGGTGGGGAGCGTCTTAGTGGGGATGTTCTTCTATAATGAACCTAAAAGTGGTTGGCGCATTCTTTTTATCGGAATGGTTATTTCTTCAGCAGTTGGATTAAAGCTAATATCCTAATAAATGAAGTGTGAAGATAACCGCAATAAGAGATATGGATACTGAAAGAAAAACATATGAAGTGGCATGCTTATAACGCTTTTGTAGGATAAGCTGGATTGTTTCATTTCCAAATGTGGAAAATGTGGTGTATGCACCGCATAATCCAACCCCTAAAAATAGCCATGCGAAGTCAGAAAGCATATGAATGGAATGGAAATAAAATAATATCGCAAGGAAGACAGATCCAGTTATGTTCGCTATCCACGTACCAATTAAGCGCTTATTCATGCTGATAGATAAAAAATAACGGAGGATACTTCCGATGAATCCTCCTATCGTAACTGCAAGTAAATTCATATGCTTTCCCGCCTTCGATTTGCCATCCAATAACCACAAAAACATAAAGTTATTCCACCAATCAGACTAATGATTACATAGCCTGTAGCTAGCAAAATACTAACTTCTCCAAGTACAACTGTTTCAACAGCAAAGGTTGAAAATGTTGTGAACGCACCCAAAATACCAGTAGTAATTCCTATGCGAGACTCCTTAGAAAATGTATTTTTCATGAATGGAACATGTAATAGATAACTTAATAAAAAACAGCCAATCAAATTGGCTATTAACGTTTCAATTGGTAACTTATTTGTTACGGGGAAGCCAATTGAAATTCCATAACGGGATGCTGCCCCAATCATTCCACCGATACCAATTGCTAAGAAGATCTTGAGCTGCTTTAGATGCTCTGACATGCTGGACATAACCCGTAAATTTCAAATTTGTGGTCTTCTATTTCATAGTTAACTAATGACTTTTGCACTTCATCCATCGGACATACTTCGATTTCCTTTGTTTTCCCGCAATCCTTACAGATAAAATGATGATGGTGATGACTTGTACAATTCATACGAAAATGCTTTTCACCATTTAATTCGGTTGCTTCAAGTATTCCGACTTCATTATATAGATGAAGATTTCGGTATATAGTATCAAAGCTAATTCCCTCGTAAGTTTCTTCTAAAAACTGAATTAAATCTTTTGCTGTACGGTAGCCGTCAGCTTTCTCAAAAAATGATAAGATATCTTTTCGTTTTCCCGTAGTTTTATAGCCTTTGTTTTTTAAAATCTCAATAGCATCAGACGTATTCATGAACTAACCCTCACTTTTTTACCAAAACGGATTCGTTTGATACTTATGGAAATAAGTAAGATGATAATCGAAACAACTACGATCGTACCACCAGGTGGAATATTTAAATAATATCCTGATATTAATCCTATCATAACAGCTATTTCTCCGAAAGCAATAGATAAAAACATCATCTGTTTAAAACCTTTGGCAATGCGCATGCTTGCTGCTACCGGCAAGGTCATAAGAGCCGAAACTAATAAAACCCCAACGATCCGAATAGATGCTGCAATAACTAATGCAGTTAATACAATAAAAAGTAAGTGAATAGGTTTTGCGTGAATTCCTGATACTCTCGCATGCTCTTCATCAAACGATAGGGTAAATAATTCTTTATAGAATAACATAATGATAAGAACGACAACGATGGAGATACATAAGATAGAAATAAAATCTCCTTGACTAACTGCTGACACAGAACCGAAGAGATAATTCATTAACTCTGTGTTAAAGCCATCTGCAAGTGCAATAAATATAACACTGAGTCCTACACCACCAGATAAAATAATGGGTATAGCGATTTCTTGATAGGATTTATACACACCGCGAAGCTTTTCAATAAAAATAGATCCTAACACAGAAAAAGCCATGCCACTATATAAGGGTGGGAGTAGCGTGAATGCAAATTTCTTTTCCAAAAATAAGCCAAAGGCAATTCCAGCTAATGTTACATGGGAAAGCGCATCAGCAATTAATGATAGTCGCCTAACGACAATAAATGTCCCTAGTAATGGTGCAATTACACCAATAAGGATTCCGGTTAAAAAGGTATTGCGTAAAAAATCAAATTCAAAAAGATCAGCTAACATTAAATGTTCCTCCAACTAATTATGATCATGCGTGATAAGGCTAACAGGGTGACCATAAACCTCTGAAATTTCCCTATCAGACAGGTTTTCATATTCTCCTGGTTTTCCGTGGAAATGTAAGGTTTTATTCAGGCAAGCAATGTCGGTAGCATATTCTGTCATGGTACCTGTATCATGTGTGACGAGTAACAGTGTAATCCCTTGCTCTTTGTTTAAATTATGAAGTAATTCATAGAAGCGCTGTACATTCTCCGAATCCACTCCAACAGTTGGTTCATCGAGGATTAATAAGGTTGGGTCACTAACGAGTGATCGAGCAATAAAGACCCGCTGCTGCTGACCACCTGACAAATTTCCAATATTCTCGTAGGTATATTCACGCATTCCTACTAAATCTATTGCTTGTCGTATTTTCGCTTTATGTTTTTGGTTGAAAAATTTGAAATAGCCAACTTTCGACGTTAAACCCATAGATACAACTTCAAAGACGGTTGCTGGAAAATCTTTGTTAAAGGAATTCGATTTCTGAGAAACGAACCCAATTTTATTCCAGTCTTTAAATTGTGTGATTGGTGTATTAAACAATTTAATGGTACCGGTAACTGGTTTTAGTTCTCCTAAAAGTAACTTAATTAATGTGGTTTTGCCTCCTCCGTTAGGACCAATAAGTCCCATGAATGAGCCATAGGGTATCTCAAAATTTACATGGTCTAAGACATTTTTATGTTCATAGTTAAAACTAACATCTTGTATGGATATAATGGAATCACGCATCAGTATGTTTCCTTTCTGCTAATTGGTAGCTTTAGTAGGTCGTCTGAGAAAGAAAATCCTGTTCCAGCACCAATATGTTTTTAAGTTTCTCTGTAAGTGAAATAAAATTATATATCATTTATCATGTACTGTGGATTTGCTTGCCACATTTTACTGCCTATTTCCTATAGGTAGTATGAACAAACAGAGCCTGTTTATTGTGATTAACATGTAATACATCATGATAGTTATATTATCGTAATCATTACGATTTGTAAACAAGAATGATTATGTAAGGGTATCTTTCATAAATGACCATTTTAGCGCTTGTTTATTCGACAGTAAGTATAATAGGAAACTTATATCTATCCTGTTAAAATATGAAAATTTATCAATGTATTCTATTTTCTTCTGCAATTTTTATTGCGAAATATCAGAATTTATTTTATAGTTAATTTAGATGGATGGGACACTGTCCTTAATTTTTTACAGTAAAATGAATGAGTATTCATTCAAAAAATGATTGGGGGACAAAACATGAAGCGAACAATCAAGCGTGCTGCAGTCTTAGGTTCAGGAGTCATGGGTTCCGGAATTGCTGCTCACTTGGCTAATATCGGTATTCCAACCTTAATGCTTGACATTGTGCCTAGAGCCCTAACGGAGCAAGAGGAGAAGAAAGGTCTCACACTAGAGGAAAAGGTGGTAAGAAACCGAATCGCAGCACAAAGTAAGCAAGCATTATTGAAGCAAAAGCCATCACCAATTACATCAAAAACTAGCTTAGAGTTAATTGAAATCGGTAACTTGGATGATGATATGGAAAGATTGGCGGATGTAGATTGGATCATTGAGGTAGTGGTTGAGCGTCTAGATGTTAAGAAAAGTGTATTTGAAAAAGTAGATCAATATCGTAAAGAGGGTTCAATCATTAGTTCAAATACGTCAGGAATTTCAGTTGAAGCGATGGTTGAAGGACGTTCTAGTGATTTTCAAAAGCATTTCTTAGGAACGCACTTCTTTAACCCACCTCGTTATTTGAAATTACTAGAAGTTATTCCGACGAAGCATACAGACACCGAAGTATTAGCATTTATGAAGCAATTTGGTGAGGATGTACTTGGAAAAGGTGTTGTAGAAGCGAAAGACACGCCAAACTTCATCGCTAATCGAATTGGTACGTATGGATTATTAGTAACTGTTAGAGAAATGCTTAAGGGTGGCTATAGTGTTGGAGAGGTTGATTCTGTAACTGGTCCACTTATTGGGAGACCCAAAAGCGCAACCTTCAGAACGTTAGATGTAGTAGGGTTAGATACGTTCATTCATGTCGCACGAAATGTGTACGACCAAGTGGATGGTGCTGAAAAAGAAGTATTTGATATACCGGAATTTATGTTGAAAATGCAGGAAAATGGATGGCTAGGTGCTAAAAGTGGCCAAGGATTCTTCCTAAAGCAAAAAGGAAAAGAAGGAAGTACAATCATAGAACTAAATCCAGATACGTTAGAATATGAAAAACGTAAAAAACTAAAATCACCGGCTATAGAAATGGCAAAGCAGGCAAAAGGCTCACGCAACAAATTGAAAGCGCTTGTATCCGCAAAAGGGGATCGTGCCGGAGCTTTAATTTGGTCCATTTTAAAGCCTGCACTGCTCTACTCTGCAGAGCTAGTTGGTGAAATTGCTGATGATATTGTTGCAATCGACCAGGCGATGAAATGGGGATTTGGCTGGGAGATTGGTCCATTTGAAACATGGGATGCTATTGGATTGAAGTCTTCTGTCGAACGCATGCAGCAAGAAGGAGAAACAGTACCGAGCTGGGTCCTTGAATTAATTGAATCTGGCAAAGATTCCTTCTACCGAACGGATAATGGCACCGTATATTATGTTAATCAAGGTGAATATAAAGAACAGGAATTTAATCCAAAAGAAATTAATATTAAGCGCCTAAAAGAAGTAAATGGTGTTATTAAAAAGAATACCGGAGCAAGTTTAATCGATATTGGAGATGGTGTTGCATTATTAGAGTTCCACTCCAAGAGTAATGCAATAGGTTTAGACATTATTCAAATGGTTAACTTTGCGATTGAAGAAGTAGGTAAAAACTATGAAGGGCTCGTTATCGGTAACCAAGGAAAGAACTTCTGTGTCGGAGCTAACTTAGCGTTAATGCTTATGGAAGCACAGGATGACAACTTTTTCGAGCTTGATATGGTGGTTAAAATGTTCCAGGATATGGGTACTACCATCAAGTACTCTGAAAAACCGGTAGTTGTCGCGCCATTTAATATGACACTAGGCGGGGGTACAGAGGTATCGTTACCGGCAGCAGCACTACAAGCATCTGCTGAGACCTATATGGGGCTTGTTGAGTTTGGTGTTGGACTAATTCCTGGTGGCGGTGGTACGAAGGAGTTATATCTAAAACAGCTTCGTAATTTACCAAAGGGAATTGACTTTGACTTGACAAAGGTTGCCAACGATGTATTTGAAAAGGTTGCCATGGCAAAGGTTTCTACCTCTGCAGCAGAAGCAAGAGAAAACGGATTTTTAAATGCTAATGACCGAATTAGTGTTAATCCTGATCATTTAATTTATGATGCGAAGCAACGTGTATTAGAGCTTGCGAAAGCAGGGTACCGTGCTCCAAAACGTGAGAAAATTCCAGTTGTTGGTGAAGCAGGCTATGCAGCGATGCTATTAGGTGCGAAGACACTACAATTTGGAGGCTATGCATCTGACCATGATGTGAAAATCGCTGAAAAGCTAGCATATGTATTATCAGGAGGACGTATTAAAGAAGGTTCTTTAATAGATGAGCAGGTCATGCTTGATTTAGAACGAGAGGCATTTTTAAGTTTAATTGCTGAGCCGAAAACGCAAGCTCGTATGCAACACATGCTACTAAAAGGAAAACCATTAAGAAATTAAAGAAGAGGGGGAAAAAATGTGAAGGAAGCAGTTATTGTCGCAGGTGCTAGAACCCCTGTAGGAAAAGCTAAAAAAGGATCTTTACGTAATACTAGACCGGATGATGTAGCAGCACTAACCATTAAAGAGACACTGAAACGTGCTGGAAACTATGCTGGAAATATCGATGATGTCATTATCGGTTGTGCAATACCAGAAGCAGAACAAGGAATGAACATGGCAAGAAATATTGCCGGACTTGCTGGACTAAAGCATGATGTTCCAGGCATTACCATCAATCGCTATTGCTCATCTGGTTTACAAAGTATTGCATATGCATCAGAGAGAATCATGCTTGGTGCTAGTAACACCATTATTGCTGGTGGAGCAGAATCGATGAGTCTTGTACCAATGCCAGGTCATGTTATTAAACCAAACCCTACTCTCGTAGCAGATGCGCCTGGTTATTATATGGGGATGGGGCACACGGCTGAAGAGGTTGCGAAGCGCTTTGAAATCTCTCGTGCGGATCAGGATGCTTTTGCAGTCCAAAGTCACCAACGTGCTGCGAAAGCTATTGCAGAAGGGAAATTCAAAGACGAAATTGTTCCAGTTGAAGTAACGGAACGAGTTATCGGTAAAAATAACAAAGTAGAAGAGAAATCATTTATGTTTGACACAGATGAAGGGGTAAGGGCAGAAACATCTCTAGAAGTTCTTGCCAAGCTTCGCCCAGCATTCCATGTGCAAGGTTCCGTTACAGCAGGAAATTCATCACAAATGAGTGATGGTGCAGCAACGGTACTAGTAATGGATCGAGAAAAGGCAATAGCAGAAGGATTAACTCCTTTAGTTAAATTCCGCTCCTTTGCAGTTGCAGGGGTGGAACCGGAAATCATGGGAGTAGGACCTGTTAAAGCAATTCCAAAAGCACTTGAAATTGCTGGTTTAAGCATATCAGATGTTGGTTTATTCGAGCTAAACGAAGCGTTTGCTTCCCAATCAGTTCGAGTGATCCAAGCACTTGACTTAGATACAAATATTGTAAACGTAAATGGTGGAGCAATAGCTCTTGGTCATCCGCTAGGAATGACCGGAACAAAATTAACACTAAGTCTAGCTTATGAGATGAAGCGTCGTAATGTTCAATTTGGTGTTGTCACCATGTGTATTGGCGGTGGAATGGGAGCAGCAGGGGTTTTTGAACTCTTGTAATCTAGCAATCTGCTAATTAGATGAAAACCTAAAAAAAGAGAGGATGTTAACTGTGAGTGAAACAAAAGAAAAATTGTTCAAGGGTGGCTCGTTTTTAGTAGAAGATTTAACAGGTGAAGATATCATTACACCGGAAGATTTTACTGATGAACATAAGATGATTGCAAAAACAACAGAGGATTTTGTTGTTGGTGAAGTTCTGCCAGTAGCGGAGAAGTTAGAGAATCATGAATTTGAGCATTCTGTTGCCCTATTGAAAAAAGCAGGCGAGCTTGGTCTCTTAGGAGCCGATGTACCAGAAGAATACGGTGGTCTTGCGCTTGATAAAATAAGTTCTTCCCTAATTACTGAAAAATTCTCACGTGCTGGTGGTTTTTCAATAACACACGGAGCTCACGTCGGAATTGGCTCACTTCCAATTGTGTTCTTTGGAACTGAAGCACAAAAAGAAAAATACTTACCAAAGCTTGCAACTGGGGAACTAATTGCTGCCTATGCGCTTACAGAACCAGGTTCTGGATCAGATGCCCTAGGTGCTAAGACAACTGCAAGGTTAAATGAAGCAGGAACTCATTATATATTAAATGGTGAAAAACAATGGATTACAAACTCAGCATTTGCTGACGTGTTTGTTGTTTACGCTAAAATTGATGGGGAGCATTTCTCTGCATTTATTGTAGAACGTGACTATCCAGGAGTTTCTACTGGACCTGAAGAGAAGAAAATGGGGATAAAGGCTTCTTCTACTCGTACACTAATCCTAGAGGATGCTGAAGTTCCAGTAGATAATCTATTAGGTGAAAAAGGCAGAGGTCATGTGATTGCCTTTAACATCTTAAACGTTGGGCGTTATAAGCTTGCCATCGGTGGTGTAGGTGGAGCAAAACGTGCTCTAGAAGTTGCAACACAGTATGTTAACCAACGTAAGCAGTTTAATACACCAATTTCTAAGTTTTCATTGACACAAGAAAAACTGGCTACGATTGCATCCGAAATATATGCTAATGAAAGTGCTGTATATCGTACAGTTGGTCTTTTTGAACAGCGTATGGGTGCACTAACAGATGAACAATTGAAAGATGGTCGTGAAATCGCTCGTGCAATTGCCGAGTATCAAATTGAGTGTTCTATGAATAAATACACGGCTACTGAACTTTTAGATCATGCAGCAGATGAGGCAGTGCAAATGCATGGCGGATATGGTTTCATGCAAGAATACGAAGTAGAGCGAATTTATCGTGACTCTCGTATTAATCGTATCTTTGAAGGAACAAACGAGATTAATCGTTTATTAGTTCCTGGAACGCTTCTAAAGAAAGCCATGAAGGGAGAGCTACCTTTATTCCAAAAGGCAATGAGTTTACAGGAAGAATTGATGATGCTTATGCCAGAGGAACCTGGCACAGAGCCGCTAGAACAAGAAAAGTATCTACTAAGAAACGCTAAAAAGATTGTTCTATTAGGAGCTGGATTAGCTGCACAAAAATACATGCAAAAAATTGATAATGAACAGGAAATTTTAGTCAATCTTGCTGATATGGTTGCAGAGGTATACAACATGGAAAGTGCAATTCTTCGTACCGAAAAGGCCCTAACTAAATCTGGTGTAGACAAAAATAAACAAAAATTATTATATACACAGGTTTATGTACAGGAAGCGTTTAACCGTATCGAAGCGGATGCAAAAGAAACTCTTATTGCAGTGGAAGACGGAGACAACTTGCGTATGATGCTTTCTTCATTACGTAAATTAACACGACATACACCTACAAATGTAATTGCGAAGAAACGAGAAATTGCAGCTGAAATTATTGAAACAGAGAAATATACGGTTTAAATGAAATGGAAAACCCCTTTACAGCAAATTGTAAAGGGGTTAATTTCTTAATTGGTAATAGATTCCTTTTACCAATAACCCGAAAAAATATCCAATAATAACACCAAGAGTGTTTAGAATGAGGTCATCTACATCAAAGCTCCTCGAAATGATTCCATTTATGGATAGAATTAACTGCATCATTTCAATGAAAAAAGTACTCCCTAAGCCGAGAACGATTATCTGAATGAATGAAACACGCTTCCAAAATAGGAAAGGAAAAATCCCTATTGGAACAAACACAATAACATTTCCCAATAGATTAATGAATGATAGAGACTTGTCCCCAGTGAAGTTTAAATATAGATTGATTGTGTCAAAGGGTACAACATTAATAGAAGCCAGACTTTGAGATACCATATTAGTGGATGGGAAGATGGTTAGATAAAGAAGGCTCTCCACATAGGCTATTAGGATAATGAACGCTAGCTCTCGTAATTTATAGATTTTAAATGGCTTTTTCCTATAATAGATAAGACGTATCCATACATAACATGCTATTGAAATAAGTATAAAAAACACAGGGATTTCATTAATGTATTTCATTATGACTCCTTAACACCAGATATGACTTATCAATAGTATATAAAAATAATTTTAGATAGACGACAAATTACTCCTAATTATCTTATATTTCACAACAAATCATGGTAAAATAGTTGTGAATAAGGAGGGGTGGCTATGGCACTTACATTTTACTGGTATCCAAACTGTGGTACATGTAAAAAAGCAAAGAAATGGTTCGATGAGCATAACGTCGACTATAACAGCATACATATTGTGGAAGAAACACCTTCCAAAGAAATGTTAGAAACATTAATAAATCAGAGTGAACTTCCTGCTAAGAAATTTTTTAATACGAGTGGAAAAAAGTATCGAGAATTGAATATTAAAGAGAAAATACAGGATGCTACTACGGAAGAGATGGCTGCGTTATTAGCAAGTGATGGGATGCTCATTAAACGACCAATTGTAACAGATGGAAATAAAGTAACGGTCGGATTTAGAGAGGAAGACTTTCAGAAGTATTGGTCAACTAAATAAAGCTAAAATACTAGCATAATACAAGCTTAGCTTGTATAGTTAATTTACAATCAAATACGGAGGGATATTAATGAGCTTACCAAACGATCTATTATATTCACAAGAACATGAATGGGTAAAAAAAGAAGGTAATACTGTGCGTATTGGAATTACAGATTTTGCACAGGATGAGCTAGGAGATATCGTGTTTGTCGAACTACCAGAAGTAGGAGAAGAGATAAAAGCTGATGAACCATTTGGTAGTGTTGAATCTGTAAAAACAGTTTCTGAGTTATATGCTCCTGTTAGTGGTAAAATTGTTGAAGTAAATAGCGAGCTTGAAGATAGTCCTGAATCAGTAAATGAATCTCCATACGAAAATGCCTGGATGATTGTATTAGAACTTTCGGATGAATCTGAGCTTGAAAAATTACTTTCACCAGAAGCATATAAAAATCTTATTGAGCAAGACTAACAAATATCATGAAAGCTGGCTTTAACCTTTTCAGGATTAAAGTCAGCTTTATTTGCAGATGAGAATGTATAGCTATGCTAAAAACGGGCAATCTCTTCCTTCGGCCGCCTATTTTCTAACCACTGAGGGGGATCTATCATGAAACATCTTAATGATCGAGTGATAATAGTTGAAGGATTAACAGATAAAAAACAACTAGAGAAGGTTATTGACGATCAAGTTACCATTATTTGTACTAATGGAACGTTCGATGTGGAGCGTTTTGATGAATTGCTAGAGTCCTATCAATTGGATGAAAAAGACGTTTATATTTTAGTGGACGAGGATCATTCTGGAATGAAGCTCCGTAAACAGCTTGCATTAGAGCTTCCTCATGCTGAACACATTTATGTGAGTAGTGAATATCGTGAGGTAGCAGCAACTCCGGAACGTATTTTAGCAATGCTGCTACTTGGGAAGCAAATTGCTGTTAACCCTCTCTATTTAGTTTAGCTTACAAGTAGGTGATTTTTTGCAAGAAGTTACAACGGATACATTACAAGAGCGAGAATATTTAATCTATATATACACACCATTTTGTGGCACTTGTCAGGTGGCTAAGACAATGCTTGATAAGATAGAATCGGTACATAAACAGGATATTTTTTATAGGATGAATGCATCCCTGTATCCTGATTTTATGCGAGATAATAAGATTGAAAGTGTCCCGTGTCTCCTCATCAAAAAGGAGAATAAAGTTCAGGAGAAGGTATATGCATTTCACTCGATACCAAATATTTATCGTTATCTATTTAACTATCAACCTGAATTGTTTAACGAAAAATAATAAATAATTTATAGAATGGTATTGACACAAAAAGTGCACGATGCTATAGTTAGTTTTATCAAAAATCGAATAATGATTAACTCTTATCCAGAGCGGTGGAGGGAAAGGCCCTATGATACCGCGGCAACCTTCAAACTTTTAGTTTGAAAAAGGTGCCAAGTCCTACAAAGCATTTTGCTTTGAAAGATGAGAGAACGTGAAGATATAATTTATTACGTCTTTCTGTTCTCTTACAGAAAGGCGTTTTTTTATTGGTTTTTGTACACATTATAGGTAGAGGAGGGATGTTTGTGATATCGATAGAAGGACTTTCGAAAGTATTTCGGCTTAAGCAAAAAAATATTACTGCTGTAGATGACATGAGCTTAACCATACATGATGGCGATATATTTGGGGTAATTGGTTATAGTGGAGCTGGAAAGAGTACATTTATTAGGCTATTGAATCGGTTAGAAGAACCGACGAATGGTAAAATAACGATCCATGGCGAAGAGATAACAGCCATGAGTAAAAAAAAACTTCGAATTGCTAGGCAAGATATAGGAATGATTTTCCAGCATTTTAATTTACTTTGGTCTAGGACGGTAAGTGAAAATATTGCTTTTCCACTTGAAATCGCAGGCGTACCGATGGAAGAAAGAAAGAAACGGGTTAGTGAATTAGTTGATTTAGTTGGGTTAAAAGGAAGAGAGAATGCTTATCCTGCCCAGCTTAGCGGAGGTCAGAAGCAACGAGTTGGTATTGCGAGGGCTTTGGCGAATAATCCGAAGGTACTATTGTGTGACGAAGCAACCTCTGCTCTAGACCCAGAAACCACGGATTCCATATTAGATTTACTCGTCGATATCAACGAACGATTAGGCTTGACTATTATTCTCATTACACATGAAATGCATGTAATTCGAAAAATTTGTAATCGTGTTGCGGTTATGGAGAACGGAAAAGTTGTCGAGCAAGGTGAAGTATTAGATGTTTTCTTAAAACCGAATAAGCCTGTTACGAGAAAATTCGTTGAGCAAGTAATGGGAGATCCTGATGGTGATCATAATCAGTTATTAGAGGTTTATTCAAGTGGTCTGGTAGTTCGATTACATTTTGTTGGTGAGTCTGCAAACCAAGCACTAATCAGTAAGATTTCTAGGGAGTTTCAAATAGAAGTCAATATCTTACAAGGAAAGATTACACAAACCAAGCTTGGAGCTTATGGTACGTTGATTGTTCAAATCAACGGTGAGCCTAATGAAATAAACAATACCATTGGCTTTATTAAAGAAGAAACCTCAGTTGAAGTGGAGGTTTTGACACATGCTTAAGGAATTATTTCCAAATGTCGTTTTGGAGGATTTAATCGTAGCAACTGGAGAAACGTTCTATATGACGTTATTGGCTCTGGTAGGAACTGTGATTTTTGGTGTATTACTAGGACTATTACTATACCTAACTTCAAATGGTGGTCTTTGGCAAAACAAAGGAGTAAATCTTATTGTTGCTTCCGTAGTAAATATTTTTAGAGCAATACCGTTTATCGTATTAATTCTGTTATTAATTCCATTCACCAAGATGCTAATTGGTACAATTAGAGGTCCGAATGCTGCCTTACCAGCATTGATTATAGGTTCAGCACCTTTTTATGCGAGGTTAGTAGAGATAGGTTTACGTGAAGTAAATAAAGGTGTAATTGAAGCAGCGCAATCCATGGGGGCAAAAACAAAAACAATTATTTTTAAAGTTTTGTTGCCGGAATCGATGCCGGCCCTTGTCTCCGGAATAACCGTCACAGCCATTGCTTTAATAGGATATACAGCTGTTGCAGGAGTTATCGGGGCAGGTGGACTAGGGGATTTTGCTTATTTCCATGGTTTTATGCGTCGTGATTTTGATGTCGTATTTGTTTGTACCGTACTAATTGTGATTATTGTTTTTATATTCCAATTTATTGGTGATTTCATAACGAATAAGATGGATAAAAGATAATAAAGAAAGAGGTAAGTGTCCATTTGCAATTCCAAATGATTGAACGCTTTATAGCTAGACACAAAAACTAAAAAAAGGGAGATATTATTCATGAAGAAATTATTATTTGTATTATCTATATTGTTTGTAGGTTTATTGGCCGCTTGTGGTGATGAAGAGGAAGTAATAAAAATTGGTGCAACAAGTACGCCCCATGCAGAAATTTTAGAAGAAGCTAAGCCAATTCTTGAAGAAGAAGGTATAAAAATTGAAATTGAAGAGTATTCCGATTATAGCTTACCAAATCTTGACTTAAATGAAGGTACTATCGACGCAAATTATTTCCAACATATTCCATTTTTTGAAGATGAAACAACTGATCCTGACAAAGCATATGATTTAGTTAACTTAGGTGGTATTCATGTAGAACCAATGGGGATTTATTCAAAAGGTATTACTAGTGTTGATGAAATTCCAGAGGGTACTGAAGTAATTATTAGCCGAAATGTTCCAGATCATCTTCGTATCTTATCATTGTTTGAAGCAGAAGGATTAATTACCTTAGCTGATGATATTGATGAAACCAATATCACAGAAGATGTTATTGTTGATAATCCATTAAACCTTAAATTTCTATTTGGTGAAGTTAGCCCAGAATTTTTAATTGAAGCTTATAATTCTGAAGAAAATACACTTGTTGCAATCAATACCAATTACGCAATTGAGGGTGGCTTATCCCCTCTTGAGGATGCTTTATTTATCGAAGGTGCAGAGTCTAATTATGTAAACATTATTGCTGCACGTTCAGAGGATAAAGATAATGAGGAATTAAAGAAAATTGTAGAAGTACTTCAATCAGAGGAAATTCAAAACTTTATCAAGGAGAATTATGATGGAGCAGTTGTGCCTGTAGGTGGTAATAACTAAAGCAAGTAGAAAAACCAGTAAATGTATCCACGTTTACTGGTTTTTTTAGATTAGAGAACATGAAAGAAATTATTTACATATTTGTACGCTTAGCAATTCAAACATTTTTCAAGTACGATCGAATTCCAGCATTCTCTTCTGCCACTTCAAGGCCTGTTCTTCTTTCCCTACTTTTTCGTAAATCTCGATTAAACATTCATAAAGTTCAATGTCTGGTATTACTTGAATAGCTTTTTTTAATTGATGAATAGCAACCATATCTTGATTTAGTCTTTTATAATGAAGAACATTCCACAGTATAAGATCAATTAAATCTTCTTCTATTTGAGTACATAATTCTAAGAACCAGTCGGTGGCATGGGATTCTTCAAAAAGCCGCTTTGGAAGCGAAAGAATGATTTGATCAATAAGATTCTGCCGTTTTTGAGGGGTAAATTCATGCTGTGCTTCTTGAATTTGTTCGATCAAGGTAGTCGCATCACATTTAATTTCTCCTTGAAGATAGACATGTGAGCCGTTTACCACTAAAAATGAGTAGTTACTTTCAGGAATGGTTAATAGTTTCCGTAGATGGGATAGATATACACGTAAATTTCCCTTGGCTTGTTGTATTGGTAGTTCTGGCCATAGTGCCTCACAAATATGCTCCCTCGTTGTAGATCGATTTATTAAAAGGAAAAACAATAATTGTTTTGCAAATCTTTTGTTCCAACCATTTCCACTTGGTTTACCTTGAATGCTTACATGAAAATGTTCTAGCATTTTTACTTGTAACTGCTTGTGAGCTTGCAGCTGATGCAGCCATTCGTTTTGAATTTGGCTTACATATGCTAGCATTGATTCATCTACTTCACGGATGAAGGTATCCGTTACAGCAGGTGAATCATGTTGCTCTGTGACAAAGTCATTGACAATTTGGGCTATCAGTTTTGGTTGATCCAGCACGATAAGACTAGAGGCATTTGGAATTACTAAATGCTGACATTTTCTCAAATGAACAGTATGTAGTTTCAGATAGTGAAAAGGAAATAAAACCTCCTTTGCACCAGATAGTATAAGGATAGGGCAGGACACATGTTTAATTTGCGTAATCGGATCAGCGCTAACAGTAAGATCCATCA
The DNA here is from genome assembly GCF_039614845.1 of Ornithinibacillus xuwenensis. Taxonomy (NCBI): domain Bacteria; kingdom Bacillati; phylum Bacillota; class Bacilli; order Caryophanales; family Bacillaceae; genus Ornithinibacillus; species Ornithinibacillus xuwenensis. Next base: position 72,517 of record NZ_JBDIML010000005.1, on the reverse strand, counting down.
CTTTAGCGTATAAATTAAACTCAATCCCTTTTGCATACATCTTTAGTTTTTCAAGCTCCGGATGTCCCTTAGGCAAAGTTGATGCCATTGCTTCTAAATAATCAAAGGGGATTTCCTGTTTACCTCCAGATAATTCCTTTCGATGGGTTCGTATACTTTGAATCATATGAGGAGGGTGACAAGGCATTGACATTAATGTTATTGATTTTATTTTGCTTGTAAATTGTGAAGCATAGCCTATGCTAATTAATGCCCCCATCTGCCAACCAACAAGGTGTACAGATTGAAGTTCTAGCTCCTCTATCAGTTCGTGTAAATCTTCAATAAAGCGCATGATAGTTAGGTTTTTAATTGACATATCATTTTCGCTTTTCCCATACCCTCTTAAGTCGTACCGAAGAATAGAACCTTTATAATCTAAATGTTTGAGTAGTGTATCAAAGACACGTAAATCAACTGCATTTGAATGAATGAGAATAAGTGTTTCATTTATTTTGGATGTTGATTGAGACTCTTGAAACTGATAATGTACGTTTCTATTATCTACACTAATAAAAGGCATATGTCCCCTCCTTTGCAAGCTAATTTATACAGTTTAATAAGTATAATAGACTTTTCTTATCTATGAGAGTGCTAATGTCCAATCTGGTGTTATGTTCGTGTAACGCTCCCTTTGATATACTAACTCGGCTTGAAGAATTATGGTGAATTAAGTCGATTTCAACCATTAGTATAAAGTAAAAGGTACATTTTGGGTATCGGAAAGGATAAAGAATGAAAAGAAATATAGCACTTTTTCTTATAATCATATTAATCATGTCGTTTATAGAGTCTATTTTCCCAAGTGAAGTGATAGCGGAGGAAGATATATATGAAATCATATTATCCGATAGAAGCTTAAACTTTAGTATAGATGCTGAGAAAGTAGGTATTGACGAAGCATATAATTGGGGTTATAGCCCAGACACAATGTATAGTGCTGTGGGTTATTCCTATTGGATTAGTTCTGGAAATAAAGTGTATCAAGAACCTTTATTTCATTTCTCTTTAGAGAATATTGACCAAAGTCGAGAAATCGAGTCCATAACATTAGAAGTTCAAAAAGCACCATATACTGTAGAAAATTCTCCTTACTTAGACGTTTGGGGGCTTGAAAATTACATTATTTCTGATGCGTTTAAGCGAGATAAAAGCGTGAAAATCGCAGACCAGATTCCTATTACTAACGCCACTAACACGTTATCTTTTGATGTTACATCATTCATTCTGTCTCAGCTTCCACACCAGAAAGCTGCTTTTGTTTTTGGAGGACCGACTGAATCTATAGACCCAGACAATCCTACAGAAAATCGGAATTTTGTATTATTTAATTATAAAAATACAGGCAAAGAACCCAAGCTGATTGTAAAATATAAGCCAGACCCTCGTCCAAGTGGAAAGATAACAATTCTAGGCAATGGTTATACGAATTCAAAGAATGTGAACTTGCAGATTGATGCAAGTTCCTTGGATGGTGGACCAATTGAAATGAGACTTGGAAATAATAAAGACAGTTGGGTGACTGGCTGGATTCCTTATAACGCAACAATGGATTGGATGATACCCGAATATGATGGAAATAAAACCGTGTATTTGCAACTCCGCAACCAGCATGGTGTTAAGCCAACTATCTATGAAGCAAATATCATTTTGGACACAGTGATGCCAACAGGAAATCTTGTCATCAATAACGGAGATTCCGATACCAAGAATCCTACTGTTGCCTTACTAATTGAGGGCGATGATACTAATTTAGCAGAAATGCAGATTTCGAATAAGAAAAATGAATGGCCAAATGAGTGGTTGCCGTTCTCAAATAACATTAATTGGACAGTAGCAGCACCGACTATTGAAGAAGAAAAGACAGTTTATATCCGTTTAAAGGATAAGGCGGGAAACATTAGTGACACCTTTTCTGACAGTATAGATTTAGTGCTTTATCCGCTTATAGATGGGGTCATAGATGGAGGGGTTTATAATACAGATATAACAACAATAGTCGCACCAAGGGTTAAAGCAATCAATATGAATGGGATACCTATAATGCTTAGAGGATATCGCGATACGGAGCCTTATCAGTTGAAGTTTGTACAAACAGGAAAAATTACACTTGAGATAATAACCTTACGTGATGAGAAGTCCTTTCTTACATTTTTGATTGATAAGGATGCGCCTGTGGGAACTATTAACATAAATGGAGGAGACAGCTATTCAAATAGTACAACAGTCTTATTACATGTAACGGCACAGGATACTGGTGGTTCGGACCATGTTCAGATGCGCTTTAGTAATGACTATCAAACATGGAGTGATTGGGAGGATTTTGTAGAATCGAAATCGTGGAATTTGACTGAGGAGGGAAATAATCAAAAGACAGTTTATATGCAACTTCGTGATCTTGCTGGAAATATTAGTGATTATGAGCAAACAATTACTTATAAGTCGCTACCTGCACCAAAAGATCATCTGATTTCTGGGTGGATTGAGCAGCCTTATTATTTTCAAAAACAAGATTTTCATTATATAAATGAAGATAACACTGAGATTGATGCTATAAAAATTGAAAGTCTACCAGAATATGGTTTACTTATTTTTAAAGGAGAGGAAGTGACGGTGAACCAGTCCATTCCTTTTGCAGATATAGATGAACTGATGTTTATGCCACCGCATGCTTGGAGTGGCATTACTGATTTTAAGTGGAAAGCAAGTAATGGCTGTGAATATTCAAATGAAATAGGTAATGTCAAATTCGAAATAGATATGGATCCAGAAGAGCCAATTATTATCCGGAATCCTTCTAGGGAATGGACAAATGGTCCAGTGGAATTAGAAATAGAGGATGGGAAAACTGGTCTAAGTGGTCTAGATAAAACACAGTATCGAATAGGAGAAAAAGGAAAATGGCAAAATTACGACTCTCCTATTACCATAGAAGAATCTGGCGTGCATAATATTTATGCACGTACAATAGATAATGCAGGAAACGTAGGAGAAGAGTCACACTCCGTGGTGAAAATAGACAAAACCAAACCAACAATACCGAAGATTAGTTTGTCGGATAATCTATGGACAACCACTGGGGTAACTGTGATGATAGAAGATGGTATCACAGGTCCTAGTGGAATAGCTGAAACTCAGTTTAAGATAGGAGAAAATGGCACTTGGCGAATCTATCATACCCCTATAACTATAGAAAAGAGTGGCATGCAAACAATTTATGCACGTACTTTAGATGTTGCCGGAAATGTTGGAGAAGAAACCCAGGTTGTAGTAAAAATAGATAATATAACTCCGTCCGCACCAACAATAACTTTGTCAGGTCGAGATTGGACGAACCAACCGGTGGAAGTGAAAATAATGGCAGGAAATCCAGGGCCAAGTGGTGTTGCTAAGACGGAATATCGTATAGGTGAAAAAGGTACTTGGAAAACGTATCAGTTTCCAATCAAGTTAGAAGCTACTGGAGAGTACACCATCTATGCGAGAACAGTGGATCGTACGGGGAATCTTGGGAATGAAGCGCAAGCGAACTTTCGAATAGAGCGTATTTCCCCAACTATATCAATAAATATAATAGATATGTCTGTAAACGAAGATAATGTAGTTGATTATGAAAAAGAAAATGCTGGTTTGGCTGATGTAAATGATAATGAGTCGCTAACAGCTATTCCAATTGTAGAAGATAGAAAAAATAAAGCAATGGAAAATATTGCGCAACCAAGTAAGAAAGATGAAATTGAAAAAGAACAGCCATCTAATACCTCTACACATTTAGAGTGGAAGGTGGTTGTGGGAACCATGCTACTAATTTCCATAGCTACATTATCTATATGGTATAGAATGAGAAGGTAATTAAGTAGCATGAAAATAGAAGCAACCTCTCTTGTCATGGCACTGACTAGAGAGGTTGCTTTTTATGTAGTTTGAGTAAGTAAAAAAACAAATTTGGAGTATTATTAAGTATACGCAAGGAATTCGCTAAATGTTCTAGTGATGATTGGATATATTATCGTATTGACTTTTAATAAAGTCACTTTCGAAAGTAAGGTGAAATATGCGCTTTGTCATAGATGTTGTCTTCGTGTTAAGCTTTGTATTGTTAAATAAATGAAAGGGATGATTCACTATTAATAGTGAGATTAAAATGAATTACACGCCTGAAATGGAAAAGGCAATGCAGAATACCCATCACATGGGGTATGCGGATTACTGTCGTAAGTTAGAAAACCGTATGAAGGTAGAGAAAAGACGTCAGGCAGATCATGATAAGTGTAAGCACATTTTAGCTGAAATTGATAATCAAATTCATAAATGATATGGAATTGCTGGTACTCCATCCTTGGGGTACCAGTTTTGTGGTTTAATACAAATCTAAACCCTGAATTTTCCTATATAAAACGTACATAGTTGTACAATCTAAAAGAGTTGATTATAAATTCGAAATGCTATAAGATTGTAATGAGAATAAATTGAGAATGGATTTAATTCTATTCAACTTTTAAAAAAAACATATTAATATATGGAGGTATCAATATGGCAGGATCTACATTAGAAATTAAGAATCTTCATGTTTCAATTGAAGGTAAAGAAATATTAAAAGGTGTGAACCTAACAATTAAAGGTGGAGAGTTCCACGCAGTTATGGGACCAAACGGTACTGGTAAATCTACACTTGCTTCTGCAATTATGGGACATCCGAAGTATGAAGTTACAGAAGGTAGTGTTTTATTAGATGGCGAAGATGTACTAGAAATGGAAGTTGATGAGCGCGCACGCGCAGGTCTATTTCTTGCAATGCAATACCCAAGTGAAATCAGTGGTGTAACAACTTCTGACTTCTTACGTTCAGCTATCAATGCTCGTCGTGAAGAAGGCGATGAAATTCCATTAATGAAATTTATTAAAGGCTTAGACGCAGATCTAGACTTTTTAGAAATTGATCAAAACATGGCGACAAGATATCTAAATGAAGGCTTCTCTGGAGGAGAAAAGAAGCGTAATGAAATTCTTCAGTTGATGCAAATCAAGCCTGATATTGCAATTCTTGATGAAATCGACTCTGGTCTAGATATCGATGCATTAAAAGTCGTATCAAAAGGTATTAACAAAATGCGTAGTGAGAATTTCGGATGCTTGATTATTACACACTATCAACGTCTATTAAATTATATTACTCCTGACCATGTACACGTTATGATGCAAGGTCGTGTTGTTAAATCTGGTGGTCCTGAGTTAGCTCAACGCTTGGAAGCAGAAGGATATGACTGGATTAAAGAAGAGTTAGGTATTGAAGACGAAACAGTAGGGCAAAACGCTTAAACGTTAGGAGGGGTAATATGACTGTTGACACAAAGCTACCTTATGATAGAAATTATATCGAACAGTTTTCCAATGAGCGTAATGAACCACAATGGATGAAAGAATTACGTCTTAACGCATTGGAACAAGCTGAATCACTAGAATTACCAAAACCAGATAAAACAAAGATCGGTAAATGGAATTTTACTCGTTTCAAGCATGTAGCTACAGGAGAAACTATATCTTCATTATCAGATTTACCAAAAGAGATTCAAGACTTCTTTGATGTAGAGAATCTACCTGAGAATCTTGTAATTCAACGTAATCAAACTGTAGCTTTTGCAAAGTTAAACCAAGAATTGGTTGACAAAGGTGTTATTTTTACTGATATTTTCACAGCACTAAAAGAGCATGAAGAATTGGTAAAACGTTATTACATGAAGGATGCTGTATCTGTTGATGAACATAAACTAACAGCACTTCATGCTGCATTAATGAACGGTGGAGTATTTGTTTATGTTCCAAAGAACGTACAAATCCAAGAACCTCTTCAAGCTGTATTTTGGCAAGAAGACCCGGAAGTAGCACTAGTTAATCATGTGTTAGTTGTAGCAGATGAAAACAGTGAACTTACTTACGTGGAAAACTATATCTCTAATAATGTTGAGGATTCTACAGTAGCAAATATTGTTACGGAAGTAATTGCTCAGGACAATGCAAAAATTTCCTTTGGTGCGGTAGATAACTTTGCTGCTGGTACAACGACATATGTGAATCGTCGTGGAGTTGGATACAGAGATGCAACAATTGATTGGGCATTAGGCCAAATGAATGATGGTAATACGGTATCTGAAAACGTGACACATTTAGTCGGTGATGGCGGAGTTTCAAATGCTAATGCTGTAACAGTTGGGCGTGGTAAGCAGATCCAAAACTTTACTGCAAAGATTGTACAATTTGGTAAGAACACAGATGGACAAATTTTACAACGTGGCGTTATGAAGGAAGGTGCATCTTCCATCTTTAATGCTGTTGGAAAAATTGAACATGGTGCCTCTGGTGCAAATAGTGAACAAACTTCTCGTGTTCTGATGTTAAGTGAAAAGTCTCGTGGTGATGCGAACCCTATTCTATTAATTGAAGAAGATGATGTTACAGCAGGTCACGCTGCATCGGTTGGACGTGTTGATCCTATGCAACTTTATTATTTAATGAGTCGCGGGATTACGAAAGAAGAAGCGGAACGTTTAATCATTCATGGATTCCTTGATCCAGTAGTAAGAGAATTACCAATTGCTGCTGTTCAAAAACAATTGAAACAAGTAATTGAAAGGAAAGTTGACTAATGGATGTGAAAGCCATTAGGCAAATGTTTCCGATTCTTGATCAGGAAGTAAATGGGCATCCATTAGTTTATCTGGATTCATCAGCAACATCTCAAAAACCAATTTCGGTTATTGAAGCTGTTGAAAACTATTACCGTTTTGATAATGCTAACGTCCATCGTGGAGTTCATACATTAGGTTCACGCGCAACTGATCAATATGAAGGTGCACGTGAGAAGGTTCGTCGATTTATTAATGCTAGAAGTACAGGTGAGGTTATTTTTACTCGAGGTACTTCCACGTCAATTAACACGGTTGCTTATAGTTACGCACGTGCTAATCTTGAGCCTGGAGATGAAATTCTGATTACGCCAATGGAGCATCATAGTAATATCATTCCATGGCAGCAAGCAGTAAAAGCTACTGGTGCAACATTAAAATATGTTCCTTTACAAGATGACGGTACTGTAGCAATAGAAGATATTCAAAATCTTGTTACCGATAATACGAAGGTTGTTGCGATTGCGCATGTTTCCAATGTATTGGGAACAATAAACCCAATTAAAGAAATTGCTAAAATAGCACATGCGAAAGGTGCTGTTCTAGTTGTGGATGGTGCCCAAGGTGCCCCACACATGAAGGTTGATGTTCAAGATTTAGACTGTGACTTTTATGCTTTTTCAGGTCATAAAATGTGTGCGCCAACTGGAATTGGAGTTCTTTATGGAAAAAGAGAATTACTAGAGAACATGGAGCCAGTAGAATTTGGAGGAGAAATGATTGATTTTGTTTCCCTACAAGAATCTACTTGGAAAGAGCTTCCTTGGAAATTTGAAGGTGGTACGCCAATTATTGGCGGTGCGATTGGTCTGGCAGCTGCTATTGACTTCTTAGAAGATATCGGAATGGATGCTATTCTAGAACATGAACAAAAGCTAGCAGATTATGTTATGGATCGTTTACAAACAGTCGATGGGATTAAAGTATACGGACCAGAGCATAGAGCGGCTCTTGTAACCTTTAATTTAGGAGATGTTCATCCACATGATGTTGCGACCGCATTAGATTCATACGGTATTGCTGTTCGAGCTGGTCACCACTGTGCACAACCATTAATGAAATGGTTGAATGTTACAGCAACAGCCAGAGCAAGTTTTTACCTATATAATACAGAAGAAGATGTGGAAAAATTAATTGACGGACTCTTGAAAACGAAGGAGTTTTTCGGTCATGTCTTTTAACAACTTGGAAACACTTTACAGACAAGTTATTATGGATCACTATAAAAATCCCCGTAATCATGGTGCTATTCAAGGAGATGCCTTAACGGTGGATATGAATAACCCAACATGTGGTGATCGAATTCAACTTCAGCTACAAATTGAAGATGGAGTTGTCAAAGACGCCAAGTTTGAAGGGGAAGGTTGTTCTATTAGTATGTCATCTGCATCGATGATGACTCAGGCAATAAAGGGACAAAAGGTTGCAGATGCACTCCAAATGTCAAAAATCTTTTCGGATTTGATGCTTGGGGAGGAAATTGATACGGAATTAGATTTAGGAGATGCTGAAGCACTAAGTGGTGTTTCACAGTTTCCAGCTAGAATAAAATGTGCAACCCTTGCATGGAAGGCTATGGAAAAGGGAGTTAACGATAAGTAATCGTGTAACGTTTGTACCAGTACTAAAAGGAGGGTTTATGAATGGCTAAGAAAGCGCCTGAAATAGAAGAGTATAAATATGGCTTTCGTGATAAAGACGTTTCTATTTTCCGTACAGAACGTGGTTTAACACGAAGAGTCGTTGAAGAAATTTCTAAAATGAAAGAAGAACCGCAATGGATGTTAGATTACCGTCTTAAAGCATTGGAGCATTTCTATGAGCGTCCAATGCCACAATGGGGTGGAGATCTAACCGGCCTTGATTTTGATGAAATTGTTTACTATGTTAAGCCTTCTGAAAAACAAGGAAGAACTTGGGATGAAGTACCAGATGAAATCAAACAAACATTTGATAAATTAGGTATCCCTGAAGCAGAACAAAAGTACCTTGCTGGGGTTTCTGCTCAATATGAATCTGAGGTTGTATACCACAGCTTAAAAGAAGATTTAGAGGAGCAAGGTATTGTATTTAAAGATACGGATACGGCACTAAAAGAAAATGAAGAATTATTCAAAGAGTATTTTGGAACAGTTATTCCATACTCTGACAATAAATTCTCTGCTCTAAACTCTGCAGTTTGGTCTGGTGGATCATTTATCTATGTTCCAAAAGGTGTAAAAACGAATACGCCACTTCAAGCATACTTCCGTATTAATTCTGAGAATATGGGGCAGTTTGAGAGAACATTAATTATTGTTGATGAAGGTGCATCTGTTCACTATGTTGAAGGATGTACAGCGCCAGTTTACACAACAAACTCACTTCATAGTGCGGTAGTTGAAATCATCGTTAAGAAAGATGCCTATTGCCGTTATACAACAATTCAAAACTGGGCGAACAATGTATATAACCTCGTTACGAAGCGTGCAGTGTGTGACGCGAATGCGACGATGGAATGGATTGATGGAAATATCGGCTCGAAATTAACCATGAAATATCCTGCTATTCTTCTTAAAGGTGAAGGTGCTCGTGGTAATACAATCTCGATCGCAATTGCTGGTAAAGGCCAAGTACAGGATGCTGGAGCAAAAATGCATCACTTAGCACCAAATACCTCTTCAACAATTGTTTCGAAATCGTTCTCTAAGCAGGGCGGTAATGTAACCTATCGTGGATTGGTTCACTTTGGACGTAAAGCAGATGGAGCACGTGCTAACATCGAATGTGATACGTTAATCTTAGATAATGAATCAAAATCAGATACAATTCCTTATAATGAGATTTTAAATGACAATATCTCATTAGAGCACGAAGCAAAGGTGTCTAAAGTATCTGAAGAACAGTTATTCTACCTGATGAGTAGAGGTTTGACGGAAGAAGAGGCAACAGAAATGATCGTAATGGGCTTCATTGAGCCATTTACAAAAGAACTGCCAATGGAATATGCTGTTGAAATGAACCGTCTGATTAAGTTCGAGATGGAAGGTTCTATCGGATAATAGGAAACTTATTGAAAAATGATATAGAGACAAAGATTCCGGCAAGGGTTCTTATCTCTAGAATCTCTAGGAAGGAGGCGAACGTTTGCAGTTCGTCTCCTTCTTTTTTTGATAAAGAATAGGTTGTTGTTAATCTGTCAATATCTCCAGATTTATTATTTCGTATAGTTGTTACCTTCTCGCAAAAGCTATAAAAAAGCAGATTAAGATGGAGGGCTAATAATGAAGAAAAAGTGGACGTTACCAGTCTTAATTATATTTCTTATCATGCTAAATCCATTTGAAGCAGAGGCGCATGTAAAGTGGTTTACAGAAGTTGAGCCACATAAAGAGTCAATTGAAAATATCCTCTCGCCATTATTTTTGTCAGTGGCATTAATTTCTGCGATTATTTTGGCAATTCTACCGCAATTCCTTCCAAAGCTAATGGAAATTCCGGTAGCTAATAAAATCGATGAAAAGCTAGACCAATACAGAAAATTTTCAAGGTATATCTTAAAGTATGGCACGGCACTAGCCTTAATCATTCAGTTTTTTTCTCAAACACTATTTGCTCCAGAATTCGAACTGGAAGAATCATGGGAAACTATTTTGGTATGGATTACCATCATCTGTTTATTAATTCCAATTCACTACGCAACAAAAGTAGGGGCATTGTTAATGTTAATCCTTTTTGTGAATGTCCTATCTGATGTGGGAATCTTCCACATGCTTGATTATGGGTTTTATGTAGCCATAATATTTGTATTGTTTATCGGGAAAACAAAATTAGAAAATTGGGGATTTCCATTTCTTTATTTAGGAACAGGGCTTTCGCTCTGTTGGGTAGCTGTTGAGAAGTGGGTGTACCCATCTATGAGTATCGATATCATTCAGAATCATGGTGTTCCTACATTTGGATTCGCACCAGAGGCATTTATCGTACTAGCAGCATTTATTGAATTTGTCGTAGGATACTTATTAGTTGTGGGAGTCTTAAATAGGATATTAGCCTTTGTGTTGACTCTAATATTTATTTCGACTACGATGCTGTTTGGTTATACAGAGATTATCGGACATTTCATGATTCATATTGTCTTAATAATTTTTATTATTGAGGGGGTTTCATTTTATAATCCGCCTATTCGGATCCATAAAACAATTGTTGATCAGGTTGTCTTTGTATTCTTAAACTTTATTTTTGTTCTTGCAACGTTTATCTTAATATATTATCGATTTGCTTAGGTTTCATGTGAAAATTTATGGCTTATCATCAGTGGAATGTTCACTGGAAAGGGAATTCTAAACTAGACTGGCTGGTTTAGAATTCTTTTTTACAAGAAAAGTTTTCCATCATGAATATTCCTGGAGTATCGATTGATATGAATGAAAATTAACAAAGCAGTTGGTAGGAATCTTAATGAAACAATGGTAAAATTATCTTAATAAACATTACATAGAAAGACTTGAGGTTATTTTACGTGGTATTTATAATTTGTATGATTATTGGTATCGGTACTGCTTTTCTTGGTAGCTTAGTTGGACTTGGTGGGGGAGTTATTTTAATACCAAGTTTGTTAATGTTGCATCAATATTTGCCAGGCTTTTCCTGGGCAACACCTCAAGCTATAGTGGGCATTTCCTTAATCACGATGATATTTACTTCATTATCTTCAACCATCACTTACTATAAAAAAGGAAGAGTAGATTATAAAACAGGCTTATTATTTCTTACAGGAAGTATACCTGGTGGTGTTATTGGATCATGGCTAAACCAGTTTATTGCAACAGAGCAATTCTTACTATACTTTGGAATACTTGTCATTCTGATTTCCGTTTTGTTTTTCTTAAAACGAAAGCCTCAGAAGGCAGATGAATTCAAAAAGAAAAATAGTAGGCAGTTCCAAATCGGAGAAACGACTTATGAATATTCCGTATCAGTCCCTTTAGCTTGTTCACTTTCACTTTTAGTTGGTGTGCTATCTGGACTATTCGGTATAGGTGGCGGATCCATTATGGTACCTGCAATGATATTATTATTTGGTTTTCCAGTTCATATTGCAACGGCTACGTCTATGTTCATGATATTTTTTGTCAGTATAATCGGTGCGACGACACATATTGTATTGGGGCATATCGTTTGGGAATATGTTGCATTCTTTATTCCTGGAGCATGGATTGGAGGAAAGTTAGGAGCAATGGTTAGTCAAGTGTTGAAGGGAAATACACTTGAATGGATATTGCGATTTACATTAATTCTGATTGGCTTACGCATGATTATGAATGGGTTGGCATAGGGAGTTATTTGAATGAAGGAAAAAATATATTTTTACTATACGAATGACTTACACAGTAATTTTTCACAATGGCCACGTGTAGCTAAGTATATAAATGATGTAAAAGAAAAAAGAAATACAACGAATGAGTCTTGTTGGGTTGTCGATATAGGGGATCATATGGACCGTGTTCATCCTATTTCGGAAGCTTTTATGGGGAAGGAAAATGTAGCCCTGCTAAATGAAGTAGGCTACGATTTTGTGACGCTAGGTAATAACGAAGGAATTACGTTAGCACATGATGATTTGTTTCACTTATATGATAAGGCTGAGTTTCAAGTTGTATGTGCCAATCTTCATAGTAAAGACGATATTCTTCCAGACTGGCTGAATCCACGTGTGCAAATTAAGTCTTTCCAAGGGATTAACATAGGAATTATTGGATTAACTGCTCCGTTTAATGATTATTATGAATTGCTAGGATGGGAAGTATCTGACCCATATGTCGTTTTGGAAAAATACATTTCTGAGTTGAAGAAATCCACAGATATTATTGTGATTTTATCTCATTTAGGAATAAGTGAGGACCAAGAAATTGCAAGACGATTTGATGATGTAGATGTCATTATCGGCGGGCATACACATCACCTATTACGCACTGGTGAAGAAGTGAATCAAACGATTATTACAGCTGCAGGTAAACATTGCTATCATATTGGTGAGGTTATTCTTACATGGGACCATGAGGAAAAGAAATTAATGAAGAAAGAAGCCTATACAATCGATATTACGGAGTATGCTGAAGATACTCAAATAGCTGAGAAGCTAGTTGCCTTACAAACAGAAGCAGACCAAATTCTAGCGAAACGAGTTATTACAATTGATGAATCTATTTCTATTGATTGGTATACAAACTCTACTATTATGCAGCATTTAACGGACTATATCCTAGCGAACACAGCAGCTGATTGTGCAATGTTTAACGCTGGATTGCTGTTAGATAATTTTCCTACAGGAGATATTACATATGGTGATATTCACCGGGCATGCCCACATCCAATTAATCCATGTATTGTTGAATTAACCGGAGCAGAGCTAATGGAAGTTATACGGGCAACCTATACAAAAGAATTTATTGATTTAGAGTTAAAGGGGTTTGGCTTTCGGGGGAAAATTCTTGGGAAAATGGTTTTCTCAGGCCTAGATGTCATAACTGATTATCATCCAAATGGACAGGAATATGTTCTACATGTCTATTTTGATGATAAACCGCTTGTTGTTGATCAAGTATACAAAGTGGTAACGGCAGATACCTTTACCTTTGGGCGCATACTTCCTGAGGTAGCAAAATCAACCTATAAATCATATGTATTACCCAAATTCATTCGCGATTTCTTAGCGGAAACCTTGCAAGTGCACTACGGGAAAAGGTTTCAGCAATAAAACGCAGTTAACGTGACACCAATCCTCCTTATTGCATAGACATATAGTGTACATTGCGAAGGAGGCATAACGCTTTATGATAACCATAAACCCCCTTGAAGTAGAGGGTATTGTTTTTACGGCGGTTCGAGTTGAGCTACCAAAAACAAATTTACTAATGATTTCTAATGAAATAGGCTATATCATGTGTGGAGCACTTGATGTTGACTTACTCAATGAGAAATTAAAGGATCGACATGTAATTGCGGGAAGAGCGGTAGGTGTGCGGACGATCGATGATTTATTAGATGCACCGCTTGAGAAGATTACAGACGCTTCAAAACAGTATGGTTGGCAGGAAGGTATGATTGGAAGAGATGCCTTGAAAAGAATATCTTAAACAAAATGTCTCCTTTTCAGGAGGCATTTTTTTAGACACTGTTTTAAAGCTACTTCGAAACTATGAATAGCTTTTTTTGTTTGAATTTGATACTATTTTTTTAGATTAGTTGTCGAAAATTGCCGTTTTCATGAAGGCTGGGGTTAGGAGAACATAATGAGATTAGTTAGTACAGCATCTATTCAATCGGGAGCTACACTTGGTCAAACAATCTACCGAGACAACGGAACTGTCTTACTTCAACGCGGGATGAAGTTAACAGATAGACTAGTAAAGCGACTAGAAAATCAAGGAATTACTTATGTATACATAGAGGATGAGTTAACAAAAGATATTGTTGTGCAGCCGGCTATTTCAGAAAGATTGCGGCAAGATGCAACCACTTCTATGAAGAAGCTTTTTACCGATGTTCAAAAAAGTAATTTATTATCCAATTCGTTTATTCTGGATAAGGAAGAAAAAAGCTTAATGGATATTATCCAACGAATTATGGATGAAATTAATAACCATCAAGAATCAATCACATTACTAGGGGATATTTATTTAACGGATGATTATATTTTTCAGCATTCGTTAAATGTTACCATTTATGCCCTTGCCATTGGTACGGAATTAAAATTGAATGCAAAAGAATTATCTGAACTGGGGAAAGGTGCGATACTTCACGATATCGGCAAGATATTTATTAGTCAGGATATTCTACAGAAGCCTGATAGGCTTTTGGATGATGAATATGAAACAATGAAGACGCATACGACACTAGGATATGAGCTATTACGAAAGAATCATAGTTATTCATCAGTTGTTGCTCATTGTGCCTATCAGCATCATGAACGATTAAATGGTACAGGGTATCCTAGAGGATTGGTTGGTGAATCTATTCATCTTTTCGCTCAAATAATTGGTGTGGCAGATGTTTTTGATGCTGTTACGAGTAATCGTGTTTATCGAAAGGCGATGCTTCCTCATGAAGGCTTAGAACTATTATATAGTGCAGCTGTCGACCAATTTGATAGCCGAATTATCAACGCATTTAAGAATAGTGTTGCGGTTTATCCAAATGGTATGACAGTTGAATTAAATGATAATAGGTATGGTGTTGTCTTAAAACAAAATAAGCATTTATGTGATAGACCTATTGTGCGAATTATTCAAGATGAATATGGTATAGATGTTACGCCTTACACGATAGATTTATCAAAGGAACTGAATATTACTATTACAAAATGTAATTTAAGTTGATATTCCTGATTTCTAAATTCTAACCCCCTCAAAACAAGCATAGATTGTTTTGAGGGGGTTTTTGCTATGAGACGTCGAATGGGCTTTAAAGGAAGAAGAACACCGCCTCCATCAAGGCATGTTTTATTAATTTCGTTTGTCTTATGCATTGTCATTACATATTTTAGTTTGCAATTTATTGATAAGGAAATAACACCAACATTAATGGAAGTTGCCGAAACGAAGACGGATGAATTTGCGACAAGAGGGATTAATGCAGCTGTGAAATTTGCTGAGGAATATACGTTTGAAGATATTGCAATTACAGAGAAAAATGATGCTGGCTATATTTCAATCGTTGGCTGGGACGCGTCAGTGGTAAACAAAATTAATCGTGCAGCAACTGATCGTGTGGAAGAATTTTTCCACAGTATGAATCGTGGAACTACTCCTCAATATAGTGATCCACTTGGAGAGCCAGAAGCATATGGCGATACAGTTGAAGAGCTTGTGGATCGAGATCCGACTGTTATCGAAATTCCAATTGGCCAGGCTACGGGAAATTCTGTACTAGCTAACTTAGGACCAAGGGTTCCAGTTAATCTTGAGCTTGTTGGAAGTGTAAAAACCGAGTTAGTGGAGGAAATATCCTCATATGGTATTAATAATGTATATGTTTCCCTCTATGTGGAAGTACAGGCGGATGTCCAAATCGTTGTACCGTTTGTAACAGACGAAACAACGGTAAGTACGAAAATATTAATTGACAAATCTCTAGTAATGGGTGAAATTCCTGAATTCTATGGTGGTGGAGGAGAGGGACCTTCCATAGCAGTCCCAGGAGATGACTTGCCAAACAATTAAAATTCTAGTATAGTAATTAACGTAATTAAATAAGAGACCTTATCAGATCGGTGAGGTAGAGGCGCAAACAAGATTAGTAGTCAATAGGAGAATGACAACGATGATTATTGATGAAAGGCTTGATTGCCGAAGCGTAATAAGGGTCAGACTTATTATTGCTGGGTTGTCTTTGAACAAGAGGCAAACTGTCATGCTGAACGTACGCATGGAGAACTACTGATCAATTTGGAGGATAACGTATATCGTAAAACAATGATAGGTTATTTTCTGTCATTGTTTTTTTGCGTAGAAAAAGGAATTTTCTAAGCGTATCTCCATGTACGAACAGCATAGATTACAAAAAAATATTGGAGGTATACTTTAATGGAAGGAACAATTTATTCAATTATTCCAGCAATTATGATGCTTATTTTAGTTTTATTAACCCGAAAAGTGTTATTGTCACTAGGAATAGGTATCGTTATTGGAGCACTATTTATTCATGATTTCAAAGTTTTAGAAGGTTTAAAAGAAATTTGGGCTGTATTTTTCGGTATCTTTATATCGGAAGGAGCGCTAAATACAGGAGACCTTCAATTAATTGGCTTCCTATTATTATTAGGAATTATGACTGCATTTCTTCAAGCTTCAGGTGGAAGCAGAGCATTTGGAGATTGGATGATTAGTAGAATAAAAACTCGTAGAAGTGCACAATTGATGGCACCAATACTTGGTATTATCATTTTTATTGATGATTATTTTAATGCACTAGCAGTTGGACAAATTGCGCGACCATTAACAGATCGACATAATATTTCCCGTGCGAAGTTGGCATATTTCATTGACTCGACATCTGCCCCTGTAACTGTTATTTCACCAATATCTAGTTGGGGAGCCTATTTGATTGGACTCGTTGGTGGGTTAGTAGTGATGACTGATCTTCAACCACTAGAAGCCTTTGTAAAGATGATCCCATATAATTTATACGCAATCGGTGCGCTGCTTCTAGTGTTCTTAGTGGCAATCTTCAATATTAACATTGGTCCCATGAGAAAGCATGAGACTCATGCAGAGCGTACTGGGGAAGTAATTCCAAGTGATGCTAAGGTTCCAGGTGATTTATCGAGCACATTTAAGCCAAGTGAACGAGGAAAGGTATTTCATTTATTAGTTCCGATTGTTGTATTGTTAATTGCAACAGTGGTATCCATGGTGATTACTGGAGCAAATGCTAGCGGAGATACGGTCACGATTCTATCTATTTTTGAAAACACGAATGTAAACTTTTCGTTATTTGTTGGTGGTATAGCGTCTGTCGTCGTTGCATTTATCATGTATATTGCACAAGGCACAAACCATGCAACATCAGGCCAAGTTTTTGTTGAAGGTATTAAAGCGATGCTTCCAGCAATTTATATTTTGCTATTAGCTTGGATGATTGGTTCAATTATCTCAACTCTTCAAACAGGAGAGTACCTAGCACATCTGGTTGAATCTGCTAATATAAGTTCAAATCTATTACCATTTATCTTCTTTATTTTCTCTGGATTTATGGCATTGGCAACCGGAACATCTTGGGGAACATTTGGTATTATGCTACCAATTGCTGCAGAGGTAATGGCAATTGCTGATGTAACACTTATCATACCATCACTAGCTGCAGTATTGGCAGGTGCAGTGTTTGGAGATCATGTATCGCCAATTTCAGATACAACAGTTCTGTCATCAACTGGTGCTGGATCAAATCATATTGATCACGTTATGACACAGATTCCTTATGCCATAATCGTTGCTATTGCATCTAGTATTGGGTATATTTTGATAGGATTAACGAATCAACTAATCATTGGTTTACTTGTGACACTTGTACTAATTGTCATTATTGCAATTATCTTTTCGGCGTTAACTAAACAAAAATAACTGTTCTATTCAGGCCCTTCAGCTAAATGCTGGCGGGTCTTTTTTTACACACGTAAATTAGAATATTTTACTATATAAAAAATTTTAAAAATACTTTGACACAGTAAAAAAGTACCGTTATAATACAGACAAGTTCAGTAATTTCAGAAAAATTAAATATTAATAAAGTAGCTGGTTTTACTGATTATGTACTTATTACACATTACATAATGTAATAAGAAAAAATAATAGAAGGAGGTCTTTTAATGGAAACTCGTTCTCAGTGGGGAACAAGAGCAGGTTTTATTTTGGCTGCAGTAGGATCCGCAGTAGGCCTTGGAAACATTTGGCGATTTCCGACAGTAGCATATGAAAACGGTGGGGGTGCTTTCCTTATCCCATACTTGTTTGCATTGTTAACAGCTGGTATTCCGTTGTTGATTTTAGAGTTTACAATCGGTCATAAGTATCGTGGATCAGCACCACTCTCTTATCGAAGAATGAATAAGAAAACAGAATTTGTTGGTTGGTGGGCTGTCATCATTGCATTTGTCATTTCAACCTACTATTCCGTTATTATTGCCTGGGCAATGTCTTATTCAGTATTTTCATTTAATTTAAATTGGGGATCGAGTACTGGTGATTTCTTAATTGGCGACTACTTGCAAAGAACAGTAGAGCCAGGTCAAATTGGAAACTTTGTTCCCGGGGTATTAATTCCATTACTATTAGTATGGATTATTGTGTTAGGTGTATTATTCAAAGGGGTTAAAAAAGGTATCGAAATTGCTAACCGAATCTTTAT
This sequence comes from Ornithinibacillus xuwenensis, assembly GCF_039614845.1. Taxonomy (NCBI): domain Bacteria; kingdom Bacillati; phylum Bacillota; class Bacilli; order Caryophanales; family Bacillaceae; genus Ornithinibacillus; species Ornithinibacillus xuwenensis. The sequence goes on along the minus strand of NZ_JBDIML010000005.1, from coordinate 53,909 downwards.
CCCTGCATTGGTTATTATTTTCCTTATTATCGTTATTCGTGCGATTACGTTACCTGGAGCGATTGATGGGTTAGAAGCCTTCTTTACGCCTGATTTCAGTAAGATAGGAGACCCTGAGGTTTGGGTAGCTGCATATGGACAAATTTTCTTTAGTTTATCGATTGCCTTTGCAATCATGATTACGTATTCTAGTTATTTACCTAAAAAATCTGATATTACAAATAATGCATTTATTACAGGTTTTGGTAACTCAAGTTTTGAAATCTTGGCTGGTATTGGGGTATTTGGAATCTTAGGATTTATGGCTATGCAATCTGGTCTGCCTGTCAGTGAAGTAGTCGAAAGTGGTGTAGGGTTAGCCTTTATTGTATTCCCAGAAATTATTAATCAGTTCCCTGGTATGAATGCTTTATTTGGATTCCTATTCTTTGCTTCCCTTGTATTAGCCGGCTTAACTTCATTAATGTCTATTACCGAAACATATGTAGCTGGTTTGGTAGATAAGTTTAATATTACTCGTACGAAAGCTGTATTATTCGGTGGTGGAGTTGCTGCATTAATCTCCTTGTTGTTTGCTACGCAAGGTGGATTATACTTCTTAGATGTAGCAGACTACTTTATTAACCAATTCGGTGTTGCTTTAATGGGATTAATTGAAGTTGTATTAATCGCATGGATCCTAAGAGAACTAAAAAATCTAAAAGAACATGCAAATGGTATTTCAGATATCAAGTTAGGTGCATGGTGGACAGTTTGTTTATCTGTCATTACGCCAATTGTATTAGGCTATATGATGTTTAAATTATTTAAATTAAACATATTGAGAGAATTTGTTGGAGAGAACAATACAACTGGTAACTATGAAGGCTACACAGATACATTTATCCTATGGGGTGGATGGGCAGTAGCAATTGGAGCACTAGTTGTCGGTATTATCTTGGCTCTAACGAAATGGAAGAAGCCTTCAGCGGTTGAGGAAGAAGAACTGAAAAAGGAGGCACAATAGCATGAGTTGGATTATATTCATGATTTTATCTATCGTTATTGTATGGGGAGGCCTAGCTGCGAGCATTATGCATGCAGTTAAAAAATCAAAAGAGGTAGAATAAAACAGAGAAAGACTGTCTTAGTTTATAGCTAAGGCAGTCTTTCTTTTTAATTACTTTTTGCCATTCGTTCCCATTTTCTTAAATATGGATATGGATCAAATGACCACTCGCTATACCCATTATCCTTATACATTCCATAATGTAGGTGTGGAGGGAATTTCCCTGAAGTTCCTGGTGGTCCATAGCCTGTAGAACCAACACTTCCTATTACATCACCTGGTTTAACAATTTGTCCTACTTTTACACCTTCTTCATATCCACTTAAATGTGCATAATAATGATAGATATTATAAATGTCACGGATACCAATTCTCCAGCCACCATATAAATTCCATCCTTTTAATTCAACAACTCCATATGTTGTTGACTTTACCGGTGTTCCATAATCAGCAAAAATGTCTGTACCTTCATGGATTCGATTCCCACCAAAGCCTCTACGATCTCCCCAAGTATTTCGATAACTGTAGTTGTAGTTAATAGCTACTGGGAAATCTCTATCAGTCAAATAGATGTCATTATACTTCTTAAATACTCGGGCAGTATTTTTAATGGTTTGTACAGTTAAATCTCGCTTGTAATAATTCCATAAGCCGATTTTAATATCCTCTTCGGTATGCCCAAATTCTTGCAAGTAAGATGCCATTGTTAGTAGGACATCTTCACCATCTTTAAGGTTAGCCTTATGATCTCCATTTCCATCTTTACCAATCCCATTAAATAATTCAATTGCATTCAAGGTATTGGAATCATTTCCGGCTCCAAACCATAGCGTTGGTTCGATTCGTATGGAAATAACTTGATTATCTTCAATGTCTTTATAGATTTGTCTTTCATACTGATCAACTGCTGCAATATAATACCATGGAATTTGTGTTAAGGCTTCCGTTTTTTTGTATAAAGCCATTCTCTTCTCATAAATACTATCCTCCTCTTCAGCTGCAATCTGTAGCGAGAAAAAACAGCTTGTTAAGATGATGAGGAGTATGAATGAATGAGTGCTTTTTAAATACAACATTTTCACCTCTTCCTATTAAAGGGAGTTGGACTAACAATTGTTAGTCCATAATATCCTCTTTATGTTTAATTCCTTGTGGAGATTTTTTCATTTCTGTAATAATTTGATCTAGTGTATTGTCATAGTCCTTATTATTTGCTGAAGAATTATGCAGACTTTGAATATCTTGAATCAATACATCGTTATCGGAAACATAAACATCGAAATATCCTGGCATTACACTAACCGCTGTTTTACTTGCAATGTCTGCCGCTTCCACTTCCTCTAATGCTTCATTCTTTTCATAAGCTATTAGCACTTCTTCGTCTGTTACTAACGTAGACACTCTTTCAAAGCCCTCATTTCTTAGAATCATTCGAGCAATCATATCCGCCATTTCTCTTCTATTTATCGTTGCCGAGTGATGTTCTTCATTGTCTTGATTTATTTGATCCTTAGTGTAATTTACATAACCGAGCTTGTCGTTCATGTCGTTTGCATTTTTGTTCTCACGATTTGGATCTAATTCGTCTAGCATTTGTTCTCTTTCTCCTGAAGAACTGTCGGTATGTGCACAACCTGTCAGGATCAGTCCAACCAAAATAATACTCAATAGTAGTATTCTCATCATGTCATTATTCCTCCTAATTCAATACATCAAGTAGAATTATTATTAGTTTGTTGTTTATTAAGGAATTCATGCAATGAAAAACAGGAATGGCTGATAATAGTGAAAGTGTGGTAAACTATAGTCAATGCAAGAGGGGTGAGTTTGTTGATAGAGCTATTTGGAAAAAATTACAAACTAATTGAAAACGTAAAAGAAGGTTTTCAAAAAGAAGTACTCGAAGAGCGTTATTCAGATATTTTAAAGAAGTATGATTATATTGTTGGCGATTGGGGATATGAGCAATTAAGACTTAAAGGGTTTTATCATGATCATAATTCTAAAGCAACAGAAGACTCGAAGATAAGTTCATTGGATGATTACTTGTATGAATACTGTAATTTTGGCTGTGCATATTTTGTTTTAAAGAGAGTGGAATAGATAGCAGTAGTTCATGGGAACTACTGCTATTCTTCTTGTTCCGGTCCTACATCATCTGGATGGTCATGAATTGGGTGGGACCCATCGATTTGTCTTGGTAAGTCCTCGTGAAGCTCTTTATATGGATAGACAAAAGCACTTTCTCTTCGTTGCCCTTCTTTCCATGGAGTTGATTTACTAAATACTGGATCGTGCTTATTAATACTAGAGCCAAATGACCCCTCTGGAAATTCTTCAGGTATTAAGTTATTTCGCTGATTTCTTACATTTGAAAAGTCAGAGAACTGCTTTTTATCCTTTTTTCCCATTTTCCTCATCCCTTCTTTAGCTATATTTTTGACGAATAACTGTGTTTTAGTATTCCATTTGTTGGGAGTGTATCGCTAAGTCATGAGTGGAGAGGTTTTCCTAGAATCAGAATAGAAAAGTAAACTTTTTCTTCATAAAACTGTTAATTTATTCACGTATCCAATATGATATGATAAAAATAATAGAAGTATCTGGAGGTAATACGATGTATTTTGTTGATCGAAAAAAAGTAGATGCCACTTTGCAATTTATAGAAGCTTTGTTACATGAGCAAAAATCCTTAAAGTCAGATTCTTATCAAGAAAAACTCGCATTAGAAAGACTTGTTCAACTATTAATTGAATCCATTATTGATGTTGGAAATATGATGATTGACGGGTTTATTATGAGAGATCCAGGTAGTTATGAAGACATTATTGATATATTGGTTGATGAAAAAGTAATTCCTTCTTCAGAAAGTGGAGCTTACAAGGAATTAGTCGGGCTTCGCAAAATGCTGGTAAAGGATTATTTGAATGTTAGTCATGAAAGGTTGAATGAGGTAATAAACAAGCATTACATCATTATTGAGCAATTTACAACCAATATAAGGACTTACTTGAATAATGAATTAGGTGTAGCGAATGCGTTCTCAAATGAAGCGTAGCGAAGGTGATCTAAGGTGAAAATGGCTCGAACTAAACAAAAGCTACTGACAATTTTAAAGCGAAATCATGTGATGACAATCGAAGGGATGATGGAGTTCTTTACCATTTCTGACATCGCTGTTCGAAAGCATATTCATGAGCTTGAAAACCAAGGATTAATTCGTAAAAACGCTATTAAAAAAAATATTGGGCGTCCGGCTTATGAATATGAATTAACTCAAGCAGGGAATCGAGTATTTCCTAATCACTATGAGTCATTATCAGTAGATTTATTAAAGGATTTAGAAGAATTACAAGGATTAGATGCTGTTTATTCTCTATTAGAAAGACGAATGGAAAAAGAAGTGGACTTCTTCCATTCCAATAATATACCAATAGACTTTGATGAAAAAGTTGCCAAAGTTGCAGAGCTTCAAGAAGACCGGGGATATATGGTTGAGCTTGAGCAAAAGCCTGATGGCAGTTATGAGATGAGACATTTTAATTGCCCAATTGCTAATCTGGCAAATGCTTATCAACAAGTATGTAAAAATGAACACAAGGTGTTTAATGCTGTGTTTTCGGATAGCTATGTTAACTGTGTAGCTTGTATGACGAGCGGGGATCACTATTGTAATTGGACGATTCGAAATCCAAAAGATAAATAAATTTTAAAAAAGCAGCTTAGAAGGAGTTAAGTATTTTGAAGAAGTACAATGGTTATTTAATTGATCTAGATGGTACCATGTATCGTGGAAATGAAGTTATCAAAGAAGCTCCTGCTTTTATTAAAGATCTTAAGGCTAGAGGGATACCTTATTTGTTTCTAACAAATAATTCCTCTAAAACGCAAGATCAGGTTACTGATAAACTAAACAAGCTAGGTGTTGAAGCACATCCTGAAGAAGTATTTACCAGTAGTATGGCAACTGCAAAATACCTTAAGCAGACTTCTCCAAATGCTCGTTGCTATGTTATCGGTGAGGTTGGACTAATGGAGGCTTTACATCGTGAAGGTATCCACATAACCGATCAAGAGGATTGTGATGCAGTAGTTGTTGGGATTGACCGAAATATCACGTATGAAAAATTGGCAAAGGCTTGTATTGCTGTGCGTAATGGAGCAGCTTTCTTCTCAACGAACAGTGACAATGCTTTACCAACTGAAAGAGGACTACTTCCTGGAAATGGTGCCTTTACATCCGTGATAGCAGTAAGTACTGGAAAACAACCAACCTATATCGGGAAACCTGAAGCGATAATTGTAAAAGAAGCATTGACCGTATTAGGTACAGAGGTAGATGATACCATCTTAGTTGGGGATAATTACAATACCGATATCCGTGCAGGGATACAGGCTGGTATGGATACGTTAATGGTTTTCACAGGAGTGACACCTCTAGAGCAGTTAGAAACATTACCAATTAAACCAACTTATTATATAAACAATTTGAGTGAATGGACATTATAAAAATTAAACATGCAGATCATCGATGTGATCTGCATGTAATTTAATTACTCACTATCTGCACTTGCATGGGCAAGCCTACTTGACGCCGCTGCAGCAATTGCTCCGATAATATCATCTAAAAATGTATGACATTCTCCACTAGATTTATCATTCAATTTTTTTAGAATTCCTGGTTTTTGTTTGTCAATATAACCATAGTTTGTAAAACCAATGGAACCGTATACGTTAACAATGGATAAGGCAATTACTTCATCAATTCCATACAGACTTTCATCGATAGCAATGGTTGTTTGTAAAGGCTCTTCTAACATTTTTTGCTCCGCGAGCTTATCTAATTGTATGCCAGTAAGAATTGCATTTTGTACTTCTCGTTTTTCTAAGACTCGGTCTACATTATAAAGGCAATCATCCATGCTCAACGCTTCATGATAATTGGACTGCAAATAATAAACTAGCTCTGCAATGTCTTTTAATGTAACACCTCTTTCCTCTAACAATGCTCTAGCCTTTTGTTCTAATCTAGATTGGTTTAAATTTTTATCCATAATTAATCTCGATTCTCCTTTTAATGGTTAAGATTGGCTAAATCTTTCATACATTTATAGTAATGGTATGTGGGAGGGACTTGTGATGAAAGAGTTACTTTTAACGAATTATAGTATTCATGTTAATGAACATGTGCGCGTGTGTGGAAGGGAAGGGTTCCGGGACCATGATTATTTATATTTTATCATTTCCTCTGCCAACAAGGAAACAATCCATTTAGAACAAGCGGCTCTATCTTATTATCTTGCCGAAAATGGCTTTAAACATACGGCATTACCAATACCAACAGTAGATAATAGTTGGTTTGTCGATCACGGAAATAATCGCTATATTGTCTTAAGGGTTGAAGAGCTTCAGGATAGTTCTAGAGAATCTCATGGAACATTATTAGCAAATTTTCATGAGACAACGGCAGCATATACGTATGAACCGAAAGAAATTTCAAGTTACGGTTTGTGGAAGGACTTGTGGATTAAAAAGCTTACAGCATTTGAAAATAAACTAAACCATGAGTCAACAGCTAATTCGTCGAACTACTACAGAAGATTAGTGGATGTTTTTCCATATATTATCGGGATAAGTGAAAATGCTATCCAGTATATGCAGGAAAGTGAGACTGACAAACGATATCATTATGGCGATCAGGGAGTTTTTTGTTTTCGACGTTATAAAAATCATGTCAATGAATCCGTCATATGGACCGATGACCTTGTATATGATCATCCCACTAGAGATCTCGCAGAGTATATCCGGTGGAAGTTGCTAGAGGAAGACGAGTACGCTATGAAAGAGGTTGTTTCATTCATGACCGATTATCAAGCTGTTAGACCACTTTCCATTTTTAGTTGGAGATTATTATATGCAAGGCTTATATATCCAATTCATATATTTGATTTAATGGAGGATTGCTTTAAAGGGGGAAGTGATGACCATAACACAGCTGAGCTAAACCGCCTGATAAAAAAGCAAGTCGTATATGAAAAGCGATTAGCTAATTTATACGACTTAATGCATGTTCCATACAAAAGCTATGATGTCCCTGTACTAGAATGGTTATCTAAATAAAAAAAGCAGACAACAAAACGTTGTCTGCTTCTGATATTTTATCATTAAAATACTTGTTCGATTTCCTTTACGCCTGGTACTTCAGCCATTAATGCTCGTTCAATACCAGCTTTTAACGTAATTGTAGAGCTTGGGCAGTTCCCACATGCACCCATGAGACGAAGAAGTACAATGCCATTTTCATCTACATCAATTAACTCCACATCTCCACCATCTCGAAGTAAAAATGGGCGTAATTTATTTAATACTTCCTGAACTTGTTCACGCATTATCCATCTTCTCCTTTCCTATTATCATTATAAAGCGGTTAGTTGAAAAAATCTATCTTTAATTTATTCCACCTTATTAAAAAGCTAGGTCTTACCGAGAAGTCTAATCCTTCTAATCTTATGGGTTCTTCTCCATATTACCATCTGATTTTCTTACATTGTAATCATTATTATTTTATCTTTATATCAAGATTTTGTAAAATAAAAGAAACTAGTGAATGAAAAGATAAGGGGGAAACGCATTGGACGGGAAAAAAGTTGTGATTACGGTTTATGGCTCCAATCAGATTTGTGCAAGCTGTGTAGGTGCTCCAGGTTCAAAGGATACTTATGAATGGTTACAAGCAGCAATTGCAAGAAAATACGTAGATGATGCAATTCGTTACGAATATATCGATATTAATGAAACACAACAAGTAAAGAAACATCGTGATTTTGTGGAAAGAATAGTGGATGAGGATTTATATTATCCAATTGTCTTTGTGAATGATGAAATGGTCGCAGAAGGAATTCCAAGATTAAAAACAATTTATGAAGCACTTCAGCAAAATGATATTAAACCAAAAGAAGAGTTGAAATGAGGCTTGAACATGGATATACCGTTTACAAAAATGCATGGATTAGGAAATAATTATATTTATTTGGATTTATTTAAAGTTGACCTTCCGGAAGAAATTCTTTCAGATGTTGCGCAAAAAGTATCAAATGTCAGTACCGGAGTTGGTTCGGATGGACTAATATTAATCCACCCCAGCAGCATTGCTCCAGTAGGAATGCGAATATTCAATAAGGATGGATCTGAAGGGAAAAGCTGTGGCAATGGACTTCGATGCACTGCAAAGTATGCCTATGAAAACGGGTTAGTGAATGAAAAAAAATTTCAAATTGAAACAAAGGCGGGCATTGTTGATGCTGTGGTAGAGGTGTCAAATGGAATTGTGAAGAATATAACGATAAACATGGGGCAGCCAAGATTGAAACGCTCAATCATCCCAATGGTTGGTGAAGAGCAGCAGCAAGTAGTGAATGAGACGTTTATGGTGGATGATAAGGAATTAAAGATTACAGCGGTATCCATGGGAAACCCTCATGCTGTATTTTTCGTTGATCATATTCAAGATGCTCCATTATATGAGTTAGGGGAGATAATCGAGAAGGACGCTCGCTTTCCTGATGGCGTAAATGTTGAATTTGTTGAAGTAGTGAATGAGACGGAACTCAATTTTCGAGTCTGGGAGCGTGGTTCAGGTGTGACACAGGCTTGTGGAACAGGAGCATGTGCTGCAGTAGTTGCTGCATCGTTAAATAATTTTATTCCGAAGAATAAGACGATAACCGTACATCTTCAAGGAGGAGATTTAGATATAAAGTGGGATGAAGGTGGTTATATATGGATGTCTGGCGGTGCGGATGTGATTGCTAGAGGGGAGTATCATTACAAGTCATGATTGGAAAAACTTTATATTTGAAAATAGTTACTTAAAGTTTGTATACTTAACTTAAGCTATATTTTAGGAGGGGCTAAGATGGTTATTTCGCTAACAGAGAGTGCAAGTCACCAGATTAAAGATATGATGAAAAGCGAGTCCGATAGTGTTCGTTTACGGTTTGGAGTAAAAGGCGGAGGTTGCAGCGGATTATCTTATTCACTCGGGTTTGACGATGAAGTTAATGATGAATTAGACCTCGTAGAAGAAATAAACGGTATACCCGTGACGATATTTAAACAAGATATCCCTATCATAGAAGGCACAAAAATCGATTTTAAGCAGAATATGATGGGTGGAGGATTTAGCATCGATAATCCAAATGCGATTATCTCATGTGGATGTGGCTCATCCTTCCGTGCGAAAGAACGTGAAGGTTCCCCAGAGAAATGCTAAAGAAAATGCTAGAACAGATAAATGTTCTAGCATTTTTTTGTTATTAAAAAGCAGGAAAAGGATAAAAATCCTTCATGCCGTAAATTAAAACATGCTCGTTGAATGTTTTGGCTGAACACGTGCTTTTGGATCAATATACTGTTTCGCATTATTAATTGCAGTTGGACCTTCACCAAATCCTGTTGCAATTAATTTAACTTTACCTGGATAAGTACAAATATCGCCAGCTGCATATATACCAGGGAAATTCGTTTCCATTTTTGTATTCACAACAATACTATTTTTTTCGATTTCTAGACCCCAGTCCTTAATAGGACCAAGAGTAGATATAAAACCATAGTTGCAGATAACCTCATCAACTTCTAGTTCGACTTTTTTCTCGCCTTTTACTTCTTCTAATAAAACTTTATCGATTTTATTAGAAGTTACGATATCGCTAGGAGTATACGGAGTTAGTACCTCTACCTTTGATTTCATCAATTGTTCCACACTATGTTCATGCGCTCTGAACTCATTACGGCGATGAACTAAAGAGACCTTTTCCGCGATTGGTTCTAACATTAATGCCCAGTCAACTGCTGAATCTCCTCCACCAAGAATCGCTACACGTTTATCTTTAAAACGATTCATATCTTTTATGTAATAATGAAGATTTTTGCCTTCAAAGTCTTCAGAGTTACGAATTTTGAGGCGACGAGGTTGGAAAGCACCATTCCCAGCTGTAATAATCATGGTTTTCGTGTGATGAACCTCACCAGTGTTAGAAGTAAGCTTTAAGGACTCATCTTCTAGTTTCTCAATTTTTTCAATAGATTGTCCAAGTACAATTGTGGGGTCGAATAAACTAGCTTGCTTTTCTAAATTGTCAACCAGGTCCTGTGCACGTACCTTTGGAAAACCTGCGATATCATATATATACTTCTCTGGATAAAGGGCTGATAATTGCCCACCAGTATGTGGTAAACTTTCAATTATTTTAACACTTGCTTGGCGCATTCCACCATAAAATGCAGTAAATAAACCAACAGGGCCAGCGCCTATTATCGTAACGTCAAACAATTTATCTGACATCTATATAGCCTCCTTTTTAACTCCAATATAAACAAAATAACACTAACATCGTACCATAAATATGAATTACTTGTAATGGATTGAACCTTTTATTGGTAACTCTTTCAAAAATAAATATTAAGGGTTGAAAAATATAGGTAAAAGGTCTATCATATAGGTTGGATAATATATTACGAATATGTGACAGTTGAAATTTTGGTTTTATTTATTTTTTTGTGTTAATACGTGAAATTTGTCACATACAAACAAAGTAATAGATAACAATAAAAAATGGATGTGATTATGAATGAAGAAGCCTAATATTGTTGTTTTAGGTGCCGGCTACGGTGGAATTATGACTACTGTAAAGTTACAGAAGTCACTAGGAAGAAATGAAGCAAATATTACATTAGTGAACAAGAATGACTATCACTACCAAACAACATGGTTACACGAGGTTTCTGCTGGAACCGTTCATCAAGATCAAGCTAGAATTGCAATTAAAGATGTTGTTAATCAACATAAAGTAAATTTTGTACAAGATACTGTTGTAGAAATTAAGCCAGAAGAAAACAAGGTAAAACTTGAAAATGGTGAACTAGATTACGACTATCTTGTTATTGGCTTAGGCTTTGAACCAGCAACTTTTGGAATTCCAGGACTTGAAGAAAATGCATTCATGATTAATGATATTAATAGTTCTCGTCTAATAAGAGAGCACCTAGACTATAACTTTGCGCAATATCATAACGAAAAAGAAAAGAATCCTGCACGTTTAAATATTGTTGTCGGTGGTGGCGGATTCACTGGAATTGAGTATGTTGGTGAATTAGCAAATCGTGTTCCTGAATTATGTAAAGAATATGACATTGATAAATCACAAGTTCGCATTATTAATCTTGAAGGTGCACCAACTGTATTACCTGGATTTGATCCGGAATTAGTTGAATATGCAATGAATTCACTAGAAGCTCGTGGAGTGGAATTTATTACTGGTGCAATACTAAAAGAAAGTAAGCCTGAAAGTGTTGTATATGAGAAAGATGGTAAGCTTGTTGAAATTCCAACGCTAACGACTGTTTGGGCGGCAGGAGTTAAAGCAAATTCAATAGTAGAAAAATCTGGATTTGAAAATAATCGCGGAAAAGTTCAAGTGCGTGACGACATGCGTGCTCCAGAATATGATAATGTATTTGTAATTGGAGATTGTGCATTAATCATGAACGAAGAGAGTGGACGACCTTTCCCACCAACTGCACAAATTGCTATTCAGCAATCTGCTACAGTGGCACATAATGTTGCTGCACTAGCGAAAGGACATAGCGAACTAGAAAGCTTCGAATATAAACCACTTGGTACACTAGCATCACTTGGTCATAATGATGGTATGGGTGTTGTATTTGGTAACAAAAAGCTATTCGGATGGAAAGCTACTTTCATGAAGAAAATGAGTGATAATCGTTACCTTCTAAAATTAGGCGGTATTGGTTTAGTTCTTAAAAAAGGAAAATTTAATTTCTTTTATTAAGCACAACTACTAGCTCGTAAGAATCAATTAAGCAAAGACGGTTCATTCGTCTTTGCTTTTTTATTGAATTCCTTATAAAATTGGTTTTGTACGAAAGCTAATTGTACTAGAAAAGGAGAAAATATAAATTGATACAATTAATTGTTTCCGTTGTGTTATTTTTTGTGATATTCTTTGGAATTGCTTTTATCCTAAATATGCTATTGAGAAGAACTTGGTTAATGGCATTTATCTATCCGTTTATCGTTTTGTTTATTGTTGATAAAATTTCTATAGGAGAGTATTTTAGTTCACCTAAAAAGGCATTCTCAACTGGTTTTTCAGAATTAATGTCTATTACGGGAGTGGATGTTGTTATTTTATCCGCTGGCCTAATAGGTACAATAGCCTCCGGTTTTGTCATTAAATTCTTACGAAAAAATGGCTACCAAATGTTTTAATAGTATTCTATGTGATTTTGAGCTTTCTATTCAACATGAATAAAATCTTACTAGATTGGAAATGATGACATCCAGAGAGGTGTTATTTTTGAAAATCAGTAAAATTTTACGAAGAGTAGGTATGATAGGTCTGTTTCTGTTAGCGTTTTGGACAACATTGTCCAGTATTTCAAATGTAACGTACGCAGATATTGCTGTCTTGATGAAGCACGACCATGCTGTTTCGTCAACTATTTATCATGCCCAGCATGCTGAACATAGAAAGATAGCTTTACAGGAAAAAAACTTATTGCGAGTTAGCGAACAACCGCGGTATATTTCAAGTGAGCAAATCGAAGCTCCAGCAACCTTAGAAGAGGCAATTAATATTGAAAAATATCCGAAAGCCTCTGTTGTCGCTACTGGATATACAGCTGGTATAGAATCAACAGGTAAAACACCCGATCACCCACAATATGGTATTACGTATTCTGGTGTACAAGTGAAAAGAGATTTGTACTCTACTATTGCAGCTGATTTAGATGTATTCCCTATTGGCACAATTATGTGGATACCTGACTATGGTTTTGGCGTTGTTGCAGATAAAGGCGGTGCCATTAATGGTAATAAAATTGACTTATATTTTGATTCTGTTGAAGATGTTTATTCTGAGTGGGGAAAGCGGGAAGTTGAAGTTTACATTATACAGCATGGTAGTGGAGTGCTCTCAGAAGAAGTATTACAGCAATTAAATGAGACAGAGGCTCTGCAAGTATTTCGCGAACAAATTAATAAAAGCTAACGAAAACGCAACTTCAGTTTTGAAGTTGCGTTATTAATAGAAGTTAAAGAGAAATGATGCTACAACAATGCCAGAAATTGCTCCAAAGAATACTTCAATTGGTTCGTGGCCTAATAATTCCTTTAAATCTTCTTTTTTTTGATATTCTCCCTTTTTTTCCCAATTCTTTGCACCATCAATCAGTATTTGGAAATCCTTTACTAACCGATTCAATACGGTCGCATGCTCTCCAGCATGTCTTCTTACTCCTGAAGCATCAAACATCGTAATAATACTAAACACAGCTGCAAGAGCAAATAATGTGGAGCTAAATCCCTCTACTAATCCTACTGATGTCGATAATGCCGTGACTGCGGCCGAGTGACTACTAGGCATTCCGCCTGTACTAAATGCGAGGCCAGGAATAAATTCCCTTGTTGCAATAAAGCGAATTGGAATTTTAATCACTTGAGCAAAAACGATTGCCGTCAAAGCTGCAGTAAGCGGATAATTAGAAAATAGTTGCATCCGGACATTCCCTTCAGTTATGAAAGTTCTAGATAGTAATGCGAATCATTCTATTTTCTTGCTATTTTAACATAACAAAAGGGTTCAACAAAGAATTTGCTAAATATCAAATAAAAAAGGAGGCAATATTTCTACCTCCTTTGGATCAAGATACTTTTACAGCTTTCCATTTCATTGGGATACGATTTGCAACTCTTACAGTAAACACCGCCGCTAAGCAGGATAGAGCGATATCCTTAATTAAGAATGGTATCATACCAATCCATGCCGTTGAATAGCTGATTGATAGGTCTAACCAAGTATTCATCGAAAGATATATGAAGGATACACCAATTAAGTAATTCATTGCAAGTCCCAGTAACGATGCGAGTACATATCGAGTAATGGAAGGAGATGTAGATTTTTCTACTACAAGGCCAGTCATGAACGCAACAACGATAAAGGAAATAATAAATCCACCGGTTGGTGTAATCAGCTGCATTGGGCCAGCACTCATTCCTGCAAATACTGGAACACCGGCTACCCCTACTAATACATATGTAATCATAGCAAGACTTCCTAAGCGTTTACCGAGCATCAGTCCCGCTAGAATAGCAAAAAAAGTTTGTAAGGACAAAGGGACAGATGTCCCGCCAATTGGTACTGCAAGAATTGGAAACCATACAGCTATGTTAGCGCCAATCGCCATCAGACATACAAATAACGCTCCGACTGTTATTTCCATCGAACGAATATTTTTCATTTGTTTTGCTCCTCTCTGAATAATCTAAGCATAATAATATTTCCCCCTATTGTCAACCAATAAAATAATAGGTTGACAATAGAGGGTTAAAAAAACAGTCCTCCCTATATGGAAGACTGTTAATCCTTGTAAAACTAGTATGGGTGTATAATGATTATTTAATAGCTGCCTCTAGAGCTATTTCCATCATTTCGTTAAACGTTGTTTGTCTTTCCTCTGCACTTGTTTCTTCACCAGTTATAATATGGTCTGAGACAGTTAACACAGAAAGGGCTTGACGGTCATATTTTGCTGCTAGTGTATATAAAGCTGTTGTTTCCATTTCAATTGCTAAGACTTTATATCTCGCTAGTAATTCATTAATCTCTGCTGCATTCTCACGATAAAAGGTGTCACTCGTGAAAACATTCCCCACACGAAGATTCATTCCTTTAGCAACTCCTACATCATATGCTGCTTTCAATAAATCAAAATCAGCAAGAGGAGCATAATCAATCCCCTTAAATACCATGCGATTAACTTGTGAGTCTGTTGTAGCACCTTGTGCTAGTATAACATCACGTACTTTAACATCCTTTTGAATTGCTCCACAAGTTCCGACACGAATTAATTTTTGAACATCATAGCTTTGGATTAATTCGTTTACATAGATTGAAATGGAAGGGACTCCCATACCAGTTCCTTGAACAGAAACTCGTTCTCCTTTATATGTACCTGTGAATCCATACATACCTCTTACTTCATTGTATTGCGATACATCCTCAAGAAATGTTTCTGCAATGTATTTTGCTCTTAGTGGATCACCGGGTAATAATATTTTATCAGCAATTTCACCATTTTTAGCTCCTATGTGTACACTCATGTTCTATTCCTCCTAAAAACGCTTACTTAAAATAAAGTTATCATAACCATTTCATAAAGACAAACAATTATATTCTTTTTAGTTTCATTCAGGAACGAAATTGTATATAATACAAGTAAGTTCAATTATTCACGAAAGAATACTTGAATAATTGGGGAAAAAGTACATAAAATTTGTACATGCGAATCTTACGTTGGAAGGATGAAGAATAATGAAAGAACAAACATTTACAATTACAGCAGAAACAGGTGTGCATGCTCGCCCTGCGACACTATTAGTTAATAAAGCGGGACAATATCAGTCAGAGGTTGAAATGACTTACAATGAGAAAACCGTTAATCTAAAATCAATCATGGGTGTTATGTCACTTGGTATTCCAAAGGGTGCTGAAATCAAAATTACTGCAAATGGTAGTGATGAAGAAGAAGCAATTCAAGGAATTGCAGAAGTAATTAAAGAAAATTTAGGTGAATAAGTAAAGGCCAGAGCCCATGCTCTGGCTTTTTTCTTAGAAGTAATTTAGTAGTAATCGATGTCATGACTTTACGAGTAATGTCGGCCGATATAATAGCTTTCCTCCACGGTTTTTAATGCTTTTAAGGCTTCTTGATTATATGCATTTTCTTTTAAGGATAATTGTTCTCTTGATTTTTCTACTGCAGTTTTTAAAGACTGTCCATAATCAGGTAATGTATCCGTATATTTCGTTATGACGTCCTTTAAAATAGTTACCTTCTCGTACTGGGCAAGTGCTTTTCGTTCGTGAAAGAGGACCCCTTCAACCTGTTTAGGGTGGTGAAGATCACCTTGTAATGGGTGCTTTATTACTGCTAACACTTTGACAAGATATTTATCATTTCGGTCTTCAATAAGCTCACCAATATAAATCCCGGACTTGTATGGTACTTGTACATAATCTCCTATCGCAAAATTAAGCATACGTCATCCTCCTTTTCTTCATTGTGCCAAATTTTTAACAAAATATCGAACAATTATGTTCATGCATGTTGCACTTCATTAATATTTGTTATACTAATGGTGAAGAAGGACGTGATGTAAACATGATGCCATTTTTATATTTTCCTGAGGATAAATCAGAGTATATACCTGCTGTCATAACTCTGGCAATATTTGCTATTGGAGCGGTTGTAGCTATGTACTTGCTTTATAAGCATTCCAAAAAACAAGAAAAGAAATTCAATCAACAATATGAAGAAAATCTTGGTAAGCAAGATAATAATGAGACGTTATAATGCTAGAAAGTACCTTGTCTAATTAGGCAGGTGCTTTTTTTATACGCTGCTTACGAATCTCGACTGAACCTTTACAATTTTGAGTTCAAATGTTTATGCTAATAAATTTTGCAAATACTAAGCGACAAGGACCGAAAAAAGGGGCAGTGAATATGCGATTAGTACTTGTATTCCTATTATCTATCGTATTTTTGGTTTCATGTCAGAGTAAAGCAGAGACATCGAAATCAGTAGACATGTATAATGCTTCAGGAGATATGGTTGGAACAGCACAGCTATTAGAGCAGCCTGATGGGGTCCAGATTAAGCTTAAGCTAGAAGGGTTAACCCCAGGTTTTCATGGTATTCATGTCCATGAGTATGCAAAGTGTGAAGGGCCAGACTTTAAAAGTGCTGGAAATCACTTGGATCCAGAAGGTAAAGAGCATGGTCTCATGCATCCGAAGGGCTCTCATTTAGGAGATTTGCCCAATATCGAAGCAGATGGAGGAGGATTAGTTGATGCAGAGCTAATGCTTCCACGTGCAACATTAAAGGAAGGTAAAATGTCTCTGTTAAGAGGAGAAGGTACTTCCTTAATTGTTACTGATTCACAGGATGATGGCGTATCGCAACCGAGTGGTAATTCAGGTTCGAGAATTATTTGTGGCAAAATTAATTCAGGAGATAAAGAAGCTTCAACAGAATCTCCAACCGACCCAACCGAATTTAATGAAAAACAAGAAGAGTAATAAAAAAGTAGCGCGTGCATATCACAATGCCGCGCTACTAAGTTTATTACTGATTATTTATAGCATCAATTATTCGTTTAACGCCTTCTTCTAATGTTTCTCTTGGGCAACCAATATTCATTCTCATGTATTGATCGCCATCATCACCATAGTCAACCCCGTTATTTAGTCCAACACGAGCTTTTTCAACAAAGAATTTCTTTAATGCTTTTGAATCCATGTTAAGGGATTGACAGTCTATCCATAGTAAGTAAGTACCCTCTGAACGGATGACCCGTAAATCTGTATGGGATTCCAGTTCTTGGATAACATAATTTCGATGATCCTCTAATAGGATACGTAGTTCATCTAACCAAGCTTCACCATATTGGTAGGCAGCTTCAAGTGCCATGTTCCCCATTATATTTAGTCCATGGAAGCCTTGGATGGAAAATTGTTTCTCAAGCATTCTTCGGTATTCTTTGTTTGCTGTAATGGCATAGGATGCTTGAAGACCTGCTAGGTTAAAAGTTTTAGATGGAGCCATGCAGGTAATTGTACAGTTAGCAATTTCTTCCGATAAGGAAGCAATAGGTATATGATTATGATTTGGAAAGGTTAGATCACAATGAATTTCATCTGACAGAATAAGAACATTGTATTTTAGACATAATCTTGCAATCTCTTCTAGTTCTTCTTTGTTCCAAACCTTTCCAACAGGATTGTGCGGGTTGCATAAAATGAATGCTTTTACTCCTTGTTGAAACTTACTTTCTAAATCATTAAAGTCAATAACATACGTATTATCTTTCCGTACTAATGGATTTTTTATAATATTACGGTCATGAGCTTCAATAACCTGATAAAACGGGGTATAAACAGGTGTTTGGATTAATATAGAGTCTTTCGGTTCAGTTAGTGCTTGGATTGCCATATGTAAGGTTGTTACAACCCCTGGACTAAATGAAAGCCATTGTGGTTTAATAGTCCAACTATGTCTTTTGGACACCCAATGAACGATTGCATTTTTGACATCATCGTCAACAACGGTGTAACCATAAATACCGTGCTGAGCTCTTGAAGTAATGGCATTATTGACAGCCTCAGGTGCCTTGAAATCCATGTCTGCAACCCACATTGGTAGGACATCCTCCGATTGGAAAACTGCATCTAGCATATCCCATTTGACAGAACGTGTATTTTTCCGGTCATAAACTTTCTCAAATATTCCCATTATAATAACCTCCCATAATTCCATTACAGTCATTATAACGAACTAGTCTAAAAAAGAACAAAAAAAAGCAAAGCGTTTAAACTACGCCTTGCCTACAGGGGGAATACGAGAAAGTCTTACAATACTAGTTATACCCTGTTACAATAATATTAAACATTCTTTTTAAATTTTTTTTGGCTACTGAAACATTTTTACTTCCCCAGACGTTACATATAGGAGTAGCCACAATATAGGGGGATAGCAAATGAACGAGGAAGAAGTCATTCAGCTTGTCAAAGAAAACGATCATGCAGCAATTACGAAATTCGTAGAGAAATATAAACCTATTGTGGAGCGTCTATCTTTTCAAGTAGGTGTGAACCCGAAGGATATTGCTGATATTGTACAAGATATATTTTCAACGATATTGCAAAAAATGGACCGTTTTCGTCATGAGATATTATCAGTCCGGGTATATCAAATTACCATTAATACAGCTAAAGCCTATCATCGTAAACAAAAAAGAGAACAAAAGCTAATGAATCAATCCTATCAGGAGCAAAAAGTAAGTCAGCGGTATGGGTATTATTTTGATAAGCAAGACCATATGATGCTGCATGAATGTATGCAGGGATTGAACACTAACTATAAATTGCCACTTATCCTCTATTATTTCCATGACAAAACCTATGAAGAAATAGCAACGATATTAAAATGTAAAACCTCTACTGTTACAACAAGAATGCTTCATGGAAAAAAGCTGTTAAAGAAAAGCTTTGAACAGACAGAAGCAAAGGGGGGATATCCTCATGGAAGAAAAACAATTGGATGAAATCCTTCATGAGATGAAATATGATTATGAACGATTACCGGAATTTATGGATAAAGAAGAGCTAATCCACCGAACAGAGCCTAGAAGACGTCTTCACGCTGCTAAAAAGTTTTTACCCTCCGTTATAGCTGTTTTAGGTGTAATCTTATTTACAATTATTTCATTGACTTATTTGGATTGGGATAAGAAACGTGCCAGTGAAGCAGAACAAACAGAAGATGAACTTGAGGAATCTGCTTTAGTCGAGAGCAATGAAATTGATCCTGAATTAAAGGAATACCTAGCAAATGCTATTGAAGATTTTAAGAAAGAAATAGGTCTTGAGGATATTAGTAACTTCTCTCATGTAGCAATGATTGAACAAACTATTAAGGATTTAAAGCAATATTCTGATTCTGGAGTTGGTGATGAGATCGACCAAACAAAAGAATACATAGATTCTGTATTAACTACTCCATCGATGGCATTCAAGGAGTTGAACCATACAGAAGAAGATGAACAATTATTAATGTTAATGAATGTTGTAGCGATGTTCCAAAGCAACCTACAGGAATATTTAGGTGAGCTATTAATAGACAATCAAATTAAAATTCCGGAATACCCTGAAATTATTGCTGCACAGGAAAACCCAGAAACCTTTACTGGCTCTGGTTCAGATGAAATAAGAAAGTTTTTAACAATTCTAAAGGAGCAAGGTTATTCCTTAAGCATGGATTCCAAAACCAATTATATATCGGTTCAAGTTAATTATGATAACTTAAAGCAACAGATTATCCAGGCAGGTTTTAGTGAAGGCTATGTTAAATATGTTGACTATGCAAAACGAACTAATACTTTCAGTTATGCGATGGGATCGGATAGCGCTTGGGAGGCGAGAGCAGATTATTTGCTTGAATTGGAAGCATTACTTATGGAATATGGTCAGGATTATTCTAGATTTTTTAAAGAGAATCTAATTTATGATGCTTATTTCTTCTTAGATATTTACCTTATGGGACCAGATGAAACGCGTCCGCTCACGGAGGAGAGTAAGCAAGAATTCAAACAGTTTCTCGAAGAGCATGAAGACTCAGTCTTTTGGGATATTATAAACGTAGCTGTTCAGGAGTGGGAAAAAAGCAATTGGATGAATTATAGTGGCGTGGTTAATCCTGATCAATTGGAATTTTTGTTTGATGAGCGTTTTCGACATGTTCATTATCAGGATATAGTCCGAGTAGATAGTTGGCCATTCACGATTCAGACAGTGGAGTTATATGATTCCTATAAAGATCGTATAGACCAAGCTTTATTAACAGACAAAAGTCCGATAGATATTCTTTCACTTTATACGTATGCTTTTCAAAAAGATGACGTAAAGACGTATTCTTCATTAACCGTTACTAGCAGTGAATTACAAGAAATTAATTGGTGGAGTCTGAAGAATGAAATTCAATTCCTAGTAATGGATTATCCAACAGATAATCAAGCGACGATTTATCTAGTAGAATATCAGTGGGAAGAAGATTCCAAAATAGCGGTAACCGTTCAATTGAAGCATACCAATGGATTGTGGAAGATATCAAGCATCTCGAGAGAATAAACAAAAAATAGGCAACACCTGCTTACGAGCAAGGTTGCCTATTTTTGCTTATTTCAATCGTTTCTCTAATTCTGCCTTTTCGGCTTCAAATCCAGGTTTTCCTAATAATGCGAACATATTTTTCTTATATGCCTCCACACCTGGTTGGTTAAATGGATTAACCCCTAAGAGATAGCCACTTAATGCACATGCTTTTTCAAAGAAATAAACTAAGTATCCGAAAGTGAAAGCATCTAGTGATGGAACGTTGATAACCAAGTTTGGCACACCGCCATCCGTATGCGCTAATAATGTTCCTTGATACGCCTTATCGTTTATTTCATGAATGGTCTTACCAGCTAAATAGTTAAGTCCATCAGAATCTTTTTCATCTTCACTAAGTGTTAAATCGAACTTAGATTTCCCTACATGGATAACCGTTTCAAAAAGATCACGTCGTCCTTCTTGAATATATTGCCCCAGTGAATGAAGGTCAGTGGAGAAGTTTGCTGAGGTTGGGAAAATTCCTTTTAGATCCTTTCCTTCACTCTCACCGAATAATTGCTTCCACCATTCTGAAAAGTACTGTAATCCTGGCTCGTAATTAACAAGCATTTCTATTGTTTTCCCTTTGTTGTATAAAACATTTCGTAAGGCGGCATATTGGTAGGCAATATTTTTTTCTAATGATGGGTTATTGAAATCCTTTAAAGCTGCTTGAGCGCCTTTAAGAATTTCGTCCGTATTAATACCACTAACAGCGATGGGTAGTAATCCAACTGCAGTTAATACGGAGAATCTTCCGCCTACATCATCGGGAATAACAAATGTTTCATAGCCTTCCTCGTCAGCCACTCCCTTTAATGCACCTCTAGCTTTATCAGTTGTTGCAAATATTCGGGATTTTGCTTCCTCTTTCCCATACTTTTCTTCTAAGTATTTTTTAAAGATGCGAAATGCAATAGCAGGTTCCGTTGTCGTTCCACTTTTCGAAATAATATTAATGGAGAAGTCTTTGCCTTCTAATACATCAAATAGTTCTTTCATATAGGTAGAACTCATATGATGGCCAACAAAAATAATTTGTGGTGCGTTTCGTTGCTTTTTTGAAAGCATCGATTGAAAACTATGATTTAACATTTCAAGTGCAGCTTTGGCTCCTAAGTACGAGCCGCCAATTCCAATCACAAGTAAAATATTGGAGTTATTCTTAATTTTTTCAGCAGCGGCTTTAATACGGCTGTATTCATTTTTGTCGTATTCCTGGGGTAGATCTACCCATCCAAGAAAGTCGTTTCCAGCACCAGTTTTATTATGTATTGCTTCATGGGCAACCTGTACAAACCCAGATAAATTTTCTAGTTCATCTTCCTTTAGAAAATCGAGTGCGTTTTTATAGGAAAATTGTATATGTGTCATTTTGTCCTCCTTATTATGAGAAAGTTATTCTTTTATTTCATTTTTTACTTTAACTGAAGCGGTGATACAAAATCAAGATAGATTATCTATTATCTTATGTGTAGGGCGAAACATGTACAAACTAAAATGACATAATTCAAGAGGCTTCTCCCATCAATATTAACATTCAAGGATAATGTTGATGGGAGAAGCCTCTACAAGGAATTAAATTTAGTTTTTAAATGATCCACGATCTTCAGATTGTTCAATCCACTCTTCAAGCTTTTCCTTTAAAGTATTGAATCCTGAAGTGTTTTCTTCTAATTTAACTGTTTTCTTTTGTTGCTGTGGTTTTGAATGTTTCTTTGGTGGTTCTTCTGTAGCACGGATGGAAAGTGATACTTTATTTTTCTCTTCATCGATACTAATAACTTTAACAGTTACCTCATCACCTACTGTTAGATGATCATTTATATCCTTTACATATCCATGTGTTACTTCTGAAATGTGAACCAATCCTTGAACCTCTTCATTAAGTGCAACAAATGCACCATAAGGTTGAATTCCCGTTACTTTTCCTTCAATAACTTGACCAGTTTCAAACTTATCTGTCATGCTGAACATCTCCTATACCTTCGTTTCTTGTCACGCAATTTATAATTTTAACATACAATTTGGATTGAGGCAAAAATATTCTTGTTACCAACGAATGATTGTAATAAGGATATCATCTTTTATAAGAACAGTTTCCTTATTTGGATTAAGCATCCATTTACCATCACGTATGATTCCTATCAATAGATGTTCATTCATTTTTAAATCATGTAGGACATCTATGAAGGGTTTATTCAAAAACTCTTCAGGCAATGTGAAATGTCGAATCTGCTGATCGTTTAATAGGTGTATTACCGATTCAAAGGGCTTCGACTTATTCTTATAGATTTCATGGAATAACAAGGCACTCATAAAGTCATTTGGCCGGAGGATTGTATTGGCACCTGCTCGTCTTGCATTCTCAATTTGATTTGAAGAAAGGATTTCAACGATAATTGGAATCATTTTATTATTCCCTCTTACCGCAACCGTAGTCAAAATTGCATGATTATCTGCCTGCTTTTCATCTCTTTGATTATCTGCAGTAATGATTACATTTGTCGCTTGATGAATATTTGCTTTATGTAAATAATAATCGTCAGTTGGATCACCGTGAATAAAATGTACTGGATAATGTTGATAGGACATATGAGCAAGGGTCTGATCAATTAAAACAATTTCGGTCTTCGGATTGTGCTTTAATGTACGATCAATTAGGATTCTCGTACGTTCATTCCATCCTACAAAAATAATATGATGGTTTCCTTTATATGCAACCTTTCCTTCTGATAAATCTCGTTCGTGCTGAACCGTAGAAGCAGCGAATGCAGTTATGTAAAAGGTTATTAATCCTCCTCCAGTTAGAATTAATAGCATTGCAATTATTCTACCTAGGTTTGATAACGGTACATAATCGCCATATCCAACGGTTGAACCAGTGACTACCGCCCACCATATCCCGTCGAATATCGTTGGGAATTGTTGTGGTTCGATGATATGGATGACTGTCCCGAATACTATCATGACAAAAATAACGGTTATGATTAAGCGGATTAATGTTGGTAGTCGAAAGTAGACATGCTTAAAAATCTCAAGATTCATATACTCACCCTATAATCGTTCTCTTATCTTTGTAGTATGTGCAACATCATAGAGCATATGAAAAAAGAACCTATATCAAATAGGTTCACTTGGTTTAAGTTAGATGGTTACTAATGTATTTTTTAAGCTAGAATATACTTCATTCCATAGCTTTTCATTGGATTTATATGTGTCTGTTAATGTGTTAATCATTTCATTAAACTTCTCTTTATATTCGTCTGCTTCTTTATCAGGAAGCGTTGCTCTTAATTCATCTACAAACTGTTGGACGTCATCTGCACGCGGTCCCCATTTTGCAACTTCATTTCCAGTTTCATCAATGAATATAAAGATTGGGATGGAACGAGATTTTCCATTCGTTAAATATTGATCCATTAATTCTAGGTTTTGGTCTCGGAGTAACATGCGTACTTCCACTCCAGTTTTTTCGGCAAGACGAAGAAGTATTGGCACATTCATCATGGCGTCGCCACACCAATCCTCCGTAAGCACGATAACACGCAAGTTCTTGTGCTTTAACATGGAAAAAAACTCGGAATCCTCTGGTATCGCAAAAGTATTGTAAACATGTAGTAAATTTTCTTTATGTGTTTCCATCAAGTCGATATATTTCTCGTGTGACATCGCTTTTTCAAACCATTCCTTTAACGTCATCCAATTACCTCCTTCTATATTTATAATGACAGTTTAGTCTTTAAAAAGTCCCTCGTAAATAAAAGTGCTTATCAGAATGTTATTTGATATGATAGGATTACAAATTATACATATGAAGGAGTTGTTCGCTATGGAGAAAACGAATAGAGATTTTTTGCTTGAGCTACTAAAAACGCCATCTCCGTCAAGTGATGAGGTAGAAATACAAAAGAAAATGATGGCATATTATAAGGGGTTTGCTGATGATGTCTTAACGGATAATGCTGGAAATGTAATTGGTGTTTTAAATCCCCAATCACCCTTTAAAGTCTTGTTAGCCGGACATTGTGATGAGATAGCATTAGTGATAAATCGGATCGATGAGAATGGATTCCTACATTTTGACAAAATGGGTGGTATAAATCCGAAGGCAGCTGTAGGGATGAAGACAACCGTACATGGCTATAGAAAGACCCTTACTGGTATAATCGGTGTAAATGCACAACATCATGGTGGCTTGAAAAATGATTTTGACTTGGAAGATTTATTTATAGATTGTGGATTTCAAACAAAGGAAGAAGCTGAAAATTATGTTCAGATTGGGGACCTAGTGGTTTATAAAACGGAGCCAGAAATCTTAATGGATCGGTATGTTTCTGGCAGAGGTCTTGATAATCGAACAGGAGCATTTATTGTTGCAGAGGTATTACGAAAATTGAAACAAAGAGGCTGTGCAGTGGGTGTCTATGCTGCTAGCACAGTCAATGAGGAAACAAATATGGGTGGTGCTTACTTTGCAGCTGCTGGTATTGAACCAACAATGGCAATTGCTTGTGATGTAACCTTTGCAACTGATTACCCCGGAGTCAATAAAAATAAGTATGGAGATGTAAAACTTGAGAAGGGTCCAGTTCTTGCCAAAGGTGCTCCAATTAATCGTAAAATAAATCAGCTACTTGAAAAGACTGCGAAGAATCTGAACATGGAAGTACAGTACGAATTAACACCTCGTAGCACTGGGACAGATGCAGATAAAATGCGATATACAGGTAAGGGAGTACCGGTTTCCTTAGTTTCGTTACCTTTGCGGTATATGCATTCACCTGTTGAAACGGCGAGTCTTATAGATATCGATCAAGAGATTGAATTGTTAGTGTCTATGATAGCAAGTTTAAATGGAAATGAGAGTTTAAATCCATTAGAAGATTAGTCAATTGCAAAAGGCCTTGAATCAAATGTCGATTCAAGGTCTTTTAATGTCGAATGCTGACAGATAAAATACCATGAATTACTCTTTATTTCGCCATAGATTATCCAATGTACATCAATGGAAAAGGTATTTAGTCATGAGTTGTACAATATTTTTATAGGTCATTCTTCGGATAAAGGGCTTATTTAATAGACATCAAAATTTTTTTACGCAGGATAGCGTAAAATTACTAGAATATTTAGGTCGAAATGATTAAATTTCTTTCATGTGATAGGAAAGTACAAAGAGAAGTTTTATTTAGTAGTGATAGGGGGCTATTTTATGTACCGTCTATCGTATAACTTTCAATGCTTTATACCTAAAAAACTTATTCAATAAATAGTACTATTTAATTAATTTGGAATATTCAGATTTTTATAGACTAATTTCGACACCATCCACTCTTTTTATCCTCTATATTTAATATAACAACTAGATTCCTCCAAAACATAGCAACTAGTTTTTTCGCAATATTGCAATTTTTTAGCAAAGGAGGGATAAAGAGTTAGTTGCCGCTTTACCAAGGAAATAAAAAAATGGGAGGATAGAAAATGAGGAGAAAAAGACGTAATCAAGTAAGAGCATTTAGTCTATTTGGAATAGTGCTGATGGTGCTTAGTTTAATTACGCCAGTAATGGCTACAGCAGAGTCTCTTTCTGGTACGAGTGTAAGCTTGAATGGCTCGTCCAAAGCAAGTGTAAGTGCTACAAAAGTAAGCGAACGATTGGTTAGTGACTTTAAAGATAATGAGAAAGTCACGTTTATTGTTAAATTTAAGGAAAAAGCAGATGTTGAGAAAGCAGCTAGCAAGGCAAAAGCAAATGCTAAAAAAGCTAGTCTATCTGCATTTAACGCAGAAATTGCGCAGCGTTCAGCTGTTATTTCTGAATTAAAAGCAACTGCTACTGAATCACAGAAGAATGTTATGAAATTTCTAGAGCAAGAGGTTTCAAAGGGAAATGCAGAAAATGTAAGACCATACCATATTGTTAATGGTATTGCGGTTACTGCAACGAAGGAAGTTGCTGAGAAAATAGCAAATTTCCCTGAAGTTGAAAAGATACTTAAAGATGAAACACGTCATCTATTTGAAGTAACTGTGGATGAAAAAGCACAGCCAACTGAAGCTGAAATTGCAAATGTTGAGTGGAACGTTGAGCGTGTTGGTGCTCCACAGGTATGGAATATGGGAATTGATGGTTCTGGTATTGTTGTAGCAAGTCTCGATAGTGGTGTTCAGTGGGACCACCCAGCTTTACAGGAAAAGTATCGTGGTTACAATGCTGCAACAGGTGAAGTAGACCATACCTATAGCTTCTTTGATGCTATTGATGGTGTAACAGAACCATACGATGATCATGGTCATGGTACACACGTAACTGGAACAATGGTTGGAAGTGAGCCAGATGGTTCTAACCAAATCGGTGTTGCTCCTGGTGCTAAATTTATTTCAGCTAGAATTTTTGATGCAAGTGGAAGTGGTACTGATGCACCAATCCTAGCAGCTGGTGAATGGATGCTAGCTCCAGGTGGCGATGTATCAATGGCTCCAGATGTAATTAATAACTCTTGGGGTGGCGGATCAGGTCTAGATGAATGGTATCGTGATGTAGTTATTGCATGGCGTGCAGCCGGTATATTCCCAGAGTTCTCTGCTGGTAATACAGATTTATTTAACCCAGGTGGTCCAGGTTCTATTGCAGTTCCTGCCAACTATCCAGAGTCATTTGCAACAGGTGCGACTGACATCAATAATAATCTTGCAAGCTTCTCATTAGAAGGGCCATCACCTTATGGAGAAATAAAGCCTGAGATTTCAGCTCCTGGTGTTAATATTCGTTCATCTGTTCCTGGCGGAGCATATGAAGGTGGATGGAATGGTACTTCTATGGCTGGTCCAGCTGTTTCAGCTGTAGTTGCATTATTATTACAAGCCAACTCAAGCTTATCTGTTGATGATATTGAACAAATTTTAACGGACACTGCAATCCCGTTAACAAATAGTGAATATCCAGAATCACCTAATAATGGTTTTGGACACGGATTAGTGAATGCTTATGACGCTGTTTCCTCTGTGATGAATGGTCTTGGTACGATTGAAGGTCAAGTCACAATGGATGGTGAAGATACAGAAGATCCTGTATTAGAGCATAGCGGTCCAAGTGAAACATTTGCTGGAATGGACTTAGATCTATCAGCAAATGTATCTGATAATGTAGGTATAGTATCAGTAGAATTAAGCTATCAAAATAACGATGGCGAATGGCAAACTGTTGAAGCAACTCAATCTTCTGGTGATCATGCATCAGGTGAGTTTGTTGCAACGATTCCAGGTGAGGAAATTGAAGTCGGTACATTAAATTATAAATTTACAGTGACCGATTTCGGTAATAATCCAGTGGAAAGTGATGTATTCTCTATCGCTGTGAATGCTGGAATTACAACTGGTTACTTCCAAGACTTTGAAACAACACCAGCAGGATGGTCTGCATTTGGTAATGGTGAATGGGAGTGGGGAGAGCCGGTATCAGGTCCTGGAGAAGCATACTCTGGAGCGAAGGTCTATGGTACAGATTTAGATGATACGTATGAAAGTGGTGCAGATTCGACATTGATGCTTCCACCAGTGGATCTACCAGAAGGTTCAGCATATTTGCAATTCCAACAATGGCATAATCTTGAAATGTATGATTCAGGTACTGCCTATGATTTCGGTTATGTTGTTATCTCAACAGATGGTGAAAACTGGACCGAACTAGTGGAATATAGTGGTGACACGGATGGCTGGGAAAGTGCAGAAGTTGACTTATCTGAATACAGTGGTCAGCGCGTATACCTTGGCTTTAAATACACTTCAGATGGAAGTGTTGTAAGAGAAGGATGGTATATTGACGATGTAGCACTATCCGAAACATCTTTAGGCTTAGCAAAAGATAAGGGTAGTGAAATTACACAAGAAAATAACTTGAAAGCAGATGAATCTGCGAAAAAAGTTGAGCTTAACAAAGCAGCTGATTCCGTTGCTAAAGAAGAAGACACAGTAGTTGAAAAAGCTACTCCAATGTCATTACCACTTGCTGCACAAGTAAGTGTACTTGAAAGTGGTCGTTCCGTTATGACAAACCCTGCTGATGGATCATATTCTATGACACATCCTGCGGGTGAATTTACTGTAGTAGCAGAAACTTATGGTTTCCGCTCTGAACAGCAGACAATTTCATTGGATCCTGATGCAACAGTAACAGCTAACTTTAATTTAGAAGAGCTACCAAAGGCTACCGTATCCGGTACAATAACAAGCCAAAAATCGGGTAATCCGATTGAAGGTGCTACTGTATTATTGGTAGAGGATGCGAATGTTCAGCCTGTTATGACAGATGAAAATGGTAACTATTCTATTACAGCATATGAAGGAACGTACACATTAAAAGTAATTGCAAGAGACTACCATGGTCAGGAATTAGAAGTGACGTTTGATTCCGATAAGGAATTAAACATTGAACTAGAACCATACTTCACATACCCTGGTGGAGAAATTGGTTATGATGATGGAACGGCAGAAAATGCTCGTGCATTCTATGATGCCGGTAATGGCTGGGCTGTTAAAATGTCCTTACCAGAAGGTCAAGAAAGTGCACTTGTAACAGATGGTGTATTCCAGTTCCATGGAACAGATTGGCCAACCCCAGGCGGAACAAACTTTGCGGTTGAAGTCTGGGATGCTTCAGGAGAAGATGGATTGCCAGGTGAAAAACTAGCAGGACCAATTGATGCAGAAGCTATTAGAAGCTTGGATGAATGGACAGTAGTTGATTTACGCGAGCATAATATCCAAGTAAATGGCGACTTCTATATGGTTTATATCCAGACAGATCCGAATCCAAATACTCCAGGTTTAGCAACAGATGAAAGCAGTGCAAATGCTGGAAGAAGCTATCAATTAGTTGGTGGTGCATGGAGTGAAGCACCAGCCGATGAAGGTAACTATATGATTCGTGCTCGAATTGCATATGAAGTCGAAGCTCCGGTAATTACGTCACCTGCTGATAATTTATACACAAATGAAGCTAATGTAACAGTTGAAGGAAATGCTTCTCCGACAACAACTGTAACCTTATCGAATAATGGAGAAGAAGTCGGAAGCGTTGAAGTCGGTGAAGATGGAACATTCTCATTCGATACAGAGCTAACAGAAGGTGAAAACGTATTTACAGCAGCTTCAATTGTAAATGGTGAGGAAGCAGGCGTATCTGAAGCTGTTACGGTTAATTTAGATACGAATGCACCAGAGCTTACCATCGATAACCCAGCAGATGGTGACGAAACAAACCGTGAAACAGTAACTGTAGAGGGAACTGTAGATGACGAAAACCTTGACTTTGTTAAGGTGAATGGTCAAGCAGCAACGGTTGACGAAGATGGAAACTATTCTAAACGTATTTTGCTTGACGAAGGTGAAAATACGATTGAAGTAGTTGCTCAAGATTTAGCTGGAAACACTTCAACTGAATCCGTTACAATAACTGCTGATTATACGTTGCCAGAAATTACGAATTTGACACCTACAGAGGATCATTATTTGGAAGCTGGAGAAAGTGTCAAGATTGAATTTGATAGTGAAGCAGACTTAAGAGCAACTTATGTCATTCATATGCCACTTACAAATTTAGGCGGCGCAATGGCGACATTCTCTAACCCAACAGAGCTTCCGATGATGGAAACATCTGATGGACATTATGTAGGTTATTGGACTGCAACTAGCAATGTAATGGCTGAAGGTGCTGTTATTGAAGTAATTGTTAAGGATGACTTTGGAAACGAGGCTCGTCAGCAAGCAGAAGGAAAACTATTCATTAACACTGGTGAAGGTGATAATGGAAGTAATAGTCAAGTTCAAGGGAAGCTAAAAGGCAATTGGAAAAATTAATCCTTGAGCTAAAAAGGTGTAGAAGCATTGCTTCTACACCTTTTATTATTTCCTTTAAGCAAACCTCTTTTCAAACGAAACAGTGGAATGTATAATAATAAGTGACAATAAAATATCGATTCCATCTTCGGGGCAGGGTGAAATTCCCGACCGACGGTAATGAACGCTGTGTTCAAAGTCCGTGAACTGTTTGAAATATTTCAAATGGTTGACCTGGTGTAAGTCCAGGACCGACAGTTAAAGTCTGGATGGGAGAAGATGTCGAGCTGAACATTGGTGCTATTTTGCGCCTTATTTCCTATGATTATAGAACCCTAAAAGCCCCCACTAGGTCGTGCTTTTAGGGTTTTGATTTTTTGTGGGAGAAGCTTATCCTTCATCACGAGATGGGAATCGATAACAGATGAAGGAGGAGAACGATGATGCAAGCAAGAAATATGCAATCATCAAACCTAGCAAGACTCATTATTTTATCTCTGCTAGGAGCAGTTTCTTTATTATTATTTTTTATTAACTTTCCATTGCCACTTCTACCAAGTTATTTGAAGATTGACTTTAGTGATGTACCGGCGTTGATGGCATCGTTAATTTTTTCACCATTAGCAGGTGTCATCGTAGTGGCGATTAAAAATGTTCTTTACCTAGCAATCGGTGGAGGAGAAATTGTAGGGGTAACAGCTAACTTTTTAGCTGGTATTATGTTTGTTGTACCAGTTGGGATTCTGTACCATAGGTATCGAAAAGGTGTTAAAAGCATCGTTTCAGGGCTTGTGACAGGGACGATTTTAATGGCTATTGGAATGGGGATATTCAATTATTTCGTATTATTGCCAGCATATTCTTTAATGATGGGCTGGGGAGATATGAATCATGCGGCGAAATTAGGACTCGTTTGGGTTGGGATTTTACCGTTTAATGTTGTAAAAGGAATCATTGTTGGTTTACTATTTATTCCTATCTTTATTAAAATGCGCCGCTGGATCGAACAACAACAGGCAAAATTTGCATAGCGCATATGAAAAAAGCTAATCCAAAAATAGTTGGATTAGCTTTTTTTTGGAACTACACCTATTGTACATCTGGATATGCAAATAAGATTACTTTCCTCGTCTTGAATGGTTACTTCCCATACCATTGTAGTTTTACCAACGTGGATAGGTTTTGCAATTGCAGTTACCGTCCCATCTCGTTTACTTTTTACATGGTTAGCATTGATTTCAATACCAAAAACATGATAGCTTTCAAGGTCAACATGTAAGCATGCTCCAATACTAGCAGCCGATTCAGCTAGTGCAATGCTTGCGCCTCCATGAAGGAAACCTAATGGCTGATGCGTGCGTCCATCGACCGGCATCGTCATTTCAACTCGATTTTTATCGAGTGAGACTACCTCAATTCCAAGTGATTCCATTAATGTATTTTTAAATTCCATCTAACTCTCCCCCTAATAAAATGATTGGTTCTGTCGATATCTTAGATGAAATAGTTTGTTAATAAAGAAATACCTAGTAAAAATCCATAAATGGTATTCGTCTTTCCTGTCATCATCATTGCAGGCATCATTTCTAGTGGCTGAGTTTTTCCTTGGAAGTTTCTCACAACCTTAATTGCCAAAACAGCTGCAAGTAAAGTGATTAAAGACCACAATGGTAGGATTCCTAAGATTACATAAAGAACAGTAAGACCAAAAGCTAGAATGAATAATAGTCCTAAGAATCGAATTGCATTTGGCCTCCCAAGCAAGATCGCAAGAGTCTTTCTGCCGCTTTCTTTATCACCATCTAAATCACGAATGTTATTGGAAAGCATAATGCAACCAATGAAGATTGCAACTGGAATAGAAATCCAAATTACTTGACTAGTTAGAGAACCGGTTTGGATATAGTAGCTGATACCGATAATGACTGTTCCCATAAAAAACCCAGAGAAAATCTCTCCAAGTGGGGTAGCGGAAATAGGAAGTGGCCCTCCGGTATAGAAATACCCTAATAACATACAAACTAAGCCAATTACAGCAATCCACCAATTAGAAGCGATACAGATGTAGACACCAAGTAGTACTGAAATAGCGTAAAATATTAGTGCTAATCTTAATACTGTTTTTGGTTTTATCCCATCTCGTACAATTGTGCCACCAATTCCAACAGAATTTTCCGTATCAACTCCTCGAACATAATCATAATATTCATTGAACATATTCGTTGCGGATTGAATTAACATGGAAGCGATTAGCATTGCTATAAATACGAATATATGAATGCTATTATCATTTAATGCAATCATTGTACCCACAAAAACCGGAATGAAAGAAGCGGTTAAAGTATGTGGTCGTAATAATCGCCACCAAATTTGAAAGCCGTCGCGCTCATTTAGAGCTTTTTTTATTGAATCCTTATTGGTTGTAACCATAATACATTATCCCCCTGATACATCAATCTCAGTGTATATCATATTAAGTTTAGGGAAAAAGGCTAGGAGTGTCAATTCCGAGAAATAATCGTAAATACGATAAGACAATTCATGAGAATTTCATAATAGATGGTTGATTCCTTGAGAAACTATGAAAAAGAGAATAGAATATAATTGAGTTATAGTACGTTATGGAGGTTTACCTGATGATAAAGGTGAGAGAGGAAACACTTGAATCAACTCTAGAAATGGCAGTAAATAGTATAGAGTCCTCTGAATCAAGACTTGTAAGCTTTACGAAAAAAATAGATGAAGTTGATGCACTTCAATTTTTCGAAGCAGGGAAGCACTTAAAAACCAATCGATCTTTTTGGTCTAGTACAATCGATAACTTTACGATGGTTGGACTTGGAAGTGCCTATTTGATAGCTGATGAAGAAGTGAATTTACAAACCATTCATAAAAAATGGAATGCTCTATTACATAATGCAATTATTAATAATAACTATCAGACACCAGGTACTGGTGTTACAGCAATGGGAGGGATGGCCTTTGATCCATTAAAGGCACGGACCCCTTTATGGAAGAAATTCTCTAAGAGTGAGCTTAGAATTCCTGAATTTACATTAGTTCAAGATAGAGAGCAAGCCTATATTACGTACACTGTAATGGTCAACAAAGTGGATAATCCGAGTGAAATAGCTCGTTATATATTAGAAAAAGAAGAAATTCTTCTATCTCATGCAGACACTACGTTACATGATATACAGGTGAAGGCGAGAGAAGAAATTCAACCACACCAATGGAAAAATACGGTCGGCAAGGCTACACAGTATATATCTTCTGGGAAGGCAGATAAGATTGTTCTTGCAAGAGAATTACGTCTAAAGCTTACGGAAGAAGCTAATGTTACAGCGGTTTTAGCAAGCTTGATGGAAAGCCAACCAACAAGCTATGTATTTGCGTATGAACAAGCTGGAGATTGTTTTATTGGTGCAACACCTGAGCGACTAGTGAAGGTTGAAGAAAGCCAATTACTTTCAACATGTCTTGCAGGAACTGCGCCAAGAGGGCTAAATCAAACCGAAGATGAGAAATTCGGTTATCAATTATTACATGATAAGAAAAATTTAGAGGAACACAATTATGTTGTGCAAATGATAAAGGGATCCATTCAATCACTTTGTAGCAGTATACAAATTCCGGAAACTCCTGTCTTATATAAGCTCAGGAACCTACAGCATTTATATACACCAGTTCACGGTATATTAAAAGATGATTATAGTATTTTTAATGTAATCGAGAAGTTACATCCAACGCCTGCGCTCGGTGGAGAGCCACGCGAAAAAGCAGTTTCCTTTATTCGTGAAAATGAGTTGCTAGATAGAGGTTGGTATGGTGCGCCAATAGGGTGGTTAGATAGCAATCAAAATGGAGAGTTTGCTGTAGCAATTCGATCAGGCTTACTTCAAGGCAATGAAGCGTCGCTTTTTGCTGGATGTGGTGTCGTAAAAGACTCTGATCCTGAAGAAGAATATGAAGAAACAAGCTTAAAATTCTTACCGATGCTAACTGTTCTAGGGGGATAAATGTATGAATCACACTGAAGCACTTACTAGATATATTGCAAACTTTGTGGACGAGCTTGCCAAAAGCGGATTAACCGATGTTGTTATCTCTCCTGGATCAAGATCAACACCACTGGCAATGACATTTGCTGAGCATCCAGATATTAAAGAATGGGTTATTATTGATGAGCGATCAGCAGGATTTTTTGGGCTTGGATTGGCGAAGCAAACCAATCGACCAGTTGCGCTTGTATGCTCTTCCGGTACGGCCGCAGCTAATTATTTTCCGGCAATTATCGAAGCCTATCAAAGCAGAGTTCCATTAATTGCGTTAACAGCTGATCGGCCTCATGAGCTAAGAGATGTTGGTGCTCCACAGGCTATTGATCAACTAAAGCTTTATGGTGATTATGTAAAGGATTTTCACGAAATGGCTTTACCGGAGTCAACCGGAACAATGATAAACTATGTGAGAACAAAGGCTGCAAGAGCTATACATGAAGCGATGTCAGGGAATTCTGGTCCTGTTCACTTGAACTTCCCTTTTCGAGAGCCGTTGATCCCTGATTTCTCAATTGAGAATCTTTGGGGTGAACCTCTCGCTGACCCTTATCATGTTTGGCATGATGGAAGAAAGAAATTGCCAGAGGCGCTTGTGAAGCAGTTATCGGAAAAATTACAATCAACTAAAAAGGGTGTCATTGTTTGTGGTCCACAAATTGATGAAGAATTAGGAGAGGTTATCACACTCTTAGCTGAGAAATGGGGCTTGCCAATTTTAGCTGATCCACTTTCACAGATTCGAACTGGAAGTCATTCTAAAGCTAATATAATAGAGGGCTATGATGCTTTTTTACGTAATCAAGAGATAAGGAATTTATTAAAGCCTGATTATATCATCCGATTTGGTGCAATGCCGGTTTCCAAAGCATATTTATTTTATGTGAAAGAGAATCCAGGTGCACAGCAATATGTTGTGGAAAATCATTTAGGATACCGGGAGCCAGTGGGCAATTCTACTGAATTTATTTTTGCTGATCCTATCTTATTATGCTCTGATCTAATTGAAGCTAGTGCAACAGATACCATTAGGGATGGTGAATGGCTACCATTATGGAATAAGCTAAATAGCATTGCTAAACAGTACACATTACATGCATCAGATACAACGCTAACAGAAGGGGAAGCTGTCAGGCGATTACTAGAAGTGATCCCGGATAAGAGTAGTCTCTATGTGGGAAATAGTATGGCGATTCGGGATGTAGACACATTTCTGCTATCTACTTCCAAATCCATTAAGTTATTAGCAAATCGTGGTGCTAACGGAATTGATGGAATGGTCTCCAGTGGTATTGGAGCTGCTTCCTCCGGTATTCCTGTGACATTATTGCTTGGTGATCTGTCTTTTTTCCATGATTTAAACGGATTACTAGCTGCTAAGCATTATCATATCAATATTACCATTTTAGTGATTAATAATAATGGTGGAGGAATTTTTTCATTCCTACCACAAGCTACAAGTGAAAAGCATTTTGAGGCGCTATTTGGAACGCCGCTAAATATTGATTTTCAAAAAGCGATAGAAATGTATGGTGGTTCCTACCACACTCCTCAACAGGCTGATGATTTGAATGATGTGTTATTGGAATGCTATCAGGAAGAGGGATTATCGGTTATTGAAGTGAAAACAGACCGAAACGAAAATCTACAATGGCATCGTGAGCTTTGGGAAGCAATTGAAGCAGAAATCGTAAAGACGGTGATGCATTGCGAATAAAGCGAAGTAATATAGACTATTGGTATGAAATATATGGCGAAGGGGAAACCATCGTATTATTACATGGATTTACTGGGAGTACGGATACTTGGTCACATTATTTACAACAATATCAATCAACATTCAAGATTATATTAATTGATTTGCCAGGTCATGGAAAAACAGTTACAGGATCACCGATCACTATGGAGCAATGCTGTGAGGATATACATGCTATCTTAGCGGAGAACCAGGTTGAAACCTTCCATTTAGTGGGCTACTCCATGGGAGGGAGAATAGCATTAACCTACGCGATGCTCTATCAACATCAGCTACAATCATTAGTATTAGAAAGCGCCTCTCCGGGATTAGAGTTGGTGGAGGAGCGAGAGGAAAGAATAAAGCAAGATGAGCTACTAGCAACTAAAATTGAACAAGAAGGACTTGAACTGTTTATTGACTATTGGGAGAACATTCCGTTATTCACATCACAAAAGCAGTTACAACCTTCTATACAGGAGCGTATACGCAAGGAAAGATTATCCCAAACAGAAGAAGGGTTAGCACTCTCCTTACGATCGATGGGGACGGGGAGTCAGCCTAGCTGGTGGGCGAAGCTATCGAACCTAAATACTCCAGTCTTATTACTTGTTGGAGAACTAGATCAAAAGTTTGTAGCGATTAATAAACGGATGCAGAAGCGTCTTCAGAATAGTACGCTGAAGATTATTTCGAACACAGGCCATGCAATTCATGTGGAACAAACTGAGATTTTTGGTAAAATGGTAGAGGAGTTTATTTTAGAAGTTTCCAATACATAGATTAAAGGAGGATTTCCATGACTGTACAATGGGAAAAAGTTCGAGACTACGAAGAAATTATTTATGAAAAATATAATGGTATCGCAAAGGTGACCATTAATAGACCAGAAAAACGGAATGCGTTTACGCCATTAACTGTAAATGAAATGATCGATGCATTTGCTGATGCGCGTGACGATTCATCTGTTGGTGTAATTGTTTTAGCTGGTGCTGGTGACAAAGCATTTTGTTCTGGTGGTGACCAATCTGTTCGTGGACATGGTGGCTATGTTGGGAATGACCAAATCCCTCGTTTAAATGTTTTAGATCTACAACGATTAATTCGTACAATACCAAAACCTGTAATTGCGATGGTATCTGGTTATGCAATTGGTGGGGGACATGTTCTTCATGTCGTATGCGATTTAACGATTGCAGCAGATAATGCGATTTTTGGACAAACTGGCCCGAAAGTGGGTAGCTTTGATGCTGGCTATGGAGCAGGTTATTTAGCTAGAATTATTGGTCATAAACGTGCCCGTGAAATCTGGTTCTTATGTCGCCAATATAATGCTGATGAAGCTTATGAAATGGGCTTGGTTAACAAAGTTGTACCACTGGATCAACTAGAGGCAGAAACACTTCAATGGTGTGAGGAAATCTTAGAAAAATCTCCTACTGCACTTCGTTTCCTAAAGGCTTCCTTTAATGCGGATACAGATGGACTTGCTGGCCTGCAACAAATGGGTGGAGATGCTACACTTCTTTACTACACAACAGATGAAGCAAAAGAAGGTAGAGATGCTTTCAAAGAAAAAAGAAAGCCAGACTTCGATCAATTCC
The DNA here is from genome assembly GCF_039614845.1 of Ornithinibacillus xuwenensis. NCBI lineage: Bacteria > Bacillati > Bacillota > Bacilli > Caryophanales > Bacillaceae > Ornithinibacillus > Ornithinibacillus xuwenensis. Next base: position 15,831 of record NZ_JBDIML010000005.1, on the reverse strand, counting down.
CGCGTTTTCCGTGATTTGCATAGCTTGAAGATAAAACCTTTGCTTTTTTTGAGCAAAGGTTTTATCGTTTTGATTAGATAGATTTTATGATGCAACAGTGAGGTGTTTTCGTGGCAGAAATTATTCCACATTGGTTATCAAAGCAAGCCTTTCTTGCTCCAAATAAACCTGCAATCGAACAGGTCGATGGTACGGTAATAACATTTCTTGAACTGAAGAATAGAAGTCAAGAATTTGCTCAAAGACTCGCTTCTTATGGAATTAGGAAAGGGAGCCATGTAGGTATACTATCGAATAATAATTCGAGTATGATTGTAGCGATTCATGCATTAAGTTATCTAGGTGCTGTAGCTGTATTATTTAATACAAGGTTAACCTCTGATGAAATTAATTATCAGCTTCATGATGCAGAAGTAGAGGTTCTGATTACAGCAGATGACTTATTAGACTCTGCGAAAGACTTAAAAGTAAATATCGTCAAGAGTTTTCAAGAGGTTGAAGAAGAGAGTAGACAAGATATTGCCCTTTTATCGGAATTTGACTTGGACGATCCAATTACTATTATTTACACTTCAGGTACGACAGGCTTTCCAAAAGGGGTAATCCATACATATGGAAATCATTGGTGGAGCGCTATTAGCTCGGCATTAAACCTAGGACTTTCTGAAAAGGATAAGTGGTTAGCTGTGTTGCCCTATTTTCATGTTGGAGGCTTATCCATCTTTTTAAAAAGTGTAATTTATGGAATGCCGGTATATATAGTTGAGAAATTTAATGAACAAGTCGTATTAGACGCCATACTAAATAGAGGGGTTACGATTGCATCTGTTGTAACGGTCATGATGCAACGATTGATAAATCTATTAGGGGAGAATCGTTTCCCTGGTTACTTCCGATGCATGCTGCTTGGAGGAGGACCTGCACCAAAGCCACTATTAGAAAAAGCGAATGAGAAGCATATTCCAGTTTTTCAATCATATGGCATGACGGAAACTTCTTCTCAAATCGTTACACTGAGTCCTTCTGATGCCTTAGTGAAAATTGGCTCTGCTGGAAAACCATTATTCCCTGCTCAATTACGAATCAGCGGAAACGTGCCAAATGAAATTGGTGAGATCACTGTAAAGGGACCAATGGTAACAGGTGGATATTATAATAACCAAAAAGCAACAAAGAATGCTTTTAAAGATGGTTGGCTGTATACAGGAGACCTTGGTTATGTAGATGAGGAAGGATTCTTATATGTTGTCGATCGGCGGAAGGATCTGATAATATCTGGTGGTGAGAACATATATCCATCCGAAATAGAAAGTGTTTTATCTGGATTTGTTGGCCTACAGGAGGTCGCGGTTATTGGAATCGAGGATAAAGTTTGGGGACAAGTTCCAGCTGCCTTCGTAGTAGTTAATGAAGAGGCTATTACCAAAGCTGCTATTATCGAATATGCCAAGGGAAAACTTGCAAAATATAAGCTGCCAAAGGAAATATACTTTGTCAGTAGTTTACCGAGAAATGCTTCTAATAAGCTTGTTCGAAGTAAGCTTCTAGATTATATCCATAGATAAGAGAAAACTTCAGCTAACTCCGGCTGAAGCTTTTTTTGTACTTTATCTCAAATGGTTCAACCATACATTCTTTTACTATTTTTAGACAAATTAAAGATAGGAGGTGTGTTATGGAAAGAAAAAAATATTATGTAAATGTCGGTAGCGGTGAAATATCTCAGATAAAGTATGATAATAACGATAGCTTTACCATTTATGCAACCGATGATGAGGTTGTGATGCTACGTGCTAAACTAGATAATATGGCTGTTGATGCGAATCGAACTTTTTTTCGTTCTCATGTGCCAATTATGCCCTATCATAATGACAAATCCAATGATGATTATGATGCTGAAATGGTAGAGGCATACAGAATTTTGCATGAATTAGGTGACGAAACCACAAAGCAATTTATCAATAGCATTGGAATTTTAGGAGATAATCATATGTAAGAATCTTTTGGAATAGGATAATATATCTTATTCCTTTTTATTTGGTTTAGTAATAGTAGAGTAGAGGGAATAGTATTAATAGAAGTAACTAGGAGGTAGAATAACATGAAGTCGATGATTAGTTGGCTTGTTCTATTATTAGTTGGATCTTACATGTTTTTTGCACTTATACTACCCTCTCCAGCGGAACATAATACGCTTGCTAAGGAGCAGCAGGTTCAACAAGTGAGTGTAGATGTGTCTGATGATACCACCCAAGAAAAAGTTGAGAGAAAGATTACGCAACAAGAGATAGTGCAATTAACAGATGCCTTCATGAATACCATCTTACAGGATATTGATATGAATTATCGGGTGGAAAATCATTCTTCAAAAGAGTCTTTATTTCATGAGTTTGAAAAAATTACGACAAAAAAGGTTGCTAAACCTTATGTTGATTACTATTTTTATGAAGAAAATGACGGGCTTTATATTGTCCCTACGGAAACGCCCCCTTGGTTTATTAAACAGAATGACTATGATGTGGTACAATTAGATAGGAATAAAGTCTTGGTTACGCAAGAAAATAAATCTGGTCCATATGGTCATTATACAATTGGATTAGAATTTACTTTTGATGACCAAGCATGGAAAATAACGGAGATATCACATCAATGATGTAGAAATAGAATTAAAGGTAGCTGACACATGTTTATATTTCGAGATTATTATCATAATGAAATTACATTCTCCTACAGCAATCATCCTTTCTCAAAGGATCCAAGGCATGTTTGGGTTATTTGTCGGTATAAGGATAGATGGCTTTTAACCAAACACAAGGATCGTGGGATCGAATTTCCAGGTGGAAAAGTCGAAGAGGGAGAAAGTGCTGAACAAGCGGCTCATCGTGAAGTAATGGAAGAGACCGGTGCCGTGATTGAAACGATTCGCTATGTTGGGCAATATCATGTTGCGGGAAAGGCTAGTCACGTTGTAAAAAATGTTTATTTTGCAGACATTCAAATGATAGAGAAGCAAGATACTTATTTTGAGACAAATGGACCAATATTATTAGAAGAAATACCAAAGAACGTGAAGCATAATAAACGATTTAGTTTTATTATGAAGGATGATGTTCTAGTCCATAGTCTAGCAAGGGTCAAGGAAATAATAGAATAGGTATAGAGACTAATAAAACACTTCAGATTTGAAGTGTTTTATTTGATTTTTAAAATTAAAATTCAGCATGAAGTTAATAGCAGAATGAAGAATTAGAATAGATTTCCTAGTAGTGTGAATATTAATAGTAACAATGATTAGGAGGAGCATCTATGGAAGAGAACCACAATACTAGGCTAACTTCCTCTGAATTATCAGTAGTTTGGAGTAGCTATCAGAATAATTCTATGGCAGTATGTGTTCTAAAATATTTTGCTGCGAACGTAAATAACGCAGACATTAAATCAGTAGTTGATTACGCACTTGCATCATCTGAAAAAAATTTGCAATGGAGCAAAGATATTTTAAAAAAGGATAATCAACCAATTCCTATTGGGTTAACAGATGAAGATGTTAGTCCTACTGCTCCTCGATTATTTTCTGATGAATTTTATTTATATTACCTCAAAAACATGGCAAAAATCGGATTATCTATTTATGGTGTGGCACTATCAACTGCTGCAAATTCAGAGGTGCGTAATTTTTTAAGCCAAGCCATTCAGGGTTCCACGGATTTATATAATAAATCAGCTAATTTATTATTATCATTGGGGATATTTGTAAGACCCCCCTACGTTTCACCTGTAAAATCAGTGGATGTAATTGATGAGAAAAAGTACCTTAAAGGAATCATGAAGCTAAACAATAATAAGAGACCATTAAATGTTATAGAAATTACCCATGTTGAGGCGAATATAGAGACTAATGCATTAGGAAATGCTCTATTAGCAGGTTTTGCCCAGGTTGCGAAGTCTAAAAAAGTACGTAACTATTGTACGACAGGCAAGGATATTGCTAAAAAACATATTAAGCTATTTGCTACATTATTGACAGATGATGACCTGCCTTCTCCAATGCCTTGGGCTCTTGATATTACAGATTCTACAATTGCGCCCTTTTCGGATAAACTAATCATGTTTCATTCATCCTTACTGATAGCATCAAGTATTTCAAATTATGCTACTGGTTCAGCTGCAAGCTTACGGACCGATATTCAAACGGATTATGTTCGTTTAGCTGCTGAGGTGGCACAATATTCAAGTGACGGTGTAAATATCATGATCAAGAATCGATGGCTTGAACAGCCCCCACAAATTCCGAATCATAAAAAATTGGCAAAAGGTTAAAATTCGAGAGATAATACAACTAAAAAACACGTACAGGAGTTATGCTATGAAACTGTACGTGTTTATATTTGATTTTGATTGAAAGGTAAGGATATTACTTTAAAGATTAATTCATTAAGTGGTATGGCGAATTAACCATCCTTCGATTTGCTCGACAATTTTGTACATAACAGCAGCAAATAATGCGATTAGAATTAGGCTAGCCATGACTAATGTGAAGTCAAATACCTGGAATCCATATACAATTAAATAACCCAATCCCTCTTTTGAAACCAAAAACTCTCCTACGATGACACCTACCCAGGATAATCCAACATTAACCTTTAAAGTTGAAATCATAACAGGGAGTGTAGCTGGAAAGACGGCAGATTTAAAACGTTGCCATCTAGTAGCACCAAAGCTTTTTAATACCTTCTCATAATTAGGGTCCACTTCCCTAAACCCTGTGTATACGACAATGGTTGTGATAATGACCGAAATGATAGCTCCCATTGCAATGATAGAAATATAACCTGGACCTAATGCCACAATAATAATTGGCCCTAGTGCAACTTTAGGCATTGCATTAAGAATGACAAGATAAGGATCCATTATATTTGAGAGTCTGGTGGATGACCATAGGATAGAGGCAATGATAATCCCTAAGATTGTACCTATAATGAACCCGAGAACTGTTTCGAATAAGGTTATCTGTGCATGGGAAAGGATCGATCCGTCTGACAATTTATCAATTAGTACATTGTATACTTTGGAAGGGGAGCTAAATAGTAATGGATCAACCCAGTTCAGCTTGCTTGCCAATTCCCATATTCCGAAAAAAGCTACTAAAATAACTACCTGCCATATCCAAACAATTCGTTTTTCTCGTTTTAACTTTCGCTTATGCGCTTCCAATAAAAAGTGGTCTTCTTTTCCGGACATTGCAACTCCCCCTTCCCCGAGAAAAATTTATACAAATGTGGTTTCATTTTTATTTAATTCCTCCCAGACCTTATCAAAAATTGATTGGTATTTTGGATGTCTGCGAACGAGAAAAGGCATTTCGTTTCGTAGCTCAATAGGAACTTCGAATGATTTTGCAATGGCGCCAGGGTTAGCGCTCATTACAATAATACGATCACTCATAGCGATTGCCTCTCCGATATCATGGGTAACTAAAATCGCGGTTTTATGGTATGCATGAAGTAGTTTGAACACTAGATCCTCTAGTTTTAATTTTGTCTGGTAATCAAGTGCTGAAAATGGTTCATCTAATAATAGAATTTTCGGATCTGTAATGAGTGTACGAACAAGTGCAACTCGTTGTCGCATACCACCAGAGAGGGAACTTGGATATTGTTTAGCTACTTTCTGAAGACCAACTTCCTCTAAAAGCTCAATTGCCTTTTCTCTTATTTCAGCACTTAGCGTATCTTGAATGGTAGGGCCAATTAATACATTATCTAATATCGTTTTCCAGGGGAATAGGTAATCTTGCTGTAGCATATAGCCAATCCCTATACCAGATTTTTCAATTGGATTATCGTTTAGCAACACACTACCAGAGGTTTGCTTCATAATACCAGATACAATGGAGAGAATCGTTGATTTCCCGCAACCACTTGGACCAAGTAATGCAATGAATTCTCCTTCCTTAACGGAGAAGGAAATGTCATCCAATGCTTTTGTATAACTGTTTTTTGAAAAATAATGATGGGTGACGTTCTCTAAGGTTAGAAATGACAATGTTTTCCCTCCTTAGTTATTGATGACATCTTCAGCTATCTCTGTATTTACTAATTCATCATAGGAAATGTTTCCCTCAGGCAATTCTCCGGCTTCCTCCATGATTGCTTTTAAGTTATTCCATTCTTCCTCATCTAGAATTGGGTCGGTGGCAAAGGAGCCTTGGCTTTTGTATCGCTCAATTGATGATGTCAAAATATCCAAATCAACATCTTCAAAATAGCCTTGAATGGTTTCTGCTATTTCAGCAGAATCGGTCTCTTGAACCCATTGCTGGGCTTTGTAAATCGCGCTTGTGAACTTTTCAATATTTTCTTTGTTAGCTTCAAGATAGCTTTGCTTTGACATAAATACGGTATATGGAACATGGCCAGACTCTTCACCAAATGATGCGACAACATGCCCATTTCCTTCTTTTTCAAAAACGCTGGCAGTTGGTTCAAATAATTGTACATACTCATAATCACCAGATAAAAATGCTCCTGGAATATTCGCGAATTCAATATTTTGGTGTAGGCTTAAATCATTTTGGGGATTAATACCGTGTTGTTTTAGTACATACTCACCAACCATTTGAGGCATACCGCCTTTTCGTTGGCCAAGGAAATTTGTTCCTGCTAAATCCTCCCATTCAAAATTGGGATGAGGCTCCTTTGCAACTAGAAATGTACCGTCAGTCTGGGTAAGCTGAGCAAAATTCACTGCGAAATCATTAGAATCCTGTGCATAAACATAGATAGACGTTTCTGATCCAACTAGTGCAACGTCAACGCCGTCTGATAACAAAGCTGTCATCGTTTTATCTCCGCCCCAAGTCGTTTGAAGTTCAACATCTAAACCTTCTTCTTCAAAGAAGCCTTTCTCTATTGCAACATATTGTGGTGCATAAAATAAGGAACGTGTTACTTCTCCTACTTTAATGGTTGTATTTTCACTAGATCCACATGCGGATAGAAAAATAAGCACAACACATGATACAAACGAAAGATGTTTTATTTTTCTCATGATGCTCGATCCTTTCAATATCAGATATTTTGTCTAAACATTTTATGCAATGTGAAAAAATGTGTGAATGCCTAGTTTAAGATAGGGTGAAGGGTGGAATATAAAAAAACCGACCTAATAATAGGTCGGGTGTTGAAAATTCAACTATTGATGGCAGCTAATTGTTGCTGCATTTAATATATAAACCCTCTTGGGATGAGGACATGATAATGGTAGCTTATCGATTTTGATAGGTTGGACCAGCTTTAGCAATTTCCGCGCTGGCATCTGAAAATTTCTTGAAATTCTCATGGAACTTAAGTGCAAGTTCCTTTGCTTGCTCTTCATAAGCCTGTTTGTCACGCCATGTATTTTTAGGAACTAATATTTCATCAGGTACCCCTGCTACTTGAGTAGGTATGTCTAATCCGAAGATCTCATCTTTGGTTGTTTCAACATGGTTCAGCTCTCCTTCAAGTGCTGCGTGGACCATTGCTCTTGTATAAGAAAGCTTAATACGACTTCCAATACCATAAGAACCGCCAGTCCATCCGGTATTGATCAAGAAAACATTTGTATCGTACTGGTCAATTTTTTCTCCAAGCATTTTCGCATACGTAGCCGGTGCTAATGGAAGGAATGGTGCACCGAAGCAGGCTGAGAAAGTAGCTTCAGGTTCTGTTACTCCTCTTTCTGTTCCAGCAAGTTTACTTGTATATCCGCTAAGGAAGTGGTACATTGCTTGCTCTCTGGTTAACTTACTAATTGGTGGTAATGTACCAGATGCGTCTGCTGTAAGAAAAATAATCGTATTCGGATGTCCCGCGATACTTGGGTTTACAATATTATCGATATGCTCTAATGGATAGGCAGCTCTCGTATTTTCGGTTAAAGATGTATTTTCATAGTTTGGAATACGAGATTTATCGTCCATCACAACATTTTCTAGTACTGAACCAAATCTGATGGCATTAAAGATTTGTGGCTCTTTCTCTTCTGATAAATTAATACATTTAGCATAGCAGCCGCCCTCTATATTAAATACACCTCTAGAACTCCATGCATGCTCGTCATCACCAACTAGCCGGCGATATGGATCTGCTGATAAGGTGGTTTTACCCGTACCTGATAGTCCAAAAAATAATGCTACATCTCCTTCATTTCCAACGTTTGCTGAGCAATGCATGGAAAGAATGTTTTGTTCAGGTAATAAGTAGTTCATAATCGAGAATATGGATTTCTTAATTTCTCCAGCGTATTCTGTACCACCAATTAATATTACTTTATGTTTAAATGAAACAAGTATGAAGGCTTCTGAATTTGTCCCATCGATACTTGGTTCTGCCTTAAACGAAGGAGCAGAAATTACTGTAAATGATGGTTGATGAGCTGTTAACTCTTCTTCAGTAGGACGAATAAATAATTGTCGGGCAAATAAATTATGCCAAGCAAACTCATTGATAACTTGAATTGGTAATCGGTAGTTTTTATCAGCACCAGCGAAACCATTAAAAACAAAGACCTCATCTTTTTCCTTTAAGTGAGCGATAACTTTTGCATATAATTTTTCAAATACTGCTTCATCGATTGGTTGGTTTACATTTCCCCAATCAACTTTATCTTCGGATATAGAATCTCTGATAATAAATTTGTCCTTTGGAGAACGACCAGTATATTTTCCGGTTGTCGCAAGAACAGCTCCGGTATCAGTTAAAGTTCCTTCTTTTCTCGATAGAATTTTCTCAACTAAACTAGCAACAGATAAATTGTTTTGAATATTTTGTTGTGATAAAAGCTCTTCTAATAATGAAGTTTTCATTACCGTATTCATTATAATTACCTTCCTTTATGATGGAATATTTAGGAAAGACTTCCTTTCCATAACAAAAGCATCTGAAATCTTCCATTAGTATAACACATTTAAAATAATGGTGTATACTAATTATTATTTTTTATTTTATTATCTTTTTTACTATATGTGACAGCGATAATATGAGTTGACATTGGACAATTAATTCGGTTAACCTAAACTATGAGCGGATACTCTCTTATTCAGAGTCGGCGGAGGGACAGACCCAATGAAGCCCGGCAACCATCACACCATGTGAAAAGGTGCTAACCTGATGCAAGGAAAATTCCTTGAACAATAAGAGCGAAAGGCTGAAAACCCCTTTCCTCAGGAACGAAGGAAAGGCTTTTTTTTGTTGATTGGGATATAATACTGATAGATATGGAGTTCCGTACCACTATATAAAGGGAGGATTTAGCCTAATGGCTAAAAATCGACGATTATTTACTTCGGAGTCAGTAACAGAAGGGCATCCGGACAAAATTTGCGACCAAATTTCCGATGCAATTTTAGATGAAATCTTATCAAAGGATCCAGCAGCACGTGTTGCTTGTGAAACAACTGTAACAACAGGACTGGTATTAGTTGCTGGTGAAATCACCACGTCAACTTATGTTGATATTCCTGCAGTTGTGAGACAGACCATAAAGGACATTGGGTATACCCGTGCAAAATATGGCTTTGATGCTGATACTTGTGCAGTTTTAACAGCAATTGATGAACAATCACCGGATATTGCTGGTGGGGTGAATCAAGCATTAGAAGCCCGTCAAGGAAAATTGACCGAGGGAGAGATTGATGCGATTGGTGCTGGTGACCAAGGCTTGATGTTTGGATTTGCTTGTAATGAAACAAAAGAGTTAATGCCTTTACCAATATCATTAGCACATAAACTTTCGAAGCGATTGGCAGATGTAAGAAAAGATGAAACACTTGCATATCTTCGCCCAGATGGAAAAACACAGGTTACGATTGAATATGACGAACAGGATCAACCAGTTCGTGTGGATACGATTGTAATCTCAACCCAGCATCATCAAGATATAACATTAGAACAAATTGAGAAAGACTTATTGGAACATGTGATAAAACCAGTTGTTCCTACAAACCTATTGGATGAAGAGACAAAGTATTTTATTAATCCAACAGGTCGATTTGTGATAGGTGGCCCACAAGGCGATGCTGGTTTAACCGGTAGAAAAATCATTGTGGATACCTATGGTGGATATGCTCGTCATGGTGGGGGTGCATTCAGTGGTAAGGATGCAACTAAAGTAGACCGTTCAGCTGCGTATGCGGCCCGTTACGTTGCGAAAAACATTGTAGCAGCAAAACTAGCAGACTCTTGTGAGGTACAGCTCGCTTATGCGATTGGCGTTGCGGAGCCAGTTTCTATTTCCATTAACACATTTGGTACCGGTGTTGTAAATGAAGAAGCGTTAGTAAAAGCTGTCCGCGATATTTTTGATTTAAGGCCAGCCGGAATCATTCGCATGTTAGATTTACAACGTCCGATTTATAAAGAAACTGCTGCTTATGGTCATTTTGGTAGAACGGATGTAGAATTCCCGTGGGAAAAAACCGATAAAGTTAATGAACTATTATCATTTACAAATCAAAAGTAAATTAAAAAGTCACGAGATAAAAAATCGTGACTTTTTTTGTTGAATAAGTTTTATTCTATCCCGAGACTTGTGTGTTTTTTATAATACTGGCCTTTATCAACATAGGATTTCCGTACGCGCTCCATCTCTTTATAATCCTCATCAGTTAATTCTCTTACTACCTTTGCAGGACGCCCAATAGCCAATGTATGTGGTGGGATTTTTTTGCCTGGAGGAACAAGACTGCCAGCACCAACGAATGCAGACTCACCTATTTCTGCACCGTCCAAAATAATCGATCCCATTCCGACTAATGCATTTTTTCGAACAATGGCGGAATGTAGGGTCACTTGATGCCCAACTGTCACATCGTCTTCAATAAGAAGTGTGTTACTCGGGCTTTGGTGAAGCATGGATAAGTCTTGAATACTTACTCTTTTTCCAATTCGAGTTGGTGCAACATCACCCCGAATGACCGTCTTAAACCAAATACTAGATTCTTCTCCAATCGTAACGTCACCAACAATGACCGCATCTTTTGCTATGAAAGCCGTTGGATGAATAGATGGAGAAACATTTTTATAATGATGTATCATGTATACTCCTCCTAAAAAGTAATCGAAATTATTTTTTATGAATTGCAATAATAAATGGGGGATTATTTTTTTGATTAATAAAACCGTACTGCAAAACACTGTATTTCTTTTGGTCAAGTGAGATTACATGCTTCATTATGTCATTTCTTTCTACATCTCCACCTTCGTGCCCATAATAAACAACAAGGATGATTCGACCATTTGGTTTTAAGTATTTTAAAATTGCATGAATGGCAGCTATAGTAGAATTTCCCTTAGTAATAATAGATTTATCACTTTTAGGAAGATAACCTAGATTGAAAATCGCACCACCAATTTTTCCTTCTAAATCAGCTGATAAATAATTTTCGAGATTTGCATGACTATCTAGAACAAGCGAAACATTCGTACAATTATTTTCCATTAACAGTTGATCTGTATGATCAATTGCTTGTTCTTGAATATCGAAAGCAAGGACTTCTCCTTGTTCCCCAACAAGTTTACTTAAAAATAATGTATCATTGCCATTTCCACATGTTGCATCAATAACGGTTTCACCGGGTTTAACAATTTCTTCTAATAAATGATGGGAATATTTTAATATACTTTTCATGTGAGTTTCTCCTTAGACAAATTCAATCTTTTTTAAGGATAGCATGTTAAAACAGATTACGGAACTTAAAAGTGATGGTCATTATGTTTAAAGCATTATCTGATAAGAAGAACCAATTTATATTATAAAGCAGGAATATCTTGACAAAGCTAGTAGTATTCATTACAATTCAATTTAAATAATCGAAAAGCGATGCGAAGGAGTAGTAGTTACTGGACACAGGCTAAGAGAGGCAATGGTTGGTGAGAATTGCCCCTGGTCAGTTGCGAACTCGCCTTTAAGTTACAAGGGTGAACGAAAGTAGTCCTTGTCGTTAATCCGCGTTAAGGATACAAGTGAACGAATAATCGTTAATTTGGGTGGTACCGCGGGAAATACAGCTTCTCGTCCCTTCATTGGGATGAGAGGCTTTTTTTATTTTAACTTTTGAAAAGGAGGAATAATCATGAGTTTTAAACATGATGAAATTGAAAAGAAGTGGCAAAAACACTGGCTTGAGAATAAAACATTCAAGACCGATACTTCTTCAGATAAGAAGAAATTTTATGCGTTGGATATGTTTCCATATCCATCTGGAGCAGGACTTCATGTTGGTCACCCAGAAGGATATACAGCAACAGACATTCTCTCCCGTATGAAAAGAATGCAAGGATATGAAGTGCTACACCCAATCGGGTGGGACGCATTCGGGCTTCCTGCTGAACAGTATGCGTTAGACACAGGAAACAGTCCGAGTGAGTTTACCCAAAAAAATATCAATACATTTAAGAGACAAATCCAAGAGCTAGGTTTTTCATATGACTGGGATCGAGAAATCAATACGACTGATCCAAATTACTATAAATGGACCCAATGGATTTTTACCAAGCTATATGAAAAAGGATTAGCTTATATTGATGAAGTGGCTGTTAACTGGTGCCCAGCTCTTGGCACTGTATTGGCTAACGAGGAAGTAATTGATGGTAAAAGTGAGCGTGGTGGGCACCCGGTTGTTCGTAAGCCAATGAAACAATGGATGTTGAAAATTACTGCTTACGCAGATAGATTACTTGATGATTTGGAAGAGTTGGATTGGCCTGAAAGTATTAAGGATATGCAACGCAATTGGATTGGACGTTCTGAAGGTGCAGAAGTAGTCTTCAATATTGATGGTCATGACGAGAAATTTACTGTGTTTACAACAAGACCAGATACACTATTTGGTGCAACTTACGCTGTTCTTGCTCCAGAGCATCCACTAGTTGAGAAAATAGTGACGCCAGAGCAAAAAGAAGCGGTAGAAAAGTATCTTGATGAAGTGCAAACCAAATCAGATTTAGAGCGAACGGATCTGGCGAAGGATAAAACAGGAGTTTTTAGTGGTTCCTATGCAATCAACCCTGTTACAAAAGAGAAAATGTCAATCTGGATTGCTGATTATGTATTAATGTCCTACGGTACAGGTTCTATTATGGCAGTTCCAGCACATGATGAAAGAGATTATGAGTTTGCAACAAAATTCGAATTGCCAATTATCGAAGTAGTTGCTGGCGGAGATGTATCGAAAGAGGCTTATACAGGTGATGGCGAGCATGTGAATTCTGATTTTCTAAATGGTTTTAATAAAGAAGAAGCAATTACAAAAATGATTGTGTGGCTTGAGGAAAATGGAAGAGGTAGGAAGAAAGTGACCTATCGTTTGCGCGACTGGCTATTCTCAAGACAACGTTATTGGGGAGAACCAATTCCTGTAATTCATTGGGAAGATGGGTCGATGACCGCTGTTCCGGAGAATGAACTACCACTTGAGCTACCAATCATGACGGAAATTAAACCATCCGGTACCGGTGAATCACCACTAGCAAATAGTGATTGGGTTAATATCAGTGATCCAGTGACAGGTAAAAAAGGTCGACGTGAAACAAACACAATGCCACAATGGGCAGGGAGTTGCTGGTATTTCTTGCGCTATATTGATCCAAAGAATACTGAGAAATTAGCAGATTCTGCATTGCTTGAAAAATGGCTTCCAATTGATATTTATATCGGTGGAGCAGAGCATGCAGTACTTCACTTGCTATATGCAAGGTTCTGGCATAAGTTCTTGTATGATATTGGAGTTGTTCCTACAAAAGAGCCGTTTATGAAGCTTTTCAATCAAGGGATGATTCTTGGTGAAGGTAATGAAAAAATGAGTAAATCAAAAGGGAATGTAGTAAATCCTGATGATATCATTGCTTCTCATGGAGCGGACACACTTCGTCTATACGAAATGTTTATGGGACCATTGGATGCATCTGTAGCTTGGTCGACAAATGGATTAGACGGTGCACGACGTTTCCTTGATCGTGTATGGCGACTATTTGTAAATGAAGATGGAAGTCTGTCAGATAAAATTACTTCTGATAATGATAATGCTCTTGAAAAGGTTTATCATGAGACAGTGAAAAAAGTATCAGAGGATTTTGAACAGCTTCATTTTAATACGGGTATTTCACAAATGATGGTATTTATAAATGAAGGGTATAAAGCTGAGAAGTTACCAAAAGAATATGTGGAAGGATTCGTGAAGTTACTTTCTCCTGTTGCACCACATATCGCAGAAGAATTGTGGAGTCGTCTAGGGTATGGTGAAACGATTAGTTATACAGAATGGCCAACCTATGATGCGTCAAAATTGGTGGAAGATGAAGTTGAGATTGTTGTGCAAGTAATGGGTAAAGTCCGAGCCAAACTAACTGTGGCAAAGGATATTTCAAAAGAAGAATTGGAAAAGATGGCACTCGAAGAAGATTCTGTACAGGAATGGATCGAAGGTAAGACAGTACGGAAAGTGGTTGTAGTTCCAGGCAAGCTAGTTAATATCGTTGCTAATTAATATAGAAGGAATCCTGATCAGGATTCCTTCTTTTCTATATTATTAATTGCTTGGCATCCATCTCGTTTGGAGAAGAATCCATTTATCACGGTCGAAATACCAGATTGATTCTACTGTTCCTAATTGGTCTGCGTGATAAGCACCACTAACCTGTTGATAACTTTTTAGACCATAGCCTTTACTTTTGCTAATCAATTTTGGTTCAAAAAAAGCTATAGGATCTACCATTGCAGAGGTTTCTTTAAGTAATTTTCCGTCTTTACTATAAATACCTAAGCGGACATAATCATCTGCTCGATTGGAAACATCAACGATGGATGGTTCCATATCAGGTGATATAGTTACCTCCACCTTAAAGTCATCAAGGAATTTTCCTTTTACAAATGGTTGCTCAGGCAAAGGAATTTCTGATAACTTATTTTGAATTAAGGTATGCAAGTGATATTGATATAATCCACCACTTCCGCCAGTGGCGCTTTGAAAGAATATATCATTTACTTTGTCATGGTTTAAATCAATAAACGTTAACGTTGGTTCATATCCCCCCATATATGGAATTTCCCAGATCTGGTTTTCAGAGGATGTGATGACAGCAACTATATCACGATAGTAGGTTGAGTCAGGCGAGAAGAGGACTCCTTTTAGTTCTATCACTTCTTTTAATCCATCTCCAGTAACATCCTCTTCATATGTTTTAATGACTTGCAGCTCCGAGTTTTGCTCCTTTTCTAATGCATAAATAGAAAACGTACCAAAGCTAATGAAAAGAAATGCTATAAGCGTTGAAAAGGTTACTTTTTTCATGAAATCTCCTCTTTTTCTTGTTATTATGGATAGGTTGTGCCGTAAACAGAAAAGCTATACAAGTATTGTTGTAGTAACAGTTTTAGCAACATGGAATATACTAAAGCGGAAACTGGATTAAAGTGGATATAATGGAAAAAGGAACCGCTGCTAATCCTATTGACTATTATGGATGAGGAGTGTAATATGGATTTTGCTGTTCAGCAATTACATTTTGTCTGCAACAGATAAGATTAATTTCGGTTGACATAATCATGTGTACATGTTATATTAATAGATGTCGCTGATACGTCAGCTGATTTAAAAGATTAATATTTCACTAAATAATTGTTGACATAATGCAGACAGCGTGATATGATATAAAAGTTGTCGCAAAAAACAACAATGAAGATTTTGCTCCTTGAAAACTGAACAAAACAACCAGTATGTCAAGAAAAAACATACCCTGTTTTTTCGATAAAAGAAATACAGAAGCTAGCGCTTCTTTGCTAAGAAACAAC
>NZ_JBDIML010000004.1:0-274466 GCF_039614845.1 Ornithinibacillus xuwenensis | reverse complement strand
GACACCAATCAATTATAGGTTGTTTCTTAGCAAAGAAGCGCTAGCTTCTGTATTTCTTTTATCGAAAAAACAGGGTATGTTTTTTCTTGACATACTGGTTGTTTTGTTCAGTTTTCAAGGAGCAAAATCTTCATTGTTGTTTTTTAGCGACAACTTTTATATCATATCACGTTGCCTATATTATGTCAACAACTTTTTTTGAAAGACTTTTTTAATTCATTCACCGCTTCTCAAATCAGCGACTTTAATAATATATCACGTTTGTGCTTTAGATGTCAACAGCATTTCGCTATATATTTTTCTAACTACTGTCGCTAAATGGTTGTTTCATTTGAGCAACGGATATAACTTTACCACGGTTATATAACCAAAGTCAATAATCTTTTTCATTTAATTAATTGTCGTTAAATATAATCAGATGACACTGTATCCTATTCGATTAGCACCTAGCTTGTTTCTACTTATATGACTCTAATATGCACATGTTCTGTGAAAACGATTCTAAAATAAGAAGAAAATATGCTATACTAACATTGTATTTAGTAAGGAGGACAAACAGTATGTCTCAACTAGTTTATTCAAGTAAAATAAATAAAATCCGATCTTTTGCCTTAATACTTATCTTTTCAGGAATTGTATTAATGTACGTTGGTTTATTATTTAAGAAAACCGAGTGGGTAATGCTAATCTTTTTCATACTAGGAATTATCGCAATCGTACTTAGTACTGTTGTTTATTTGTGGATTGGGATGCTATCGACAAGAGCAGTTCCCATTATATGCCCATCCTGTGAAAAACCAACTAAAATGCTAGGACGCGTAGATGCTTGTATGCATTGCAAGCAGCCATTGACACTTGACAAAGCGCTTGAAGGTAAAGAATTTGACGAAAAATACAATACGCGTAAATACCAGAAAGAGCTCAAAGAAAAACAAAACAACAAGTCAAAATAACATCTGCCGTTCGGTAGATGTTTTTTTACGAAAAGAATGAGGCGATATCCATGATACTAGTAATTGATAATTATGATTCCTTTACCTTTAACTTAGTGCAATATATTTACCAGCTTGATAAGGAAGTAACTGTCAAACGACATGATGAACTTACAATAGAAGAAATCCGTTCACTCAACCCATCCCATATTCTAATCTCACCAGGACCGGGCAACCCAGATACAGCTGGAATATGCTTGGAGGTTGTAGAACATTTCTATCAGGAGATTCCCATTCTCGGTGTATGCTTAGGACATCAAATTATTGCCCAAGCATTTGGTGGGAGGATTATCAAATCAAAAGCACCTACCCATGGCAAGCTTTCTTCTATTGACCATGATGGAGAAGGAATCTTTACCGACTTACCTAATCCTTTAGGTATCACGCGCTATCATTCTTTAATGGTAGATCCAGAACATTTACCTAATTGTTTAGAGGTTAGTGCAAGAACAGAATCAGGTGACATTGCGGCACTTCGGCATAAAACATTTCCTGTAGAAGGTATTCAAGGGCATCCTGAATCAATATTATCCGAAAGCGGCCTTCAATTATTAGCTAATTTTTTTTCAATTAAAAAGGAGTATGTTTCATGAGAACGAATAATACGATGCTCCATTTTGATTTTAATGGAAAGCCAACTACATTTCGTAACCCAATCAAAATCATTACAGCCTTTGAACTGGAGCAGGTCATTCCTGCCTTCGAAAAGGTTCAAGAAGCGATTCAACAAGGCTTTTATGCTGCTGGCTTTGTTTCCTATGAAGCAGCACCAGCATTTGATTCGGCCATGGAAGTACATGCGAATAATCAATTACCACTACTTTGGTTTGGCATTTATGATTCCCCATCTACAGATGGACTACTACCAAACCATGAGAGCTATCATGCAACAGCGTGGCAACCTGATACTACTATCGCCGATTACAACAATGCCATTAATCAGATTAAAGCGTACATTGAACAAGGTGATACATATCAAGTTAATTATACGATTCGAATGAAATCACAATTTAATGGCGAAGCAATAGGTTTATACCATCAGCTTGCTAGCTCGCAGTCAGCCAATTATAGCGCCTATTTAGATATCGGGGGACACCGGCTATTATCCGCTTCACCGGAATTATTCTTTCATTTAAAGGATGGAAAGGTAACCACTAAGCCGATGAAAGGAACGGTTGCTAGAGGTAGAACCGCAACCGAGGATAAGGAGAATGCGGAATGGCTCTATCACTCGGAGAAGAATCGCGCAGAAAATGTGATGATTGTGGATTTACTTCGCAATGATCTAGGTGTTATTGCCAAGCCGGGTACGGTGAAGGTACCCGAACTATTTTCCATTGAGAAATATCCAACTGTCTATCAAATGACCTCCACCGTTACAGCAGATATTGATGAGTCGAAAAGCATAACCGAAGTATTTCAGGCATTATTTCCTTGTGGCTCCATTACGGGAGCGCCGAAGATTAGCACGATGAGAATTATTAAAGAATTAGAAACCTCACCTCGTGACGTATATTGTGGTGCTATCGGGTTTATCACACCTGAAATGGAAGCAATCTTTAATGTTCCAATTCGAACCGTCATCCTCGATGATGCTGGCAATGCCACCTATGGTGTTGGGGGCGGAATTACCTGGGATTCCACTGATAAGGACGAGTATGCTGAGGTGTTAACAAAGGCAAAAATTCTAAGCAATAAACAGCAGGACTTTAAGCTTTTAGAAACAATTGGATTAGTTAACGGGGAATATCTTGTATTGGATAACCATTTGAATCGTATCCAAAACTCCGCTTCCTATTTTAATTTCGCGTTAGATCATCAAGCTTTAAAAGAAGAGCTTCTAGAAATAGCTAATCAGTATAAAGCTGGGAAATGGAAGGTTCGAGTATTACTATCTCGAATTGGAACCACTACTATCGAAGCAGTACCAGAAGTTTTTGAAGAGAAGGAGTTACATGTCTCCCTGGCAAAGCATCCTATCCAGGAATCGAATATCTTTCTTTATCACAAAACAACAAATCGCATTTTTTATGAAGAGGTGTTGAAGCAGTCGCCACATGTATTTGATGTCCTATTATGGAATGAACAGGAAGAGATAACCGAGTTTACCAAAGGGAATGTCGTGGTAGAGCTAGATGGGAAGTTCGTCACACCACCAGTTAGCTGCGGCTTACTTCCAGGTACGTATCGTGAGGCTTTATTGCAGGATGGGAAAGTCTCTGAGCGAGTCATCCGTGTTGAGGAGCTAGGGAGTTGCTCTAGCATTTGGTTTATCAATAGCGTGAAGGAATGGGTTAAAGTAAAGCTTATATAAAAATAAGCCCTATTACATGACAGGATGTAATAGGGCTTTTTTCATATTAATGTTTTTGTGTTTCAAGCTGCTGACATTCTTCACATGTACCGTATACTTCCATTCGATGGTGACTGACATTAAATCCTGTTACTTTTTGAGCCAAGGATTCCACTTCATCTAATGATGGGTAATGGAAATCAACGATTTTTCCGCATGATTCACAAATGATATGATAATGCTCAGTTAGGTTGCATTCAAATCGGCTTGAAGAATCACCGTATGTCAATTCACGAACTAATCCAATTTCACGTAGAACACGTAAATTATTGTAAACAGTTGCAACACTCATATTAGGAAAGTTTCCTTCGAGTGCTTTATAAATATCATCAGCTGTCGGGTGAATGGTTGCGTTTAGAAGATAATCAAGCACCGCATGACGCTGTGGTGTAATTCGGACACCTGACTCTTTTAAAGTATCAATTGCTTTTTGAAGTCGTTTTTCAGACACGTCATGCACCTCGCTTTCGTGAAATTTTCAAGACTAATAATATTATTAGATTATAATCTTTACAAATAGTGTACGCTTATCCATGGAATTTTGTCAATATTAGTATATTGTAATGTCTCAAATATTATAACTAATTGATAATGAGAGCACCTTGTTACAGTAAAAAAGCAAGCAGTACGATTACCTACTGCTTGCTTCTGGTTAAACATCTGTATTTAATGGTAGCTCTGTTCCACCCAATGCTTTGTTCACAAAACGTGCAGCAACAAATAGGTAATCCGATAAACGATTTAAGTAAGATGATACCAATGGATTCAACTCATCCCCTATACCAACCGCTAGTCGTTCTGCTCGACGAGTGACAGTGCGAGCAACTTGTAGTGCACTAGAAGCACGATGACCAGATGGTAGAATAAATTGCTTTAACGGCTCTAGATGCTGATCCCACTCATCGATTTGTGCTTCAAGCTCTTGAATATGCTCCTCCTTCAACTTCCATGCTACCTCTTTATCACTCGGGGTTGCTAGCTCGGCACCAACATGAAAAAGAATCGTCTGGACACGGTGCATTTGCTCTAAGAACTTGTCTTTTCCTTCCCATACTTCCTGCTCTAGTAAGCTCGAGGCTAAGCCAATCATGGAGTTTGCCTCATCACATGTTCCATAAGCCTCTACTCGTACATCGTTTTTCGGCACTCGCTTCCCATAGACAAGCGACGTTTTTCCCTTGTCACCTGATCGCGTATAAATTCTCATCCTAATACCCCCTAGTCGGATCTACTAAATTAATATAGTCTTCTTCTCCGTTCAGCATGTTATCTAGGTTGTCTTGGAAAATAGCTAAGGCACGAACCAAATAATTCGGTGATTGCCCGGAAATATGTGGTGTTACCGTAATACTCTCTTCATTCCAAAATGGATGGTCCGCTGGTAATGGCTCTTGTTCAAAGACATCTAATACAGCATGGGCAATCTCTTCATTTTGAATTGCTGTTAACAAGGTCGAGCTTGCGACAACGTCCCCTCTACCGATATTTAAAAACACCGCACTGTCCTTCATTAATGTAAAATGTTCTTCCGTTAACAAGTACTTTGTTTCACTTGTACTTGGGAGGACAGATACAACAAAATCCGCTTCCGGTAATACGCTGTTTAGATTATCAATTGTATGGGTGACATCAAAATACTTAACAAAGCGTCCACTTCTAGATACACCGATTGTCTTCATTCGGAAGGCCTGTGCTAATCGAGCTACCTCCTGCCCAATCGCGCCAGTACCTAACACGAGCATTGTCTGACCGGTAATTTCTTTCATCCGAACACTTTTATCCCAGCTGCTCTTGCTCTCATTTACCGCTAATTGCTTTTCTTGGCGGTACACCTGTAGCAACATGGAAAGCGTATATTCAGCCATTTGAACCTTATGAATTCCGCGGGAGTTCGTCACAACAATTCCTCTTTCCTGAATTGCTTGAAACGGTAAACGTTCTACTCCGGCAGATAAGACCATTATCCATGATAAATTGGTTGCCTTTTCAATTAGTTGCTCGTCGACATCATCGCCATATGTAACAAAGACAGTTGCTTCTGCTAAAAATTCTTCTGCTTCGTCAATGCCTTCACAGAAGATAAACGCTTGATTCGGATACTTCTCCTTTAAAGTCTGCTGATGTTTGTCAGATAGTTTTGCGGTAAAAAGGATAGCCAACAGTAAATCCCCCTTTAGAAATTGTTCAACAATTGCTACTTCTATATTATACGTAATGGATTGTTTGAACAAACAAAAAAGGTGGAGCCATCCACCCGTACCACGATACGCCGCTACTCTAATATCGTTTTATTAACATTCTTTACCAGCTTCATTGTTGCTCGATACAATATTTTGAAGTCTAATTTATAGGAACAATTTTGTGTATAGAAGAGGTCATAGTTAATCTTCTTGCCATGGTTATCATTCGATACACCTTTTACTTGGGCATATCCAGTTAGCCCTGGCTTTACCTTCAGTCGCCTCGCTTGATAGCGATTATAGTAATCGGCAATTTCCGGAACCTCAGGACTCGGTCCAACCAGGCTCATATCACCCTTTAGGACATTTAGTAATTGGGGCAATTTATCCAGATGGTATCGTTTGAGCCATAGCCCTGTATCCGTATAGGTAACATATTTATCTCTGCTAATTTTAAAATAGCTCGGTACACCTTTTTCCCATGATCTCGGAAATGGGTACGGTGGTAGTGCACGGATTACCTTCGAAGCATTTGTCGTCGTACGGAAGGAATACATCGTAAAGGCACGGTTGTTTTTCCCTACTCGAAGCTCACGATAGATAATAGGCTTCCCTTCTTTTTTATTGATTCGATAGCAAATGAAAAGAAAAAGTGGTGAGAGTAATAGAAGCAAAGAGGCACTAAAGAATAGATCAATCAGACGTTTAAAAAAGAAAAATAGATTAATATGAATAAAGTAATTGGATTTCGTTTTGGCAGATTCTAGCATCCCCACTATATACACCTCATTTTTATAGTTGTACAAATATAACTATTTCATCTTATTCAGAAGATGAGAGGTATATAACATCGTAATGAAAAAGTAATATTTTGGTAGCTTGCCCCTAACTAATTGGATGGGTGATCTTCACTAGCTCTGGTATTCTCCATGAAAAAAAGGCCCAATAGTGGGCCTTCCTGTTACGATAGGTTTTCTTTGATATAAGTTAATGCATCCTCCACATGACCTTCTACTTTGACCTTTCGATATTCCTTGCGAAGAATGCCTTCTTTATCGATGATAAAGGTAGAGCGCTCGATGCCATAGTATTCTTTTCCGAAGTTCTTCTTCAGCTTCCAGACTCCATATTCCTCTGCTACTTGGTGTGACTCGTCTGCAAGCAATAGAAATGGTAAATCATGTTTATCAATAAACTTTTGGTGATCTTCAATCGGGTCTGGGCTAATGCCAACGATGACAGCATCAAGCTCGCCAAAGCTCTCATGCTTATCACGGAAATCACATGCCTCAGTCGTACAGCCTGGTGTCATATCCTTTGGATAGAAATATAACACGACATGCTTTCCTTTAAAATCTGCTAGATTAACTTCCTTGCCATCCTGGTTTGGAAGGGTAAACGTCGGTGCGACTTTTCCAATTTCTAGACTCATTTTCATACCTCCATCCATAGTAGTTACATGTTCACTATAGCATTTTCACCGCTTATAATGCTAATCACGTGCACGGTCTTGATTGGAATTATGGACTAACCCAATCACAAAGGCAGTTGGAAGAACATAGCCAATAAGCGCTTCTATTAACGCTAGTAATCTCCCAATGCCAATCGGTGTAATATCCCCATATCCAATCGTCAGCATCGTCACCCCACTAAAGTAAAAGGAATGAATCATCGAACCAATTGGACTGACCTGTCTTAATTCGCCACCCTCTACAAGTAATATCCCTTCGAATGATAGAATAAAATAAATTAAGCCAAATCCAATAATAACAATGGTATAGGTAATGATTAATGTATAAAAAATCTCTGATGAAAACCGTCTTTCTCGCATCTCCACCCCAAATAATTTCTTCTCTCCTCTAATAAAGTCGAACACACTCTTAGAGATGACGTAGCATACAGCTGCAATTAACAGCCATGTAATGATGGTCATACAATCTTCCTTTACAAATATTGTTTATTATATTCGTATGCGAGTACCTCGGAGTGCTTGTCATTTATTTTGCAGGACGATTGCGTTAAAATAAGTACGGTATCAATTAGAAGCTAATTGCTTCTTTACATAGGAGGAAACAAAATGAATTTTAAAAAATCAGAGAGTCTACACCAAGAGGCACAGGAGCATATTGTTGGTGGTGTCAATTCACCGTCACGTGCTTATAAAGCTGTTGGTGGAGGCGCACCAGTCTACATGGAACGTGCGAAGGGTGCCTATTTCTGGGATGTGGATGGTAATAAATATATCGATTATTTAGCTGCCTATGGCCCAATTATTACTGGACATGCTCATCCTCATATTACAGAGGCAATCACGAAAGCGGCACAAAATGGTGTCTTATATGGCACGCCAACAGCATTAGAAAATAAATTCGCCAAAATGCTGAAGGAGGCAATCCCTTCTTTAGAAAAGGTTCGTTTTACGAATTCTGGTACAGAGGCTGTCATGACAACGATTCGTGTTGCGAGAGCATATACTGGACGAACAAAGGTTATAAAATTTGCTGGAAGCTACCATGGTCATTTCGATGCAGTGCTAGTACAGGCTGGTTCTGGACCTTCTACATTAGGTACACCAGATTCAGCTGGAATTCCAGAATCGGTTGCACAGGATGTCATTACGGTTCCGTTTAACGATATCGACGCATATCAGCATGCATTGGAATTATGGGGAGATCAAGTTGCCTGTGTACTAGTGGAGCCGATTGTTGGAAACTTTGGTATTGTAGAACCTGCAGAAGGATTCTTACAAGCAGTCAATGACCTGACACATGAGGCTGGCGCTCTAGTCATTTATGATGAAGTTATTACCGCATTCCGCTTTACATATGGAAGTGCTCAGCAGGTATACGGAATTGAACCAGATATGACCGCAATGGGTAAAATTATCGGAGGTGGCCTACCAATCGGCGCCTATGGTGGACGCCAAGATATTATGGAACAGGTAGCTCCACTCGGCCCAGCATATCAAGCAGGAACGATGGCTGGTAACCCAGCTTCTATGGCATCGGGAATTGCCTGCTTAGAGGTACTAAAGAAAGATGGCGTTTATGAGAAATTAGATCAGCTTGGAGCTCGCTTAGAAAAAGGAATTTTGGAGCAGGCGAAGGCACATCAGATGACAATCTCTGTTAACCGTCTACGTGGGGCGTTAACCGTCTACTTCGGCAGCACCGAAGCGATAACAAACTATGCAGGAGCTGAAGCAAGTGATGGCGAGGCATTTGCGAGGTTCTTTAAATTAATGCTCCATCAAGGAATCAATCTCGCTCCTTCTAAATATGAAGCATGGTTTATTACAACTGAACATACGGACGCTGATATTGATGAAACGATTGAGGCTGTTGGGAAGGCTTTTCAGGAAATGAGTAAGTAAGAAGCTTATTATTATAAAACAGAGAGTTGCAAATTTGATTTGCAACTCTCTGTTTGCTATTTGGAGGTATTTTAGCTAGCGTATTAGCTTATTTTAATTCTTCTAACAGTATGTCAAGACGTTCATATTGTGAGGCACTACCTTCAACAACACCCATATCCATTATTTGTTGGAGTGTTTCGACGGAATCGAATTGAGAACGGATGATTACTTTGGTTTTATCGTTTTCTTCCAAAAATGTTATGGATGCAAAAATCTCTGGCATATTACTGATTTCATTTCCCTCTGCATCAACAAATACATCCTTATAGGTAATCCTCTCTGGTTCAACAATCTCTTGATAATAAGTTTTACCACATGATAACTGTCCAAAGAATTCTCCTTGCTTTTCATCAACACATTTCATGCAGTAATGCCATTCTCCATTAGGCCTAAAATCGAATTTGACGGATGTTGTTTGCCAGCCCTTTGGTCCCCACCAATTTTCCAGATGTTCTTTCTGTGAATAAGCTTTAAACACAAGCTCCCTTGGTGCATCGAAGGTTCTCTCCATAACGAGTGTTGAACCTTCAGCATAAGATACTAATTTAGATGCTGCTCCTTGTTCAGACATTTGACATTCTCCCTCCATATTTTTAATGAACCTCATCAGTCGAATCCAGCATTAAGTATTGTATCTGTAACAGCTATCGGTATTATTTGCTTTTATGTCAACCAGATGAAGCTATTATTCGTCCTTTTGACTTTCATCCTTCTTTTGCAATACCTTTAAATAATCATCCAAGCTATCTAATCTTTCTTCCCAAATGTTACGATAGGAAGCTAGCCATTTATCTAATTGTATAAATGGTTCCTTACGTAATTGGTAGATTCGACGATTAGCATCAGCATGTGCCGCCACAATCCCGGCTTCACCAAGAACTCTAAGATGTTTGGACGCTTGTGGCTGACGGATTTGTAACGTTTCTGCGATTTCTCCTACAGTAAGTGGACCTTCCCGCAACAATTCAACAATTTGTAAACGATTGGGTTCGGCAAGAGCGCTCAAAGTTGTCGTGTCCATGTATAGAACCTACCCCTATCCATTTCAGTACTTTAATTAGATATTTTCAAAGAGAATATAAAGTAGCTTTTACTAAGTTATCATTTCCCTCCTAATGGAAAATTTAATTTTTGTTAATCATAATATACCACGAAAGGAATATTCCTGTAAAGGAATATTTTATTTTTTTCGATACTCGAATACAAAGGGGCTGGGACAAAAGTATTTTTAGCAAGGAAAAAACGAAAGATTATAGCTAGTGCATATATCCCGATCCGGAAATATACTTCGCTTTCACTTCCAGTACAGGGGCGACAACTGTTCGTGAGCAACCTCACAGTGTCTACCTTGCCGCGGGCGGCTGGTGAGCCTCCTCGCGCTGACGCACTGTGGGGTCTCACCGATGCCTTTCCTCCCGCAGGAGTCTATGTATATTTCCGAATCTAGTTTAGTTTATCGTTCGGCTTTTCAGAATTCCCTTTTAGTTCCGTCCCAGCCTCTTGTATGAAAATAGTTATTTTTTCGCTAAACATATTGGACCAGTTTAGAACGTTTTACTATGTATAAATTGATTAGCGATTTAGGAATAGTTCAACCTATTGAAGTTTATTAAAATCGGGTAAAATAGCAGGCATTCTATTTCAAAGACGTCATGCATCAATTATAGTGTTACCTAGCGCTCTCTATTGTGGACATTTTTCTTAGTAAGCTTTGGCAAAAACAATCACTTGGTTAATTCTTGTGAATAGTTGAATTTGCTTTTGTATTTCTCTCCCCATTCCTTCATTTGAATGATGATTGGTTCCAAGGTTCTCCCAAATTCAGTCATGGAATATTCTACTCGAGGAGGAACCTCTGGATAAACCTCTCGATGAACAATACCATCATTTTCTAGTTCTCTTAATTGCAAGGAGAGTATTCTTTGGGTAATCCCCGGCATTAATCTCCGTAACTCATTAAAACGCTTCGTTTCATCAAGAAGATAATAAAGAATTACACCTTTCCATTTTCCACCTATAACATCTAATGTCGATTCCACAGGGCAGCCTTCAGGGCAACCATAACCACTTTTCCTATTTCGCATGAGATCTCCACTCCTTTAAAACGAGTTATCGGTTACATTAATGTTACTATACAACATAAATGTGCCTTCTTACATCTTATTGCTTTACCTTTTATAATTCGAATTAATAAAGAAAAAGGAGAGGATAGTAATGAAGGCTATAGGCTTATTAGACTATTTACCAATTGATAACGAAAGGAGTTTGTTTGATATTGATATACCAAAGCCGATTGCAAAAGGGAATGATTTACTTATCGAAGTGAAGGCAATTTCTATTAATCCAGTAGATGTAAAAGTTCGTGCTCCAAAAGAAAAGAAGGAAGAGAGTCCCAAAGTTCTCGGTTGGGATGCAAGTGGCGTAGTCGTTGCTGCAGGAGAGGAATGTAAAATCTTTAAAACTGGTGATGAGGTATATTATTCCGGAAGCATTACGAGACCTGGTACTTATAGTGAATATCACCTTGTTGATGAAAGGGTTGTAGGTAACAAACCTAAGTCCCTTACACATGGTGAATCGGCAGCATTACCTTTAACTTCCATAACAGCATGGGAAGCATTGTTTGAGAGACTAAGGATTGACCCACTAAAGAAAGAAGAAAACGAGTTAAAAACCATTTTAATCATTGGTGGTTCTGGGGGAGTTGGTTCAATTGCAATTCAATTAGCGAAATGGGCAGGACTTCATGTTATCGCAACTGCATCTCGACCAGAAACTAAAAGCTGGGCGAAAGATTTGGGTGCTGATGAAACAATCGACCACCACCAATCATTCAAACAACAATTAAAAACTATCAATACTGCAGAGGTCGATTTTATTCTATGCTTGAATAATACTGATCAACATTGGAATAGTATGGCAGATGTGGTTAAGCCGCAAGGCAAGATATGCTCTATTGTAGAGAATGATAAACCACTCGATTTAAATGTATTAAAAAGTAAAAGTGTTACATTCGTTTGGGAATTCATGTTTACCCGTTCGATGTACAACACAGCTGATATGATAGAACAACATCTCCTATTAAATGATATTGGTGAACTAATTGATGCTGGTATTCTAAGGACTACTATGAATAAACGATTTAATCCTATCAATGCTGAAAATATTCGGAAGGCTCATCGACTAATTGAAAGTGGAAGTACGATCGGAAAAATTGTAATAGAGAATTTCGAATAGAAGGTTATTAGATTAAATTAATTGTATTCCATAAAAATAAGAAAGTGGCTGGAGCATATTTAATACTCTATACGCTAAAGACAAATAATGTAATATGAATACGCTTGTCCCAGCCTCTTTCCTTATAACCTTAACGCTCGTAATACTTTTCAAAAGACTGACGGTATTGATCTCGCATCACGCATAATTTTGATTGTAGATTCTTGAGCCAATCAGGCCATTCCTCTGATTCTTCTATATCAATAGTTCGTACTAATTCAGCATAAGAGATTACATGATGCATTCGCTCAAAGCCAGATGCCTCATGAAACAAGCGTATATCTAATTCCGTTTCAGTCTGATATCCCTTCACAAATGTTGCAACTATAGGATGATCAATCGCAAATTCACCCGCGTCTCTCAGTGCATAGACAATATCTGCTACATACCAATGAACCGTAGCATCATCAAAATCTAGCATTCCAACCGAATTGTCTTTCATCAAGACATTATCGAGTTCAAAATCATAATGGATAAGTCCGAAATTATCCTTTGTCATGGATAAATTTTCTGCCCATTTCATGACATAATCCATTTCTTTATATGCTGTTCTATCTTTCTTTGGAAGTATTTCTCTAATGCTTGCTAATCGTTCCTGCCATGTTGGGCGATCTACTTTCAATTCCTCTGGTAGCTGTTTAAGTGTTTCATGAAGTTTCCCTAAAGCCTCCCCCCATTGAAATGCTTGCTCGGATGATAATTCGTCAAATTCTAAATGCTTCCCGTCAACCGCTTCAAACACAACCGCATAAAATGTTCCAATATCTGTTTCCACCACTTCCATATACGTTCCATTTCGTGATGGAATAGGCTGAGCTACTTTTAGGTCTTGCTTTGCTAGATATT
The DNA here is from genome assembly GCF_039614845.1 of Ornithinibacillus xuwenensis. Taxonomy (NCBI): domain Bacteria; kingdom Bacillati; phylum Bacillota; class Bacilli; order Caryophanales; family Bacillaceae; genus Ornithinibacillus; species Ornithinibacillus xuwenensis. Next base: position 261,404 of record NZ_JBDIML010000004.1, on the reverse strand, counting down.
GCACTAGCTTTAGCTCCGCTTCAATTGTTGAATAATCTCTTTCCCTTGAATCATTAAATCGGAGAAAATATAGCTTTCCTTCTCTTTTAAAAACAAAAATAAAATTGGCACTTGCTCGTAAGATAAAAACGGTTCCTTCATCATAGCCCCATCTTTCTAAAATCTTTTCACCTAACGGGCTTCTCCATTCACTGTCAACCGTGTCCATTACGTTCTTCATGGTACTTAACTTCATCATGATTAAAACTTCCCCTCTTATGAATAGTAATTACATCCTCAATAAGTTTGGGCGGTTCATAAAAAAAGAGAGCCAAATAAATCTCTGGCTCTCCATCTATTGCGATAAACTATCCTTTTTATGAAAGCCCATAGCCTACTCCGTCCAAGGGCAATATATCATGATAAATAAATAATTAATTATTCAACACAGGCAAGGACGGATTAACACTACACTTATTGAATTCAACTAGCATCCACCTCACCCCTTTCAGTTAATATAAACTCATTATATAGAAGATAATTTTGGAAAACAAGAAATTTTTTAACAAAATAGTAGAGTGAAGCAATACTGCTCCACTCTACTAAATCCTTATTCCTCATTCTCCGCCTTATGCGCCAGATAAATTTTCTTCGATATTAAGGTTTGAATCACCATAAATGATCCACCAACCGTCCAGTACAATGGCAGGGCAGCTACGGTGTTGAAGGAAATGATCCCAATCATAATTGGAGAGATTAGACCAATAACTGCCATCTGCTTCTTCATTTTTTCATCTAGGCCAATTTGCGACACCTTATATTGTAAGAAGTATACTGCAACGGCTATGGCGACCATTATTAAATCTCTTTCTCCAAGATCAAACCATAGGAAGGAATGCGATGCGATTTCGGGTGTTTGGCGAATCGCATAGTAAAAACCAATTAAAAACGGGGCCTGAATCAACATTGGTAGACAGCCACCTAATGAAGCAAGCGGGTTAAAATTATGCTTTTGATAAAGCTGCATCATTTCCTGCTGCATCTTACGTTGTGATTCAGGATCTCGTTTGTCTTTATATTTCTTTTGAATCTCGTCCATTTCAGGCTTTAATTCTTTCATTTTATCCTGTGTTCGTAGATTGTTCTTCGTTTGCTTTAACATGAACGGCAGAATAATTAGTCGAATGCCAAGTGTCAGAACGATAATCGACAGTCCGTAATTATCATCAAAGAATCCCGCTACAGCCTTGATTAGACTAGAAAATGTTCCAATGAAATAATGATTAAACCATCCTGAGTCTGCTGAACTATCGCCAGAGCCTTGACACCCTGCTAAAAATACGATTAATAAAATGATTCCGATAACGCTATATTTCTTAAAGAATGTGAATACAGATTGCTTTTCCATGTTGTTCCTCCTTGTTTTTGGTTGATTGCTTGTAACAAGAAGGATTCGCTATCTGTATCATCATCTGGAGCTTGAATTCGCTTCGTCTTGCGCGTGTGCCAATTTCGTTTTTCAATTAAAACAGACTTTGGTGCTTGCATCTGGACTAATTTTGCTTTTCTAGCATGAAGCTTTTGTCGATAGAGCTTACTATTTTCGGCAAAGCTTTCCATGAAGAATGGCATAAACCGAAGCGCAAAAATCATGGATAAAAGTACACTTAAATATAGATATAACGGTGATAAATCACTCAAAGACTCATAAAGAAATTCAAGCAGCATCTGTATTCACCTCCTCCAAACAGTTCTATTACATAATACGACTCGGTTCTGATAAAGGTTTCACCTGAATCGTTGGTAGTTTTTTCCTAACTAAACTATCCATTACCCATCTAAATGCTGTACCTGATATAAATCATAATAGCTACCTTTTTTCGCCATCAACTCGGCGTGTGATCCAGCCTCTGTTATTTCACCATTTTCAATCACAACAATCCGATCTGCATGTGTAATGGTAGCAAGTCGGTGTGCTACGATAAAGGTTGTCCGGTCAGAAGCAAGCTTTTCCATTGCTTCTTGTATCATATGTTCACTCTCTAAATCAAGCGCTGATGTTGCCTCATCAAAAATAAGAATCGGTGGGTTTTTCAAGAAAACACGAGCAATGGCAATACGCTGCTTTTGTCCTCCTGAAAGCTTCACACCACGTTCCCCAACTAGTGTATCATATCCTTGTGGTAAATCCATGATAAAATCATGAGCATTCGCTGCTTTTGCGGCTTGCATCACTTCTTCATCAGTTGCGTCAGGATTTCCCATACGTATATTAATAGCAACTGAATCACTAAATAGGATGTTATCCTGTAATACCATCCCAATGTTATTACGAAGTGAACGTGCTTCAAAATCTCGAATATCAATGCCATCTACTTTAATCGACCCACTCGTTACATCATAAAAGCGGGGAATTAAACTGATTAATGTCGATTTTCCGCCTCCACTCATTCCGACAAATGCAATCGTCTCTCCCTGCTTAACATCTAAGTTTACATGTTTCAACACTTCAGCATCATCATCACCATATTTAAAGGAGACATCTTCAAAATCAATCGCGCCGTCTACGCGACCAGCATTCTTCGCATTTGATTTGTCCACAATGTCATAGGATTCATTCATAAATTCAAATACACGATCAATTGATGCGATTGACTGGATAAGAACTGTCGAAGAATTAATTAATCGTCGTAAAGGACTATAGACTCTTTCCAAATAAGCAAAAAATGCAACCATCGCACCTAATGACAGATTCCCACTAATTACCTGATAGCCTGAATAGGTTATCACTAGTAACGGTGCTAAGTCGGTTATGGTATTCGTTACCGCAAATGTTTTAGCATTCCAGGTTGTATGCTCTAATGCTTTATTCAAGAATGTTACATTGCGCTTATCAAATTGCGCTTCCTCATAATCCTCTAGTGCAAAGCTTCGTGTAACAGGTACACCCTGTACTCGCTCATGTAAATGACCTTGTACCTCTGCTAACGCCTGTGAACGCTGTCGAGTTAACTCACGTAGTTTACCATAAAAGTATTTAATCGAAAAACCGAAGAGCGGGAATAAAATAATGGATACGACGGTTAACCAGAAATCCATCGACACCATAATCGAGATGGCAATTAATATCGTAATTAAATCTAGCCAAACATTCATTAATCCGACTAACACGAAATTTTTCGTTTGTTCGACATCATGTATTACCCGGGAAATAATTTCCCCGGTTTTTGTCTGAGAATAAAATCGCAGACTTAATTTTTGCATATGATCAAACAGCTTAGCCCTGATATCATAGAGGATTTTGTTCCCTACCCACTGCGCAAGATATTGTCGAATATATTCAATAGGTGGGCGTAAGATTAGGAATACAGCGAAGGCTCCTCCCATCATCCAAAATAAATGCGTGATTTTTTCTTCAGAACTCCATGTTTCATGACCAATAATGTCGTCTATAACGTATTTAAGAATTAGTGGAATTAATAAAGGAATCGCAAATTTTACGATACCAATTACGATTGTCCAAACGATTTTCCACTTATAAGGTTTTACAAATTCCATGTACTGCTTAATACTACTCATAAACATCAACTTTCCTTATCGTATTTATCTTGCTGAAAAAGTAGAAAAGCCTTGCTACGATTGTAACAAGGTTACCCAAAAAGTTATCGGCATCATGGATTACCAGCGGTATGTTAGAAACCGCTCGTACCATTGATCAACAAATCCGGGCGAAAAAGGACCTTTTCGTTGCTGAACCCATCGCTGTAAATCCTCGATATTATTGTATAAAATCCGATCCAATACACCGGGATAATTCATTTGTTCACGATGTTCTTCATATTCATCCTCATCCAATAGATCATATGTCATATCGGGGTAGATTTTCAAATCTAAATCATAATCAATATATTTGATGGAATTGCCCTCGTAAACAAATGGTGAGCTGATATTACAGTAATAATAAATTCCATCATCTCGAAGCATTCCTATAACATTGAACCAGTGCTTCGAATGAAAGTAACATATAGCAGGCTCTCGAGTTATCCAGGTTCGTCCGTCACTTTCCACCACTTGCGTCTTATCGTTTGCCCCGATAACAATCTGTTCAGTTCCCTTTAACACAATACTACTTTCCCACACACGGTGTAGGTTACCATTGTGTTTATAGCTTTGTATTTGGATTTTAGATCCAGCACTCGGAGCAACCATCAAATCTTCCTTCCCAATTCTCTCGCTTGAAACAAGGATGTCCATCTATTTTTTTATCTATTATAATAGCATAGAATTAAAATATAAAGTATATGAGCTTCAATTTACCTGACGACTATTGAAATTTCGACAGCACACAAAAAGAGCTTCCGGGAGAAAGGAAGCTCTTTTCGTTAAAATTCGAGGATAGGTAGTTTATTTTTTGTTTTGCTGAGATTTTTGATTTTGCTTTCTTACTTCTTGAGCATTGGTCTCAGAAGCAAATTCAGTACCATACTGTCCTTGTCCTTGTCCCGCTTTAGCATTTTGCTGTTTTACATGCTGTACATTTGTACCAGAAGCAGTTTTGTTAGGATTTTTAGCCATCAATATCACCTCCGCAGTTATAATTTCTCCAGTTATGCTGATGTTATCCACGTAATTTCAAGTAGACCCATTAGCATTTTCTGGGATATTACTGCGAAAGCCGATATTATAGATATTGCATCATTTTTTGATGGGATACTGGAAATGGATAGGTAGATAGTTCCTCTTTTGAAACAAAGCGAACTTCCGGTCTATCTGCTGAATTCTGCACGCACTCCGCTTCAAAGATTTCAATTTTCCAAGTTAAATGAGAAAATACATGCTTAAGATTACCTTGCTTATTTCCTAATCGAATTTTCATTCCATAATTCGCAAGAAACCAAGCTTCCACAAGCTCTAAGTCCATGTCTTGAACTGGAACCATTGGAAACTGCCAAAGATTTGCTAATAGTCCGTCCTCTGGTCTTTGTTCAATCGCAATTTCACCTTGCTCATTTGTAAGGAGTAATGCAACATAAGGCATCACTTTATTCTTTTTGGCTTTGGATTTAATCGGTAGATGCTCTTGTACACCTAGTTCAAATGCTGCACAATGCTCCTGAACCGGACAAAGCATACAGGCAGGTGACTTCGGTGTACAGATGGTCGCACCCAAATCCATTATCGCTTGATTAAAAGAAGAAGGATCCTCGTGTGATATTACCTCTCGTATAATGGACTCAAATAATTTCTTGGTCTTTGGCTGGGCGATGTCATCTTCTAGATTCAGAAGTCTTGAGAACACTCGCATAACATTACCATCTACAGCTGGCTCAGGCTTATTATAAGCAATCGACAGAATGGCTCCTTTGGTATAAGAACCAATTCCCTTTAATCCCTCCAACTCTTTTGGATCATCAGGAACCTTTCCATCATATTGCTCCACTACCTCTCTAACAGCATGCTGTAAATTACGTGCTCTTGAGTAATACCCAAGTCCTTCCCATGCTTTTAATACCTCTTGTTCCTCTGCAGATGCTAACGCATAGACAGTTGGGAATTTTTCAAGGAATCGATAATAAAACGGGATAACGGTGTCCACTTTTGTTTGCTGGAGCATAATTTCTGATACCCAAACCGTATACGGATCTTGATTGCTTCTCCATGGTAAATCACGTTTATTGTGGCTATACCATGTCAAAAGATCGGTCTGAAAATGTAAAATATTAAAATTCTGTAACGTTCTATCCTGAATAGTCATAATAACACTTCCTTTATGGTACACTAAAAAGACATTCGAATACTGTCTATTTGCACATACACAGTTAAGTAAGATAACGTATCCTATATTATTGTCACATTGATATGCCCTCATCTAGTTAAAACGTTTTTAATCGTTAAGGAGGAATTTACTTAATGGATACTGGAACCCATATTGTTATGGGGGTTGCACTGGCAGGTCTATCAACACTCGACCCTGTAGTTAGTAATGATCCTACGTTATTCAATGCTGTTTTTGTTGGAACGATTGTAGGCTCTCATGCACCTGATTTTGATACTGTATTAAAATTAAAAAACAATGCAACCTATATTAGACATCATCGTGGGGTAACCCATTCTGTTCCTGCCGTTATTTTCTGGGGAGTATTAATCGCTAGTCTTATCCATTTATTTGTTCCACAGGTCAATTTCTTTCACTTATGGGCTTGGATATTTGCAGCGGTAGTTATACATGTGCTGGTCGATATCTTTAATGCATACGGTACACAAGCCTATAGACCGTTTACCGAGAAATGGATTGCACATGGATTTATTAACACATTTGACCCATATATCTTTACCCTACACCTAGCTGGAATCGGTGCATGGTTACTTGGTGCCAACCCTGGTTATACGTGGTTATTGATATACACAGTAATTTTATTATATTACATTAAGCGATTTATGGATAAACAAGAAATTGTTAAAAAAATCCATGAAAATATTCCAGATACCACTGAAATTGCCACTTCTCCTACGATAAAGCAAAATTATTGGAGAATTGCAATTACGACACCTACTAAGTTTTATGTCGGAACAGTGGAAAACGGACATATCGAAATCGTGGATGAGTTCCATAAAGTACCACTACCGAACTCACTAATAATTGATATTGCTAAGGAAGATAAAAATATATCAGCATTTTTATCCTTTTCGCCTGTTTATCGTTGGGAAATCAATGAGTTTGATGACTATACAGAGGTTCGGTTTATCGATTTACGCTATCGCTCGAGATCGTATTACCCATTTGTCGCGGTTGTACAAATAAATGAAGAGCATGAAATTATCAGCTCTTACACGGGTTGGATATTTTCTGAGCATAAGCTCCAAAATAAACTATATGTTGGGGATAACCCAATTTAAAACAGCAGGTGAAATGCCTGCTGTTTTGTTATTCCATTATTTTTTTACCTAATAAAGAGATGGGAATCGCTTCTTCTTTTTCATATTCCTCGTTTAGTAAATTAATTCGATGTCCCCAAGCAAACACACCATTTAAATAATTTATTCTAAATCGATGACCCGGGTCAGTGCGTAGCTCATACGTGCTATCTGCTTCATAGTCCCCAGGGTTCAATGTATATGCTAAAGCAACCTGCATTTTTCTTTCAAAGACAGCAACCTCGCTGACATTCCCTAATTGCTCAGCCTTTTGTGCCTGCTCTTTCAATTTTCCAATTTCTGTACGCAGCTGCTCAATAGATAAATCACTATATCGATAATTCATTTGCTCTACTCCCTTCAGCTCACTTTACATTTTATCAATTGTTTAGGACAATGAAAATGAAAAAACATAATAATTTGAGACAAAAGGTGGTTTTCTTATGCCAACAGTGGCAATTACTGGTGCAGGAACCGGACTCGGTAGAGCACTTGCACTTGAGTACGCAGAACAAGGTTATCGCGTTTATTTATTAGGAAGAAGAGATGATACCCTTCATCTTGTTCAACATAAAATTTTGGAAAAAGGTGGCATCGCAGAAATCGTCCTCTGTGATGTACGCGAAAGTGCCTCTGTTCAAATCGCCTTCCAACGAATTGGTGAGCTAGATGTCTTCATTAACAATGCCGGCGTTGGCATCTTCGGAGATGTTGACACATATACGGTTGATGATATTGACCATACATTAGATACCAATGTTAAAGGAACAATCCTAACCGTCCAATCTGCCCTTCCACTCATCCGAGAAAGTAAAGGAAGAATACTAACCATTATTTCAACAGCTGGATTGCGTGGAAAGGTGAACGAATCCTTATACTGTTCTAGTAAGTTTGCAGTAAGAGGCTTTACCGAAAGCCTTCAACAGGAATGGGCAGATGAGGACTTTACGATAACAGCCGTGTATATGGGTGGCATGAATACACCGTTTTGGAATAAGACAGACCATGTGAAGGATCCTTCTAGATTAAAAGGACCTGAAGTAGTCGCAAAGCAAATCTTCCAGGAAGATGATGGTCGTAAGGAAATAGTGATTGATCGATAATGATTCAGATAGAGTCCTAACTTGTATAGGATTCAAAGCCAAATCTATTTCTTACTAAAACAAGGACTTGTCTTTTCAATCTAGACAAGTCCTTAATCATCCATTCCATCGATAAACTTATGGATGTGCTCCATTTTAAATCCTTTACGATACAATCCTTCTTTAACCTTCATTTTTAGCTCATAGCCTGTTTTTTTCTTCTCATGCTTATAAACTAACTTTTCTCCCTGGTAAACCAATGCATCCCATTCTGCTATGTCATCCTTTTCGTCTTGTATCGACATGAGAACATCTGTGATAACATCAGGTGTAAACCCTTTTTGCATGAGTGTTGAACGCAATGACTGAAGCTGTTTTTGAAAAGAATCCTTCTTCGATGAGCTAAGTTTTTTCGTAGCCCATTTCATTGCCTTTTCAAATTGTGTATCATAGGTATAAGCAGTGATTACTTCTTCGGCAATAAAGGCCGAAACACCTTTTTCTATTAATTCCCGTTTTACTAGTAGTGGGCCCTTGGAGGTTGTATTGATTCGTGTTATCGTAAATGCCTCGGCAAACTGCTTATCATTTAATAGTCCTTCTTTTGTTAAGCGTTCCATAATGCTATCGATGTGCTCGGGTTCTACTTCTTTTTTCTTCAAATAATCATCTATTTCTTTTTTCGTTCGCATGCGATAGCTTAAATAATTTATTGCTAGAAGATAGGATTTTTGTATGGTATCCTTCCGAATAAGGTTGTCTATCGTGATGTCGTCCAGCTCAAGTCCTTTTCGGAGCCCAAATTCCACCAAGACTGCTTCATCAACACTGAAGCCATACCTTTCTTGATTTCCTTCTGTTAGATAAACATTATAACGTTGATTGCTTTTTTTCTGCGTCGTCATACGACTAATTTTTGCTGGCAACTTCTTCACCCCTTTAATTCATCATAACATGATATTGGGATAAGCGATTATTATTTAGAGAAGTGAGGAGATAATGAATGAATTATCTATTGACTGGTGGTACTGGATTTGTCGGTATGGAACTCGTTAATAAATTAACGTCACTTGGGCATCATTGCTATGTCCTGACACGCTCACCAGAAAAATATTGTAATACAAGCCTAACTACATATGTCACCTTCAGGGATATTGCAAATTTGTCCCAAATAGATGGTGTTATTAATCTGGCTGGTGAGACGTTATTTGGCTATTGGACAAAGAATAAAAAGGAAAAAATCTTGACCAGTAGAATTGAAACAACACAAAGAATTGTGGATTTGATGAAACAAATGGAGCAAAAGCCTAACGTGTTTGTTAGTGGCTCTGCAGTTGGATTTTATGGCATATCTGATGATTCTATTTTTACAGAGGAAACCAAGAAACCAGGCAATGATTTCTTAGCTCATGTTGTGGTGGAATGGGAGAAGACAGCAAAGCAAGCTGAGGAATTAGGTATTCGGACTGTTTACACTCGTTTCGGTGTCATATTAGGAAAGGATGGTGGGGCACTGGGTCTCATGGCATTGCCGACAAAGCTATTTGCCGGTGGTAAAGTTGGAACTGGTGAGCAATGGATGTCTTGGGTTCATCTCGAGGATGTTGTGGAGATGATTTTATTTTCGCTATTCAACGATCAAATAAGTGGACCATTAAATGTGACTGCTCCAAATCCTGCTCGTAATAAGGAGTTTAATCAAACTCTTGCTAAAAGCCTCAAGCGGCCGTATTGGTTCCCAACACCAGGCCCCCTTATCCGGTTAGTAACTGGTGAAATGAGTCAGCTTGTCCTAAAAGGACAGTATGTGCTTCCTAATAAGGCACTAGATAATGGGTATGAATTTGTTTATCCTGACCTTGAAAAGGCTCTACAGCAATGTTTTGGTCATGTTAAGAAAAATTAACAAATTTTGTCGATATTTTTGTAAAAAAAGTTGTTCCCTTTTGCAGAAAATCATAGTATTATATGTATTGTTACAAAACGACATTTCAAAATATAATAGGGAAGGCAAATGGTGCGCCACCAGTTTTACTGGTTCTAGTGGGTTCGATTCCCACCCCGAATTTTTGTTGAACGTTAACTAAAAATTCGCGGGTGGGCTTTCCAACTGGATTCCTGTTTATTTGGATACCCTCCTGCTCAAATAAGGAGGGTTTTTTATGCTAAAAAAGCGTGATTTACATGAGGTGCCAGTATTGTTTGAACTGATGTCACACCCAGATGTATTTCCATATGTAAGACATAAGGCAACAACTAGCGATGAATTTTACTTCATCACAAAGAAAACAATTGAAGCAGAAGAAATTGGGGATTTGATCTCCAGAACGATAGTAGATGAATACCAGCAGCCGATTGGCACCATTAATCTATTTGATATCGAGCAAAATCACGGTTTTTTGGCAACGTGGATTGGCCAGCCTTACTTTGGGAAAGGGTATAATCGACTTGCAAAGGAGCAGTTTTTTGATGAATTATTCTACGACTACGAGATTGAAACAATCTTCATGAAAGTTAGAAAAACCAACATCCGCTCCACGAAAGCCGTCCTTAAACTTCCGTATGTTGCTCTTGGCAACACCATTTATCCAGAAGTCTACCAAAAAGTAAATCAACAGGAAGAAATCTATGATATCTTCGCTATTTCAAGAGAGCATTATCTTTCTTATCAGCAATTTACTAGCCTGGAAGCAAATGCGGATCACGAAGTAGTATAAAACTTCCTCTTTTGGTTATCCTAAGCAGTAAAAGCGAGGGATGAATCATGGCTAAACCAAGACAAGAATCTAGGGATAAATTCTTATCCAAGACACAGGAAGTACTTTATCAAAAGGAATTTAAACGTGCAGATCGTGCATCACGACAAAAAGGGGACCGAAGCTAAGCGCTTCGGTCTTCTTTTTTTTATCCACAAACAAAAAAGAATTATGTGGATAAATTCTGCAATTACCTTTGTAGCAACAATAGTTATTAACAGGAAGTTGTGCATAACTGCAATAATCTCCTGTGGAAAATGTGCATATTTTTCATTGTCCTACTATTTATCCCAATTTTGTTGTGGATAATCCTGTGAATAATTTATCTATCAGATGTAACGAACAACATGTAATTTTTCACCAGTACTTCCAACTGTTTTTCGTTTATTATTCTGTCCGCTTTAATAGGATGGTTATTTTAAATAAATCACCATCTACTTCCATATCAAACGTTCCATCATGTAAATCAATAATAGATTTGGCAATTGCCAATCCTAGACCGGACCCTTCTGTATTCCTAGCTGTATCACCACGTTTAAAGCGTTCTAATAATTCTTCTGTATTTTCACCTAACTCTTCTCGTGTGATGTTCTTAAACTCAATCGCTATTTGTTCTTCAACTGTTTGAACCGCTATATAGACACGTGTATTTTCCAATGCATACTTGATGATATTTTCAATCAGATTATCAAATACTCGCCAAAGCTTTTGTCCATCTGCGTAGGTAAAAACGGAGTTAGTAGGTAGCTTCACTCGGAAATCCAGTTCGGAGGCTTCGATTTTTTCCTCGTACTCACCTAAAGCCTGTTGCAGTAGCTGAATAATATCAACATTTGCTTTTTCGAGCTCTATATTTCCACTAGCCATTTTGGAAGCCTCAAATAAATCTTCAATTAATAAATTTAGACGCTTGGACTTCCGATCAATGACCTCGATATAGTGTTCTCGTTGCTCCTCTGTTAGTCGAGGGTTCTTTAATAATTCCGTATAGCTAATAATAGATGTTAATGGTGTGCGTAAATCATGGCTAACATTGGTAATTAACTCTGTTTTCAACCGCTCACTCCTTGCTTGTTGCTCCAGCGAGCGTTTTACTCCTTCTTTCACATCGTTCACTTCCTGCGCTAATGCTGTTAGATTTGATTTTCCTAGTACTGGTAAATCGGCACTAGACTCTCCTGCAGCTATTTCAGAGATTGTACGAGAAATCTGTTGAAAATAAGCTGCTCGTATAATCAGTATCATGAAAGTTGGAAGTGTAAGTAACAATATGATGATCCTATGCTCCATTTCCACGTTGTACTTCCAAAAAGATAGAAAGGCTAGTGGAAAGAATAACAATACTACGGATAGCCATATAACTAGCTTCGGCTTTTTACCTTTTTTAATAAACAATGCCTGACAAGCCTTTAAGAATTGTATGGCAACACTATTTTTGATTTCTTTAACCCTTGTGTATTTTGGTTTTAACCGTAAATATAATAATCGAATTTGAACAATGGAAGCACCGACAACCATCGTAATCCCAATTAACCTCACGATATATCCAGACCAACTTGGATCGCTATACCCATCGTTCATAGAACGATAGCCTACTTGATAATTGAATAGTCTTGCCGAGTCCCCTATCCATACAAATCCCAAGAGTAAAAATAGAACTAGAACTAGGATACTAATATCAACTGGTAGCGTTTGGTAAAATTGCTTTAGCTTTGGCATATTTTCTCGAATGACAAACATCCTTTTCAATTGCTTTAGGATAATGAATAAACCGATTATCAAAGCAACGACACCACTTATACCATAATAGTTTAATAGTGTTTTGTTCTTCTTATAGGTATAGTAGGCATCAATTATCGGATTAGCCTCATTATCTATTAAAACGAAGCTACCTTCATATTCACTAGCCACATGATGAAGTGCTTCTGGAAAAAACTGACTCGTGTTGAATGCGATTGATTCCCTATGAAGAACAGGGAAATTTGATTCCCTTATTGTCTGATTAAATTGCTCCACATCTTCTACATGTAAATTCGTGTAGAATCCACCTGTTTCTGTATCCGTTAAATAGTAATAATAAATCTCCTGATAATTAGAATATGATTGCTTAGTCGGCTCACTTTCAAATGCATTGAAGTAATCCATTATTTCTCTTTCTTTTGTGCTTCGGATTAATTGATGTATATCTGAATTAGCTTCCTCTGTGACACGATATTCCAGCTTAAATTGTTCGACATCGTCTTCTGTTATTTCTATTGAATTAATCGCTTCTGATTGCGTATATCCTATTAGGTCAAACCTAGTTAATAAATATTGAAATTCATGTAGACTTTCCTCATATTGTTCGGTATGAAAGAAATCAACCTCATCATATTTAGCATGATTTTTCACCAGATTGCTAATCCCAGCTAAGCCAAATGCTATGAGCAATGAAGCTAATCCAAATATAAGCCTACTTCTCCATCTTGTACCCAATTCCCCAAACCACCTTTAAATATTGAGGTTCTTTCGGATCAACCTCAATCTTTTCTCTAATCTTTCGAATATGTACTGCTACTGTATTTTCTGCATGAAAGCTCTGCTCTTCCCATACACGCTCATAAATCTCAGTTATAGAGAATACTCTACCACTATTCTTCATCAATAATTCTACAATCCTATATTCCTTTGGTGTTAGCTTCACTAGCTCTTCACTTAGGAATAGCTGCTTTGATCGTTGATCTAACATGAGATCCTTTAATTCAATCCGTTCATCATCCGCTTCGAACTTCCCCAAAGTCACATAACGGCGCAGCTGCGACTTCACTCTAGCCGTCAATTCTAATGGGTTAAAGGGCTTTGTCATATAATCATCCGCACCTATTTGCAGACCGAGTATTTTGTCGGTGTCTTCACTTTTTGCACTTAGCATAATGATTGGGATATTACGAGATTCACGTATTCGATAGGCCGCTGCAATGCCATCAAGCTTGGGCATCATGACATCTAAAATAATTAGATGAATACGGTTTGCTTCTAATTTTTCTAGTGCCTCTAAACCATCCCCTGCTTTTTCAACATGGTAGCCTTCATTTTTTAAATAGATTTCAATGGCATCACAAATCTCGTTATCATCATCGACGACTAAAATATTATATTTTTCCACTTCTTAACCAGCTCCTGTTTCTCATAAATCTCGTTGCAAATAAGTTCAACATTTCCTTTAACTTGTAGACAAAAGCGCCTTCCACAATTGGCTTTGTAACATAGACAATCGGTCCTGATGATAATAGCACCGCTATACCGATTGCAAGGAATGGTGAGGCGATAAGCCACCCAGCCTGCACAGATAGCGGAACTTCTATATTTGCAAGCAGTTTAATGATTAAAAAATGTAATAGGTAGACATAGGCAGTTCTCTGCCCTAATCTAGTAAACTTCATCCGCTTCTTCGGCACCCAAGGTAGAAATGCTAGAATACCTAGTGCCATCACCATATAAAATACACTTCTTCTTATTATACCTGTAAATGTAGATAGCCCAATAGTATCATAAGAGAATTTTCCCAATAGCATCTCTCTTGCCTCCAGTAGTGAGAACTGGTGCATCCATAGAATAGAAAGCATGATTGCCATAACAGAAATCCATTTAAAGATTGGTTTCTTCAAATAGCGTAGCTGCTCCTTATTCAAATAGAAGCCAATCAGAAAGAATGGAAAAAACACAACGGTTCTCATCAGGCTAAAGGTAGGTCCAATCTCTACGAAGCTACCAATTAATAACGAAAGGACAACAGCTATCACAATCGGATGCTTTAGCCTGCTAAAAATAAATAGTAGTAGATTCCAGCAATATAGACTTAGTAAAAACCACATCCCCATATATGGTTTGAACCAATTTAGTGAGAATGCCTCATTACCTAATACAACATAATGATAGATGGCATAGATAAATTGAAAAATAAGATAAGGAATGAATAGCTTAATAGTAATTTTTTCGATATACCCATCTTTATTAAAGCTTTTTGCAAAGTATCCAGTAATGAGAATTAAAGCAGGCATCCGAAATGATGCCATCACATTATTAATCCAATATATTGCCTCAATACTACCTTTGTATGGACTGATTAAATGTCCAAACACAACGAATACTACTAATATAAATCTGGCGTTATCCAAATAGGGATCCCGCTCTCTTTTGCGAAAACTTTCCACTAATATCCCCCTAAAAGCTCGTCCTTGATAGTTATCATAAAGTGGATTTTTTAAGATTCACTTAGAGAATTTCTTAAGTTTTTCTTAACATATTGCATTTTTGTTCTAACTGTTATACTATAAATATAACAGTTAGAACAAAAAGCAAGGAGTGTGTGGTTAATGTGCTTATAAATCTAGACTTCGAATCACAAGAACCAATCTACCAACAATTAATTGAACAAATAATTGAGGGAATAGCAAGAAAGGATTTACTACCTGGAGAAGGATTGCCTTCTGTAAGGTCTCTTGCATCCGATATTGGAATTAATCTTCATACAGTAAATAAAGCTTATCAGCAATTAAAGCATGAAGGCTTCATCCTCATTCATCGGCAAAAAGGGGTTGTCGTAAATCCTGATGGTGTTCCGAAGGCTGATGTAACTTATATGACACAGCTTGAAAAAAAATTAAAGCCACTTATAGCGGAATCTGTTTGTCGCGAAGTGGATGAAGAATCATTTATGAAGCTTTGCAACGACATATACAAATCCTATAGAGGAGGTTAATATTTTTATGAATTCCATGATGTTACTATTTTTATTTATTATTTTAGTCCCTGTCTTTATCTCCACGATGTTTATTCCGTATTGGACGAGAAAAACAGAGAGCTTCGGGGTTTCCATTCCAGAAGAGATTTATCACCATGATCGTTTAAAGAGGATGCGGAAACAATATGTATGGTTATCTGGTATCACAAGCTTGATTATTACAGCCGTTTCTTTTCTGTTAAGCACTTGGATGGATGACAATACTTTTGGCATCTATTTCAGCATTCTTATTTTCTTGTACATTTTTATTACCTTTTTTATTTATCTATATTTTCATCGTGTTATGAAGCAATTAAAAGCAGCAGAAAACTGGGGTAAAACAAAGCCACAGCAAATGTATATCCATACAGAATTTAGAAAACATAAATTAAACCATTCGAACCTTTGGTTTTTACTAAGCTTTATAATTTCATTTGCAACCATTGCAATGACGTTTGTGCTCTATGACAGAATTCCTGATCGGATGCCGATGCAGTATAACTTTGATGGTGAGGTAACAAATTGGGCCGAAAAATCCTATCGTTCTGTCTTAGTCATGCCGATTATGCAGCTTTATTTAACGCTATTATTTATGTTTTTAAATACGATGATTGCAAAAGCAAAACAGCAAATAAATGCGGAAAAACCAGCTGAATCCATGCAGCAAAATATTATTTTCCGCAGAAGATGGTCTATGTATCTGATTAGCACTGGGATTGCAATCACTTTATTATTCGCGTTTATACAGTTAACATTTATCTTTCCTATTAATAGCCAGCTGATAACAATTGTCCCTCTCATTTTCACTATTGGCGCTACTGTTGGGGCCATTATATTATCCATCACGACTGGTCAGGGTGGAAGTCGTGTGAAGCTTCAAACTGATACTAATGGCGATGTTATTGATCGTGATGACGATAAATATTGGAAGCTTGGACAGTTCTATTTCAATAAAAATGACCCGGCATTATTTTTAGAAAAGCGTTTTGGCGTAGGCTGGACCATTAATTTCGCAAGGCCGCTAGCTTGGATTATATTCTTAATGATCATTTTGTTAGCAGCGGGAATTCCTTTTTTATTAGGTATATAGAAAATGCTCGTTAGATTGGAGAGAAGCGTATGGAAATCGCAGGTATTGATTTAGCATTAATCGCACCTTTGCTCATTATCCAATTAATTTTAGTGATTGTAGCAATTATTGATTGGGTTAAAGTAAAGGAAACAAACGGACCAAAATGGCTATGGTTGATCATCATTATCGTGATCAACATTATTGGACCTGTCCTCTATTTCATCTTTGGAAGGAGACAGCGCTGATGACATTACTATCCGTTGAAAAACTAACGAAGAAATATGGCACAAAAACCATCATAAATGAAATTAGCTTCGCTTTTGGTCATCATAAATGCATTGCCTTAATTGGACCAAACGGAGCTGGAAAAACGACAACATTAAGAATGTTAGCTGGACTATTAAAACCAACAGAAGGGTCTATTCAATTTGAATCAGTGGCAAGAAATAAAGATATTCGCCATTTAATTGGATATTTACCACAGTATCCTTCCTTCCATTCTTGGATGACTGGTAAAGAATTTCTCGTCTATAGTGGAAGATTGGCGAATCTTTCCAAGGAAGAAGCCACTAATCGGGCAGATAGCTTATTAACAGAGGTCGGTATCTCGAAGGATGCACAAACAGAACGTATTTCCAGGTATTCTGGGGGTATGAAGCAACGTCTAGGTATTGCACAAGCCATTATTCATAAACCGAAATTGCTTATCTTAGATGAGCCTGTTGCCTCCCTAGACCCATTAGGAAGAAGAGAAGTTCTTGTTCTCATGGAGAAATTAAAGCAGGAAATGACCATCCTATTCTCCACCCATATTTTAAATGATGCTGATGAGATTAGCGACGAGCTATTGCTATTAAATAATGGGGAAATAATTGAATCTGGTTCCTTACAAGAGCTCAGAAGAAAGTATCAGACAGCTGTGATTGAGCTATCTGTTGAGGATGATCTCAAGCTTTATCATGAACAGATTACGAGCATACCGGTTGTTTCCCAAACGAATATCGAACGCGATATCCTCTATATTACAGCGACCGATATAAAAACAGCACGAGAAAACATACTCGCAATGGCTACTCGAGAAAACTGGCCGATTACTAGATTTTCTGTTAATCAAGCGTCCTTAGAAGATATGTTTATGAGGGTGGTGAACAACTGATGCAATGGTCGACACTATTTCAAAAAGAATTACTAGAAAACTGGCGAAACAAAAAATGGATTTGGGTTCCACTAGTCATCATTTTACTTTCCATTATGGACCCGATTACGAATTACTACTTACCACAGATTATTGAGTCGGTTGGTGGAATGCCGGACGGTACAGAAATTACGCTACCAGAATTCGAACCACCTGAGGTTGTCATGATGAGCTTGTCACAGCTTAGTAGCTTAGGTGTACTCATTATTGTATTACTATCTATGGGATCCATCTCTGGCGAACGAAAAAGTGGTGTCTCTGAGCTTGTTTTAGTGAAGCCTGTTTCCTATTCAAACTATATTACATCAAAATGGGCATCCCTACTTTTACTTGTTTGGATATCCCTATTTCTCGGTTTATTAACGAGTTGGTATTATACGAATATCCTTTTCGGCTCGCTAGCTTTTATCGACTTTTTGAAGGTATATTTCTTCTATGGTCTATGGCTCACATTCGTTGTATCATTATCAATTCTTTATAATACGCTATTTAAATCAGCTGGTTTAGTAGCATTTTTCACGATACTAACCATTATGGTCATGAGTATTCTGACGCAAATTTTCAAGCATATCATTGAATGGAGCCCAAATAGCTTATCCGATTATATTTTGGAAATGCTCACAACAGATAAAATGCCAACAGATCTTCTTGCTACAGCTGGGATTACTATTATCATCTCGATACTTGTATTACTAGTATCAATCCAGATTTTTAAAACAAAAGAATTAGCAAATTAAAGCTATGCACTACAAATAAAACAGACTGGATCCATTCAAGATCCAGTCTGTTTTTCTATCTTCTGGTTTCAATTGTAATTCTTCTAATAAATACAAATGAGATAAGAAAGAGTAGTAATCCTAATCCAAGTAGCTGTGCCACGAAGAACATATCAATGTTTTGGAAAAATTCGATGATGAACTCTACTAACGATCCGTTAGCTAATCCAATCAATAAGAGAATCGCTAGTACCCCAGCTACAGCGCCTCCTCCTAATACCCCGTATTTATAAAAGATTAAGCCCATGATAAACATCAGTACGAGGAACAAAAACATAATCGCACTATCTAGAAGAACACGGTTAATCCATGTATCTTCCATAAGCATCGCTGGATGTAAGAACATAAAGGAATCAAAGTTTGTTTTATCAATTATCACTTGAACAAGCTGCTGTAAAGTATTGGCTAACAATGCTTTAGCAACGGCAATAAAAAGGAAAAATATTCCTAAAGATACGTATAAGCTCTTTCTTGTTGCCCCCATTTTAATTGCAAAAGGTATACTTTGCTTTACCGTGATAAACCCCAGAATTAAACAATAAAAATAGATTCCAAAAGGAAATCCAAATGCCATGTAGCTGTCTGTAGACTGGAATAGAAAATAAGCAAACGTTAGTGCTACTACTAGTACAAATAAGAGTATAGACCAGAAAATCGTGATGGAATGGCGAATATCAGTTGCAAAGAAATATAGTAATCCTTTGATTTGGTTTTTCACGCTTATGCCCCCTTCCTTTCAGTTAAATAAATCATTAGCTCCTGTATCGGAACACCCTCAGCCTGTAAGCCTGTTTCGATAGCCGATTCCATATGGCCAAATACGTATGCAGTCATCATTCCGGCAATTTGTTTTTTCATAATTACTTCCTTATCGGAAATGAAGTGCTCCACTTGATCAATTGTTCCAGATACAGCAACAGCATTGCTACGCAATACATCTGCATTCTCCTGTAATGCTAACTTCCCGTCTTGTATGATTAATACTTCTTCAAACATTAAGCTAACCTCATCGATTAAATGCGTGGAGAAGATAATAATTCTTGGCTCTTCTTCGTACTCTCTCAGTAAAATATCATAGAACTTCTTACGAGCCGCAGCATCAAGTCCAATATACGGCTCATCAAAAACCGTTATAGGTGCTTTACTCGCAAGACCTACGATAATGCCTAAGGAAGATTCCATTCCTTTTGAAAGCGACTTAACTTTTGCCTTCAACTCGAGATTGTACTCGTTCACCAATTCTTCTGCTAACGACTTATCCCAATTTGGATAGAAATAGGAGTAAATTTTTAACACGTTTTTAACGGTTAAATCTTGCTTGAAATTAGCTCCTTCCTTAATGAGACAAATCGATTCTGTAAGCTTACGATTATCGAATGGCTTTTCCCCATCAATCAAAATCTCCCCACCTGATGGTAGAATCTGACCAGCTAATATTTCCATAAAGGTTGTCTTGCCTGCCCCATTCCGACCAAGTAGGCCGTATATTTTTGGTTCCTCTAAATTAAACGAAATATTATCAAGTGCATGCTTATTCCCATATTTCTTTGTCAAACCCTTTACTTCTATCTTCATCTTCTCATTCCCCCTTTTCCATCATTTCCATTAGTTCATCTTCTGTAATATGAAGCTTCTTCGCTTCTTCCTTAAGTGGTAAAATATAAGCTTCATAAAATGTCTTTTTCCGTTTCTCTATCAAAATTTCTTTCGCATTTTCGGTTACAAACATTCCAACACCCCTTCGTTTAAACAAAATATTCTCAGCGACTAGTTCATTAATTCCTTTTGCAGCAGTAGCAGGGTTAATCTTATAATAAGCTGCGAATTCATTCGTAGAAGGTACTCGTTCACCAGCCTTAATGGAGTCATTGATGATGGAATCCTCTAGTTGTTCTTTTATTTGAAGGAATATTGGTTTGTTTTCATCCAATGTGTTCTTCATCTTTCGGCTCCTTCGTTATATGGTTAATTACTTATGTAACTAACCATATAACTTTAATTGTTATTTGTCAATATCATTTCTAAAAAAAAATGTAAAAAGGCCTTGCCTATTGTCATTAGGCAAAGCCTTTCAATTATCCAGTACTTTCTAATATACCGTCTAACGGTGATTTCTGTGGGAAAATATAATAATTTTCTCCTTCCGTATGAATCACCAAATCTCCGTATACAGCAGTTGAATATATTTGTGCATGAATATCAAACAACTTCTGAATGACCCGGTTCACCGGATGACCGTAATCATTATATTTGCTATAAGTAATGACTGCTATATTGGGATCAACCTCTTCTAGAAACTTGCTTGAACTACTTGTTTTCGAGCCATGGTGGGCAATCTTAATAATCTCAGCACGAACATCATATTTCTTGGCTATTTTTTTCTCTTGTTCATCTTCAATATCACCTAAAAACAAAAAGTCCACATCATTATAGCTTAGCTTTAAAGCAATGGATGATTGGTTATTGTTTTTGCTCTTTCCATAAGCGTTTAGTATCCGGAAATCTAAGAGGGAATCAATCGTAATATTCTTTCCAGCCTTAGCAATTGTAACTGGAATCTCTTGTTTTCGTATCTGATTCATATAACTAGCGTAGGCTCTTGTCACATGAAGCTTCCCAGAATCTATGATTCGTTCCACATCAAATTCCTTCATAACTGCCGGTAATCCTCCAATATGGTCTCGATCTGGATGGGTAGCAATCATAAGATGTAGCTTTTTGATACCTAAATCCTTTAAATAACGAACCACTTTTTTTCCAGCCTTTGGTGGACCCCCATCAATTAAAATATTTTTATGATTAGGAGTCTGAATAAAGATACTATCCCCCTGGCCAACATTTATAAAATGCACATCCATTTTGGGATGTGGTTGGCTATAGGCAGGTGTTCTGTCTAACGCCGCAAAGACAAGGAATAACATGAGCATCATTGCAATCAATCTTCTGTATTGCAGCATGACGGATACATCCTTTTTTAATGTTTTTCTCTTTTATCTTTTCACGATTTTGCTAAAAATATTTACTGGTTGTCTGTATGTAGAATATTTGTAAAAAGAAAAAAGAACCGTTGAAAATCAACGGTTCATACATTTATTCATGATGCTTTTTTAACAACTATCTCACCATTTTTCACAGCCACATGCACGTTTTCCACGTTTTCTTCCTCTAACAGAAGGTCTGTGAGTGGATCCTCAATTTTGTCTTGTAGGACGCGTCGTAACGGTCTCGCTCCAAATTTCGGATCATATCCAAGCTTCACAAGCTCTTTCTTAGCGTCATTCGTAATGGTGATGGTTATATGATTATCTTTAATTGTTTCCATTAAGTCACCTAACATTAAATCAATAATGCTGATAAGATGTTCTTCTGTAAGCTCACGGAAGTTAATGATGGCATCAAAACGGTTTAAGAATTCAGGCTTAAAGTAAGCACTTAGATTCTCTAATGTAGTAACAGACTCATGTGTCGCTTTGTGAAAGCCGACATTGACTTGCTTGATACCTGAACCAGCATTACTTGTCATAATAATAACTGATTCCTTAAAGCTTACTTTACGACCCTGTGAGTCGGTAAGATGGCCATCCTCCATGATTTGTAGGAACATATTTTGCACATCCGGATGTGCCTTCTCGATTTCATCTAATAAGATGATGGAATATGGCTGACGACGCACTCGCTCGGTTAATTGACCGGCTTCATCATGTCCGATGTATCCTGGAGGTGCTCCAATTATTTTTGACACGGAATGCTTCTCCATATATTCACTCATATCGAGACGAATTAATGAATCGCGTGAGCCGAATAGCTCTTCTGCCAACGCTTTTGTCAATTCGGTTTTCCCTACCCCAGTTGGTCCTACGAATAGGAAGGAACCAATTGGACGATATTTAGATTTTAGTCCAGCTCGACTACGACGAATCGCTTTTGCGACTTTTTCTACTGCCTCATCTTGACCGATAACTTTTTCTCGTAAATTTGTAGCAATGTTTTTCATTTTTTCTTGTTCATCAGCTTGTAGTTTTGTTACCGGTATGCCGGTTTTTTCTTCAACAATTAATTGAATATCAGTAACATCCACATCAATTACTTGTTCTTCGCCCTTTGCTTTTTCTAATTGCTTTTGTAATTGAATTTCTTGGTAGCGAAGGTTGGCAGCTCGTTCATAATCCTCTTTTTCAGCTGCTGCTTCTTTTTCACTTATAATTTCATCAATACGTTGTTGGATGGTATTGGAATCGTTTTGTGAATTGGATAGATTCAAG
The DNA here is from genome assembly GCF_039614845.1 of Ornithinibacillus xuwenensis. NCBI lineage: Bacteria > Bacillati > Bacillota > Bacilli > Caryophanales > Bacillaceae > Ornithinibacillus > Ornithinibacillus xuwenensis. The sequence continues at coordinate 238,605 of NZ_JBDIML010000004.1, read as the reverse complement.
CGTGACCCAACCTCATCCATCAAGTCAATCGCTTTATCTGGTAGGAAGCGATCTTGTATATAGCGTGCAGACAAATGAACAAATGCACGAATTGCCTCCTCGGAATAGCGCACTTCATGGAATGCCTCATAACGATCCTTAATACCATCTAAAATCTGAATTGCTTCATCAGTAGATGGCTCCTTCACGATGATTGGTTGGAAACGGCGCTCAAGCGCTGCATCCTTCTCAATTTGACGATATTCTTTTAAGGTTGTTGCACCAATAATTTGCAGCTCGCCTCGAGCAAGTGCAGGTTTTAATATATTTCCTGCATCCATTTGTGAGCCTTCAGCAGTTCCAGCTCCTACTAAGAGATGGACCTCATCAATAAAAAGAATCGTATCCTTACGCTCTTGAAGCTCCTTAACCAGCCGCTTCATGCGCTCTTCAAATTGACCACGAACTCCAGTATTTGCAACGAGTGAAGCCACATCTAATAGATAGACTTCTTTATTCATTAGCTTAGCTGGTACAGCACCTTCAGCAATTTTTAATGCAAAGCCTTCTGCGATTGCGGTTTTACCAACACCAGGTTCCCCAATTAGTACTGGGTTGTTTTTGTTTCTACGATTAAGTGTTTCAATTACACGCTTCACTTCTTGATCGCGGCCAATGACCGGGTCAATTTCACCAGCTCGAGCAGCATCCGTAAGGTTTTTGCCTAATTGATCAAGTAATCCATTACTTTTTGTTGATTTTTGCTTTGTTTTTGTTGTTGTATTAGAAGCTCCACTTTGTTGAAAAAGGTTAGATGCTCCTTGATCATCTTCATTATAGAAAGGATTTGAAATGAATCCATTTGCATTCATCATATTTTCTTGGATTTCACGGAAACATGAATTGCAAAGGTGCATTTGCATCTTTTCATGATTCATTTGCATTGCCATATTAATATTCGCTTCATTTACACCACATTGTTGACATTTCATATTCCATTCCTCCTGCTTTTATTTGGTTTAATGCTTGTTTGACTTTGACTATCTTTGACCTTGTGATTTCATTATACTCTGACCTTTTTTGACTTTCAAGTGTTTTGCCTAAATTTTCGGGAATGCTTGTGGGGACTGGTTTACACGGGAAGTTAAGCCTAGATATCCCTGTGGATTCGTCAAACAAATTCATTCATGCTTAATCGAAATAAAAATCCTAGCTTATCAAAAACTAGGATTTTTTTCGTTCTATTTCCAGTGTATATCAATTTTTGCCTCTTTTAACTTATTAGAGATTGCAATACTGTATGGCATGACACTTCCATTTTGCGTAACTTGAATGTGTTTGCCATCCTTGAAGAAAAATTCGTATTGATCGAAGCCTTCACTCCAATCAACATCGTAGTAGTTTATATAGTTAATATCTTCCCAGGTAAAGGTATTAATTTCACCCGTAATTTCTTCCCGATAGGATATCCCTTGATCCGAAATTGCACGAAACGGCTTTGTACCATAATAGAACAATAAGCTACTAATCATCACAAATCCAATACTTATCAAAACAGCGATTTTTCTCACATTAAAGAAGTATATCGTTAATGCCGCTACTACGAGTAGAAAAAAACCTGCTCCATATAGGATATAGCTATTACCGGGCACAACTACAACCCAAGTTCCAGGTTCATGATATAAGCTGTTTACAACAAAAGAGGGCATAATAATTAGTAGAAGAGGTGAGATAAAAAGAATGGCAATCCCAATTGCCATAAAATAGTGTCTTCTTTCATAATTTCGTACCATAGCTATCCTCCCATTTTATGAATACTCTTTATACGGGCAGCTGGAAGATTTTGTTTCATAAACTTGGATACAAAAAGAACAGGCAGCTAAAATGCTGCCTGTTCTACTTTTGCCATTAAATATGATTTTCGATTTCCTTTTTGCGTAATTCCACTCTTCTAATTTTACCAGAGATTGTTTTTGGTAATTCATCCAAAAATTCAATTTCTCTTGGATATTTATAAGGTGCCGCTAGATTTTTCACATGCTCCTGTAGCTCTTTTACAAGCAGCTCTGGACTCTCTTTAACATTTCCTTTTAAAACAATAAAAGCTTTTACAATACTACCTCTTATCTCATCTGGACTTGCTACAACTGCACATTCCTGCACATACGGATGCTTGACAAGAGCATCCTCTACTTCAAATGGTCCTATTGTGTAGCCTGAGCTTATGATAATATCGTCACTACGGCCTTCAAACCAAAAATACCCTTCCTCATCCTTTCTGGCCTGATCCCCTGTGATATAAAAATCTCCTCTTCTTGTGAGGTTCGTACGGTCTGGATCCTTGTAATACTCACGGAATAAAGCTGGACTATTTAATCGCAATGCAATATCTCCAACTTCATTAACTCCTACTGGTTCACCGAATTCATCTACAATCTCAACATCATTACCCGGTGTCGGTTTTCCCATGGATCCTGGCTTTACCTCCATGTCTTTCATCACGCCAAGTAATAGAGTATTTTCTGTTTGACCATAACCATCACGTACCGTCACACGAAAATACTTACGGAAGGTATTAATTACTTCGACATTTAAGGGTTCTCCCGCAGATACTGCGCTGTGCAAATGCTCCAACTGATAGTTGTCCAAGTCATCAACCTTCGCCATTAGACGATACTCTGTTGGTGTACAGCATAGTACATTGATTTCATGCTTATCTAGTAACTGCAAGTATTTATTGGCGTCAAACCTACCATTATAAATAAATCCCGTAGCACCCGTACCTAACACTGATAAAAATGGACTCCAAATCCATTTCTGCCAGCCTGGTCCGGCCGTTGCCCAGACCTTATCTCCTTCCTCTACACATAGCCAATTCTCTGGTGCAGTTTTTAAATGCGCAAATCCCCAGCCATGTGTATGAACGACGCCTTTTGGATTTCCTGTCGTTCCTGAGGTATACGAGATAAATGCCATATCATCTCTCGTTGTATCTGCCATCTCTAAGCTGATTGAGGCATCCTCCATTAACCCATCTAGGAAATACCAGCCTTCCACTGGCTTTCCGACAGCAAATTTATGTAATTGGTTATAGCCTGATAGTTCTTTATATTGTTCAGCAAAGGAATGATAGCTGACGACACCATCTACTCCGCCATGGTTTACCCGATATTCCAGGTCCTTCGTTTTCAGCATTTCGGAGCTAGGGATGATTACAATACCTATTTTCAGTGCAGCTAAATAAACTTCATATGCTTCTATTCTACGAGGAATCATGACAAGTAATTTATTTCCTTTTTTCAAACCACTTTCTAAGAAAACGTTTCCAATTTTATTGACATTCTCCATTAGTTCTCCATATGAAATCTCTCGCTTTGCTCCATCTTCATCTTCCCAAATCAGGGCTTGTCTTTCTTTATACTTAGCATGCTTCTCAACTTCCATTACAATGTTATAGTCCACAGGAGCAATTAGATCTTCTCGGTTCATTTTCGTCCACTCCCCTTCATTCGATTGTTGAACATTATAACAAATATTCGGAAATTTTAAAATGGATATTTAGATGGAAAAACAAAAACGAGACAGATTCTGTCCCTATAGGGCAGTTATCTATCTCGTTCTTTACTTAATAACCGTAAATTGATTCTGGCATTTTGTCCTTAATGACAAAGTCGTCTAAGCTTTTAAAGGTGTAGCCATCTTTCTTTAAATCTTGTATGAGTCGTTCTAATGCTTTGGCATTGTCCTCAGAAACGGCATGCAATAATAGAATAGCCCCTGGGTGGATTTGTTTTGTAATCTGATCATAAGCATATTCCCATCCTTTTTGAGACTTCGTATTCCAATCGATAATCGCAAGTGACCAGAATACATGAATGTACCCTAAATCATTTGCCCATTCAAGGGTTTGCTCATTAAACATCCCTTTTGGTGGACGAACATATTTAATATCCTTTTGATTGGATACATCGGCTACTGCATCCTCCAAGGTTTCCAGCTCACGCTTCATAACTTCTTTCGTAAGAATCGTGAAGTCTGGATGATGATAGGAGTGATTCCCAATAATATGTCCCTCATCTACCATTCGTTTTATTAATTCTGGTTGACTATCAACATAATGCCCCGTAACAAAAAAAGCAGCTGGTACCTTTTCTTTTTTCAGAACATCTAGGATATCACCTGTATAGCCTTGTTCATACCCATTATCGAAGGTTAAGTATAAAGTTTTCTCTCCAGACTCATCCACATAATAAGCACCGTGCTCCTTCAATATGTCCCGATACTTCCCCACATCTGGTATTTCATGGTTCAAATTCTTCTTGTATCCCCATCCATAGCCTCTTGCTTCTACTTCATGTAGTACTACAGAAGAAAAGGCAAGAAAAAATATGAAGGTAGCTGTCCATACAACGTAAAATCTCTGCATAATAACCCACCTATTTTTTTCTTACCTTTTCCTTAATCGGTAAATATTATTCAGCTTATAAGAACAAGGATGCTGCCCATCCAAAAATGAACAATGGAATATTAAAGTGAATAAATGTAGGGACACATGTATCCCATATATGATTGTGCTTTCCATCCGCATTAAGACCTGATGTTGGTCCTAGCGTGCTATCAGATGCTGGTGATCCTGCATCTCCTAATGCTCCAGCTGTACCAATCAAGGCTGCAGTTGCTAATGGAGAAAAACCAGCGGCCATACAAATTGGCACAAATAATGCTGCAATAATTGGAATCGTACCAAAGGATGAACCTATTCCAATGGTAATCACTAAGCCTACTAAAAGTAATACAAGTGAGATAAGTGCCTTATTATCTCCTAAAAAACCAGATGAAACTTCGACTAAAGCATCTACAGCTCCAGTATCTTTTAGAATTGTACCAAACCCAGAGGCAACTAACATAACAAATGCTATGGAGCTCATCATGCTGACACCGTCCGTAACAATTTTATCCCCTTTTGAAAATGGAATAACAAAGAATAGAAACATGAGAGCAAGACCTGTTAAGGCACCAATAATCAAATTATCCGTAAGTATCTGAACAACTAACGCACCAATTATCGCAATAATCGTTAACATGTGCTTTGTACCAAACACGATTCTTTTCGTTTCTTCACTCACCGCACTAGCTACGTCATTTTCCGGTACAATAGCTTTATCCTTACGATACGTAAAGAAAATTGCAATTAATAATCCAACGACAAGACCCAATCCTGGTATAATCATTGACTTAGCAACTTCACCCATCGTGATACTTGCACCATTTTGTACGATTCCATCGTAAATAATCCCGTGGAATATTAGTCCAAATCCTGCTGGAATCATCACATATGGAGCTTTCAATCCAAATGTTAATGCGACCGCAACGCCACGTCGGTCTATTCGCATTGTATCAAACAGCTTTAATAATGGCGGTATAAGTATCGGAATAAACGCGATATGTACTGGTACCACGTTTTGTGATAGGGATGCGACACCAGCAATCACTAATAATAGCATTGTCCTTTTACCTGTTAACACTCGAATCAAATAATTTACTAATATAGAAGTGATGCCCGTATAGCTAATTGCTACTGCAAAAGCCCCGAGTAACACATAGCTTAATGCTGTGTTAGCCTGACCTCCCATACCACTGACTAGCATTTCAATGGATTCCATTATATTTAATCCCGACATAAGTCCAGCAGCAATAGCAGCAATAATGATTGAAATAATAACATTTACACGTAATAAACTAAGAACCGTCATTAATAAGACGGAAACAACGACAACCCATTCCATTTTTTCTTCCCCCTAAATCCTGTCTATATATCTTTAATACTTCATCATGATAAAGTATTAAAGCAATGAAATCAACCCATATTATATAACTTTTTTTAGAATTTATTTGCCAAACAAATAAAAGCTTTGTCACCAGTGGTGTGACAAAGCTTTTCCAATTTTAACCTATTTGATTTCGAACGAAAAAGATACATGGTCTTGGATTGGAATCCATGCCCCTATTCCCTGCTTGGTCACATTTTTAATAACAAGCGATTTCTTCGTACCTTTTAGTTGAATATAGACCTCTCCAAACGTGACTTGACCTTTTTCATTTACTGCTGGTGCAAATGCATGAAGGTAACCATATTTCTGAGCAGGCACACTATAGGAATTTTCTTTTTTTGTGCCATTTCCAATAGTCGTATTATACGATAGCGGTAGTTTTGTTTGTTGTTTTGCTTTCATGATAATCATTTGCTTAACATCCGATGGATTGGCAATTTTATTTGTTAACGCACCTTTTATTTCTTTCTGTTCCTGCTGAATATAATTTAACTTTTGATTGTCTTTTCCACCAAGATTATTTAGCTCATTGACGTTAATCTTTTGGTACTCCCAATTTATATTGGTATCACTGGATTCGTAGTTTAGTGGCCAACGTCCTAAAAAGACCATACCACGATAACCAAATGCAATGGGGGATGGATCTAAGGTAGACTCATTTAACATCTTAATTAAATTTGGATTGGTAATCTTCACGTCCGAACTATCAATAAGTTCTTTTGTCAGCTCACTAGGCTCTATTACTTCTTCATCCTCTGTCGAATTTGGATACGTATTTTCTTTTGCGATATCTAATACGTGACTTGGGACTGTGTAAGGATCCTTCTTCTCTTCTTTTTCTTCTGCAGAAAAAACAAAAGGTGTCAGAGTTGCAAATAGGATTGTAATTAATGCTATGATATATTTGTTGTTCATGTGCCCATTCCTCTCTTTTTGCGCTTAGTTTTTTCAGGCACTGATACTTTTATACATAGAGATACGTTTAATATTCGTGAATACTTCACCTAGGGGGAACAGGAATGATCTTTGACCGTTTTCGTTTTTGGGTTTTAATCTTATTAGTCATGATTTCAGGTTTATCACAAGGGATGCTAATGCCTTTATTAGCAATAATCTTGGAGCATGGTGGCGTGTCCTCCTCACTTAATGGACTACATGCAACCGGCTTGTATATAGGCGTTCTGATTGCATCTCCATTTATGGAAAAACCAATGCAAAAGTATGGGTTTAAACCGATTATTTTAGTCGGCGGCTTACTTGTCATCCTATCCTTAGCATTATTTCCGCTTTGGGAGGCGCTGTGGTTTTGGTTTATTCTCCGGGTTGCCATCGGTATTGGAGATAATATGCTTCACTTCGGGACACAGACTTGGATTACAACCACTGCAGATAAAGATACTCGTGGAAGAAGTATATCCTTATATGGTATGTCGTTTGGTTTAGGATTTGCTATTGGACCGCTTCTAACCCGTTTACTAGAAATTCATGAATCATTACCTTTTATTGCTTCTGCAATCTTAAGTACAATAGTTTGGTCACTCATGCTATTTGTTCGAAATAAATGGCCAAAAGCTGATAGCAGTATTTCTACTACAAAAGGAAGCTCTATCAAGCGATTCATCAAAACGACTAAAATTGCATGGATCGCTTTGTTACCACCATTTGCTTATGGTTTCCTTGAGGCAACCTTACATGCAACCTTTCCAGTTTATGGACTGAGAATTGGACATGAGGTGGGGATGCTATCCTTGATTATTCCTTGTTTTGCAGCTGGAAGCTTGCTATCACAGCTACCACTCGGCATATTAAGTGACAAAATGGGAAGAAGAAAAATATTGTTATATATTATGATAGCAGGTCTATTCTGTTTTATAGCAGCAGCAATGCTAGAGACATCAGTCATTGCGTTATTTATTTTATTTACATTAGCAGGAATATTCGTTGGATCACTTTATTCGCTTGGAATATCCTATATGACCGATTTATTACCACAATCACTATTACCAGCAGGAAACTTACTTTGCAGTATAGCTTTTAGTATCGGAAGTTTAGGTGGGCCTTATTTCGGTGGACTATTTATACAGTTCCTTCCGGGGGTTTCATTCTTCTATATAATTGCATTTATTCTTGCTATCATTATCGGCGCAATGATTCTAAAAAAAGAAACAAGATTACAAGCTACCGCATAAAAAAACCGGAGATCAATGTTATCTGATCTCCGGTTTAATAAATTTACTATATCTAGCTTCTAGGCGTTCCTGTAAAAAGTTAATGGCAATACCAATTGGCCAATAAATCAGCATAATCGTGATATACATCGTCATCGCATCAAAAGTACGGCCTGCGACAATCTGTGCCTTTTGAAATAGCTCCGGTACGGTAATAATAGCAGCTAAGGATGTACCCAGCATGACACTGAGAAAGACATTTGCTAATGGTGGAATTGCAATTCGAATTGCTTGTGGCAATATTATTTTACGCATCGTTTTCCAATAGCCAATATTCAGTGCCTTCGCCGCTTCCCATTGTCCTTTATCAACACTCAATAATGCCGCGCGATAAATTTCTGCTATATAGCCAGCACTATTGAGCCCAAATGCAATGGATGCTGCAACAAATGCTGTCAGTTTAATACCGATTATCGGTAATCCAAAATAAATTAAAAACAAAAATGCAATGATTGGTGTACTTCGCATAAACGAAATATAGAGTCGAGACGGCCACCGTAATAAAATAGTATTCGATCCTCTTGCTAACGCAATAAAGAACCCTAGAATTAATCCAATCACCATTCCAATAATAGCAAGAGAAATCGTCATGGGGACACCTTCAAGTAAAAACGGTAAGCTCTCCCAAGCTAATTCTGCATCAAATAAATTTTCTAACTGGACATTATCGATTTCAAACATCGTATCACCTAATTATTCAATGCCTTCGATTTCAATTACTTCCTCTTCTGTTTCCTTAGAAACATCAAGCCCACCGAAGAATTCCTTTGAAATTTCGGTTAATGTTCCATCCTCTTTCATATCTGCGATAATTTCATTAATTTTTTCCAATAGAACAGTGGCTTCCTTTTGCATCACAACATTATTCGTTGTTGGATGGAACCGTAAATCGGGATGAAGCGTAATGTTGAACTCTGGAAATGCTTGGATAGCAAGACTTTGTAGATAATAGTCATTGATGACAACATCTGTCTGTCCATTATGAACATCACGTAAATAAGCATCATTTGTCACATTACCATACGTAACAACTTCAGCACCATACTTTCTTGCAATATCACTATATACAGTGGTTGCAGCTCCACCTGCTTTTTTACCTTTAAGATCCTCCAGTGTATGTATACCAGATAGATCATCAGCACGTACAATCATTGTAGAAAAAGAATATTTAACTGGCTCAGAAAACGCAAACTTTTCGCGACTTGCTTCTCTTGGTCCAGCTTGAATAATATCGACACGTCCACTTTGAAGAGCAGAAAGCATAGAATCATAAGCCATTGTTTCGAATTTTATATCTACTCCTAAGCGTTCGGCAATTTCACGAAACACCTCTACATTATAGCCTGTTAGTTCATCTGAACCTTCTGGATAATAAGAAGCTGGATAAAGCGTACCTGCCGTACCTACCACAATTTCACCAGATTCCTGGATGGATTCCCAAATTTCATCTTCAACTTTCTCTTCACTTTCTTCTTTATCTCCACCACAAGCAGAAAGAAAGAATAAAGCGCTTAAAAAGATGGATAACACAACTAATTTCTTCATAGCAAATCCCCCTTAATGAACTGTTATATATTTTTGAATCTTTTTGATTGTAACAGTATAGTCTAATAAATTCAATAAAAAATGACTTTTCCATAATCTGTTATTAAGTTGTACATACAACAATAGAAACACCTAATCATTCATGAATAAAAAGGTTGACTTTATCAATATTGGTGTTAATATAATAATTAATACTAATTTATAATAATTATAATTAAGGTTGTCCATTACAATAAATGGAGGGAAAAATAGTGGGAATAAATCAAGCTACCTTTTACGTAAAGCATACTAAAAATATTAGCAACTATATTGAGAAAATAAAGCCTCATATGGAATTAATTGCTTCCTTAACAAGTGGGCTTATCATCCTTGCTGCCTGGCTTTCGAAAGATTTTATGTCTGAATCACTATGGGTATTCTTACATTTACTTGCTTTTACAATTGGTGGTTATGCGAAAGCAAAGGAAGGAATAACAGAAACATTCCAGCACAAAGAATTAAATGTAGAAATGCTCATGATCTTTGCAGCAATTGGAGCTGCAATTATTGGATACTGGACAGAAGGTGCGATACTAATCTTCATTTTTTCCTTATCTGGTGCACTTGAAACCTATACCATGAATAAGAGTAAAAAAGAGATATCCTCTCTGTTAAAACTACAGCCAGAGAAGGCAATCAGAATTCAGCAAAACCGGGAGGAAATCGTCCCTGTTAAGCAACTTAATATTGATGACATGATTTTAGTTCGGGCTGGAGAAAGAATTCCTGCTGATGGGATTATTTTGAACGGAACAACGTCTATTGACGAAAGCACGATAACAGGCGAATCCATACCCGTCATGAAACGTAATCAGGACGAGGTGTTAGCTGGGACTGTCTCGTTGGATGGTACGATTAAGGTTAAGATAACCAAGCACGCCCATGAAACAATGTTCCAAAAAATCATCCATTTAGTTCAATCAGCTCAGGATGAGAAATCACCTTCACAATTATTTATTGATAAATTCGAGGGCGTATATGTAAAAGTGGTTTTAATTACTTTTGTGGTCATGATGTTTTTACCATACTTGCTCTTTAATTGGTCACTTGAGTCGAGTATCTATCGGGCCATTATATTACTGGTAGTAGCATCTCCGTGTGCGCTTGTCGCATCAATTATGCCAGCAACCTTATCGGCTATCTCTAACAGTGCTCGTAAAGGCGTTTTATTTAAAGGCGGTATACACTTAGAGAATCTTAGTCACATCAAAGCCATTGCCTTTGATAAAACGGGAACATTGACGAATGGGAATTTGGTTGTAACAGATGTTTATTTTGCACCTGATGTAGATGCTGCTTATACACTTGCAGTAGCTGGTGCAATTGAAAACCAATCTACTCATCCATTAGGAAAAGCCATTACAGATTATAGCAGGAATCAATTAGATTCCGAAATTACAATAGATGTTAGCGATATGAAGACAGTCAGTGGAAATGGTGTTCAAGCAATGGTGGATGGCGTTGTTTGGAAAATCGGTAAACCCGCTTTTGTAGAAGAGGAAAATGCAAGGGAATTTCATAATGGAATTTTAGAACAGCTATCACATGAAGGAAAAACGGTTGTATTTGCTGAAGCACACGGAAAAATAGCTGGTGTTTTTGGATTAAAGGATACGATTCGAACGGAAGCGAAGCATGCCATTGAGAACTTACGAAGACGCGGCATTCAAACCATAATGCTTACAGGTGATAATGAAATTATAGCACGTGCAATTGCAGCGGAGGCAGGTATTGACGAGTATATTGCAAACTGCCTTCCTGAGGAAAAGGTAACCCATATTAAACGATTAAAAGAAGCCTATGGTAATGTGGCAATGGTTGGTGATGGGATTAATGATGCCCCTGCACTTGCAACAGCAAACCTTGGAATTGCAATGGGACAAGGAACAGATGTAGCACTCGAAACAGCTGATGTGGTCTTAATGAAAAACAAGCTCACCAAAATCACGAAAGCTATTAGCATTTCTAGTCGAATGAATCGAATTGTAAAACAGAATGTCCTATTTTCTATTAGTGTAATTGCAATTCTGTTAATAACCAACTATGTTCAAGCCTTAGACCTACCACTAGGTGTTGTCGGTCATGAAGGCAGCACTATTCTAGTCATTCTAAACGGACTACGGTTACTAAAATGAAGTGAGACAGTGAAGGAATATACTTAGACCTGAGCGGGATGAAGGCATTGGTGATACCCCGGGCACGCTTAGCACAAGGAGGATCACCTGCCGTCCGCTGTAGGATAGATACTGTAAGAGTTCTCTCGAAAAAATATCAATCCTGTACTAGAAGTGAAAGCGAAGTATATTTCTGGTAGGTTTTCCATGATAAAACCCTAAAATCCCTACCTCACTTTCTCATTTGACTAACAATTGCATTGATTAACCCACCTACAATCACAATAAAGGCGGAGATATAAAACCAAATCATTAGCGTGATAACTGCACCTAAGCTACCATACATCGTTGAGTAATGCCCTAAATTCGTGACGTAGTAAGAAAAGACTAAGGAAACCAATTGCCACGTGACAGTTGCAAAAAGTGAACCCCAAAAGGCATCCCGAAAATAAACTCTAATATTCGGTGCAAGCTTATAAAGAAAAAGGAAAACTATAAAGAATACAATTGAGGTTAATACCCAGCGCAGCATTTCCCATATACTAATAAAATCATCGGATAGTCCGAAAAAGGAGAATAAATATACGCCAAGCATCCTTCCTAGTATTGGTAATAGTATCGCAAGTACGATAACTCCTACCATTGCAATGGTTAGAACAATGGCAATTAGCCGAGATACAATAAAGAAGCGATCCTCTTTTACCTCATAAGCATTATTTAGGACTCTCATAATTGCATTTACACCATTTGAAGCCGCCCACAAGGTACCGATAATACCAATTGACAATAACTGACCATTTTGTTGATTTACTAACTTATGGACATTTTCCTCAATTAAATTCATGGTATCTGCTGGTGCCACCCTCGATAGCATTTGCATAAACACATGTGCATCGATGGGTAGATAGCCAATTAACGTAAATACCACGATCAACAACGGAAAAAGAGATAATAGAAAAAAGTAAGCTAATTGTGCCGAAACACCAAATGCTTCTTCCTCAAATACTCGACCAATTAGCTTCTTTATAAAGGTTATGATTTGCTCCAAGCTTCAACCTCCTAATTAAGGCTATTAGCCATCAATTCGTTTCGTTTTTGAGCTAACCTTCTCCAAGGTATTTTCGACCTGTTCTAATGCATTAACCGCATTTTGTGCTTGATAAACAAAGCTCTCGCTAAATTCTTCCACTGCTACTCTTGCTGAATGGATGGTTTCCGTTGGATGCTTCATATAGTGTGACGATTTGTCCTTTACGGTTGAAAGCTTTTGCTTGGTATAGCTTCTTGTATCGCGATCAAATAAAGCAGTAATTCCACCTATTGCAGCTCCAATTGCTAGACCTGTAAGTAATCTTCTCTTACCCATTACATACCTCTCCTTTTGTTATATGTTATGTTTGTCCCTTATATACGAAAGTAAATTGGAACATCCTTGGGATACTAATTCATATGTGTAATCAAAATCCCCCGTAAAATAGGGATCTGGTACATTGGTCTCCTTTGGGTTGTCAACAAAATCCATTAGTTTTGCTACGACATTATTCGCATTTGAAGATTCAATGTGATGTAGGTCTTTTATATTTTGGTCATCCATCGCAATAATATAATTAAAATCATCCCAATCTTTTTTGGAAACCTGTCTAGCTCTCATCCCTTCATAGGAGATTTTTTGCTTATCTAGTATATCTCTTGTTCCACTATGTGGAGCTTCACCAGTATGCCAGCTTCCTGTCCCACCTGAATCTACTTCTATCTTCTCCCCTAAATCCGCTTTCTGGATTAGATCTCGGAAAATAGCCTCTGCCATTGGCGAGCGACAAATGTTCCCTAAACAAACAAATAGTACCCGTATCATTTCGTTACCACCTTTCTACCCTATTATAATCAAACCTACTCTTCTAATTAAGTAAAATGAGTGAAAAATCTATAATTGTCATTCTGTGTCAAACATGTTATTTTTATATAATATTTAAAATATTATAAGGATAATTCAAGTGAAAGAGGAGGGAGAAATAATGGAGCAGTTAATTAAAGACATTAGTAGCTTTGTCTGGGGTCCACCTACCCTTATTCTAATTGTCGGTACTGGTATCTATTTAACATTGCGACTAGGCTTTTTACAGTTTCGAGCGCTGCCATATGCACTCAGACTTGCCTTTAGTCCTACTAGAAAAGATGAGAAATCCAAAGGGGATATTAGCCATTATCAGGCGCTGACAACAGCGATGGCCGCAACTATTGGTACAGGTAATATTGTTGGAGTTGCAACAGCTGTCGTCATGGGGGGACCTGGAGCTGTTTTCTGGATGTGGATTACCGCATTATTCGGAATGGCAACGAAATATGCCGAAGCAATTCTAGCAGTAAAGTATCGGTCGCAAAATAGTAAAGGTGAAATGTCAGGCGGGCCAATGTATTACTTAGAGAAGGGATTAAATGCGAAATGGCTTGGAATCCTATTTGCTATTTTCGGTGCATGTGCAGCATTTGGAATTGGAAATATGGTTCAATCAAACTCCGTATCAGATGCGTTAGAAAGCACGTTTAACATCCCAACATGGGCTACTGGAATTATCTTAACCGTTTTAGCCGGAGTAGTCATTTTAGGTGGAATTAAGAGTATTGGTAAGGTCACCGCTTTCTTTGTTCCAATTATGGCTTTATTCTATGTTATTGGTGGTCTTATCATTATTGTGATGAATATAGACATTGTTCCTGCTGCCATTAACGTAATCTTTACAGACGCCTTTACAGCAAGCGCTGTAGGTGGGGGATTATTAGGAACCGTCATTCGTTATGGGGTGGCACGTGGTGTATTCTCTAACGAAGCTGGATTAGGCTCTGCACCTATTGCCGCTGCAGCAGCAAAAACAGACTATCCAGGAAGACAAGCGCTTGTTTCGATGACGCAAGTCTTTATTGATACTATTATTGTTTGTTCCATTACAGGGATTACTATTGTAATGGCTGATCTGGCAGGTAGTGGATTAGATGGTGCACCATTAACATCCGCATCCTTTGCAGCATTTTTAGGAGATACAGGTAGTTACATTGTAACAATCGGTATTGTTTTATTCGCTTTTTCTACAATTGTTGGTTGGTCATACTACGGTGAAAAATGCTTTTCGTATTTATTTAATGATCGAGTTGTTCCGATTTATCGCGTTGTATTTGTTCTTGCCGTTATGTATGGTGCAGTCGAAACGTTAGATTTAGTATGGGGAATCTCTGATATTATGAATGCCCTGATGGCCGTACCGAACTTAATTGGATTACTTGGTTTATCTGGTGTAGTTGTATATGAAACCAAAAAATTCCTCCAAGTAGCCAAGGAAGAAAAAGAGCAACGCAAGCTCGGAAATCCTTCCTAATTAAAAATCAAAAAAAGATCGGTTATCCATAACCGGTCTTTTTACTTTGCGTTTAATTTTCTAATAAATATCCCGCTGCTCGTAATGCTTCACAAGCTTCATCTAATTGCTGTTCATTTTCCGCTTCAATGGTATGTAAATGAACCCCTTCTGTTAAGTTAGACAGAAGACTTGCTCCAGTCTTCTTCAATTCTTCTATAAAGGCATCTACATCTCTTCTATTTTTCAGCATTAGGGACCCACTTAAATCACCGTATATCGGATGCTCCACCATCACATTACGAACCACTACACCATGATCGACTAATTTATATAGCTCATCGGCTGTTTGTTCCGTTGTATGGGATACAACAATGACACGGGTGACAGCTTGGTTGGCACCATTGTCTTGAAAATAAACATAACCACGTGCAGTCGCAATAATCGGCTCTCCGGTCGCTTTCAACAACGATATATCTTGTACAATAACCTGGCGACTTACATTCGTTCGCTCAGATAATTCCTTACCGGTGATTGGGTCCTGTTGCTCCTGTAACCAGGATAAAATTAGCTTCCTTCTTTTTTCTCCAAGTATTTTATTCGATTCCCCTTTCATTTCCATGCCCCCCGTATAAGTTTTGTAAAACATGCCATACTAGCGATACACCTTTCTTACTGAATTTTATTATACAGAACTTCGAATCTATACGCATTATATCAATACTGAAAAATAAAGGATTGATTTTTACCAACACTTGTGTAAATATAGGTGTAAAGACACCTGTAAAGTTTTTGATTTACTCAATGGGTAAAACTATTAACTTAGCAACTATCACGTTAAAGGGAGTTAAACTAATGGAAAACAAGAAATCAAATCGTTTTTGGGGATTTATCATTGTTTTAGCTATTTTACTTGCTTATATTATCCCATTCTCCGTGTTATCAACGATTCAAGCATGGAATGGTAGTTTTCTGTACTGGGGAATTACAGGCGTAGTTATTATTCTTGCAAATATTATGATCACCAGGGATTGGAGGGAATAACATGAATACTAGTCTAGTAATTTGGGGAATTATTATTTATACCATAATCGCAT
Source organism: Ornithinibacillus xuwenensis (assembly GCF_039614845.1). Taxonomy (NCBI): domain Bacteria; kingdom Bacillati; phylum Bacillota; class Bacilli; order Caryophanales; family Bacillaceae; genus Ornithinibacillus; species Ornithinibacillus xuwenensis. The sequence continues at coordinate 222,422 of NZ_JBDIML010000004.1, read as the reverse complement.
CTATTATCGCATTGTTCTCTCGAAAAGGGAATTTACCTGGGATGTCAGGTTATTTTATTGGAAATCGCAAAATGAATGGCATATTATCCGCACTAAGCTATAGTGCAACGACTTATAGTGCATTTATGATGGTAGGGCTAGCCGGACTCACCTATCGAGGTGGTGTTGGAGCATTAGGGTTTGAAATAGTCTACTTTACAGGGGTATCCTTAATTGTATTATTTGGACCTAGATTTTGGCTAGCTGGGAAAAAGAATGGGTATGTGACACCATCTGAAATGGTTGGAGACCGTTATCAAAGTAAAGCAGTAGCAGCAGTTATTGCACTCGTAAGCTGTTTATTCTTAATTCCGTATAGTGCTGTACAATTAGCTGGTGTAGGCTATTTACTCTCGGGAATTACAGATAATGCTATACCGTTCACCGCTGGGGTTATTATCGCCACCGCCTTAGCGCTATTTTTCTCTTTTTCAGCTGGTATTCGTTCGGTTGTATGGACAGACTCACTACAAGCCATTTTCATGATTATTACATCAACAATAGTTGTTATCATTCTAATTAATTCGCTTGGTGGATTTGGTCAGTTCTTTGATAATTTACAGTCGACAAATCCAGAATCATTATCGGTACCAGGAAATGACTTCTTTAATTTCTTTACATTTTTGAGCTTAACGATACCTTGGTTCTTCTTTAGTATTTCCAACCCACAAGTAAGCCAACGCATGTTTATGCCTTCTTCTCTAAAAGGATTAAGACAAATGCTCATTGGTTTTCTTGTTTTCGGTCTGATTTATACGTTCGTTTCCGTATTATGGGGATTCTCAGCTTTGCAAATGTTCCCCGATTTAGAAAAGGCAGATCTAGCAACACCAAGCTTGCTATCATCGGATATAGTTCCTCCAGTTCTTGGGGTCATTGTGATGGTTGGAATTCTTGCTGCAGCAGTTTCTACCATTGATTCCATCATGCTCACACTATCATCCATGTTTGCTCGTGATGTTTATGGAAACACAAGTAGTCGACCAGACGATGCTAAGCAGCTTAAAGTCGGAAAAATCGTTATCCCGATAATTGCTATTTTAGCTTATGCTTTTGCTGAGCTAGAACTAGATTTAATTGCCGTACTATCAGTAGCAGCTTCCTCTGGGTTAATTGTAGTCGTTCCAGCATTTTTCGGAACATTCTTCTGGAAGCGAGGTACAGCTGCTGGCGTCATTGTCAGTGTCGTTATCAGTGCATTACTCGTACTAACACTCGAGTTAACAGGTATGAAGCCATTTAGCTTGGGTTCCGGCATATGGGGTATTCTCGTATCTAGCCTACTATTTGTCGGTGTTAGCCTTCTTACCAAGGCTCCTGAGCAAAAAGCAAATGAGTTTTTAAACCTCGTGAAAAATGCTCGAAAGGAAAAACAAGTATAACGAGAATAAAATCCTATTCCAGAATTATTGGGATAGGATTTTTTACGTCTATTAATCTGCGAATGGTGCAATACACGCTTCATCATTATTTTTTGCTGCATTCACATAGCTTGATACAGAATAGGCAGTTAGATCATCTGGGTCTATCTGTTCTAAGAACGCTTGTGCTTCCTGCGGCTCCATTCGAGAAGGAGCAATCCAGTCATCCTCTTTATCCTTTGGAAGGATAATCGGCATACGATGATGGATTTCTTGCATAAAAGGATTTGCTTCTTTTGTAAGAATGGTGCAGGTAAATAACGCTTTATAGGTATGCTGCCATTTATCCCATAGCCCCGCAAAAGCGAATAGCTTGCGATCCTTTAAATGGATTCGTTTCGGTATTTTTTGGTCATTGATTCGCTGCCATTCATAGAAGCTATCTGCTACGATAAGGCATCGCTTTCTTGACATTAATCCTTTGAAGCTAGGCTTTTCATGTGCCGATTCACTTCGAGCATTTATCATTTTATAGCCTATTTTTTCATCATTTGCCCATGAAGGAACTAATCCCCAACGAAGATATCCCGCTCGCTTTTCTTTTCCATCATGGATAATCGCAAGTACATTTTGTCCTGGTGCAATATTATAGCTTGGATGATAATCAGTAATCTGACGCTCCACATCAAATTCCTCAAGTATATCTAACTCATCTGCTAATAAGGTATATCTTCCACACATAATATCCTCCCATTAAAAAATACTTAGATCCCATTGTGACGCAATATGCTTTAATAGCCGAATTCCGGCTATGCTATTTCCACGGTCTTCCAGTGCAGGGCCAAATACCCCGATTCCACATCCCTCTATAAATGGAAATTGCTGATTCCGTACTCTAGGTGGAGCCACGGCAACAATACCACCTGAAACACCACTTTTCGCTGGAATCCCGACATAGGTAGCGAATTTCCCGGATGCATCATACATCCCACATGTTAGCATTAACGCTTTTGTGATACGAGCTATTTGTCGTGGAATAATCTCCTCTCCGGTATTCGGATCCTCTCCATCACAGGCTAACAGCAATCCGATTTTCGCTAAATCATCCACCGTTACTTCAATCGAGCATTGCTTGAAATAGGTCTCTAATGTTATTTCGAGGTCTTCCTCCAAAAATCCTGTTTCAATCAAATAATAACCGATTGCACGGTTTCTAGCAGAGGATTCGTATTCAGATTGATATACCTCCTGATTCAGACTTGGACGGTAACCAAGCATTTTTTCAAAAAGCATGTAAATGGGCTCGAGCTTTTGTGTAGCGGTATCACCCTCTAGCATCGAAGTAATTGTTAATGCTCCAGCATTAACAAATGGATTAAATGGCTTATTTAAGCTTTTCATTTCCAAATGCATAATCGAATTAAAGGCCTCACCAGTTGGTTCGACGTCGACTCGGTCAAGCACGTAACCAACTCCTCTTTCCATGCATGCTACGATAAAGCTAATTACTTTCGAAATGCTTTGAATGGTAAAGGGTGTATCAACATCCCCTGAACGAATAATCATCCCATTCTTTCCGTGAATTGCCATTCCGAGATGGTGCGGATTTGCTTTTCCTAATATCGGAATATATGATGCGAGCTTTCCTTCCTTTGTATGCTTGCGATAAAAGGAAACCCAATCATCAACATACTCCTGGAGCCATTCTTTATCTAGCTGTGTATTCCAATTTACTGTACCCTGTACCATATTCTCACCTCAGTGTCTCTACTTACTAGTAGTATGCAACATATTCGTAAAGTATAAAAATAAAACGATTACCAAAAAGGCATGAACGCAAAACATTAGCATGTATATCTAATGTTTTGCGTTCCGTTACAAGGTACTCATTCTCACATTATTTGTTTAGCATCCATTCTGGCTTCCCAAAGCCTTGGAACTGTTCATCAATAATGGCTTCAAATTCTTCGGATTCAATTACTTCTTTAATGTCTTTTACGAATTGAGAATCTAAGTCTTCGGTATTCACTACAACGCGGTTACGATAATCATCTGGCATATTTTCTAGAGCAAGTGCATCTAATAAGTCCATTCCTGCTGCCAAAGCAAAGTTACCTGGTACAGCCGCTAAATCCTCACTCTCCACAGCGCGAGGTAATTGTCCCGCTTCTATTTCTACAAAATCAAGATTCTTTGGATTACTTGCGATATCCTTAACAGATGCACGTAATGGATCAACGTCCTCACTTATCGTGATTAACCCTTCGTCTTGTAGCATAATCAGGGTTCTAGCTAGGTTTGTTGGGTCATTTGCAATGACAACTGTACTCCCATCTTCAATTTCATCAATACTATCGAATGTATTGGAATAAAGCCCCATTGGAGCAGTTGGTACACTTATAACCTCTGTTAAATCAAGGTCATTTTCCTCCGCAAATGCTTCTAAATAGATTTTATGCTGGAATAGGTTTGCATCTAAATCACCATTTGCTAAAGCATTATTCGGTTGAACATAGTCACTAAACTCTGTATTGTTTACCTCATAGCCTTTTTCTTCTAATAATGGCGCAATTGCTTTTGTTACCATATCACTATATGGACCTGTAGTCGCCCCGAATTCTATCACCTTTTTCTCACCATTTACCTCTTCCTCAGAACCACATGCAGCAAGCACTGAAATTACTAGTAATGCGATAAGTCCTACTAAATATTTTTTCATTATTTTTCCCCCTACAATTTTATGTGAAATTTTTCATTACTTAGCGCTTGTTAACAGCTTTCGCTAGGAAATCGCCAAGATATTGAATGAATTGTACTAATACGATTAACACAATAACGGTTGCAATCATAACTGTATCGTCATATCGATAGTAGCCGTAACGAATTGCTAAATCTCCAATTCCGCCACCACCAACGGTTCCTGCCATGGCCGAGTATCCGATTAAACTAATACAAGTAATCGTTAACCCACTTATTAGTCCAGGCTTTGTTTCTGGCAATATAATGTCCTTTATAATCATCCAAGGTGATGCACCTGCAGCAATTGCCGCTTCAATCACACCTTTATCAATATCACGAGCTGATGACTCTACTATCCTTGCATAAAAAGGAATCGCCGCAACAGATAACGAAACAGATGCTGCGAGTGGTCCCATCGTCGTGTGGACAAGGAAATCAGTAAATGGTAGTAAGAAGACGAGCAAGATAATAAATGGGACAGAACGGATAAGGTTTACAATAATTCCAACCAATAGCTTAATAAATCGATTTTCTAAAAATAATCCTCGATCTGTTACATACAACAGAATACCTAATGGTAAGCCAAGGATAATGGCTACTAATAGCGAAATACCCACCATTAATAATGTCTCGAAAAAGGCTTTATTTAACTCTGGTAACAACTCTATAATTCTCGCGATAGCATCAGCCATTTTACTGAATCACCTCCACCTGTTCTAAACGTTCCTCTAGGTATCTTATTGCACTAGTAACCTCTAATTCTTCACCTGTTAATTCCATAATAAATATTCCGAGTGGTTTTTCTTGAATATACTCCACTTTACCGTGAAGGATATTACCACTAACCTTAAATTGCTGGAGCATATCCGATACAATTGCTTCACTAGCAAGCTTTCCACGAAATTGCAATTGCACTAATCTACCCGTACATGCTTCAACTAGTTTTGAAGGCAATTCGAAATCTAAGACACTATGAATAAATTGCTTTGTTAATGTTCTCTTAGGCTCTGCAAACAACTCATAGGTTGGTCCCTCTTCTATAATTCTTCCATCCTGCATAACCGCACATCGATTACAGATTTCCTTTACGACTTCCATCTCATGTGTTATCAACACAATTGTGATTCCGAGCTCTTGATTTATCTTTTTTAATAATTTCAGAATTGATTTGGTAGTACTCGGATCTAGTGCAGAGGTAGCTTCATCACAAAGTAGTACCTTGGGGTTATTTGCCAATGCACGGGCAATACTAACCCTTTGCTTCTGTCCACCACTTAATTGCGCTGGATAATGGTCTATCTTATCGGACAATCCAACCAATTCTAGTAATTCCATTACCCGCTCTTTCCGTTTGGTCTTATCGACGCCTGCAGCTTTTAGAGCAAATGCAATATTCTCAAACACCGTTTTAGAGGATACTAGGTAAAAGCCTTGGAAAATCATACCGATGGAAAGCCTCGCCTTTCGTAATGCCTTACTTGAAAGACCAAGTAAATCAACCCCATCCACGATGACTCTTCCTGAGGTTGGTCTTTCTAATACATTCATGCAACGAATCAAGGTACTTTTCCCAGCACCACTATAGCCAACGATGCCGTATATTTCCCCTTTATGTATTCGTAGCGAAACATTATCAACCCCAATAACCTTACCCGATTTTGACGTAAATTCTTTACTGACTTTTTCAACTGAAATCATGTACTCTCACCACACTCCAAGGGTAGGCATTCTGTATACACCTACATTTTTTAACCATAAAAAAGACTCTCTTCCACCTGAAAGAGAGTCATGAATATATTTATTCAATCTTTATCTTCCAGAATGCAAGACATTCTGCAGGAATTAGCACCACTCACGAGGAAGGTTGCTGTGACGTCATCGGGCCTGATCCCTCAGTCACTCTTGATAAGATTTATCATTATTAAATTTTAAGATAGATATTATATTAATCTCGCAATTTGATTTTGTCAATGAATTTTATAAACTTTTACAATCGAATATTTCAGCCTTCTTGAAACACTTCGTTAGAAAATACCTAACCGACCGATTCGCTCTGCCGCTTCTACCAGGCGATCCTCATCGTCCAACAGTCCTAATCGTACATAGCCTTCTCCACTTTCTCCAAATCCATTTCCTGGAGCAACGACTACATGCGCTTTTTCTAGTAATAGGTCTGCAAATTGCTCAGATGTAAATCCCTCTGGAACCGGGAGCCAAGCAAAGAAAGTACCCTTTGGTGCTTCTACCCTCCAGCCAATCTCATGTAATTTTCGAACGAATTTATCTCTTCTTGCTTGATAGGTCTGGACGAGTTCTACCACATTCTGCTGTTCAGCTAATAATGCCTTTGCAGCAGCCTGCTGAATACCACTAAATAAACTAACATATACATGGTCTTGGATAAGATTAATGCTCTCAATTACCGATTGATTACCAACTGCAAATCCAACACGCCAGCCAGCCATATTATAGGTTTTGGAAAGTGTGTACATTTCAACTCCAATTTCCTTTGCACCTTCAGATTGTAGAAAGCTTTGCGGTTTTTCCCCATCAAATCCAATTGCACCGTAAGCAAAATCATGAACGACACAAATCTGATGTTTTTTAGCTATTTCAATTGTTTCATCAAAAAATGATTTTGTCGCTATTGCCGAGGTTGGATTATTCGGGTAATTTAAGAACATTAATTTTGCTCGGTCTAAATCATGCTCACTTATCGCATGGTAATCTGGTAGGAAATCATTTTCCCTCTTCAACGGCATATAAGCTGTCTCAGCATTTGCCATTGCAATGCCAGACATATAGTCGGGATAACCAGGATCTGGAACGAGCGCAAGATCTCCCGCATTTAGTAAGCACTGACTAATCTCTACTAAACCTGTTTTGGCACCGAATAAAATAGCAACCTCTGTATTTGGATCAATTTCCACTTGGTATTCACGTTTATAAAATTCAGCGATTGCATCCTTCAGAAATTGTTGTCCACGAAAAGGCGAATACTTATGATATTGTGAGTTATCGGCTGCCGTTTTCAACTCCTCAACAATATGCTTCGGTGTTGGTAAGTCCGGATTTCCTTGACCAAGATTTATAATATCATGTCCTTCATTCGCTAGCATTTGAACCTTTTGAACGAGTTTAGCAAAGAACTGCTCTGGTAATCTTGTTAGCAATTCAGATTGTTTAAATTGATGCATTTCTTACCACGCTCCTAAACAGGTCTGTAAAATTCTAGTTACTAACTATAGTCATTAAATTCTAACTTGTAAAGAGTTTTTTTAAATTTAGAATTGTTGACAGAATGAAAAAGCGGTGGGATAATGCATTTCAAACATAGAATATACAATGAATAAATTACTCTTATCACGAGAAGGCGGAGGGAATGGCCCTATGAAGCCCGGCAACCGGTTGCTACGCAACACGGTGCTAAATCCTGCAAGATCCATTGCAAGATAAGAGGAGGAGCAAAAAGACAAATCAACCTCTCTTCCTCTCCTGGAAGAGAGGTTTTTTACGATATCAAGAGGGGGATTAGGATGGATGTCATTCGTGTAAAAGGCGCACCAAATTTATATCTTTGCTATGAAGGAGTACTTGACGATTTACCAAGCTTGTTAAACAAGCATCACTTTCAACGTCCTGCTATCATTCATGGAGAAGCTTCTTGGCAAGCGGCAAAGCCCTTTATTCACTTAGAAGAACCAGCCACGTACGTACAGTATCATGGGGATTGTACACATCAGGAAGTGGCAAGAGTTCGTGATGAAGCTTCGGTTGTAGATACAGATGTCATTATTGGAGTTGGTGGAGGGAAAGTATTAGATATTGCGAAAGCCACCGGCGATACCCTACATCTACCTGTTATCCTAGTTCCAACCTTAGCATCAAATTGTGCTGCTTGGACACCTTTAAGTGTGTTCTACGATAACGATGGAAATTTCTTAGAATACACTGTCTTCAACCAAAGCACCTATATGGTGTTAGTAGAGCCTAGAATAATCGTCCAATCACCAGTAGACTATCTACGTGCCGGTATTGGTGATACGATTGCAAAATGGTATGAGGCTGACGTCTTAACTCGTCATCTAGAATCCAAGCCCATACCTTTAGAGATTGCATTACATGCTGCAGGATTATGTCGAGATGTGCTGTTACGAGAAGGGAAAAATGCAATAACAGCCTTGTCCTCACAAGTGATTACACCCGAATTTTTACAAGTGGTCGAAACCATTATCATGGCTGGCGGTATGGTTGGTAGCTTCGGTGATCATTACGGGAGAATTTCTGGCGCTCATTCCATTCATAATGGCCTCACCTATGTAAATGAAACACATGATTATCTTCATGGTGATAAGGTTGCTTTCGGCGTGTTAGTACAACTAGCAATAGAGGATAGACTAGATGAAATTTCATTCCTTTTGCCGTATTATAAAGAACTAGAACTCCCCATTTCACTAGCAGAATTAGGTATACTAGAAAATAAAGCAGAGGCTATCAGCATTATTGCCCATGGAGCAACTAAACCTGGCGAGTCTATCCATTTAATGGGCATTTCTGACCGTACTATAGTTGAAAAAGCCATTTACAAGATTGAAAACCTTAAACCTAGATAGGAGAGATAGGATGGGATTAAACGTTTCCCTTATACAAATGGATATTAGTTTTGGCGATCCTAAAGCTAATTATGAGCATCTGAAGGAGCTATTTACTAGCTTCGAACATACGAAGCCTGATGTGGTTGTACTGCCTGAGCTATGGACAACAGGCTATGATTTGACCCGCTTAGATGAAATTGCTGACAAAGATGGACACAACTCTATTGACTTCCTCTCCAACCTTGCGTTAACATACAACACCAACATTGTTGGCGGCTCTATTGCTAAGAATGTAAATAATCAGTTTAGCAATACCTTACTCGTTGTGAACCAAGCGGGTAAGCTGATTAAGGAATACAGTAAAGCACATCTATTTCGTCTCATGAATGAAGAAAAGCATCTTATTGAAGGAAATGAAAATGGGAGTTTTACACTTGCAGGACAAAAAAGCGCTGGTGTTATTTGTTACGATATTCGTTTTCCTGAATGGATTCGTACGCACATGCTTGATGAAACAAAGATTCTCTATGTCGTTGCCGAATGGCCAAAGCCGAGAATCGACCATTGGAGAGCTCTCTTAATTAGTCGTGCCATTGAAAATCAATGCTTTGTAATAGCGTGTAACCGAATTGGTTCTGATCCAAATAACCAATTTGGTGGGCATTCTATTATTATTGGCCCATGGGGAGAAATCATTGCAGAAGCTGGAGAAGACGAAACCATTCTCCAAGCCAAGATTGATATCAACCAAGTGGATGAAGTTCGAAATACGATACCGATTTTTAAGGATCGTCGACCGGATATTTACCGATTGTAAGCGATATAGTGGGGCATGATAATCATTCGTTATGCACATAACTGTCCAAACAAAAACAAGAGCGCTTGGAACTCAAAATTGCAGCGTTCTTGTTTTTAATTTCAAATTAATAAAACTATAAAAGACTTTCTATTTCTATGATTTCATCGTGAATGAATTTCTCTAATTTCAATGCCAAATCATCCAATTGATTAATTTCCGTGACAATATAGAGATTAGCACTCATAGAATATGGGGCTTCTTGCTTGTTATCCACCTTAACTTCAATTCCTCCCATTCCTCTTTTACTATCTTGAAGGAAAAATCGCATTGATAAGAAGTGTGTCGTATTTTCCGTTTCATGTCCCGTTACCCAGATAAACTCATTCTTACCCAAAAAATTTGTGAAGTTAGCGATACCATTTTTCAACTCTTCTAATTGTCCATTGTTTAAATATATATCGATTTCGACATTGCAATCACTGCCATATAAACATAGCCTCACTTCAAAGAAATCGACATCTGTCCATATTTTTTTCATGATAAATCTTGGATTAGCCATACTACTCACAACCTATCCTTCTTAATTAATAATCATCTTCAAATTCCTTGAACTGTTTCCATATATAATTTCCTGTTTTTGTGTCAAAACCAGAAAGCTCTTTATACCATAGGAATTCATTTTCACCTAAATCTGTCTGAACTTGATTTAGAACTTTTCGTACAAACGCAATATGCTTCTTTAGAGCTTCTTTAATTTCTGGATAATCTTTCTCTTCATCAATATTCTTTTTTAATTCTTGATAGTGCTTAGAAATATAGTTAATCTGTGTACCAATTATCATTATCTTACCACTCATATCATGATAATGTTGCGCAATCGCTTCTAAATTACCAATATGCTTCTCCAAGAGAATATCACCATTTTCCTCTTGTAAGGTTTTTATCCAAAAATCAACATCATCTTCCCTCAAATGAAATAAGGTTTGAGCTATAGTAACTTGATAGTCAATTCCAATTTTAACTTTATATCCCAGATTCTCTTTATAAAGATGATAATTCATGTAAATGGATGAGACCAACACGATAAGTAGCCCGTATACCATTATCTTTTTTGTCGTTAACTTATTTTTCTCCATTTTCCCCACCTTGATCGATTAATCTTTAAAGAATTATTAAGCTCCCATATCTCATACTATTATAATAAAAAAACGACCAATTTAATGATCGTCTGTTCACCGAGTTACTTCATGACCCTTTTATGAGTTATTTGTCTCTAAAAGGTCTGAATCGAAGGATAGCATTATGCTCCTGTTCTTTTCTAGTTTTCCAACTTTCCTTTATGTACCCCAGTAGCTCTTCCTGTTTTTTAAAAAATATCCTTCTAGAATCCTGATGTTCAACCCGGTTTTCTAACTCAAATTCTGTAGAGATTTGGAAGGTTATACCTTTAAAAACATGATACAATAATTCATCTATGTCATTTGTAGTAATCCTCTTTAATTCTTTTCCACGCTCCACAACTACATAATGATACCCTTTATTGTTTACCTCTATATGAGGTCTAGCCCCGTCTTGTGAAAAACCATATGTTGGTTGAAATGTAGTAGGAGCATTAATATACGCCGAATACTTTTCAACTAAACTCCTAATGTAATCAAGACTTCTAACAGTCATAAATTATATAGTCTCCCGGTATATTATTCTTCTGCAGTTCTTACTGCCATTAGTCGATAGCTGTTCTAAAGAAAATAAATCCAATCTCTTCACTTATTTAATGCTATATTTACGGCTTCCATTGCATGAATTACTGTTGTATCAAACAGCGGAACTTCGGAATCTTCTTGCTTAACTAATAATCCGATTTCCGTACAGCCTAAAATAATTCCTTCTGCCCCATTTTCAACTAAATTTTGAATTACATTTTTATAATAATTCTTTGATGATTGCTCTATATTCCCTAAACATAATTCCTTAAAAATGATACGATTTACGTTAATTCTTTCTTCGCTATTTGGAACGATAACATTGATTCCATTTGACTCTAATCGAGACTTATAAAAATCTTGTTCCATTGTATATTTAGTCCCAAGTAATCCAACCGTTTTTATTTCAGCCTTTAGAATTTGATTTGACGTTGCATCTGCAATATGTAATACAGGTATCTCGATATACTTTTGGATATCATGAATTACCTTGTGCATCGTATTCGTACAGATAACGATAAAATCCGCACCCGCTTTTTCTAAAGATGATGCGACTTCTCCTAATGCTTTACCTGCTTTTTCCCAATCACCATCGGCCTGATATCTTTCAATCTCTTCAAAATCAACACTATATAATAGACACTTAGCTGAATGTAAACCACCTAATCTACTATTAATTTCTTCGTTAATAACGCGATAATACTCCACAGACGATTCCCAACTCATGCCACCGATAAGTCCAATGGTTTTCACAAGTATCCCTCCATTATTTATATTTTGACTACTATATTCATACAATTGCTTTTTAACTTAAATGTATCTAGTTCCATACTAGCATAATCTCCTAAAAATAATATCAGTCTAATGAATTAGAAAAAGACGGTCAAGTATGACCGCCTTGTTAGCTGAAACGCCGATTTACTATTACTTATTTCCTCCATCTCAAATACTTATGAAGATAGTAGTCATTATTCGCCCATATGAAATATCACTTTTTATTTTTCATCACTTCTGCTAATGCCTTAGAATTATTATCTTTTTCTTCATATAGTTTATTAACGATATTGTGATAGTCTTCTTCATTTCGATTTTGACTTAATTTATATGCAGCTTGAACTTCTGTCATTTTAATTTTAAAACCAACAGTGCCTTTAATTTGTTTCTTGGTTTGATTAGAAAGGTTTTCCCATAAAGCTGCATTATCACGATGTTCTTCGTATTTTCGTAATTGCAGTACAAGGTCTTCTTGCAGTTCTTGCTCACTCATTATACTACCTGTTCCATATACATGAACTGATTGATAATTCCATGTTGGCACATTTTCAGACTTATACCAAGATGAGGAGATGTAAGCATGTGGGCCTTGGTACATCACTAGTACATTATCAGCCTCGATTGTTCTCCACTGAGGGTTCGCATAAGCCATATGTCCAGTTATAACGTAATCATCGCCTTGTTGATGTAACTCCAATGGTAAATGAGATGCAATAGGTTTCCCATTTTCTATCGTTACAATTGTCCCAAAAGAGTGCCTAATAATAAATTCTCTGATTTCCTTAAAGTCATTGACATTAAAATGCTTCGGGATATACAAAATAACCCACCTTTCAACAGATCAGTTAAGTGCTTTTTTCATGATTAAGTCTATTTGCTCTTCATCACCCATAGAAAATGCATGGGCTCCAGTTTGTACAAACCCCAATTTTTTATAAAACGCGATAGCATTAACATTCTTTTCCCAAACTCCTAGCCAAATTTCTTTTTTGTTAGACTCGGTAGCAATTTCTATAGCTTTATTTAATAGATATTTACCTAGCCCATGCTTTTGATATTTTTTCTTTATATAAATTCTTTCTATTTCAAATGCTTCCTCGCCCATCTCTTCAGATTGAGCATTGTGAGTATTGACCTTTAAATACCCTGCAACTTCATGATTAAAATAAACAAAATAGAATTCCGAAAAGCGATTTGATAATTCTTTTTCTAATTGTTTTAAGTTAAATGCACTTTCTAGATAAGCTTTCATATTATCTGGTGAATTCTGGTCTTTAAAAGTAGCATTGAATGTTTCAACACTTATTTCTCGGAGTATTTGTAAGTCTTCATGGTTACACTTTGTTATTTTTACATTCATTTGATTAGCTCAACTCCTTTAATCAATATGTTCTTTTGTTCCCCTTTTTTACATATTCCCAGTCTCTCTCAATATTTTTCCGTACTCTCTGCAGAAGTTGGAAAATAGTTTCTTCTTCACTTTCCGAAAGTCCTTCTAACGCAACAGTATTGGAATAGTCATTTTCTCTTTTAATAAGAGGATATACTTTTTTTCCTTTCTCCGTTGGATAGAGCTTCTTAATTTTCTTGTTAAGTTTATCTTCTTTCTTTTCAAGAAAACCATTTATTTCAAGTTTTTTAATAGCTCGGGCTACCGTTGTTCGATCTACTTTTATCATCTCAGCCAACTTTTCTTGAATAATTCCTGGGCTTTCACATACTCGTACAATGTATAAATACTGTCCTTTTGTTAAGTCATATTCTTTAAACTCTATATTACTTATAGAATCTAGAGCCCGTGCAATCATTCCAATTTCTCGTAAAATCTCTTTCATGTTAAACTCCTTGTTATATATTTTGTTGCAAATACAACATAGTTCCTTTACTAAAGATAACTGTTTTTTTGTTGTATATGCAACAAAAATGAAGGGTTTAACAAAGTGAAATAAGTTTTCTAATGCAGAGTCATTTAATATTGCCTTCTGGTTTTCTTTAACGATACAATTGGCACTTGGATCTTCACCTGCTGATGAAATTCCCCATTAATACGAGCTGTTCGTTGGAAATCTGTAGTTTTTATTACATTTACAAGAGTTTTTTCTAATGTTTTGCTTGCATTATAAAAAGGCACAATGAAGTTCACTGTACCTTAAAATAGCAGTTCTATAGTTAATTTCTCCCAAATACAATTCCTTCTAGAGGCATTGTTTAATTTTTATCAATTAAATAAACCTTTTTTCAATAAGTCTTCAAAATCCTTCACACGTAAGGGTTTGCTATAAATATATCCCTGTATTTGATCACAATCATTCTGTTTCAAATACTCCAGCTGCTCTTCTAACTCAACACCTTCGGCAACGACATTCATTCCCAATCCATGGGCAAGGGAAATTAAACTACTCGTTATCACAGAATCTTCCTTTTTTATGAGAACATTTTTGATAAAGGATTGATCAATCTTCAATGTATCAAATTGGAAGTTTTGAAGCTGTGAAAGGGAAGAATAGCCTGTCCCAAAGTCATCCAATGAAATCTTTACACCAATGTCTTTTAGGGTGCTCATCGTATTTTGCACAACTTCAGAGTAGTGTATGAGAGATGTTTCTGTAATCTCCAACTCAATCGATGCGGGATCAATGCCAAATTCAGCTACACTTGTCTTTACAAGCTCTATGATATCCTTCTTTAAGAAATGTTGTGGAGAAATGTTGATAGATATTGGGACAAATGGAAGGTCATTCTTTTCCCATTCCTTTAACTGTTGACATACATTTTTAAACACCCAAGTACCGATTTCTGTAATGAATCCGCTATCTTCTGCTATTGGAATGAATTCTCCAGGTGAGACTGAGCCAAACCGCTTATGCTCCCATCGAAGCAATGCCTCTGCACCGATGATTTCTTCTGCTTTTGCATCCACTTTTGGTTGATAATAAACCTCAAACTCATTAAGTTCTATGGCCTTTCTCATATCCCTCTCTAAGCAATACTTTCGAAAAGATTCTTGATTCATCTCTTTCGTGTAGACTTGATACGTATTTTTTCCTTTCTCCTTTGCATGGGATAATGCTGTATCAGCATTCTTCACAAGCTCAGCTGCGTGATCACCATCCATAGGATAAATACTTATTCCAATACTTGCCGAGATGAACAAATCATAATCGCGATAACGGAAAGGTTGTTCCAATGCTTCCATGATTTCCTGTGCAGCATTTATCGCTTGGGCAGTTGTTTGTAATCTTGGAATACAAACAGCAAATTCATCCCCACTAAGTCTTGCTGAGAAATGGTTTTCTGAACAATTCTTCAACCTTTGGGCAACCTGCTTCAACAACTCGTCACCAACCGAATGACCAAGTCGATCGTTGATGGCGTTAAATCGGTCCAAATCTAGATACAATAAGGCAAATGTTTCTCTCTCTTCATGGTGAAGTTTAATTGCAGTCTCTATGTAGTTCTCAAAGCTTCTTCTGTTCGGAAGTTCTGTTAGATAATCCTGGAATGCTGCTTTATAAAGCTTTTCTTCTGCCTTTTTCTGTTCTGTGACATCCCACATAATACCATCTAAACGAATTAACTTTCCTTCTTGATCACAGAATGGAATAGCTTTGACATTAATCCATTTAACCTCACCAGAGAAATGACGAAGACGGTACTGTTCAAATATCTCTTTCCCATTTCGAATATCTGTCATGATTTCAACAATTTTCTTTGCGTCATCTCGATGAATATACCGATCCCATAGAGTTGGATTTTGAAGTACCTCCTGCAGTTTAAATCCACATAATTCTTCAAATTCATCCGTGCAGAAAAGAATACTTCTGTTTTTTATATCAATGGACCAGATAACTTCTTTCAGGTTATTGTATATCGTTTGAGCTTGTGCTTCGGTTTGTTCGAGCCTTGCTTCTGTTTGTCTATACTCTGTAATATCATGGACGGTTCCAATCATTCGTCTCACAGTTCCATCCTCAGCTCGAATCGTATTTCCTTGTTCATGGACAATCCGTTCAACACCGTCTTTTCTAATAATCCGGTATTCAAAGCTGAATGCTTCACCTGAGAAGTAGGCATCCATACAGTTCTTTTTAAATTCATCCGCATCATCTGGATGAACCATTGAAAGATAATTACCTAGCGATGGCTTGAAATTTTCGATATCCTCAATCCCATATATTCGATACAGTTGCTCCGACCATATTGCTTCTTTACTAATGACATCGTAATCCCAATTCCCAACATTGCTAACAAATTGAACAAGGCTTAGTTCTTTCTGAGCTTTACTTAGCTTTTCCTCATACTCTCTTAGCTCCGAGATATTCTTTGAGATGCCAAAGACTCCTGTCACGTTACCATCACTAAACATAGGAA
Source organism: Ornithinibacillus xuwenensis (assembly GCF_039614845.1). Lineage (NCBI taxonomy): Bacteria > Bacillati > Bacillota > Bacilli > Caryophanales > Bacillaceae > Ornithinibacillus > Ornithinibacillus xuwenensis. Next base: position 206,041 of record NZ_JBDIML010000004.1, on the reverse strand, counting down.
TGTGCGTCATATGGAAATCTAAGCTCTTTCCATCAGCTCTAATTAATACAGCATGATATTTAACAGAATCACCACTTAATGCTTCGTTGAATTTTTTCATTGCATAGGCTTGATACTCAGGTGCTAGTAGCTCATAAAAAGGCTTAGAAATTTCTTCTCTTGATAAACCAGTGAACTCCAAGACAACATCATTACAGTATTGAATATTCCCTTGTAGATCTATCGTATAGACTGCATCAGGATGATTTTCGAATACCGATTTAAACCTCTCATGTGATTGTTTCATTTCCCTTTCTAATGTAACTTGTTGCGTAATATCATTGGCAACACCCACAACTCCAATAATCCTATCGTTTTGTTTTATAGGAACAGCTACAAAATTCACGATGATAGTTGAACTTAATTTAGAATTAATGGAGCACTTCGTTTCCTGAGGTTGCCCTTTCATTACACGACGAAATAGATGAATCATTTCCACACGTTTTCCCTTTTCAACCATAGGAAGAAATGGTTGATTAAGTAAATCCATCTTTGAGCAACCAATAAGCCTTTCTGCTGATTCATTTACATTCTGAATTTTCCCTTCTAAATCTAGAACAAAGGTGGCATCTATATGTTGATTGTAAAAAGTTTTATAAACCTCCTTTGCATCCCAATCCACCTGTAAGTCTTTCTCTAGGGAAGTATTATTAACTGTATTTGACACAATTCTAACCCCTTTATTAATTTTTGACCGTTCATCCATTACTAGACCTATATACCTATATAAAAACTAGTAAATTTTTCCTATCGTCTCTTTATGATAATTGAATATATCAAGAATAGTCAAATTACGACATAACTGACTGCTATGATACACATTTAGTTAAAGCTAGTATCGGTTCATTTTATCTTTCTAATTCATTTTTCACAGAGCAAGAAGCAAGAACGAATGATTAGATAATGTTAAGTGAATAGCGCTTACTGTGGTGGTGAAAACATCTTATTACATAGCGAATAACATATAGATTCGTAGTTTCGCTAATACAAACTATTTCTCACAACGCAAAAACGCTTCGATAAGAACCCCTTACCCAAGCGTTTAATTATTATTTATTAAAATATGATTTTCCTTAAGTACCTATTGCTAGGAAGATACTTTTCTTCTAAAGACATAAGGTTTGACCCTGTTCTAAAGAGTTAGGACAGGGTCAACATGAAGTTGATTAGTAGTTTGTTATAATAGCTAGATTTATGACAAGATTAGGCTCTCTTTATCCAAAATTATTAATAAATAGTTGGCACCATTCCGCCATCCATACGAACTGGAGAACCTTTAAACGCAGACGCAAATGGACTACACAAGAATGTAGCTAGTCTACCTATTTCCATTGGCTTGATAAATCGCTGTATTTCAGATTGAGGTAGATTATGAATCATAAATTGCCTCTCTTTTTCTTGGAACGGTATACTTTCATCACAGTAAATGCCCTCAATAATCGCTTGTACATTTTCTGATAGAGTTGGACCAGGTAGTATTGTATTAATGGTTACTTCTTTTCCTATGGTTAACTTAGACAGGCTTTTTGATAATGATAAAAGCATAGATTTTGTCATACAATATTGAGGCATTTGCCCTGATGGCATCACTGCTTCCTCACTCGCTATAAAAATTATGCGGCCATCATTCTTATGCAGCATTTTTGGCAAATAATATTTTGCTAATCCATTTGCCGCTAATACATTCGTGCGGAAGTATTTATTCCATACTTCATCGTCAATATCTTCATATTGCATGATTTCATAAATACCCATATTGTTCACTAAAATATCGATATCGGGGTATTGATGGAATAACGCTTCCCTCTGTTGTACATCCACAATATCAGCTGTAGCGTTTTGTGGAGAAGTAGCTGGAAATTCTAATTTAATTTCCTTAACAATACGCTCTACCTCTTCATAATTACGTCCATTTATTAAAACGTTAACTCCTTCCTTGGCCAGTTCTATTGCTATTGCTTTACCGATACCTTTTGTTGAACCTGTAATTAAAGCTGTTTTATTATTTAATCCCATTTCCATGATTTGTTACTCCTTTTAAGAACGTTTCAATTTATGTGCGTTATATTTATATGATGATTACGCCAATTGAGTGGTGTATCACCTTCCCAAATGCGAAAAGCTCGGTAGAACGAGCTTTGGTCCTTATACCCAACCAAAAATGCCACTTCTTTTATCTCTAGCAGTGGATCTGCCAAGTATGCTCGCGCCTGCTCATGGCGGGCCTGGCTTAACAGTTGTTTAAAGCTAGTTTCTTCATCCATAAGTCTGCGTTGTATCGTACGCTCGCTCATTCCCAACTCACTTGCTACATCTCGTAGTTCTTGATGGTCTCCTGTTAAATTGCGTTTTAATATCCACTTCACTATCTCCGAGATAGATTGACTACTTCGTTTGTCATGTAATGTTTGGTCCAATACAGGGGTTAATACCTCTAATAATTCAGCATTGTACGAAGTAAAAGGGCGATCTAAATCCCTTCTGTGCATTGTCAATCTGTTACTTGCTGCGTCATAACGAATAGGACAACCGAAAAATTCTTTAAGTGCCTGTCCCTTATCCATTGAAAATGTAAATTCAACTAACTTCGCATTTAAAGGAAAACCGGTCCCTCTACGCCCTAACTCCAGTAGAAAAGCAAGCGTGGTTCCAATTAACAGTGGTGGACCAGGCTGTTCATCATTCAACCAATCCAGTTCAATTGAGCAACTATCGCCTTCCTCCACAATACTTAATTTTTCGGGAGGACACATTTCTTTGTAACGAATCATTCGATTTAGGGCGTCACGATAATCACGGGCATGGAAAGCCGCCAAGACAGACGGCGGATAATGAGCTGTTTCAAATGCTGTTGGAAGCTTAATCATTCCTTCTCCCATATCCCCAATCAAATCGGAGTACGCGTGCCAAATTGCTAAATATTGCTCGGTGCTGACCACTGATTCGGTAATGACGGTAAGTGGCAGTTTCGCTTTTCGAACTACATCCTGCTCCGTTATTCCTAATTGACGTAGTCCAGCCCAAAACCCATTTGGTATTCTAATACGATTATTCGAAGTCATATAGGTTACACCTCCTTAGCTAATCAACACAATAACGCTTAGTTCATTTTACTTACGATTCGTCGTTCTGTAACTAGCATTCTACGACAATTCACTTTCATTACGCGCCAATTGGTGCTGAGCTACAGATTAGGTAAGTTTTCTACTTACTAATACTTACTTATGAAACTAAACTGTACGTAAAATCTTTAAAAAGTACCTATAATTATTCGAAGTACAGTTACTTTTCATTTCCTCATTTTTTCAAATGAGTCATATATTCAAACGCCGTTGTTCCATAAATACTTTTAAAGTGTTTGTTTAAATGGGTTAAATCAACAAATCCACACGCAGCTACAGCAGTATAAATATCACAATTTCTCTCTATTAACTGCTTCGCCTGTTCAATCTTACAGTTCAAAAAGTATTGGTATGGTGAAATTCCAGTATGTGTTTTAAAAAATCTAATAAACTGGAATTTTGATAGGTCTAGCTCTTTACATATTTCATCAAGTTTAAGTACATTATCTAGGTTCGTATGAAGTATATCTTTCGCTTTACGAATTAGCGCGTGATCTTTCTTATAATCAGTAGAAATATTCGTTTGAATAAGATTATCGATGAGCGTTACGAGTAATTCATTACACAACGCCTCATCTTTATCACTTAATATTGCATGAGAAAGATTTAATATCTTTTGTCGAAGACTATAATCATACACAACAGGGGTTTGAAACCTTACGACATCTCTTTCTTCAATAATTTCTAAAAACAAATCTGGATCAATATATAGAATTACATAATCAAGTCCTGTATCATCATGAGCCCTTCCATCATGCGCTTGTTCCGGATTAAAAAGCATTACTCCGTTTTGATAGGATAGTTGTAAGCTACCATCCAAATTATAATGCTGCACTCCACGCAAGGTTACACCAACTGCATATTCTTTGTGAGCATGATTTTTATAAGTAAAATCAGTGATACTCGCTGACAATGCCGTGACACCTGCTGATTTTTTATAGATAAATTTATTCACTAAATTCACCTCTTCATTAGCTATTCTACAACCAAATCATTACTGCTGAATACGCTAAAAATAATGCTAGCATAGCATTAACAATTTTACTTTGCTTCTGTAGGAACTTCTTAAAAATTGCTCCAAAAAGGACCCAAGTATGAAAAGCCAAGAATCCAATAAACGTGATTACGATAACACCTATGATGACAGCCGAAACTACTGTATAGTGCGGTAAAATAAAACTAGGAATGACCGTCATTGTAAATATAACCGCCTTTGGATTCAAAAATTGTAGAAGAAAGCCTGACATAAAGGTTCCGGTAATCGTTGCCGTTGGTTTTGATGTATCCATTTTATAGGTTTGATACGCAAGATAGAACATATATAAGCTTCCGATAATCTGCATCACGAATAAGATTTTCGGTATGATGTTGATAAGAACCGTATTCAACAAAGCTGATATAACCAGTAATAATCCAAAAGCTACCGTAGCACCATAAGCATATTCCAGCGCCTTTTTCGCCCCCAAATTATGAACTGTAGAAAAGATAACAATATTAATAGGCCCAGGTGTGAACGTAACAATAAAACAATATAATAAAAAAGATGTAACATCCATGAGGATAGCTCCTTCCAGGTTATTCTCATGTAATTTTACATCTTATCATTACAGGTCTTATAGTATATTATTGCGGAAATGGGATTCTTCAAATACTGTGTTTTTAGAATTACAGGTATTTCTATAGGTTATTATTCACAATCTATTAGATGTTACCTATAAACAGTAATATGCTATTTTAAAACTAAGTTGTTATTTTTTTCTATTATTATATAATAATACTAACCTTAAGTACGAAGGGACTGAACTATGCGCAGATATCAATATCGAAACCTCAAACAAAAACAAAATGGAGGCAAAAATATTGATTACAGAACTACAAACAGAAAGATTATTACTAAAAAAAATGGAGGTCTCAGACTCCTCTAGCCTATTTAAAATATGGTCTGATCCAGAAGTGACAATGTTTATGAACATTAATCACTTCACTGATGAAAAACAAGCCATACAAATGATTGAAGTGCTTGAAGATCTTTATCAAGACAATAAAGCTATTCGTTATTCAATTTTCCATTTAGAATCGAAGCAAATTATAGGTTCATGTGGATACAATTCCTTAGACTTTGAAAATTCAAAAGCAGAAATCGGTTATGAAATTAGTAAAGAATATTGGGGTAAGGGATTTGCTTCAGAAGCTGTACGTAAACTATTGGATTATGCGTTTAATACGCTATATTTCAATAGGATTGAAGCAAAAATCGAGCCTGAAAATAAAAAATCAATAAAGCTTGTAAAAAAGATGAATTTTCATTATGAAGGTACACTAAGAAAATCAGAAAAATCAAGAGATACATTTATTGATTTAGATATGTACTCAAGATTAATTACAGATTAAATTAAGCTATGAAAAAACCTATTTTCTATATGAATATAGGTTTTTTCTATATAAAAGTTTCCCTAATGTAGAAGTATATCAAATAGACGCCTTCTTGATTAGAAAAGCGCCCATTTCTATTCTTTCATTCTATAACTCTTTTAATCTATACTGACAATAAAATCGAATAACTATTCATCATGCTGTTTTAGTTTGAAAACCTTGTTGGGAGTGGAATAGCTGATTTCTTAAGCTATTTATCCACTTCTTCGGTAACAACCTCTCGTTAACCTAGCAATTACCCAAACTCAAATGCACCAGTTCATGCAATATGATTGATTTACTTTTTATTTGAGATTAATTTGTAATTTTATTTTGTCGAATTATCGAATATGACTTTGGATAAAGTTTAGAAAAGTTTTTGAAGAACTTCTAGAATACCGCTAGAATAATGAGATATTGTTACTTTATCATGTAATCCCTTGGCTTCTTCGGTGGCATTTCCTAATAAATAACCATGATTTACTGTTTTTAGCATCTCTATATCATTACCACTATCCCCAAAAGCAATAGTGTTAACTAAAGGCACTTGATAATATTTAATCATGAAATTTACTATTTCCTTTTTTCCTGTATGTAGTGGAATAAAATCAATATCAAATGCACCTTCCGGGTCTCCTGCTTTTGGATTGCAACGGTTTATATTTATTCCCATACCGTTTATTTTAGCTAAATGTCTAATTATTTTTAAATCATATTGGCTTTGTGTCTTGGACCTTTCATAATAATAGTAGTTAAACTTATATCGTTTTTGTCCAAACTGCGTTTGCTCTACAAGATTTATTCTATACACATGGTACAATTCACTAATAAGTTCTTTTACCTTGTCGTTGAAGAATTTAGCTTTCGTTAATCTCTTTTCCCATTCCTCATTAATTAGCAATTCACCATTTTCTCTTACATTATAAACTTCTGTACCTAAGTTACTTGCTATAAAATGGGGACTATAAGAAAGATTCGCTCGCTCCATTTTATGAACAATTTGATTGAGATCGCTTCCCGTTACCCAGCCTATTTTGACGAATCGTTTATGAACGAGATTATTCAGGTACTCTTCCAATTCATATAAATTATTCAATAATTCATCTGTACAATCATGAGGGAAATATGTTTCATCAAAATCAAAAAAGATTAGATAGTTTACCTCATGAGAAGTTGAAAAAGATTTATTAATCCTATAATTCACTATTAACCACCCCATTACTTTACTTTGCTATACTATAATTGCTGGGATTGGTCCCATGTCAATATTTTTTTAGAGGTGCAGAATGGTAACAATATATGATATTGCTCGACTTAGTGGCGTATCTAAATCAACAGTTTCACGGGTGATTTCTAATCATCCTTATGTATCAACTGAAACAAAGAGGAAAGTAATGAAAGTTATGCAAGAGCATAATTATGTTCCAAATTCTCTTGCTATACAATTTCGGCAAAAGCAAACAAAGTGTATAGCTATTCTTATCCCTGATCTAAGTCATCCTTATTTTAGTCAATTGGTTAAGTACATATCTGCTGATTGTTATAAAAGTGGATTTAAAACTGTCGTGCATCAAACTTTTTTAGACAAAAGTAGAGAGAGGGAGGTATACACTCAACTTCAAAAAAATGAGTATGATGCCCTTATATTAACTTCCTCTACATTACAAGAGGAAGAAATCGCTGAATTTACAGGAAATAATATAATTGTTGCTTGTAATGAAGATTTTCGTGGAGATTATTTTGACGTTTTTTGTTTAAATGAGGAAGAGGTAACAATGAACGTAACATCATATCTCCTAAGTAAAGGGTATACAAAATTAGGTTTCTGTTCGGACAATATTTCCTCCCCTTTACAACAAGCAAGATTAAAGGGATTTATTTTAGCCCACGAAAAAAAGGAGATAATTCACAACAAAAATTTTCTTTTTAATGAAATATCAACTATAGAAGATGGAATCATATTAGGTAATAGACTTTTTAAAGAAAATTTAGAGATAGATGGTATTATCGCCGGAAGTGACTTCGTTGCAGCTGGATTAATAAGTTCAGCTGTTAGAAAGAACATCCAAATACCTCAACGTTTGGCAATAATTGGTTTTGATAATCATCCAATATCACTAGTTACTAATCCACAAATGTCCACCATCTGTAATCATATTCAGGATATGTCTAATGACTTAGTAAATCACATTGTAAATAAGATGAATGGTGTAAAACATCACCCTATCAAAAAGGTATATAACGGAGAATTTATTGAAAGAAATTCTAGTTAATGCTTCATTATAAACACTAAGGAAGGTCAACTTACACCGTAACGAGGCAGATTACTTGAATAAGAATTTACAACTACTGAGGTATTTATAATGAAAATCAATGAATTGAGGATATATCGAAACATAAAATAATAGAATTTTTTAAGTTGCATTGGGGAAGTCCAGAAATGTTAGTTCCAGTGGAATTTATAATTGCAGTGCATTAGATGGTTCTACTATTGTAAATGAATATCCAAAAATATTATTGAATTTTCCATATGAAAAAGGTGACCTTCGTAGATCACCTTGTTTATCACTAATGTCTTATGTTTTTTGAGTGGCCGTGACACGTTTATTTAACTTTTATTACAATTTTCCCTTTGGCATGATGGGTCTCACTTAATTCATGTGCTTTTTGCAATGATTCTACTGAAAAATCAAATACACTGCCTACTTGCGGCTTTAGTATTCCTTTCTCCAATAATTCACCTATCTCACTTAGTTGTTTACCATTTGGTGTTAACCAATAAGAGCTTGCCGTTATTTGATGCTTTTCTATTAATTCTGGATCGGGTTGTCCAGCAATTGATACTAATCTTCCACCAGGCTTTAATACTTGGAAGCTTTTATTCAATATGTCACCGCCCATTGTATCAATGACCACATCATAATCGCTTAGTTCTTGTTCAAATTGTTGTGTGCGGTAATTAATGAATTCATCTGCACCTAGTTCTTTTACATATGCTTCATTTTTTTCGCTCGCTGTTGTAGCGACATATGCGCCTAAATGTTTAGCCATTTGAATGGCCAAACTTCCTACACCACCTGCTCCAGCATGGATGAGTACTTTATCTCCTTGCCTAACTTTTGTTTTATCCACTAGACACTGCCAGGCGGTTAAACCTGCTAATGGAATAGAGGCAGCTTCTTCAAATGTCAGGTTATTAGGCTTTTTCGCAAGCAGTTCTTCATCTACACTCGTGAATTCCGCATAAGTACCTTCAGCGGTAGTGCTCGGTCTCGCAAAAACTTCATCCCCCACCTGAAAATGCTTCACTTCACTACCTACCTCAACTATCTTTCCAGCAACATCCCAACCAAGTATAATTGGAAATGTCCAATCAAGCATTTGCTTCAAGTAACCCGCACGAAGCTTCCAATCAATCGGATTAATGGAAGTTGCATAAACCTCAACAAGTACTTGGTTTGCTTTTATTTCTGGTTTCGGTAACTCGCGCTCCTCTAACACATCTTTACTACCATATTCATTGATAACAACTGCACGCATCAATAGCACTCCCTTTCACGCAATATATATGCAATTTCTAGTATTAGGTTTTCTAAAGAAGTCATTCCTTCTCGTCAGAGCATGAAAAAAATCAAATATATGATTTACATTTTCATGAATTTATTTGATACAAAATATAGCTTAACTTCCAATAGCTTGAAATCAAAATAAATTGCTCATGAGGAATCAAATAATGGTTTAAATAAACTTCTATTGGAAGGGAGAGCGGTAGGAAATGAGGATATAATATATAACAAATGATAATAAGGAAAAAAAGTTCCTCAAGAAAATAGGAACCTTTTTTGTTTGGCTTGTTTAACTCTTGTAACCTTTTATGGAACAAAGTACAAAAAGATCTTTGGAATGGACCTTTGATTAATTCAATCTATAAATTAATTGAACAACACCAGAGGAAAATCTTTTTGTATCAATCAAGCTAAGATTTAATCTTTCCTGTATGTCAATAAACAAAGGTTTTCCTTCCCCTAAAACTACAGGGTGAACAGATAACCTAAATTCGTCAACCAGCCCCAATTTTATAAAAGTTGTAATAAGACTTGATCCACCATATAGCCAAATGTCTTTACCTAGCTTTTCCTTTAATTTTTTTACTTCTTCCACAATGTTATCATTAATAAATATCGTTTGATCATTAGCATCTTTTTGTGTTCTAGAAAACACATATTTCTCTTTGCCATGAACCAAGCTCCACATTTCTTTTTCGGCATCAGAGTCCTCACTTTTCGGGATATATTGTCCCCAGATGTCGTAGCTTTTTCTACCATATAGAATAGTATCAATCTGATTCAAAAATTTAGTGAAATCCATATCAGGATCCATAATACACCAGTCAACTTCTCCATTGGGTCCTTCAATAAATCCATCTAGAGTAACCGCCAAATCTAAAATCACTCTTCTTACTTTTTTGTTAGTGTTCATATTTTTATCTCCTTTTATCGTTATATAATTTCCCTTAATTGATAAAACCATAGGGTATAAACTATACTATACGTAAAACATGACAAGTAATGGCATGTTTAAGAAAAAAGGTGAAAAAATGTCAAAAGCTAAGCGTCTATTAGATATTCTTATATTTGTTACCACTAAGAAAAAGTTTACGGCACAAGACATAGCAGATGAATTTCATATATCTGTTCGTACTGTACATAGATACATATTAGATTTATCTGATATGGGACTACCAATTTACTCAGAACAAGGGAGAAATGGTGGATATACAATATTAACGAGTAAACTTCTTCCTCCGATTTTATTTACAGAAGAAGAAGCTATTTCCATCTTCTTTGCTTTTCAATCTCTAAATTACTATCGCAGCTTGCCTTTTGATACTGAAATTTCCTCGGTTGAAAATAAATTATATAGTTCACTTCAGAGTGACACTAAAATAAAAATAGATAAGATTCGGTCATATATTGCTTTTTGGAATCCCAAAAGAACGATTGATACTCCACTTTTAAATGATGTTTTAAAGTATTCTATTATGAATAAAAATTTACACATTCAATACAATTCTAAATCAGGTATAAGAAAAAAACACATCCGTCCTATCGGTGTGTATGCTCATGATGGATTATGGTATTTGCCTGCATACGATTTTCATAAGAAAAAAATATTACTGTATCGTATAGATCGCATTCTTTCCATTTTATCAACCGAAGAAAACGAAGATGAATTCATGAATTTAAAAGAATGGTTCAACTTTGTTGAAGTAAAAAACCCAATTCGACTGCATGTGCATTTAACTGCAGAAGGTGTCCGTCAATGTAAAAGTGTTCCTTATTTTGATGGTTTTGTGGTCATGCAAGAAGAAGGAACTGGATACATAGATTCAATCATAGATAGAGGTGATCTTAATTTTATAACATCACTATTTTTAAGACTTGGAAAACATGCAAGAATATTGGAGCCAGAGGAATTAATCATTGGGGTATGTAAACAAGCTAAAGAAATTCTAACTATGTATCAAGATGAGAATTAAATTATTTTTTATTCCATTATTAAAATCGAGTGCCACTGTTTTGATGTTCGCCCTAATTTACTATCCCATCTCAATAGTTTAAAAAACGAGTATTTTTACCTTTCTTGAAGTAAAGCACCCTTTCAGTAGAAGAATGGCATCCTCTTTTGCAACTCATCTTTTTGACGCAAATGATGACGAAAATGCATTCCAATTAAATCATACCACTCCCTTGCATTCAGCCAGCCAAACCCTCCATGTTCGACTTTATTACCTGGATTAATATAATCCACTTTCGATTCCCATTGATTCATTCTTTGAATTAACTGATCTATCCTACTAATTAACTCTTCCTTGCTGTCCGAATTATTAGGTGGAAAATTTAGTTCATCTGGTAATTTAATTTTAATAGGTGGAAACCCTCCATTCTTATATAATTGCTCACCGAACGGGGTCTTCCCAAGGGGTTGTTCTTCATTTAAAGTAGCACATGTTTCCATATTATCAAGGTACTCATGAGCTACAAGGATTAAATGGTCATACATCTGTCCAATAGACCAGACCCCTTCTTCCGAGATATATCTTAGCTGCTCCAATGAATAATCGTGAAGTTCGTTTTTGAAATAAATAAGCAGTTTACTATCCCTCATTTAAATACTCCTTTGTAATAGTTAGGTAAAACATGAAAGTTGCCACCTATTATATAAATCTCTCTACTTTAATACTAACGCAACATTCAGAAAACATAGTTAAGATTTTAAACAATAGAATAGATGACCAATCTTGATCACCTTGTATAACTATTGCACCCGTTAGCTCAATAACTTACGGTTTGTTTTTCATTAGCCAATTCTTAATGCTATCAAGCAATTCTTCTGAATCTCGGTATGGGGTAGACGAAGGTAAATTATCTTTAATTACTCTTGCATTATCTTCTATATTTTTTGCATCTATTAGTTGTACAAATTGAGGTTCAAATTTATATAGGGCTTCATAATACCTTTGGTGTGGTTCTATAATATCTAAGTGTGACTCAAAATTTCTTCTTTTTCTTGTTCTATCATTCTCTTTACGGTTCGTAAGATTATTTATGCTAGTATACAAATAAAAGTATTTATCTGGAAACATTAATTTCTTTTTAATTATCTCTTCACGATAGAACTCATAAATAATATCTAAACTTTGTTCATATATTTTGAAATCAAAGCACCAGTTGTAACTTAAGGGCTGAAATATATCACCATCAAGAATTACTAAATCATATTTACTTTGTTTTTCTTGTGCAATTTTCCATCGGTCTACTTGACGTTCTAAGTACCACGTATTTGTTTCAAATTTAGGACGTTCAAATAAAAGGTTTACTTCAGGAACAATATATGTATTCTTCATTCTAGCCAGTTCATTAGACGTTGTTGTTTTTCCGACTGCACTTGCTCCTTCCAAACAAATTATTGCCATATGACACCTCCTGTAACTTGATGCTTATTCAACTAAACTGTCCCGTTAGTTTAAGTACATTTGTTCACAAACTATATATATTTTAACATAAATTTACAGTTATCCCCGCCTAAGATTTACACATCTCACCTCTCCAGTTGTCCCGATAAAAAAAGCGACCAAAACAAATACGTTCTGGTCAGCTAATAAATATATTCTTCAATCGAAGCAAAGCTATTAATTTTGACAAGATTTTTTCTTCCTTCTTTACTACGGAGTCTCCACTGCCACTTCGGCATCCTCAATAATGCCTTTGTTGTTTGGAAGTCCATCCTGAACAATATGTTGAATTTTTTCCGCTAGATCAGAGCTTTTTAACTCCTGATAGGTTTCAGGCATAATTGGATGATGGATTGTCATATGAATGGTTGATCCCTTCACTCGGCCCTTACCTTCCTCTAGCATTTTATACGTTCCATCGATAGTTACTGGAACAATAGGTACATTCGCTTTCGTTGCTAAGCGTAGGCTACCTGGCTTAAAAGGGTGTAACTCAGAACCCCTACTTCTCGTTCCTTCTGGAAAAATTACTAAGGAATTGCCGTTTTTTAAATTTTTAATTCCTTGGTTAATTGCATTCACAGATTGACGCCTATCTTGTCGGTCAATAAAAACACAATGTAACAGTCCCATCCAAGTACTAATAATCGGAAGCTTATTAATTTCTTTTTTGGCAATAAATCCAATAGGCTTTCCAAGATACCCTAAGAACGCCAGAATATCAAATAATCCTTGATGATTGGCTACATACAGTACTGGACCTTCTGGAATCTTTTCTCTACCAGTGACATGGACATCCGTACCGGTGCGCTCTAATACTTTTTGTGAAACACGCTGTGGTGTCTCAAATATTGTCTTCCGTATTTCCTCATTACTAGGCTGTTTAGCTAGTTTTTTGGATTTTTGAAGCTTAAAGATACTACCTATAACTAAAATAATTGCATAAAGATAAATCCAAATCGTAAATAACATGTATGTTCCCCCCAGTATTCACTATAATTATACTGGTAAACTGGTTTAGTTCAAGAATGAATTACTCAAATATGAACCATAATAAAAGAAGGCTAGAATTTAGCCTCCTTCATTGTTACCTGCCAATAAATTGTTGCGTCCAAATAATATCCTCTGTCACAAATCCAACTCCGATATGCGTATAGTCCTCATTTAAAATATTAGCCCGATGACCTTCACTATTCATCCAAGCCTCTACTACCTCTTCCGGTGTGAACTGCCCTCTTGCAATGTTTTCACCAGCTGTTTGATAGGAAATTCCAAACGTCTCCATCATATCAAATGGAGAACCATAGGTAGGACTTGTATGATCAAAGTAACCATGTTCTGCCATATCAATTGATTTTGCTCGCGCTGATTCAGTTAATTTGGTATCGACTGCTAATGGAGTAAGACCGTGTTTGGCACGTTCTTGGTTCGTTAAATCGACAACAGTTTGTTCAAAAGAAGCCTGGTTTACGGTATCATCTAATCGCTTAATAAATTGCTGTGTCCAATAATAGTTTTCACCTTCAACAAACCCCACACCAATATGCGTGTAATCCGTGTGAAGAATATTTTCTCGATGTCCCTCACTTGCCATCCATGCTGCAACTACTTCTTTTGGGGAAGTTTGTCCCATTGCGATATTCTCTCCAGCTGCATAATAGTTAATTCCGAAGCTCTCCATCATATCAAATGGTGATCCGTAAGTGGGACTGTCATGAGCGAAATAATTATCTTCATTCATATCAATCGATTTTTTTCGAGCGACCTGAGCTAGCTCTGAATCTAGCTTTAGTGGTGCTAACCCATACTTCTCTCGCTCCAAATTCGTTAGGCGTATAACCTCCTGTTCGAATTCCTGATTATAGGATGGCTTATCCTCGGACGAATCTTGGTTTTTCACTTGCTCGTTAGATGTATTTGTTTTTGAACCTGATGAATCCTGGCTATTTTGAGCTGTATCTTCATTTATTTCTTTTTCTTCATGATCTTTTTCTTGCGCTTTTCTTTCTGCGAGTATTCTTATTACGTTCTTGTTAAGCTCTTTCCAATCAACTGAAGGAAAGTCATCGTAACTTAATCCAAGACTGTAATCAAAATATTCTTCTACAGTAGCAGCCGGATACTTATAGAAGGTTCCTTCCATAAAATAATAGCGATGGAATTCCTTATTAGCTGCTCCAACAAATCCCGGTATCACAAGTAAAACAAATAGAACCAGCAATAAAAGTATTTTTATTTGATTTTTTAAGTCGTTCATCCTATTGCCACTCCTTTATTTCCTTGCGATAATGATACATAGATGATCCGATTCGACATGTTATGAACCCATTATCTCATGTTTGAGTACCCAGTAATTTTCCATTTTTATTACAATCGACAAAAAATGTAAAGCAATTGAAACTTGAGTTCAGACGAGTTATACCTTATTTTAATATAGTAGCAAATAAATTTCTAAGGCAAGTTTAGCTGTAACCATTAATTGCTAATAATGTTATATAGTTTGCAAATAATAAAGGTATATTGTCTTTCTTAAGACGTTTTAACACCCATAAATATATTGTCGAAATAGAACATTATACGGTAATACAATTTTTGTCATCATTGGAGGAACTTATTATGTTTTCTACTGCAGAAATAGGAATTGATTTAGGAACTGCAAATATACTTATCTATTCAAAAAACAAAGGAATTGTTTTAAATGAACCATCTGTTGTTGCAATTGATATTAATACGAAGCAGGTAGTAGCAGTTGGAACTGAAGCAAAAGAAATGATTGGGAAGACTCCTAGAAATATCGTTCCAATTCGCCCACTAAAAGATGGTGTGATTGCAGATTACGATATTACAGCACAAATGCTAAAAGCCTTCTTAAAGAAAGTAAGCAAAGTATTGGGTAATTCCATGAGAAAACCAACCGTTGTTGTCTGCACACCTTCTGGAAGTACAACTGTTGAAAGAAGAGCGATACACAATGCTGTCACAAGCTACGGGGCAAAACAGGTTCATTTAATTGAAGAGCCTGTTGCAGCAGCAATTGGAGCAGATCTTCCAGTAGATGAACCAATTGCTAACGTTATTGTCGATATTGGTGGCGGTACTGCTGAAATTGGTATTATTTCACTTGGTGGTGTTGTATCGTCAAGCTCTGTTCGCGTGGGCGGCGATAAAATGGATGAAGAAATCATCCAATACATTCGTAAGAAATACAATATTCTAATTGGGGAACGTACTGCAGAAAATGTCAAAATGGAAATTGCATACGCACACCCAAATCATAAAGAAGAGTTCATGGATGTTCGTGGTCGTGATATGGTTACAGGATTACCAAAAACCGTATCAATTTCTTCACAGGAAGTCTATACTGCCATTAGAGAATCACTCGACCAAATTTTACAGGCAATCCGTATTACATTAGAAAATTGCCCACCAGAATTAAGTGGGGATATTGTCGATCACGGAATTGTTATTACCGGTGGTGGATCCTTACTAAAAGGCATGCAAGAATGGCTAGCAAACGAGCTTTCTGTTCCTGTTCATATTGCGCCAAATCCACTAGAATCGGTTGCTATTGGTACAGGTAAAGCGATTAAAATGATTTCTAAATTAGAGAAAGCAGTGAAATAAATATACCAAGCCAATTGTTAATTATTCACGCCAACATTTGAGAATCAAAACGGGAGATACACTCCCGTTTTTTATTTTGTTGAAGGTCGTAAACACCTATTCTAACAACACAATTCCCTAACTACTTTTCTCCATCTTATACAACCTTTATGAATGACGCAATAGCTGTTTACAAATTATTCAGAATACATTACACTGTAGTTAACGGTCATATAAAAACGCTTTCAAAAATCTGACGATATGGCCTCTATGAATGCTTATATATTCCACAATCACTGCCTAGCTTGTTCTCAGTTCTATTCCAGAGCTGCTCCAACAAGCAAAAGCCAGTTCATTTTGATACAGCAATTCTGCTGTGTTCAATTGAACTGGCTATTTTTTTTGAAAGTATCTCTTGCTACATGAGATAGAAAGGAGTGAGAAGGTGTCAGGAGCGTTAGCAAATTATAAAGTTTTAGATTTATCACGAGTACTTGCAGGTCCATACTGCTCCATGATTTTAGGAGATCTTGGAGCTGAGGTCATCAAAGTCGAAGCACCGGGTGGAAGTGATGAAACACGAAAATGGGGACCCCCTTTTCAAAATGGGGTGAGTGCTTATTATCTTTGTGCTAACCGAAATAAAAAAAGCATTACAGTAGATTTAAAATCTAGTGAGGGCATTGATACGATTAAAAAGCTGGTAAAGGATTCCGATGTCATTATCCATAATTTCAAAACGGGGACAATGGAACGGTTTGGAATTGATTATGAACAGTTAAAATTGATTAACCCTAAAATCGTTTACTGTTCCATTACAGGATTTGGAGAAACAGGACCTTACAAGCAACTGCCTGGGTATGATTTTATTATTCAAGCCATGAGTGGACTCATGAGTATTACAGGGGATGAAGATTCAAGCCCTCAGAAGGTCGGCATTGCCATAACAGATATCCTAACCGGCTTATACGCAGCTATCGGAATTCAAGCTGCTCTACTCGAACGACAGCAGTCAGGCATTGGTCAGAAGCTAGATATTTCCTTGTATGATTCTGCCGTTAGTGCGCTTGTGAACATCGGGAGTAATTATTTAATGTCTGAAAAAATACCGACTGCATTAGGAAATCAGCATGCCAATATTGTTCCCTACCAAACCTTTCAAACGATGGATGGTGAGATGGTAATTGCGGTAGGGAATGACAATCAATTTAAGGCTTTTTGTTCTATCTTAGGAAAAGAACAATACAGTGAAGATGAGCGTTTTAAAACTAATCCAGCTCGTGTTCAAAATCGAGACATCTTAGTTCCCTTACTGCAAGAAGTACTCATCACGAAACCAACAAACTATTGGTTAGATTATTGTCATCAATACCAGATTCCATGTGGTCCTATACAAAATCTGGAGGATGTCACGAATGATCCACAGCTTCATGAACGAAACATGTTTCTAGAAACGTTTCACCCAACCGCAGGACTTATCAAAATGATTGGTAGTCCATTAAAGTTATCTAGGACGCCAGTTGCGTTACAGCATCATCCTCCAATTGCAGGTGAGCATAATGAGGAGATTTTATATTCGCTAGAACATAATGAATCCAATAGGAAGGAATAGGAGTGGTTATTATGAATTTTAATTTTACAGAGGAACAGAAAATGTTACGTGAAACTGTTCGAAGTTTCGTAGATAAAGAGATTATGCCATATATTGCGGAATGGGATCGTGAAGGTCAATTTGACCCTAACGTTACAACAAAGATAGCTAACCTTGGGTTGATGGGAGTCTGTATTCCGGAGCAATATGGTGGAAGTGGAATGGATTATAATTCCCTTGCGATAGTATGTGAAGAGCTTGAACGTGGGGATACAGCATTTCGTACTGCAGTATCTGTTCACACCGGTTTAAACAGCATGACCTTGTTACAATGGGGAACAGAAGAACAAAAACAAAAGTACCTAATACCGCAAGCAAGAGGAGAAAAAATCGGTGCATTTGGCTTAACCGAACCTGGTGCAGGATCTGACGTCGCTGCTTTACAATCTACTGCCGTAAAGGATGGCGATTATTACGTGTTAAATGGTCAAAAAACTTGGATTTCGTTATGTGATACAGCTGATCATTTTCTCGTATTTGCTTATACGGATAAATCCAAGAAGCACCACGGAATCTCTGCATTTATTGTTGAAAGAACATGGGATGGCTTTTCTTCTAAAGCGATAAAAGGAAAGCATGGCATTCGCTCTGGGAATACAGGAGAGCTGTTCTTTGATCAAGTGAAAGTTCCAAAGGAAAATCTAGTAGGTGAAGAAGGGGAAGGCTTTAAGATTGCGATGTCGGCACTCGACAATGGTAGATTTACAGTTGCTGCTGGAGCAGTTGGCCAAATCATGGCATGTCTTGAATCAAGTGTGAAATACTGTCACGAGCGCGAAACATTTGGGAAATCTATCGGGAAGCACCAGTTAGTTCAACAAATGATTGCCAAGATGGAAGCTGGTCTACAAATGAGCCGTCTTCTAGTCTATCGTGCTGGTGAACTTAAAAACGAAGGAAAACGAAACACAAGGGAAACCTCCCTTGCCAAATGGCAGGCATGTGATTTTGCGAATCAAGCAGCTGACGATGCGCTACAAATCCATGGTGCTTATGGCTATTCAGATGAATATCCAGTCGAAAGATACCTTCGTAACTCAAAGGCACCAGTAATTTATGAGGGTACTAGAGAAATTCATACGATTATGCAGGCAGAATATGTCCTAGGGTATCGTCAGGATAAACCATTAAACAAAATGCTTCCACCCTGGAATTCCGATAAAGAGCTTGTCAATTAAGCAGGACATCGCACCTACAAATTGATAGATAGTTGTAGGTGCGATATGCTTATAATAGACTAAATATTTTTTGGGAGGGTTTGAAATGATCTCGACAGTAACAAAAAGTATTTACATTAATGGAGAATGGCAGGATATTGATTCATCTAAAACACAGGTCGTCTATAATCCCGCTACGCTTGAGCCGATTACTGAGGTTGCTTTTGGTGGTCAAACAGAAACGAAGGAAGCAATTGATGCGGCTTCAAAAGCATTTCCAGTATGGAGTGAAATGACTGGAAGACAGCGATCTCGCATTCTATATAAGGCAGCTGAACTAATGCGTAAGGATGCCAAACGTCTCGGGGAAATCCTCACAGTGGAACAAGGAAAACCACTGAAAGAAGCAATTGGAGAGGTAAAGGGGGCTGCAGGATTTTTACTATGGTATGCAGAGGAAGCATCCCGTGGATATGGCGAGTGGATTCCATCATCGATGAAGGAAAAACGGATGCTTGTCATCCCGAAACCAATTGGGGTAGTCGCTGCAATCACGCCATGGAATTTTCCATCATCCATGATTACACGTAAATTAGGTCCTGCATTAGCTGCAGGCTGTACCACAGTATTAAAGCCATCACCAGAAACACCGCTATCTGCAATTGAAATCGTGAAGATTTTTGAAGAGGCTGGTATGCCCCCAGGTGTCATTAATCTTGTAACTGGTGATGCGCAAGCAATCGGAAAAGAAATGCTTACCAATAAAGGAGTAAAACTCATTACCTTTACAGGTTCTACAGCTGTCGGAAAATACTTAATGCGCGAGGCTGCTGACCAAGTGAAGAAGGTTTCACTTGAGCTTGGTGGTCATGCACCAATTATTGCCTTTTCGGATGCGGATATTGATAAAGCTACTTCGCTATCCTTAGCAAGTAAATTCCGCAACAACGGGCAAACCTGTATTTGTGCGAATCGACTATATGTACATGAATCGATTGCTGATGGATTTACAGCGATGCTTAAGGAAAAAGTAGAAAAGCTAAAAGTCGGGCTAGGGCTTGAAGAAGATACGGATCTAGGTCCTCTAATCAGTGAACAAGCACGGGAAAAGGTTCAGGCACACTTAGATGACGCCTTAGAAAAAGGTGCTGAGCTTGTAACGGGGGGAAATAAATGGGCAGGCGAATTACAAGGCTACTTCTGCCCACCTACTATCATAAAAAATGCAACAGATGACATGAAGGTCATGCGAGAAGAAACATTCGGTCCACTCTTCCCGATTCAGACCTTTTCAGATGAAGAGGAAGTTATTAAAAAAGCGAATGATACGGATTATGGTCTTGCTGCCTACATCTTTACCGAAAACACAAGTCGGACATTACGAGTGGCAGAAAGGCTAGAATACGGAATAATTGGGGTAAATGATGTCTTCCCTTCTGTACCAGAAGCACCATTCGGTGGAATAAAGCAATCCGGTAACGCCAAAGAAGGCGGTCACTATGGAATGGATGAATTTTTAGAGAAGAAATTTGTTTCCATCGGAATTGATTCATAAGTTGAAGTTGTTCATAGGTATGGCGTATGCTACTGCCTATGAACTTTTTTTATGACGCCATATGCTATATACTTGGTCCACAAAGCTGTGCACCAAAAGTCGGATGGGTACCTTTTCTTCCTGCTATCCTTCTGATTAAGGAGGTTATGAAATGGATTTGCTGAAAAACATGAATAGTGCAATCGAATATATTGAAAACAACCTTACTGATGATATCGACTACACAGAAGTAGCAAAAAAGGCTTTCTGTTCTGAGTATCATTTTAAAAGAATGTTTTCCTTTTTGGCCGGCATTACATTATCCGAATACATTCGAAGAAGGCGTCTCACGCTTGCTGCCTTCGAATTGCAAAATTCTTCGTTGAGAATTATTGATATTGCTGTTAAATATGGGTATCGGTCACCAGATTCGTTTACGCGAGCTTTTCAGAAGCTACATGGTTCTACCCCTACTGCAGTAAGAGAGAATCAACCAGCTCTTAAAGCATATCCACGAATGACCTTCCACCTATCCATTAAAGGAGGAAGTGAAATGAACTATCGAATCGTAGAGAAAGATGCATTTCAGATTGTAGGAATGATGAAACGAGTCCCCATTGTCTTTGAAGGTGTCAATCCAGCGATCACAGGAATGTGGAAGACGTTAGATGAGGAAAAAATTAAGATGCTTAAGGACCTTTCGAATGTTGAACCATTCGGAATCGTGCAAGCATCGACGAATTTCTCTGAAGACCGTATGGATGAAAAAGGCGGACTTGACCATTATATTGGTGTTGCCACAACAAAAGAGACTCCAGAAGCTTTTACAGATTTGGAAGTACCAGCATTAACTTGGGCAGTATTTGAATCAGTTGGACCGTTTCCTCAGACACTTCAGGAAACTTGGGGACGCATCTATTCAGAATGGTTTCCATCATCAGGCTACCAATTAACAAAAGGACCAGAAATCTTATCGATTAAAGACAAAGATTTAACGTCTAATGTAACAAGTGAAATATGGATTCCTGTTATCAAAAACGAAATTAGTATGTACTAAATTTAGACGGCATAGCGCTTGCTATGCCGTCTTGATTTTTATATAGGGTATGTTCACTTGAGTGAGAGAGAAATTCATTTTTTTTGAACCAGCTCTAATTTTTCACTCCCATCAGATAATAGATGGTATGCATAAACATGATGATTATCTTGATCCAAATAGATAGCTGAATAATTTTTTACTTGGTTATCTTCATCCCAGTAGATAAACACCTGGGCTTGAATATCTCCATTCTTAATTGCCTCTATATCCCCATTCTCATAATTATCATCAGAGGATGGATAACCAATAGACGTATCAAGGTCATAGCGCCAAAATTCACGATTATCGACATCAGATGTACCTTTCTTATAATCTTCCCAGAATAAATTCTCCACTTCACTTTTCGTTAATCCCAGCTCTATTTTTTCCCTAGCGATTCCAACAGACGTATTGTTTGTGGTAATTCCAGCAAATATTGCTTCATCGAGTAAATAGATATTACTTTCCGTATCGCCCTTCAATTGTAGCGAATACTTTCCCTCATCTGTTTCTGATAAGGTTATCCTTGGGGTTACAAAGGAACTTACACCTTCCTCATTGGATGGGTAAGTTAATTCAACCTCTAATTCCAGGTCTCCTTCCCCTATCTCCTCATCCAAAAACTGAAAGTCTAATCCGTCACCCGGTACTATAGCAGAACCATCCGCATTCATTCCTCCCTGTGACGTACTCATGCTTCCGTCTTGGTATATCTTCACCATCATCATGTCAATATTTACGGTCGTGTTGTTCGTTATGTGAATGGTAACCCCTTCTCCTGTTAGATTACCTGTAGAAGCATTTGTACCGGAATCTGGATTCGTATCTTGCTCCTGTACTAGTTCTTTGTTTGGACTAGTCATGAACGCAATAGAAGTAATGATTAGCAGTACTATCGTAGCCGCAGAGGCAAGAATATACTTCCATTGGAAAGATCCACGTTTCTTGATAGGTTTCGTATCATTCATTCTTTCATTTATTTTCAATAGAATTTCCTTTTGTTCTTGTTCCGGGAGGTCGAATTTTTGATTAAGTGATTGGAACGCCTGATTCATTTTCTCATACTGTTTCATGACTAAAATTCTCCTTCTCTAATTCTTTTCGAAGCGCTTTGATCCCTCTAAACAAATTAACCTTCACTTTATTTTCTGACCAGCCTAGAATTTCTGCTGTCTCACTAATGGAGAACTCTTTAATCTTTCGTAGAACAATAACATCCCGAAACGATAGCTTTAGCTTACTTAATGCTACGTATAGCTCTTGCTCAGATTCATTTAACATGGCAATTTGTTCCGGACTTTTCTCGGTTGATTTCAATATTGGAATAGAATCTAGGAAGTATGAAATCGGCCTTTTCTTTCGAATATCGTCAATCGTTAAATTTCGAGCAATCCGAAACAACCACCCCCTTACATTCTCTCCCTGAAATGAATCAAATTTTCTGTATGCACGCAGGTATGTTTCTTGTAAAATATCCTTTGCTTGCTCATGGTCACCAATTAAAAAATAGCTATAATGATAAACATCATTGCTGTATGTGTGGTACCATTCATTAACCTGCTGCTTCTTGTATTGTTGGTCCATGACCTCATGTCCTCTCAATCTGTAAAATTACCTTTCAGTCTATCAACGGATGGATACGATAAAAGTTACAATCCCCCCAAAAATAATGATAAAGTATTTATCACGTTCCTAAAAATAATTAGAAAAAACGAAAAAAGACCGCCTATTTGGACGGTCTTAACACAAGGGTAATAAGATAGCATAAATAATTCATTTAATTCTCCAGTGATTCAGGATCAAATTGATCTAAGATTTCCTGAGAACCATCATCTTTAACAAGCATGACCTCTACATCCTGTTTCGGACTTATCGCATACCAAAAACGGTTACCATCAGCCACTGTAATAATCTTTGCTTGAGTATCTCCTGCATATACCTCAACAATGGAATGATCACGAATAAGACCAAAGTATATAAATGGCGCTTGATTCATTGACGTCCAGTTAACAGGAGAATCGATTTTTGATCCTCTTGATTGTTTCCAAACCCAGCGCTTACCCTGCTTTTCAAAATAGGCTATGAAAAATACTTCTCCATCTTCATTTCTGTCCTCCTTATATACTGCAATGGCGTCACCATCTTGGACAGCATTCATTTCTGTGTGGATTAGCGTGTATGCGTAGTTATTCTCCTGTTCAGGCATCTCCGCCATTTTTTCATGAAAGAAATCTTCAAATGTATAACCAATCTGCTCATCTGAACGCTGTGAATTAATTGTCATCAATACGATAGCGAATAACATGAAAGCGGCTAAACCTAGTACGGCAGTAGATGCTCTTTTCATAAAACTTCCACTTCTTTGTTTCGCTTCATATTTTCTCGAGACTTTCATCAGGTTTTCGTGTATGTTATTTTGTTTATTCATGTCAAAGTA
Organism: Ornithinibacillus xuwenensis; assembly: GCF_039614845.1. Classification (NCBI taxonomy): domain Bacteria; kingdom Bacillati; phylum Bacillota; class Bacilli; order Caryophanales; family Bacillaceae; genus Ornithinibacillus; species Ornithinibacillus xuwenensis. The sequence goes on along the minus strand of NZ_JBDIML010000004.1, from coordinate 181,993 downwards.
CTTATTATAGTCCGGTTCTGGGAGGGAACGTAATTCTTCTATTATTTTATGGATACGTTCATTTTCATTCATTTGGAAGGTCCTCCTTATGCTTCTCCAATGCTTTTAGGGCTCTGTGGTACGTAATTCGCACTTTATTCTCATTCCAATTTAATACAGCTGCTGTTTCCAAAACGGATAACTCCTTTATTGCTCGAAGAATAATCACATCTCGGTAATTGGATTTTAACGATTGGATTACTTGATAAAGGATTCTATTATTCTCGTTCAATTGGAGTACTTTCTCTGGTGTTGCTTCGCCTATAGGTTCATCATCAACAAACGGAACAATGCTTTTAATCCTTGCTCGTTTTCTTCTTCTTAGCTCATCTAACCCAACATGACGTGCAATCGAGAAGAGCCATGTCTTCGGACTTGATTTTGCTTGAAAGCTATCAAATCCCTTAATAGCACGTATAAATACTTCTTGAACCAAGTCCTCTATATCACCGGAACCGACATAATACAGTAAGAAATGGTAAATATCTTTATTATATTGATAAAACCACTGTGAAATTTTGCTGCTGATCATCCATTTCTCCTCCGCTATTTATACTCATTCATTAGTCGAATTACCTGTCATCATTATTTCACTTTATTTGAAAAAATTTGTACTTAATACGCCCACCTAATCCCAAAAGAAAGAAGCTTGGAATAAACCAACCAAGCTTCCTGATCATTCATAGCACACTTACATTACGCTTTCTAACGAAATAACGGCCGTCTTCTCAGTACATCCATTGGAACTCAAAATTTTTCTCATTGGTTCATTATCTATTTTTGTTGCCCCTAAATAGGAGACTGCTTTAAAGTCATGTTGTAATCTATACAAACCAATCCTGTGAAGACCTTTTCCAAGTCCTCTACCAATAAATTTAGGATGTATTCCAATCCAAAATATACGCCCCTGATTTACGGTATTCGGTTCGATATGTGGAAACACAACACCAACAGGATCATGATTCATTATCAATACCGTGAACATATTATTCATCTGTAATGGTAATTCAGCTCTCATTGTTGCTAAGAATTTCTCTGTTTCATTGATACTTTTATTCATCACTTCAGCTAAAAAAGAGACTGATTTCGCTTCAGTTGGTGACCATACTTCATAAGTCGGAACCGAATCAAGAACTGTGTCTGATAAATCCTTCGTATAAATGACCCGTTCTCCAACGACCTGCATCTTCTCCTTAGTACTTGTTAACTGACTCAAAATTGATTTCGGACATTCCAGCACGATGAATCCTCTCTCAGGTTCTGATAGAAGCTTATCTATCTGTCTATCCATCTCACTTACTTGCTCGACTCTTTCTTCAATAATTTCTAATATAATTCCATTCTTACTTTTTAAATAATGTATTCCAGCCTGCTTTAACTGTTCTAATGTCTCATCCATACACAAAGTCCTTTCATGCTGCTTCCAAAACAATATGAAATAAAGCGATTTTTTTCATCCTTCACTTACTCAAAGACTAATGTAATCCAAATAAATGAAAAAAATACTCTATATGATATATAATCAATCCTCAAATAGATAAATTCCAATATGGACTGGAAGCCAACTAATAGGATGATATACAGAATCCAAAACCACTTTTTCATTTGCCAATCCATATCGATTACAAACCACAACATGATTAATACGGAAACTAAAATAATTCCTCTTCCCCATCGGTCGATTGTTTTACCTAGAGTATCAGAAAGTTTTTGCTTTTCTACACCAAGTAATCTATTAATCAGTTTCTCTATTAAGTAGATGATGACTAATAGAACTATTAAAAACACTATCATTTTTAACAAGAGATACACCCCGTTGGATCTTATACGTAACTAATTTGCACAATACGACTGCCAATAGTAATCCATTATAAACCTTCAGCAATAGAAACAATACGGTCAATAATAGCTTCTATTTCCTGGTTGTCTTTTATCACGTATAAATGATATGCCTCTTCTTCAGTCGGATCTGCGACATCTTCTTTTAGAGAGTCCTCCTGTTGTCGAACTAGCACTTCCTCAAAGAAAGATGCTCCTCGGAATATAATCGTACTGCGTTCACTATGGATAACGCGAGATTGAAGAATAGAATCTGGGATATCGAAATGGACAAGAATTCGGATAAATTTTTCGCTTGGAAACAATTCCTCAAGTAAAAACTTTCGACCTTGTTTACTTCGATTCGAGTTGCAAATAATCAAGTGGTGATCCGTGGTTTCAACTGCATAATTGACAATCAACTGCGAAATCGCATGTTTAAGCGTATTTGGTCCTTGTTTTGGTTGTAAGGATTTGTAATAGGTATTAATAAATGTAGCGTGATTATCCTGGTCCATGACCAACGAATTACGTAACGTCTTTTCCAACGCTCTAGCGAAGGTTGTTTTTCCACTATGTGTCTTACCAACAGTAATGATTACTAGCCTCTTCATGACAAATGCTCCTTCAAAATACTGTCTTTTGATGACTAGCTATATTTTACCACAATAATAAAAGTATTCAGGCAAAAGGAAAGGATAAGAAATACAATTTCTTATCCTTTAACCGATATTATTATTCATCATTCCCAGGCTTTTCAACGCTTTTCTATATAAACACCATACTGTTTATGCAAGTCCTTTAATGCTGACGCTAGTGCATTTCCTGCTTTTCCGAAATAATGCTGCTTAACCGCTTCTACGGCTTCTTCAATTCCATCCTGTAAGCTATAGCCACGCAGCAACTGTTGGACAAAATCCCGTCCATGATCAGTCGCAAGTGTGCAGCTTGCTGCAACAATCACACCATACTTACGATCAATTTCTGCGGTTATCGTCAGCGTTTCAAACATATTTTGTGCTGCCATACCAGATGGTAAGCGAGCATGTCCTGCAATAAACACCGTATTCATGTTAATCAATCCTTCCTTGCACGAAACCCCGGAACCCTAGTTTTTGAGAGATGGCCTCTGCCATCTCCTTTGTCTTTGTTTTAATCGTGCATAGATTATCACCTTCGAAATAGGTAGAAAGACCACTTACTGTTAATGCTGCAATGACAATATTTCGATAATCATAGATAGGGTAGGAGATGCCAGTGGTATTTTCATCTTGTTCCCCTACACTGTACGAATAACCTTCTGCATGAATACGGCTGAGCTCTTCGGAGAACGTCCTCCTGTCTAATGCCTGATTCTGTACACCAAGCTCGATAATCTCATCACGTCTCGCTTCTGGTAAGTATGCCAGTAATAGCTTTGGACCAGAGCCAATGTATAAGGGAGAATTCTTGCCAATTCTAGTATACAAGCGAATTGCCTTATTGCTTTCTACCTTTTCAATATAAGTAGCTTCATGATGGTTCACAACGACTAAATGAACCGCTTCATTAATTTCCTTTGATAGATTTTCCATATAGGGGTAAGCAATTTTCCGCACCTCTAATTGGTCCGAAACAAGCTGCCCTAGCTCCAATAGCTTCAATCCTAACCGATATCGACTATCATGCTCACGGTCCTTTATTTTGTAAACATAATTCATCGACTCAAGCGCTGATAATAAACGATAAGCGGTTGGTTTTGGAAGACCTGCTCGATCTGCTATCTCTTTTAATGTTAGTTCAACGTTGTCTTCATTAAATAGATTTAATAGATTAAGTGCTTTGATAACACTTTGATTCATGTGACTAGTCTCCTTGTAGATGTCCTTGTAAATTAGAAAAAGGTCCCTCTGCCAGGTGCAGAGGGAAGCTTCTTAAATGTTTACATGGCTATCTTCTTTTACCTCTGATTCCATGATGTTCACACCACGTTTTGCCATTTCTTGAATATAGATTTTACCAGGAACAACCTGTTCTGGTGGATATACCCCATGTTTTGTAATTGTTCCACTACCAATTAACTGCGCTACGACAGAAATTGTATTGGCGGTAGCTCTAGCCATTGCAGTTACATTATTTTCTCTATCCTTATAGGTCGTCATTTCATATTCATACGTTATTGGGATGCCGTCTTTCACACCAGATACCATCACACGTAAAAGCACTGCGTCGTCTTTTTCTCCTAACTCAACAATTGGGTCAAGAACCTTTAAGAATACTTCTCTCGGATTAATCTTTTGGCCATTTAATTCAACTTCATAATCATTTCTTGTTAAATTCAAATCTACTAATAGCTTAAACTTCTCTGCATGACCTGGATATCGTATTGTCTTGTATTCAAGTGTTTCAAGGTTTGGATAAGAAATGGATAAAGTTGATGTTCCTCCAGACGTATGGAATGCCTCTAATGGACCAAATTTATCAAAATAAAGTCGCTCTACCTCCGTTAGAGAAGGAATTTCCTGTTTTATTCCGTTCCGGATGATTAATGATGGATCCGTGTAATGGTCAAATAAACCTTCCATAGAAAACACATGATTATATTCTAGCGGTGCTTCTGGCTTAACCGGAATACCACCTACATATAATTTTATTGATTTCAATTCATCTAGTTTACTAGCACCATAACCTGAAAGAATATTAATCATCCCTGGTGCTACACCAAGATCTGGAATAAGCGTTACGTTTGCCACTTCCGCATCCTCATGCATCGCTAGAACCTTATCCGTCATGTGACCAATATGACCACCTAAATCTACCGAGTTTACACCTACTTGAATAGCTGTTCTTGCTACAATTTCGTTAAATGAATAAAATAGCGCGTTGATTATCACATCATATTGGCGCATAAAAGTGGCTAATTCCACTTCATCAGATGCATTCACTTGAAAAGCTGTTAGCTTCGGAGAATTTAATTGATCACATACCTGTTGTGCACGGGCAATGTCAATGTCCGCTAGTCCGATAGCCGTAACACCCTCACTTGCTGCTAGATCACGAGCTGCTTCTTTTCCCATTAATCCTGATCCTAATACACCGACTTTCATATTATCCTCTCCTTCTCCCTATTATTATCCCTCTCTCGTATTACTCCACATCAATCTGAGCACGCTGTAATTTACCACTATAATCCACATAAACAGACTTCCATTCTGTAAATACATCTAATGCTTGAACACCAGAGTCACGATGACCGTTACCAGTCCCCTTTGTTCCACCAAATGGAAGATGTATTTCAGCACCAGTTGTTCCAGCATTCACGTAAACGATTCCGGTATCCAAATCACGTTGCGCTTGAAACACTCGATTCACATCTCTTGTAAAGATTGAGCTAGATAAACCGAATGTTACGCTATTGTTCACTTCAATTGCCTCTTCTAAGCTTTTCACGGGAATGAGTGAAACAACTGGTCCGAAAATTTCTTCTTGTGCTATACGCATCGACATCGTAGCGTCCGTAAATAATGTGGGTGCAAAGTAATTTCCACCCTTATGTTCCGCTTCCGTTAATTCGTAGCCACCAGCCAATAGCTTTGCGCCCTCTTCTTTTCCAATTTCAATGTACTTCTTAATTTTTTCAATCCCTGCTTTGTTAATGATTGGTCCAACCTTAATGGATTCATCTAAACCATTCCCTATGGTTAATTTCTCCATTGCTACGAGTAATCTTTCTTCTAGTGTTTCCTTCACTGCTTCATGTACAATGACACGACTACATGCCGTGCAGCGCTGACCACTTGTTCCAAATGCGCTCCACAGAATACCTTCTACCGCTAGGTCAAGATCTGCATCATCCATCACAATAACGGCATTTTTACCACCCATTTCAAGTGAGACCTTCTTCAACTGTCGGCCACATTCTGCAGCAATATTTCGTCCGGTATCATTGGAACCGGTAAAGGATATAACACGAATATCCGGATGATGAACCATTGCTTCTCCTACCTCTGATCCGCTACCAAAGACAACATTGATAACACCTTTTGGTAGGCCTGCCTCTTCGAATACCTTCGCTAGCTCATAGGCCATAATCGGTGTTTCCGTTGCAGGCTTCCACACCACTGCATTGCCTGCCACGATTGCCGGGAATGACTTCCAAGTTGCAATTGCAATAGGGAAATTCCATGGGGTAATAATTCCAACAACCCCTAATGGAGCACGAACACTCATCGCAAACTTATCCTTCAATTCAGAAGGCGTTGTCTGGCCAAATAACCGCCTTCCTTCTCCTGCCATATAAAATGCCATATCAATTCCTTCTTGTACCTCTCCTCGTGCTTCCTCAATGACTTTACCGTTTTCCATTGTTAATAGCTGTGATAATTCTTCTTTTCTTTCCTTCAAAATATAGCCAACACGATATAATAGTTCAGCACGTTGAGGTGCAGGAACAAGTGCCCATTCCTTCTGTGCCTTTTTAGCAGCTTTGACTGCATCACGAACACTTGCAGCATCTGATAACGGTACATCTAGGATAGCTTCTCCAGTAGCAGGATTTATAACTGGGGTCGTCTTCTCTACCTCAATCCACTCCCCATTAATAAAATTTGCTAGTTTTTTTGTTTTCACTTCTACCATTTGTAATACCTCCTCTAAATATTGTGATAGATTTATATTCTAATCAGTGCGTATTTAAGGACACTGATTGCTAATATTTTTTTCTGATGGCTGATATCGTTGCCGAAACGGAAATTTGTTCCTTCTCCGTGAGAATCTCAATAACGGTTGGCTCTTTGCTCGTTAATGCAAGGCTGAATACCTGAACAAATTCTTCTATTGTTTCAACGGTGTAGCCACTAGCCCCTACTCCAGTGGCTAATTCTGCAAAGGAAACCTTTCCTAAATCCGTTCCAATCACTCTTTCTGGATAATGAATCTCTTGATGCATTCGAATTGTTCCATACATATTATTGTTAAAAACAAGTGCAATTATAGGAACATTCTCACGAACTGCTGTTTCAAGCTCTTGAAATGTCATCATAAATCCGCCATCACCAGAAAGAGATACCACTGTCTTATCAGGCACAGCCAAGCCTGCTCCAATGGCTGCTGGCAATCCGTATCCCATTGCCCCGGAAGTCGGTCCTACATAGGTGTGTTTCTCCTTAAACGGAAAGAAAGCATGTAACCACCCTGCGAAATTCCCAGCATCATTAGTAATTAACGCATTATCTGGAAGCATCTCTGTCATTGCTTTGATAATTTTTTTGTTGATCACATCGCCTTCTGCCACGGTTAAACTACTAACCTCTTTAAATCGACGATTACATGTATTTGCCCATTCATCCCATGAAGGCTGACGCTGTATTCCTTCTAAGGCTTCTATGGCCTCCTTCATGTCCGCTACAATTGCTAATTCAGGTGCATAAACCTTTCCATGAACCTCAGGATCAATATCTATATGAATTAGCTTTTGTTCCGAAGTAAATAATGTATAATCCTGTGTCGTTACTTCTGATAAACGAGTTCCAAATGCTAATATGACATCCGCATCACGAACCGACTCTAAAACCTTCTTAGGAGTTCCTAAGCCTAAGTGGCCAGCATATAGCCCGTGATGATTCGGAAATACATCATGTCGGCGAAAAGCAGCCATGACAGGAATTTGTAGCTTCTCTGCAAACGAAAGCAAGGCTGATTCTGCTTGTGCTAACTTTATTCCACCCCCAGCAATAATGAGTGGATTCGTAGCTGTTTGTACTAGCTCTTTCAAGGAAATGACTTCACTATTCGATGGAGCTGGTTTCGGTATGTTGATTGGTGGACCAAATTTCATTTCCACTTCTTTTGGCAAGACATCCTCCGGTAAGGAAACAACCACAGGACCTGGTCTTCCAGTTTGGGCAATCCGAAAGGCACGTTGGACAATTTCTGGCATTCTTTCTGGATCCTTTACCTCAACTGCCCATTTCGTTATCGGTTTAAAAAACTGATCGAGGTCTACTTCTTGGAAACCTTCTCGTCCTCGAAACTTACTGTGTACCTGCCCAAGAAAAACAACCATCGGGGTTGAATCCTGATAGGCAGTATGCACACCAATGGATAGATTAGCAGCTCCCACTCCTCTTGTTGCTAACACCACCCCAGGGCGCAATGCTGCCTTTGCATAACCCTCTGCCATAAAGGACGCACCGCCCTCATGACGCGCGGCAATGACATCAATTGCTGGCTCATCGTATAAAGCATCTAGTAATGGTAAATAGCTCTCACCCGGTACACAGAACACTTTGTGAATCGATTCTTTTTTAATGCATTCTACAATAGCGCTTGCTGCAGTCATTTTGTTACAGCTGTGTATTGTCATGACGAAATCACGCCCTTACAAATAAATTCCTTTAATCGTCTAATCACTTCATCTATACGTTCTAGCTTTACGGATAATGCAATTCGAATAAATCCTTCTCCTGACGGTCCAAAAGCCGTTCCCGGTGTGACAATAACCCCAGCTTCTTCTAATAGCCTTTCTGCAAATTCACTAGAGGTATAACCAGCAGGGACTCTCGGCCAAATAAATATCGACCCCTTTGGTTTTTCTACTTCAAAGCCTGCTTGCTTTAAACCGTCATACATTCGTTCCATTCTTTCTTTGAAAATGGCGCTATGCTTTTTTACCTCCGACAAATCACTACGTAATGCATGTGCTGCCGCTTTTTGTATCGCGAGGAATTGACTTGTATCAATATTACTTTTTAAAGTCGCAAGTGCTTTAATGAGAGTTGGATTACCTACCACATAGCCAATACGCCAACCTGTCATATTAAAGCTCTTTGATAATGACCCAAATTCAACTGCAACCTCTTTTGCATGTGGGACCTGTAAAATACTTGGTGACTTATAATCATCAAATGTTACCAAGTCATAAGCAGCATCATGGATAATAGCAATGTTATTCTGTTTACCAAATGTAATCGCTTCCATAAAAGTGTTTAATTCCACCGTTGCAGCAGTTGGATTTCCTGGATAGTTTAAAAATAATAGCTTCGCATCCGCTTTAACCTGTTCTTGCACTTGGTCAAACATAGGTACATAGCCGTTTTGAATGTCTAAAGGAAGATAGGTGCTCGTGCCACCAGCTAAATGTACCGCTGTCTTGTACACTGGATAACCAGGATCTGGAATGATTACTGTATCGCCTGGATTAATAGCAGCTTGAATAAGGTTTGCAATGCCTTCCTTCGATCCAATTAGAGTTAAAATCTCTGTATTGGGGTCTACCTTCACACCATAATGATGCTCGTAAAAATAGGCCACCGCTTCTCGAAATTCTGCACTACCATCATATGGGGAATAACGATGATTCGTTGGGTTTTGTACCTCTTCACAAAATTTATCGAGTATAAATTTCGGGGTTGGTAAGTCTGGCGCTCCAATCCCTAAGTCAATTACATCCACACCTTTGGCGAGTAATTTTTCCTTCTTTTTTTGGAAGCTAGAAAATAAGTATGGTGGTAAATCGCTCACCTTATTCGACACATACATAGCCTCATCCTCCTATTTCAATATATGAAACGCCATTTCACATATCTGACATTAGTATAATCGTATTGTTCTTAATTTTCAATTATTAATAAAAAATTAAATATATTTGTTACAATGTAAATAGAAAACGCTTACTAAAATTATTTTCCTAGAGGTGGTTACACATGAAAACAGGGTTAGAATATGCGATTCATTTAGATGAACAGGATTCCCTATCACCCTATCGTGATGAGTTCTATGTGTCAGAGGATACGATTTATTTAGACGGGAATTCGCTAGGGCTTTTATCAAAACGATCTGAAAAAGCGGTATTAACCGTTTTAAATGCGTGGAAAAACCATGCAATTGATGGATGGACAGATGGAGAATATCCTTGGTTTTATCTATCAGAGAAAATCGGGAAAGAATTTGCACCCCTAGTGGGAGCTAAACCTGAAGAGTTAATTGCAACTGGATCTACAACCATTAACATCCATCAGCTTGTAGCTAGCTTTTACGAACCAAAAGGAAAAAGAACAAAAATTCTTGCTGACGAACTAAATTTCCCTTCGGATATCTATGCCTTACAAAGTCAGCTTCAATTACATGGATTTTCTCCCACTGAACATCTTGTGCAAGTAAAAAGTAAAGATGGAAATACATTGCATACAGAAGATATTGTGGATGCCATGACAGAGGATGTCGCACTCATTGTTTTACCAAGCGTCCTTTATCGAAGTGGTCAAATCTTAGATATGAAGACCATTACTCAGGCAGCACGGGAACGTGGGATTCTAATTGGATTTGACCTATGTCATTCCATCGGCTCCATCCCGCATTTTCTTTCCGAATGGGGAGTTGACTTCGCCTTTTGGTGTACCTATAAACACTTAAACGGTGGCCCTGGTAGCGTAGCTGGAATCTATGTTCATGAGAAGCATTTGTCCAAGATACCCGGACTTACTGGATGGTTTAGCTCTGCAAAAGACAAACAGTTTGACTTAGAACACGAGCTAACACCTGCCCAAACAGCAGGCGCTTATCAAATTGGGACGCCTCATATCTTAAGTATTGCACCATTAATCGGTTCACTGGAAATCTTTTCAGAGGTTGGAATTGAGAAAATTCGTGAGAAATCACTGCAATTAACTGATTATCTAATCAACCTTGTAGAGACCGAGCTACGTGATTTTCAATTTGAGCTGTCCTCTCCACGTGAGGATTCAATGCGAGGAGGACATATATTCCTTACACATCCAAGTGCTGCTAGTATTTGTAAGGCATTGAAAGCAGAGGGAATTGTTCCAGACTACCGAAGCCCTAATGGCATACGTCTAGCGCCTGTTGCTCTATACAATACCTTTCAAGAAGTCTGGAAGACCGTACAAACCCTTAAAGCAATCATGATAGAAGAACGCTATAAAAAATTCGAGAACACAAGAGGTGTAATTGCATAATGACAAAGTGGATTGATATTACACAGCCTTTAACTAACGATATGGCACATTGGCCAGGGGATACACCATTTTCATTTGCTATCAGTGCAACAAAAGAACAAACTGGATCAGCTAATGTTGGGAAATTAACGACAAGCGTTCACATGGGAACCCATGTAGACGCTGCCTATCATTTTGATAATGATGGCGGAACGATTGATCAGCTGTCCGTTGACATTTACATTGGCAAGGCTAAAGTTATCGATGTGAGTAGCTATGATACGATTAGTGCCTCTGTTCTAGAATCTTATGACTTGGAGGGGGTTCAGCGTTTATTACTACACACCTCCCTGCCAAATAACCCAAAAAGCTTTCCAAAGCAGCTACCAATACTCGATCCGAGTATTGCACCATATTTACAATTAAAAGGAATTTTCTTGCTAGGTGTTGATATGCCATCGGTTGATCCGGTCGATAGTAAAACGCTTGATACACATCATGCCTTAGAGAAGCATGGCGTGCATATTTTGGAAAACCTTATGCTAGATCATGTTGCATTTGGAGAATACGAACTGATTGCTTTACCGTTAAAAATTGTTGGAGCTGATGGGAGTCCAGTTCGTGCAGTGATACGTCCTCTTAAAGGAGGCGATGGTCATGAGTGATACTAGAAGAGATATACCATCAGATGGTGCATACACTGATTTTAAAGAGAAAATGACCTATGGTGATTACTTACAGCTTGATTCCTTATTAGATAGCCAAAAGCGCTTATCAGACCATCATGATGAGATGCTATTTATTGTTATTCACCAAGTAAGTGAGCTTTGGCTAAAGCTCATGATCCATGAGATAGAGGCTGCAACGAATGCTATCCAAAACGATGAATTCCAAAGTGCGTTTAAAATGTTATCACGTGTGTCGAAAATACAATCACAGATCATACACGGATGGGATGTTCTATCTACATTGACACCGGCTGAATACATGGAATTTAGAAACTACCTAGGAAATGCATCTGGATTTCAGTCCTATCAATATCGTTTAGTCGAGTTTGTATTAGGCTATAAAACACCACATATTGTTAAAATATATGAAAAAGACGAAGCGTTACACCATCGACTTCAGGAAGCCTTTGAGGCTCCCGGTCTTTATGATGTTTCCATACAAGCACTTGCCAAGAATGGCTTTTTCATTAATCAAAGCATCCTTGAGCGTGACTTCTCAAAAAAATACGAGCAAGACTCAACCGTAGAGGACGCATGGCTAGAGGTGTATAAAAACAAAGATAAATACTGGGACCTGTATCAATTAGCAGAAAAGCTCGTTGATATTGAGGACTGGTTTCAGCAGTGGCGATTCCGCCATATGAAAACAGTTGAGCGAATTATTGGACACAAAACCGGTACTGGGGGTACATCTGGAGTCGGCTATCTCAAAAAAGTACTCGATCATTATTTTTTCCCAGAGCTCTGGGAGATACGCTCGAAGCTATAAAGTTAGCTAAAAAATGCTTAGATGAATGCTGAAATAACCCCATTTGTTGGACACAATTGGGGGTGTAGTTCAATGCTTCTCTAAGCGTTTTTTACATTTATCAGCGTATGGGTAGGATATATCAGCGCAAATGGTGGATTTATCAGCGAATGTACGGAGATATCAGCGAATTCCCCACTATATCAGCGTTTCGGTACACTATATCAGCGAATCAACTTTTTCGAGTTAATTAAAAAAGTGCTCCCACATATTACGGGAGCACTCATCCTAATTACAAATTAATTTTTGCCGTTGCCTTTATTTCCGTTGTTTCCGTTGTTTCCGTTGTTGCCTTTGCCATTTCCATTTCCTTGGTTGCCTTTACCGTTTCCATTATTACCTTTTTCTTCGGCTTTTTCTACTGCTTTTTCAGCATTTTTATCTGCTTTTTCTACTGCTTTTTCAGCATTTTTATCTGCTTTTTCTTGTGCTTTTTCAGTTTTATCATTCTTAACTGGTTCCGCTACAGCTGCTTCTACTGATTCCACTTGCTCTTCTTCAGAAATTTCATTCTCATTATCAGCAACTGGAGCTTCTACGGTTAACGTATCCTTTTCTTCAGTTTCTGTTACTACTTCCTCTGTGTCTTCTACTTCTTCTGATGCAACTGCTTTATTTGCACGTTTTTCAATTTTTTTAGCTAACTTTGCGAATGATTTTTCAATATTTTTCATAATTGCTTCTTGCGCGGTTGGGTTATCAACCTTTGCTAAGACTGCAGATAAAGCAGTGATATTATTAGCAAGTTTTACTTGAACATCATCTGTTTCTTCTTTATCTTCAACTTCTTCAGCTGCCTCTTCAGTTGCTACTTCCTCTGTTCCATCTTCTTCGGTCACTTCTTCAGTGGCGTTTGTATCTTCTTGACTATCTGATGCATTTTCTTCCACTGCTTCTTGATCAGCATTCTCTTCGGTTCCTTGGTCAAGTTTTCCTTCAGCTTTTTCTTGTGTATCAAGTGCTGTCTGAAGTAGCTCTCCAGCCTCTTCGTATTTCCCTTCTTCAATTAACGCATTCGCTTCTGCAATACGTTCAGCAGCAAATTCTGCTAGTAATTGGCTTTCTTTGTAATCATCAAAAGTTAACGCAAGCTGGATTTTTTCCTGTATTACTTCAACAAAATAGAAAAAATCACCGGGAATTAAACCTGAGTCAACCTCATCCGCAGATTCTTCTTCTGTTGGATCTTCATCTTTCGTATCAGTTGTTTCTTCATCAGATGGCTCTTCTGATGCTTCTTCAGTTGAATCTTCTCCTACATCCCCTTGAGTATCTTCACTACCCTCTTGTACGACAGCGTCCTCATCTACAGTTGCTGCTTCTTCCTGTGATTCGGTAATCGTCATACTGTCTTGATTACTCTCCTCTGCAAAGACAGGTGATGTTACGACTAACGTTGCTAAGGCTGTACCTGTCAATACACTCGTTAACTTCATGGATAATTTCAAGAATAATTCCTCCCCTTGTTATAATTTCATTCATAAAATACGAGACTGCTCAAATTTATTTGTCGGTTTTTGTAGGAAAATAAAAAATATTTTTTTGTAACTTTTATCAGCGGGGGTGAGAGATAATTCAGCGCTTTGATAAATATATCGGCGATTCTTTCTATATATCAGCGAATTCCCCAATATATCAGTGTTTCGGCAAACTATATCAGCGAATCAACTTTTCGAGTTAATTAAAAAAGTGCACCCACACATAATGCGGGAGCACTTTTTTCTAAAGGTCTTCTTCAATCCGAAAGACTATTTTATATTTTGTTTCATCTAACAAATCAGTGACATGTACCTGCTTACCATGTCCAAAGATAACTTCATTTTCTGTCATGGCTACAACCATTGCTTTCGTATTTTGGTCAACATCCAAAAAGACGTCACCAACAACAGGCTTCACGACATCTTCATCGCTGTCTGTTAAATAAGTAATGGATTCATCTTCTAGCTGTTGAGATTCCGGTACTAAGCTTTTGTCATAATACGCAATCTCTTGACTCGCATCAGCCTTACCTGGAACCATGACAACATACTCATGGTGCTTGACACCGTTATCTCTTGTCGTCACCACATTACCATCCTCAACACTATCAACCTTTTCAATCGAATTCAATGAATAATGATCAAGGAAATCTGGTGCAGGCTTGGTAATTAATATGTAATCACCAGGTGCTGGTTTTCTATTTTCATCAATTGTATACCGCTTCCCATAGAAAATGAATGTATCATTATGCTTCGGTTTATAAAGTGAAATTTCATTTGCGCTCGTTAATATCTGCTTCATATCCTTTAATCGATACAGATGGACAGATTTTTTGAACATAGGCTTTACCGCATATACCTTGTGTAACTCATTTTGATAAAAAACAAATTGGCCTTTCCGAACCTGAAGTAACTTCATAGGACTGCCTCCTAGGAAAATATTTTACATAAAAATTAATAATTACTACCTTTATCTTTTGTAACAAAAAAGGTTTTAAACATAAAAAATGTAACTTAATGAAAATTATCGCACATCCCGATCCATATGCACAAACGGAAGGTCTGTTTCAACTTCTCCTAAAATTCGTTTCATGCTAATCCGCTCACCCTGTAACCATTTTGCAAAATCAACTATAACCGGTTCGCGGTCCCCACCTAAAGCAAACCACGCTTTTAATTCTTTGGGAAAATATGCTGACGTATGAATCGTTCCAGACCAGTTTTTATATTGCTTGGAGAATACACCTTTATCGGAGTCATTTAACATACGAAAGGCTTGATAGGCATTGGTTACCTTTACCTGATGCTTTTCAATCGCATCCATCCGTTTAAAGGAATCATCTAAATGATGACGATTTTCATGCTTCAGTAGTTCAAAATGATTTGTACAAACGTTTGATTGACGAACCTCTATACTTCGTGGTGTCGCTTCTACAATAAAAGTTTCCCCTGTTTGATCCAAGACAATATAGCTAAATGAATGGCGATGTGGAATCTCCTTCAGCATCTGAACAGCTTCATCTACGGTTGCACAGTTTTCCAGCACCATCCTACCAATCATGTTACAGATAAACCCATCACCTGGCTTTTTACGATGCATAAAGTTATACCCCATCGCCAGACCTTTTTCATTCATGCCATCCATCCTACCAGTGATTCGTTGGGAAGGCCCAATAACCGCATAGCCCTGGTCAGATGGTGCAAATAGTGTATAACGACCTTCATATGTTTTTGGATGGTAATCATAATTACGAATCATATAATCAGTATTGGTAAAAATAGAGCATCCGCTACGCATATAATGTAGGCGATAGCCACCAAATTCCTGTAGTACCTCTTGCATATTCCATTGTAGTTCATCTTGTAGTCCTAACAGTTCTTCCCAAATCGGAGGAGCAAATGGCAGAATTGCTTGTTTGACCTCTTGTTCCTCAATGATAAAGTGAGGCCTTCTAATTTTCCATATTCGTTTTCTATTTTCGATGGTTAAAGAATCCTTTAATAATTCTCCTTGCATCCGGCCAAAATCATAATGTGAACCACGAAATTGTATAACATCACTATAAATCTTCTTCATACGACTCATCCCTTGCTCAACAATAAAACTAGGATAGAACACCAGATTCTATCCTGTTTAACCACATTAATTATCTATCGCTTCGACTAGCAGAGAAAGCTCTTCCCATCGCTCCATTTTAATTTCTAGCTCTTCTTGAACCTTTTGTTGTTCAGCAAATAATGTTTGAACTTTTTCAGAATCGCTTCCAGCTTCCACAATACCTTCCTCAAGCTCAACAATCTTTTCTTCTAACTTCGTAATCTCTTCCTCAATCCCATCCCATTCTCTTTGCTCAAGGTAGGAAAGCTTTTTCTTTTGCTTCGGTCTTTCTTCTACTTTAGTTGGTTTTGCCTCGTTTTTAAGGATTACTTGATGTTTTTCATGGTACTCACTATAATTTCCAAAGAACGACGTTATGTTTCCATTACCTTCAAAAACGAATAGCTTCTCAACGACACGATCTAAGAAATATCGGTCATGTGATACTGTGATGACAACACCGGGAAAGTGATCTAAATAATCCTCTAGTACACCTAGAGTTTGTGTATCTAAATCATTGGTAGGCTCATCTAAAAAGAGCACATTTGGTTCACCCATTAATATTTTCAATAAGTATAATCGTCTACGCTCTCCACCAGATAGTTTACGAATGTAATTGTATTGTTCCGAACGCGGGAATAAGAAACGCTCCAGCATCTGCTCTGCAGTAATAACAGTACCGTCTTTTGTATGAATAACCTCGGCTACTTCCTTAATATAATCCACAACTCGCATATCACCATCTAGCTCTTCATCACCCTGCGTATAGTAGCCAATTCTAACCGTTTCACCAATCATAACCACACCATTATCTGGTTCCATGCGTTTCGCCATTATATGAAGTAAGGTGGTCTTACCTGATCCATTTGGACCAATAATTCCAATTCGGTCGCCTGGAATAATTAACTGGCTAAAGTTCTGTATTAATTGTCTACCTTCAAATGATTTTTCTATCTCTTGTAATTCCATTACCTTTTTCCCTAAGCGAGTTGAACCTACTTGAAAATCTACATTTTTTTGTTCCGTGTTAAATGTCTTTTCTTTCAATTCATGAACACGATCAATTCTAGCCTTTTGTTTCGTTGTTCTTGCCTTTACACCAGCCTTTAACCATGCTAGTTCTCGTTTAAGCGTGTTGGCATGCTTTTGCTGGTTGCTTCGCTCCAATTCTTCGCGTTCTGCTTTCTTTTCTAGGAAGATTTCATAATTTCCCTCATAAACATAAAGATTTCCCTTATCTAATTCAAAAATTTTGTTTGTCACTCGGTTTAAAAAATATCGGTCATGTGTTACGAGTAATAGTGCGCCTTTATAGGTTTGCAAATATTTTTCCAACCATTCCACTGTTTCATTATCAAGATGGTTGGTTGGCTCATCTAATATTAATAAATTGGCAGGCTGAATCAATGCTTTTGCTATCGCAACACGTTTTCGTTGTCCACCAGAAAGCTCGGTTATTCGCCGATGGAATTCGGTGATACCTAGCTTCGTTAAGATTGTTTTAGCAGCAGTATTTGCTTCCCAGGCCTCATGCTCATCCATCTTTTGTTGAAGCTTCATCAGCGAATCCTGAATGGTCATATTTTCTGGATCATGCTGAAGCCTTTGCAGCGTGCTCTCATACTCCCGCATTAATTTCATTATGGTCGATTCACCATAATATATTTGTTCCATCACCGTTAAGCCAGGATCTAAATGTGGATCTTGTGAAAGATATTCAATTCGATAATCCTTCGGTGCTTGAATGGAACCATCCTCTGGCATATCAATCCCTGCAATGACTTTTAATAGACTAGATTTTCCCGTCCCATTTACACCAATGATTCCGATTCGGTCGTGATTAGTAATGGTACAGCTAATGTGATTAAATAAAATCTTGTCTCCATAGGATTTATGTAAATTTTCAATTGTTAGCATTATAGCACTTCCTCAACTAAACTATCTTTAGTTTGTTTGGTTACGTTTACGCAGTATCTGTTTGACGAATAAAACAATTAATAATAACAGCCATGATGATACTAAATAAAAGATAAATTTACTAACTTGGTCCATCTCTTGATAAAAAAATACCATGCCAATCCAGATTACTGCCATGGCAAAAATTTGATACAGCATAGGTTTCATAAGGTAACTCCCCCTATTATTAATCTATACATTAGTTTACATGACAACAGGCGATTTGACCATTCGTTCGAAACAAAATGGGGTAACAGTTTGCGTAACTGCTACCCCCGCCCATGCTTAAAATCGTGTTAAGATATTTGCCATTTCTATTGCTGACACTGCAGATTCCGCTCCTTTGTTCCCTGCTTTTGTACCGGCACGTTCAATCGCTTGTTCAATCGTTTCTGTCGTAAGAATTCCAAAGATAACTGGTTTACCTGTTTCAAGTGACACACGAGATATCCCTTTTGCTGCCTCACTACATACATAATCGAAATGTGGTGTTGCACCACGTATAACCGTTCCTAAGGTGATGACAGCATCATACTTATCCTGTTTCGCCATCTTTTGTGCAACGATTGGAATCTCAAATGCACCTGGTACCCAAGCAATATCAATATTATCCTCCTGTACCCCGTGTCTTTTCAGCGTATCGAGGGCTCCATCTAACAACTTACTTGTTATAAACTCATTAAATCTTCCAACAACAACCCCGATTCTTAAATCTGTTCCAACTAAATTCCCTTCAAATATTTGTCCCATTTTATCACTCCTATTCTTCATTAAGTAGTTTTTATATAATCTTGTTGACGTTTACGGTAGTTCACTAAGTCTTCAATTGATATCAACACTAAGTTCAGTTCCTTAGCCATTTTTACTAAATCAGGCAAACGGGCCATTGTGCCATCTTCCTTTATAATTTCACAGATGACGCCAGCTGGAGACGCCCCACATAATCGTGCTAAATCAACCGCAGCCTCCGTATGACCTGGTCTAGTAATAACCCCACCTTCTTTGGCTATTAACGGAAAGATATGTCCAGGCTTTTTAAAATCTGTCTGATTTGCACTTGGATTCACCATTTCTTGTATAGTTTTCGAGCGTTCGTATGCACTAATACCTGTTGTCGTACTCACATGATCAACACTTACTGTGAATGCTGTCCGCAAAGGATCTGTACTTTGACCGACCATCATCGATAGGTCTAATTTAGCTGCTAAATCAGCCTGTATAGGCGTGCATACTAGTCCTTTTCCATGTGTAATCATAAAATTAATCACAGCCGGTGTAGCATTATCAGCTAAGGCAACAAAGTCGCCTTCATTTTCTCTATTTTCATCGTCTACTACAATAATTGGTTTACCATCCTGTAATGCTTTTATAGCTTCTTCAATTCTGTTAAACATTTTTTCACCCTCTACATAAAACCAGTCTGGCTGAGAAAATCTAAAGAAATGTTGTTTTCATCACTAGATTGCTGGTTAGGTTTCAAAAGATTATAGACATATTTGGCAAGCATGTCACATTCAATATTCACAATGTTCCCTTGGCCTTTTTCACCAATAATGGTTTCTTGCACGGTATGTGGAATCAACGATATCGTCACGATATTTTGATTCAGTTTAAAAATTGTTAAGCTTGTACCGTCAATTGTTATGGAGCCTTTTATCATCATGAATTTTGCAAGTTCTCCAGGTACTTGGATATCATAATAAATTGCATTTTCATGTTTTTGCTTTCGTATAATTTTACCAGTTCCATCGACATGACCTGAGACAAAATGTCCCCCAAACCTTCCCATTGCTCCCATTGCACGTTCTAGATTCACGCGTGAACCAGCCTTCAAGTCGTTTAGTGACGTAGACTTAATGGTTTCCGGCATCACATCTACTTGAAAATCATGTTGCGTAAAACCAGTAACTGTTAAACAAACACCATTTACGGAAATACTATCGCCAAGCTTTATATCTTCTACTATCTTATTCGCTCCAATCGTCATTTCAATGGATTGTGCAGATACTTTTCGAATGCTCTTAACAGATCCTTTTTCCTCTATTATCCCTGTAAACACCTATCTCACCCTTTCATTGTAAAAAGTAATAATCAACATACAAAAAGCCTCTGAAGTATCTTCAGAGGCATAAGGGCAGAATTTTTCGGAAGCAAAACAAACGTACAGCTTTGTACAAGGGTACAAAAAAGTACATCAAAATCAATTCGTGCTTCACCAAATCCCTTCTCCCATCCAGACTATACTGTCGGCTCTGGATTCTCACCAGATCCACCGTATGAAACATGAATCATACGGGTCACGGACTTAGAAGTATAGACACTTCATCACCGCCGGTTGGGAATTACACCCGACCCCGAAGGAATACAATAAGATATTGAATTGAGTTTAGTATAGGTTGATTTGAAAAACAATGCAACTAATTTTCCTCAATAATATTTTCCAATTATACGTAATAAGGAAGAATAAGACCATCAAACGTGATTATCCAATCATTATCGTACATAATAATAGGTAATAAATGATAATTGGGAGGAATAGAGATGCCACTACAAAAGGGAAGTGAAAATTGTATCACAGATGTTTCAGGTGTATTAGTTGGGCATAAAACATTATACGAAAAGCTCAATGATGATGAAACGATTTGTACGGGAGTAACAGCAATTCTGCCACATCCCAGAAACCTTTTTTATGAAAAAGTCCGCGCTGGATGTCACGTTATTAATGGATATGGAAAAACAAGTGGACTCGTTCAGATAGAAGAGCTTGGTTTAATCGAATCTCCTATCATGCTAACGAACACATTAAGTGTTGGACCAGTCATGGAAGGTACAGTTACATACATGCTGAAGCAAAACAAAGAAATAGGCGACGCAGCTGGTACACTTAATGTCTTGGTCGGTGAGTGTAATGATAGCTACTTAAGCTCGATGCGACTACAAGCGATAAAACCAGCTCATGCAATTGAAGCTATTGAAAATGCGAAGGGAAGGTCTGCTGAACAAGGCGCTGTTGGGGCTGGAAAAGGGATGGTTTGTTTTGGGTACAAAGGTGGAATTGGAACTGCTTCTCGGATTGTCACATCAGCAGATGAAAAATACACGGTAGGTTGTTTAGTCTTAAGTAATTTCGGCAAAAGTGATGATGCCCTGTTCACCAGCTTTCCAAAAAAGAAGAAAAATCCTAATAATACAGATGGTTCTATTATCATGATTATAGCGACAGATGCTCCATTGTATGATAGACAGTTGAAACGAATGGCAAAACGAACAGCAGCTGGATTAGGTCGAACTGGCAGTCATTTCGATAATGGCAGTGGCGATATTGCGATTGCATTCTCAACAGCTAATACTTATCCCCATAATGCGAATGCTCACCTCCATACGATAGCTGCGCTTCGAGACGATAACCAGGCTATGAATCAGCTCTTTCAAGCTGTTGTAGAGGCAACTGAAGAAGCAATTATCAATTCATTAAAGTATGCGGAAACGACAATTGGCCAGCGTGGCAGAACAATTGAAAAGGCACCACTTTAACGCTAGTGGTGCCATTAGTCTATATCGAATTGGCGCAATGCATTCTTCACATTACGAACCCTCACCAAACAAAAACTTACCTTGATTTGTTCATAAAGGATTTTGGAACATCGGATTGAAATAACAAGAGTTGACCAGTAACCGGATGGGTAAAGGATAGAATTTTCGCATGAAGTCCTAACCTTCCAATTTCGTTTGTTTTCGCACCATACTTCTTATCCCCTACTATCGGGTGTCCTAAGTCACTCATATGAACACGAATTTGATTTTTTCTTCCAGTTTCTAGTTTTACTTCGACCAATGAAAATTGCTTATTGGACTGCAACTTACGATAATGTGTGATAGCCAGCTGGCCATTTTTGTCTGGAATGGAGAACATTTTATGTGTTTTGCTTTCCTTCAGATACGATTTTACCATACCATCTGATTGCTTCAGAGTCCCTTCCACTAAAGCGACATAGGTACGTTCTTTGACCATACTTTTCCAGTTATCTTGTAGCTTGTGCTTCACCTTTTCACTCTTTGCAAATAGCATGACACCAGACGTTTCCTTATCAAGGCGGTGGACCACAAACACACGATTTCTTGGGTCATCACGTCGAACATGCTCCATCAATTGATGTAGAGCTGTTTGTCTTTTTTCTTTTTCAGTGGCAATTGACAGCAGACCAGCATCCTTTTGTATGACAATAATGGAATCATCTTCGAACAGGATTTCCATACCAATTAAGGTGCTTTCCTTTACTGCAACCTTGTTTTTTAACACACTCACTATTTGACCAGGACGAAGTGAATAATTATGCTTCGTTTCAATATGGTCATCTACTTTAACCTGCCCTCTCGTTAAGATTGATTTAACGGAGTTTCTGCTTCTACTAGACATTTTTTCTAATAGAAATGGCAATAATTCCTTGTTATCCTCTACTTTAAAGTTTAAGGTACCCTTTCGGTTAGGCGTTGCTTTTTTTCCTTTATAAGACATCCATTTATCTCCTAATCTTCATCATTGACATCAAGATCTTCAGGAATTGGTTCACTTAAATACTCCTGAATCAACGTACGATATTTTTCAACTTGTTCAAAATGAGTAGTAAACTGCTCTTTATTTACCAGATACTGTTCACCATCGTGAATTGCCCGAATCCTCCCTTGTAGGACTAAAGATTTCACCTTCGCTTCATTCATGGATAAATACTCTGCTAGTTCAGCGATTGTTACATACACTATGAACACCATCCTTCTTAGCATTTTATTACTTACAAGTGAATGACCAATCCTAACTATACCAAAATAACCAATAGTAAAATTGTCCTATTTATACTATAATTACTAAATACTAAGGATTTACAATAATGTACAGGAGAATTATACACAATGCAAATGAATTTAGAAAATATTCGTATTCACTATAAGCTATATAATTCCCCAAAAAATAATACTGACTATTTAGTTTTAATACACGGTTTAGGATTAGATTTAACGATGTGGGAGCCTCTTATTCCTCATCTTCAAGAATACTGCCATATTGTAACATTTGATGTGAGAGGACACGGAGAAACACAGGGACAAGCTAATCCGATTACCTGGGATATTTTATTGGATGATTTCCATTCCCTCATTCAATCTTTAGATATCTCTACATTCCACTTAGCTGGCTATGGATTCGGTGGTAATTTAGCGATTAAGATTAATGAGGTATATCCAGAGAAAGTTAAATCATTAATTTTAACTTCCGTTTATATGTATTTTCCAAAAAATGTAGCCATCAAAGAGCTTGAAAAACGAAACCAACTTATTAGTCATGGCAAGATGTCTGATCTTGCAAAGAATATGATTCGTCAAATTTGTTATATTCCAACTCCTGAAAATGAATTATTACTAACAAAAGCATATGACAAGGTTGAGCAGCGTACATACTTTAATATGTTTCAAATGCTTACAGAAACCGTTACCTCGGAAGATTTAAAGGAAATCGATAAGGAAGTGCTGTTGATTCAAGGCGATAAAGACCCGCTTTTTCCAATTCAACAAACAAACCTGTATCAAAGTCACCTTCAAAAATCCTTCAGCTATGTTGTACCGAACTCCTCTAATCTTGTCCCCTTAGATAGCCCTGAAATATATGTTAAATTGGTTGGACATTTTATTCAAGAAGGTATATCCAACAAATTTATTTCCGTTATGGAACAAGTCTTTACAGAGGATTTCACGACAATCTTGAAGCAAACATTCGATACGTTAGAGATTGCTATCATTAATGGGTTCAAGGTTAACTTTAAGGGAGATGAGATAAAAGGAAAATGGAACCAGCGAAAAGCAAAAAATCTACTTGCTTATCTAGCCTTTCACAATCCTTCCAGTAGAGAGGATTTAATCAATGAATTTTGGGGAGAGTCCGATTTGGTTAGTGCAAAAAACAATTTACGTGTTGCAATCAATCACCTAAAGCGTATTTTACAAAAGCATCATTTAGATTCCTTTTTAAAAATCGGACGTGAGGATATTCGTTTAGTTGGAAGTATTTCATTTGATTTGACGAACTACTTGCAGTTGCTTGATAAGTGTGAGGTTGAGCGCGATCCAAGCTTAAAGAGAGTATTATTTAAGGAGCTAGAAGATACCTATCAAGAAAGAATGTTTCTCGATATATATGATGACTGGCTCTTAACCATACAGCAGCAAATCGAATCTAAATTACATAAAATATCAGAAACAATGGAATAAATTCAAACACGGAAAAAATACTGTCATGGCATGACAGTATTTTTCTGAAAAGAAGACATTTAGTTAGCGCGTTGCCGCTGTCTATATTCTAAGAAACCTACCTGTGACACATCTAAAGCATGGCATAAAATTTCAATTGGATATTGTCCTTCTAGCACTTGAATTGCTTTATACTTCTCTTCATCACATTGTAGTATGATTTCCAAATAAGACTTAAGCGCGTCTATTTCTGTCCTTAATTCTTCTAATTGCTGTTCAACCGAGACCTTTTCGATTTTTTTATCTAATTGTTGAAAAGACCTATCGAAAGCAGTAGGACCATTCTGTTTATATTTTTTGATCCACTCATAGACGTTGTCACGGTGTCTGATTCCCAGGTCCTTAATTACCTCTTGGACAGGCTGGTCCTCTTCAAGGACACGTCTAATTGCTTCTAGCTTTATCTGCTTACTATAACGGCTGTATGGTGGTTTTTTCTTTTTCAAAACCCATCACCCCTTGTTGCATTAGCATTACCCTATTACTAAAAGAACTTGTCAGAAGTGAGATACCTATATGATACAATACTCATCATTACACAATCATTACAATAACGCGTCTGAAATCCTTAAACATAAAATTCCCATTGGTGGTTACTGGCAAATAACGTTAGCACATCCATCATTAATATTTTTTATTTTTATTTGGAACTGTTATTCCTGCACCAATGGCAACTCCGATACCCATGCCCAGAGCAAAATTATCAAATACCAAGCCATAGACCACACCTAATGCAATTCCAATCGCCATTCCATTACTGGAGAAATTCTTCTTCCTCTTTTCACACACGACATAACCCCCGTAAATAGTTGCTACTCACTAGTACGTATATCGCTTGACTTAAGTTTCATTTAGCTAAATATTAATAGCCTATTTTTCCCCAGTCAAACAACTCCCCTGGGTCAACCTTTCTTCCTGCTGCATAATCCTCATGCCCGATTACATGAAATCTACTTTGAGAGATAGTAGGATAGCGATGATATAGCTGCTGTAGGAGCTTAGAAAGTGCTGTATATTGCTGCTCGGTGTACCCAATAGCCGCTGGATCAAGTGCATCATAAGTTGTCTCTGTTATCATGGTGACCATTTCTTCTTTTGTTCCAATTGCCATTAATTCAATTCCAATGGAATATTCATTCATCATATGTTCAAAGAAAGGTAAATCGGGAAGACTGCTCTTTCCAGCATGGTAGGCTACACGGTTCTCTGAAACAAGCTGAAATATTTCCCCATCACGATCGATTAAATAATGAGATGATAACCCCTCTTTGTAGAATAGATCGTAAATATCCACAACACGATACGGACAGTCCGGTTTCTGATAAACATTACTTATGAAATGAAGCATAATATGTGTTATCGGAAAGCTTCTAGGCTTTGAATTAGCTTCTGGTAACAAGAGTTTTTTTATTTCCATGTTATCTTCCTGAATATCGATCGCTTCTGTTTCAATCTCCGAAATAAAGGAAATAACACTAATAATCACTGACATCAATAGTAGTAGAAAAACTTGCTTCATATGCAATCTCCTTTAAGTCTTCATGATAGTTAGCCTTATCCAAAACGAAAAATTCATGAACGAGATTAGCTTTCTTGTTGCAGAGCGTATATGCTTATATAATCATTACTAAAGTGTATAGGAGGCGTATACGATGAAAGTACCAAAACTGCCTTTAACATTAGAAGAAAAAGCAAGGCTGAGGAAGAAAAAAATTACATTAGCGGACATAACATCACTTTCAACAAATCAATTGCGTGACACTATTGGCAGCTCCATACAACGGGCTATAAAACTAAAAGGACTAGCGGAATTTCAACAAGTACCATCGATTGGCCAAAAATTAGCAGAAAAACTAGTATACGAGCTAGAAGTTTTTTCGCTTGCAGCTATAAGAGAGGAAGATGGTGCAAGGTTATTCGATGCTTTAGAGATTAAGCTTGGAGTTTGGACCGACCCATGTGTGGAAGATCAAATACGTTGTGTGATACATTTTGCGAATTATCCTGATAGCAAGCGCCAATGGTTTGATTTTACAAACGAACGGAAAATCTATCGAGAAACATATGGCTATCCCAATACAAGACCAACAAAGGCATGGTTTGAAGAATCAAGCTAAAGGCGCATGAATTTAGCTTGGTTTTTTTTATAGATTTTATCATGAATACACCAATGAGTTTCCTTTGTGATTCCATATAAAAAGGATTACAATGTTTTACGAAAGGAGTTACCAACATGACTGTAAACTATTCATTACCCGATTCCATTACGGAGATTTTAAAACAAAATCAGAACCATACAGATTCATTCCAGGAGTTAATTCGTCAAGGTGGTTTCATGCCGCCTAACATGGATTTATTAATAGATGCCATTACCGCTTTAAGTATGGGTAAGAACGTTTTATTAAAAGGACCGACAGGCGCTGGAAAAACAAAATTTGCAGAAACACTATCAAGTTTATTTAACCAACCAATGTTTAGTGTAAACTGCTCCGTTGATTTGGATGCAGAAAGCCTACTTGGATTTAAGACACTATCATACGAAGGAGAAAAACAAGTCATAACCTTTATGCCAGGACCTGTCATCAATGCGATGAAGCATGGAACCTTTCTCTATATTGACGAGGTAAACATGGCAAAGCCAGAGACATTACCACTTATTAATGGTGTTCTGGATTATCGCAGAACCATAACCAATCCATTTACGAATGAAGTGATTACCGCAAAGGGTGGATTTGGTGTAATTGCTGCCATAAATGAAGGATACATTGGTACTGTCCCTCTAAACGAAGCATTAAAAAATCGTTTTATCGTGTTAGAGGTTCCTTATATAGAAGGTGACCAGTTAAAACGCTTAATTCAAGCAAATACAAGGTTGGACGATGAAAAAACAATTAAATTATTCGTTCAATTATCTACCGATCTTATTCAAGCAGTATCTCAAGGTAAATTAGCAGAGGATGCGGCTTCGATCCGAGCATTATTAGATGCTTGTGATTTAAGTATGTTGATACCACCAAAACGCGCAATTCTACGTGCAATTGTTGATAAATTAGATGAAGAAAGAGAAAAAGAGTTTGTTAAAAATCTGGCCGAGACACTTTTCTAGATAGGAGAATGTTAGATGCAACGCTTTAATGATTCAAGGGTGGATACACACCTGTTTTTACAGCTTCAAGATCTAGCTACTGTCTTGTCTGGTAATCCAGAAATAAAATTCGAATATAATTACGGTTCACTAATAGACCTAATCGACTTTAAGCTTACTGCAAGCCGTTTTTGGGATAATACTCCAGAAGCAGTCAAAGAACCTGGCTTAAAAACAGATGTTTACTTACGGGCTATCGGGACGTTAAGGTATTCCACCATACCTGAAATGAAGGAGTTTGTAGAAAATATACATGAAATAACAATTCCTAAATTTGCCTATCAACTCTTTGGTTTGTTGGAAGATATACGACTCGAAGAAATTATTAAACAAGAACGTCCAGGTACAAAAAAAGCCTTTGTGATACGAACCGAAGCATATGAGCATTACTTTCAGTCCCAGCTAGCCGTAAATGCTACAAGAGGGTTTCCATTAGATGAATTATTTTGTTTGATTTACTTACAATTAGTCTCCAATCGCCCAGATCCTATTTTCCCAAAGGCTACTGCTTCTCAATTACAGCAATTAGAAGAATTAAAGCCACTTCTTTACAGTGTATTTGAAGCAAAAACCACGGCAGCTATTACGAGGATTACCGAGCAAATTGTATTTCGCCTAAGTAATTACAAGGATACACTCAATGAATATTTCATTTTTCCAATTAGCCATCTCGAAAAATACGAAAAAAACACTTTATTTGATGAGCTTACACGGACAGATGCATTAGCAAATGATGATTTCGAGGAAGTAGATCAAGAGGAAAGTGAACTTTTTGATGAGAAGTTTTCTACATGGCATCGCGAGAATAAAAATGAAAACAAAAAGCAGAATTTCCTTCAATTCGAACTCGAACAAGGGACGAAAACAAGTATAATGGGTGGCGGAGCACGTGAAACCGAAGATGGTGATCAGGCAATGGCCTCCATCCAAGGATCATCCGGTCAGAGTAAGCAAAATGATTATTCAGAGAACGAAGCCTTGGAAAAAGATGAATCACCAAGTGGAGGCAATCAATCCAGTGAATACGGTGAAGAAAATAAAAATGCTGTCAAAATCGATTTAGAAGCAAACGAATCCACAAAAGAGGATATATTGGCTTATCAAGAGCTGGTAATGGATATTGAGCCATTTAAACGAAAGCTAGCAATTACAATTGAAAAAACAATTGAGCATAAAAAAAATGAGCCAAGGCAGGACTTAGTTTTCGGAAGACTATCCAAAAAACTATTGCCAATCGTACTTGATGAAAATCCAAGAGTCTTTTATAAGAAAAATGAGGAATCCAAGCAATTCGATGCCGCGTTCACCCTTCTTGTGGATTGCTCTGCTTCCATGCATAACAAAATGGACGAAACAAAACGAGGCATTGTGCTTTTCCATGAAGTTTTAACCCATTTAAAAATCCCACATTCGATTATTGGATTTTGGGAGGACGCGAATGAAGTAAAGGAAAATTACCAGCCAAATTACTTTCACCGAATTCATGCCTTTACCGATTCCTTCTACAGGAGTAACGGGCCTAAAATCATGCAGCTAGAACCACAGGAGGATAACCGAGACGGCTTTAGTATACGCGTGGTAACAAAGGAATTGGAAGCCCGAAGAGAAAAGAACAAGTTCTTACTTGTGTTCTCTGATGGAGAACCGGCCGCTGCAAATTATGACCAAAACGGCACTATCGATACCAATATTGCTGTGTCAGATGCACGAAAAAAGGGTATTGATGTCATTGGCATGTTTTTAGCAAATGGAGAAATTGATGAACGAGAAGATATCACCATGCAAAATATATACGGGAGAGAACGTGTGATGATACCAAGTGTGTCAGAGCTCCCCGAGCATTTTGCACCGCTATTAAAAAAATTGTTACTAAAAACCCTATAAAAAAAATGCAAGGAGCATCCCTTGCATTTTTAAAATTTGGTAGAAACGACCGTTAAGCGATTTCCCAGCTTCTTAATAAACGTTTTATGGAGACTTCTAATTCTGCTTCAGCTATCCCAGCAAACCCTAGAATGATTCTAGGTGGCGATTCATATTTACTCTCCATGAGGTACGTAGAGATAGGATAGATGGTAATGTTAGCATCCTCCGCTCTTTGCACAAGTTCTTCTTCACCCATACCATTTTTCACCTCAAGCACAACATGGAATCCTGACAAGTCACCTATAATATCAATTTCCTTTGGATGCATTCGAATTTGCTCTAACGTCTTCTCCATTTTCCTACGATATATCTTCCGCATTCGGTTTAGATGCTTTTCAAATTCTCCTTCTTTCATAAATTGAGCTAGAATATGTTGATCTATTCTAGAAACTGTGCATTGAAAAAAAGAAAGCTCCTTTTGATAGCGCTCCATCAAGGGTTTTGGAAGGACCATATAGCTAATACGAATGGATGGAATGAGCGACTTTGAAAATGTCCCAAGGTAAATGACATTATCACTTTGATCCATACTTTGTAAGGAAGGAATGGATTTCCCGCTATACCGAAATTCACTATCATAGTCATCTTCAATTATATAACGTTCCGACTTACTAGTAGCCCAGTTCAATAATTTCACTCTTCTATTTGCAGAAAGTACGGAACCATAAGGGAAATGATGTGAAGGTGTCACATAGACAACGTCAATATTCCCATCTTCAATCGATTCAACCTTTACTCCTCTTTCATCCACTTCTAACGGATAAACATCATTTGAATAGTTCTTAAGAATTCGTGAAATAACATGGTACCCAGGATCCTCGACTCCGTAAGTGACGTTTTTCCCTAGAAGAAGTATAAGCTGCTGAAGTAATGTTTCAATTCCGGCACCCAATATGATTTCATCAGGAGAACAATGGACACCTCTTGCTTGGTAAAGATAATCCCTGATTTCTTCTCGTAACACATACTCCCCTTGCCTGTCTCCCATTAAAAGCAAGGAATGATTTTGACGGTCAATGATATTTCTCGCAAGCTTCCGCCATTTTGCAAATGGAAAATTCTCTGTATCAATCCAACTTGGGTGAAAATTATATTGGACGTCTTCTTGTGAATCAATGGATTGTTTTTGCATTCGATTTGTTGTATGAACATACTCTAAGTCCTCATACGTCAATACAAAATATCCCTTTCGAGGAATTCCTTCTACATAGCCCTCTGCTACTAATTGTTCATAGGCAGTTTCCACTGTATTTTGACTGACCTTAAGAAATTCCGCAAGCTTCCGTTTAGACGGCAACTTTGTTCCATACGGAATCCGGCCATCCATAATTTCATTTTTTATATAAGCGTATAGCTGTTCATATAGCGGTATATTACTAGTACGATTTAAATCACAGGATAGCATCTCCATACAGTACCCCTCTTCCCTGACATCATTAAATTCTATAAAACTGACACTTTTAACAATGCCAACTACTATTTATAATAAATTAAAATTGATTTTAATCAACTAATTTTATTGATAGGGGTGTTTGGTTTGGATAAAATGCTAGGAACAGAAACCGTAAAACGAGGTATGGCGCAAATGCAAAAGGGTGGCGTCATTATGGATGTTGTAAATGCTGAGCAAGCAAAAATTGCTGAAGCCTCTGGTGCAGTTGCTGTAATGGCTCTAGAACGAGTTCCTTCTGACATTCGTGCTGCTGGTGGAGTCGCTAGAATGGCTGACCCACGTATAGTGGAAGAGGTTATGAACGCTGTATCGATTCCTGTAATGGCAAAAGCGCGTATCGGACACATTGTAGAAGCACGTGTATTGGAAGCAATGGGTGTTGACTACATTGATGAAAGTGAAGTACTTACTCCTGCTGATGAGGAATTCCATCTATTAAAAAGTGACTTTACCGTTCCGTTTGTTTGTGGATGTCGTGATTTAGGAGAAGCAGCAAGACGAATTGGAGAAGGTGCATCCATGCTACGTACAAAAGGAGAGCCTGGGACAGGAAATATTGTAGAAGCTGTCCGTCATATGCGTAAGGTTCAAGCTCAGGTGCGTAAGGTTACCATGATGAGTGATGATGAGTTAATGACCGAAGCTAAAATTCTAGGAGCACCGTATGAAATCTTGAGACAAATTAAAGAAGCTGGTAAATTACCAGTGGTAAACTTTGCTGCCGGCGGAGTTGCTACCCCTGCAGATGCAGCACTTATGATGGAGTTAGGAGCCGATGGTGTTTTCGTTGGTTCTGGAATTTTTAAATCAGAGAGCCCAGAAAAGTTTGCAAGTGCGATTGTGCAAGCAACTACTTATTATAATGACTATGAACTAATTGGGAAGCTTTCGAAGGAACTTGGAACAGCGATGAAGGGAATCGACATCTCAAAACTAAGTCTAGAAGAAAGAATGCAGGAACGCGGCTGGTAGTTCCACCAACGTTTGGTGGCAACAACCATATGGAAGGACGTGTGAAAATGAGTAATCTAACAATTGGTGTTCTGGGGCTACAAGGTGCAGTTGCAGAGCATATAAAGCAGGTCGAAGCACTTGGCTGTAACGGCCTGATCGTAAAACGGCCAGAACAGCTTGCATTTATCGATGGTCTAATTCTTCCGGGTGGCGAAAGTACAACCATGCGAAAGCTCATCGACCGCTATGGTTTTTTTGAACCCTTAATTGAATTTAGTAATGAGAAAAAGCCTATATTTGGAACATGTGCTGGAATGGTTCTTGTTGCGAATAAACTATCTGAATCGAAGGAGGCACATCTAGGCCTTATGAATGTTTGCGTAAAACGGAATGCTTTTGGTAGACAAAGAGATAGCTTTGAGGCTGCACTGGAAGTGAAAGGTATCGAAACGCCTTATTCCGCTGTCTTCATTCGAGCGCCATATATCGAGTCAGCTGGTGAAGAGGTTGAGATTCTTGCTCAATATAATGGCAATATTGTTGCTGCTAAGCAAGGGAATATCCTGGCGAGTGCATTTCACCCAGAACTTACGGCAGACACTAGATTCCTTCAGTTATTTATTGAAATGGTTAAAGAATCAGCGAAAACCACTGCTTTATAATGATGGGCTAGACCCTTTTGGGTTTAGCTTATTTTTTTAGTTTTAAAAATTCATTCATCTACCATCTCATCGCGTTAATTTAAACAACCTTTATCTTTGCCTATCAATTTATATCCACACTTCCATAAGTTCCTTACTATTTTTCCGCTAGTAGTCTTCCCCTTTATATATTGCTATATAAAAGAGCAGCGATACGACTGTATCACTGCTCTCTAACTAACCTGCTCTATTATGCTCTTGTCTTCATTAACCATAAAAAGTACGGTGCTCCAATAATGGCTACCAATATACCTGATGGGATCTCATTAGGTGCTAATAGGGTGCGACTGAACACATCAGCAATCAATAAAAGTAATCCGCCAACCAATGCGGTAACCGGTAATAATCGTTGACTTGATGGCCCAACTAGTAATCTGGAGAAATGAGGTGCTATTAAACCAACGAATCCTATCGTACCAACAGCAGCGACACTGAATGCAGCCAAGACGGTAGCGAAGAATGCTAATTCAAAGCGAGTGGACATTACCTTCACGCCTAATCCCTTCGCCGTATCATCTCCAAAAGATAATATGTCCATTCCTCTTAGTCTCACAATTAAAATTGGAAAAACAATGACAACTGGCCAAATTAAATATTGAAATAACTCAGACCAACCACGTGCATAGGTGGAACCAGATAACCAGGTTAAGGCAGATGCAACAGCCATGTCTGCTTGTACAACCAATATCTGTATGATAGCAGAACCAAGCGCAGAAATTCCTACACCTAATAAAGCTAATATCGTCGGCTGAAATTTAGCTCGTATCGCAAATATCATGACCAGTAAAAAGAATAGGAAAGCACCGATAATCGCACCAATGGGAATCCATACGGCAGATACTCCGAATGCGAACATTGTCATTAACGCTCCTACTCCAGCACCTGATGTAATTCCAATCACGGAAGGATCAGCCAGAGGGTTACGTAAAACACCTTGAAATATTAAACCACTTACTGCTAATACCATTCCCGCAAGTAAAGCAACCATCGCTCTAGGTAAGCGAATGTCTAGGATCATATTCTTTAAAAATTCATTACCCTCTCCAAAAAAGGCCTGCCAGGTTACAATTGGCTCAAATCCATAATTTCCGGAT
The DNA here is from genome assembly GCF_039614845.1 of Ornithinibacillus xuwenensis. Lineage (NCBI taxonomy): Bacteria > Bacillati > Bacillota > Bacilli > Caryophanales > Bacillaceae > Ornithinibacillus > Ornithinibacillus xuwenensis. The sequence goes on along the minus strand of NZ_JBDIML010000004.1, from coordinate 148,565 downwards.
GCTAAACTAATAGCCAATACCATAACAATGGATAAAGTAAGTATTCCAACAATTACACCAAGCGGATAATTAGACTGACTTTTCCCAGCAATTACGGATGTATTTTCATCTCCATATTTTGCTTTATTCATTCGCAAAACCAAATAAATTAACCAAGGAGCACCAATTAATGCAGTAATTGCTCCAACTGGTAATTCTGAAAATGATGGATCGATTATTCTCGCTAATATATCAGCAACTAACAGGACATTGCCACCCCAGATGAAGGAAGCTATTAAAAGCGTTAAATGCTTACGAAACCCTAGTAATTTAATAATATGAGGTGCAACGAGCCCTACAAATCCAATTGGTCCTACAACACTTACCGTAACAGATGTTAATAAGACAGCAATAATAACCGTACTTAGCTTAATAATTGCTACATTTTGGCCCAAAGATGTTGCGACATCATCCCCTAATGAGAGTGTATTTAATGGATTCGCCATCACGATAAGAAGCACGAATCCAACTAATACGATTGGGAGTGCAAATTGTACGCCAGACCAATCATTCTGTACAAGTGTCCCAGATCCCCATAAAAACAAACCAGCTGTTTCGTTTTCATAGAATATCTGTAGAACACTTGTAAGAGATGAAAATAACAGAGAAACAATCATTCCCGCTAACACCATGCGTACTGGTGTCGCTTTATTACCACCAGACAAAATAAAAACGATAAAATAAGTGATGATTCCACCTAAAAAAGCGATTATTATCCCATTCCCCATCAGTGTAGCCGGAAAGAAAACGGTACTAAGCACGACCGCAAAATACGTACCCGAGTGAATCCCTAACGTACTAGCAGATGCCAAGGGGTTTCGTGTTACACTCTGCAGTATCACACCGGCAACAGCTAATGCACCACCAGCAATAATACCCATCACAGCTCTTGGAAGTCTTAATCCTCGTATCGTATGATGCTCGATAATATCCTGTGGTTGAAATATCGCATCCATCACAGTACGAAGCGGAATCGAAATGCTCCCTTGATTGATATGGATTAGTGTTAAAATACATAAAAGTGCGGTTCCACCACCAAAGGTAAGAACCGCTTTTATAGATTTTTGCATTGTTACATTCATTTCATCACTCATTTACCATAGAGTTAACAAGTTGTTCTGTTAAAACCTCTGCAGATAATACACCACCAAATGTCCAAGTATTTCCTGGGAGTGCATGTGTATTCCCGTTTTTCACAAAGGTTAAGTTTTCCCATACAGGATTACCCTTTAGTTGATTTTCGAAAATATTATCCTCTTCTTGAACGATGTAGAGGAATTGTAAATCTTCATCTTGGAAATTTTGAAGTGCCTCTACCGTCACTTCACTATAACCATACACTTCAACTTTATCAGATTGATAAGCATTTTCAAATCCTAAATTACTCATAATTTTTCCAACCATTGAATTATCGGTAAATAGACGAATTACTGGTGTGTTTTGATTTGAGTATGCTTGTGTTGCTGCATAGGTTGTGCTTTCAATATTAGCATCAGCTACACGTTGTTTTTGTTCTTCTGTAAATGCTTCTAAATCAGCAAGTGCTTCTTTCGCTTCTGCTTCTTTGTCCACAATTTTTGCAATTGTATTAAACTCGTTAATCATGTTTTCGTAATGATCCTGTACTGCTTCTTCCCCATATGGTGCAAATGTTACGACTGGTGCAATACCCTCTAAGCTATCAATGTATTGCTCATGACGAAAATCAACCGCAATAATTAGATCTGGATTCAATCTAGATATTGCTTCCAGATTTGGTTCCTGGCGGGTTCCAACGTCCTCAACAGACGCATCAAACTCTTCCTCAATATTTACCCATTGATGGAATCCATCCATATCGGCTACTCCTACTGGTTGAATACCAAGCGCAAGTAGATTTTCTGCATACGTCCATTCCAGAACAACAATGCGTTCGGGCGTTCCTTCAATTGTTTGTTCCCCATAAACATCTTCTATTGTTACTGTTCTACCATCAGTATTTGTATCAGCCGAATCTTTTCCTTTTTCAGTATCGTTGGAATCACTATCAGAACCACATGCTGCTAATACTAAAACCAATGTAAAAATTAATAAAGTCCATATTTTCTTCATCCTAATCTCTCCTCCGTTTGATCTGCTTTACCCTTCAATACTGCTTTCAATTAGGATTGCGACTAGCTAACGTCTATCCCGTTAAATCCTTTCTCTCATGAGAGAAATAACGATCTGCTCGATGCTACCTTACATCCTAAAGCGGTTACAACAACCCTGACTTTATGTAGATTTTTTAAAACTTATCATCACAAGGTGAATTCATTTTAAAACCACCCTATAAATGATAATGATTCTCAATTCCATTTATAATTATAGAGCATCTAGTTAATTTGTCAATCACATTTAATGATTCCGGTAAATGAAAAAAAGCCCACTAGCGGGCTTTATACTTTCTTTCTATTAATGTTGGAGCTAGGTGGCAGTATTTGACGTCCCTTGCCATGCGGAATACACATAGGCGTTCCGTAGATTGGATCAAATAATACATCACATTTTAAATTGAATACTTGCTCGACCAAATCACAGGTCACAATTTCCTCTGGTCTGCCCTGTGCGCTAACTTGTTTATCTTGTATAGCAATTATATGGTGTGCATATCGACATGCTAAATTTAAATCATGTAAAACCATTACAATGGTACGGCCGTCTTTTTCATTAAGATTATATAATAAATCCAATACATCAATCTGATGGGTCATATCCAAGTAAGTGGTCGGCTCATCTAATAGCATGATATCTGTTTCCTGTGCTAATGTCATCGCAATCCAAGCACGTTGTCGTTGTCCACCGGATAAAGAATCTACTGTCTGATCCTTTAGGTCAATCGTATTTGTTAATTCAAGTGCCTCTTGAACCGCCTCATCATCTTTTGGAGACCACTGCTTAATAAACCCACGATGAGGATGTCTTCCCTGCTTCACAAGTTCTAAAACTGTTAATCCTTCTGGAGAAATCGGGCTTTGTGGTAAAATAGATAGCTTCTTGGCAACCTGCTTCGTTTTCATCTTCGCAATATCCTGGCCATCTAAAATTACGCCACCGCTTTTTGGCTTTAATAATCTTGCCATGGATCGTAATAGTGTGGATTTCCCACAACCATTTGCCCCAATTAAAACGGTAATTTCTCCTTTAGGAATGGTTATATTTAAGTCATCTATTATAATTTTATCCCCGTAACTAACTTTTAAATCCTTTGTAGATAATGTCTGCATTGGATTCTCTCCTCTACATCATTAGCATCATAACTGCTTATTAATGATTTCTTTATACTTATTCTGCCAATAAAAAATATCTATATGACGATATAGATATTTTTCTAACCAATACCTCTAGTGTATTGGGTTTTAGCCCAATAGTCAATGATAATCATTTTCATTTAAATGATCAACGATTCCTTACCTTTACATTTTATATTACAATAAAGGTATTGAATTACAGGAAGGCTATTTAACTCATAATTATTCTAAAAGGAGAACATTTATGTCCTTATCACCAGATATAATCATCACTAGTAATGCTGTTTTCACAGGTACGTCAACACACCCAAAACCTGCTGCAATTCTAATAGCCAAGAATAAAATTATAAAAGTAATGGAAAAAGAACGTTATACACCTTACTTGACTGAGAATACACAAGTATTGGATTTTGGTGACAAATTAGTCCTGCCTGGTTTTCATGACTTTCATATTCACTTACTTTTAGGCAGTATGCTAACGAATAGTGTGCAGCTTCATGATGCCAAATCTGCTGAAGAAGTTGCTAATCTTGTGTATCAATATGCAGTAGAAAATCCTGAACTCCCTTTTATTATTGGTAGTGGCTGGGATAATAATGCTTGGGAATTAAAAGAGACTGTTCACAAAAAATACTTAGATGATGTTTTATCAGATCGTCCAGTCATCTTATATCAGGCAGAATTTCATAGTGTATGGGTTAACTCCGCCTCACTTGAGCTAGCAGGAATCAATCAGCAAACCCAAAACCCTGAGTTTGGTGAAGTAATTAAGGATGCTAACGGAGAACCTACAGGACTTCTACTTGAACATGCTGTCGGACTAGTTACGAAGGCAATTCCATTAGATGTAACCATGAAGGAACAGCTCTTAAGACAGTTTTTGCAAGAGGCAGCCAAATATGGTGTTACCTCTACTCATGACCTATTACGTTTACCCGAAATGAGCACAGAAGAAGCTGCTATTTACTCAAAGTTTGAAAATAGTGGTGAGCTAACAGCTAGAATTCATTTTGTTGCACCTCTTAACGGTGATATTAGTGAGGCAAAACGATTAAGGGAAACATACCAATCCAATATGGTTCAATTTAGTGGGTTTAAGCAATTTATCGATGGTGTCATCACGAGTTACACTGCCTATCTAGAGGAACCTTATTCTAATAAACCAGCGATACGTGGTGAAACTGTTTATCCTGCTGAACTCATAAAAGAATGGACAATTGAAGCTGACCGTGAAGGATTTCGAGTTCGTTTTCATTGTATCGGTGATGGCGCTGTGAAACTCGCTCTCGACACATTTGAAGAAGCACGAAAAGTAAATGGCGAACGTGATAGCAGACATGCAATTGAGCATATTGAAATGATTCTGCAAGATGATATTGAGCGACTTAGTCACTTAGGTGTACTAGCATCGATTCAACCGGAGCATATTAATGGCTCCTCCTATGAGGTTTTTGAAGAATTAATAGGCTCTGATCGAATGAAGCGATACATGCTTCAAAAAACATTACAGGATGCTGGAGCAACTTTAGTTTATGGAAGTGATTATCCCGTAGTTGGTCTCAATCCGTTACATGGGATTTACCGTGCAGTCACTCGTTTAGACGATGATGAGATTGTATGGCATACGAAAGAAAAAATTACGCTAGGTGAAGCCTTAAAAGCTTACACAATTGCATCTGCCTATGGTTCTTTTAGGGAAGACGAATTAGGGACATTGGAAGAAGGGAAGCTTGCTGATATCATAACCCTAGACCGTAACCTTTTCGCTGTTCCAAAAGAGGAAATTAAAGATGCAAGCGTACTTTTCACCATGGTTGATGGAATAATTGTATATGATGAGTATAGCTAACCAAAAGCCAGTTCTATATAGGAGCTGGCTTTATGGTTTGCGTACTTCTCGGCAATAGTACTTTCTCTATGCTTTCCATTTATAACACATTTTCAACGAATACTTGGATAATAATGGCCAATGTTACGATTCGTAATATCGGTTTTATATAATTGGGTTTAAGCTTGGCTGCAATCCGAACTCCAATCTGCGCGCCAATTACTGATCCACAAAGCAATGCAATTGTAAGCCCCCAAATTACTTTTCCAGATACAATATACATCATTGCTGCACCGACACAGCTAGAAAAGGTAGCTAGTCGAACATAAGCAACTGCACGAATATAATCTATTTTTAAATAAGCAAAGAGATAAAACATTAATGTTCCTTGTCCTGGACCAAAAAGCCCATCATAAATACCAATACCATAAAGACCAGGAATACTTACCTTACTTGGCTGCAAAGCATGTTTACCAGCAAAATCTCGTTTTCCAATCACAGATGTCACAAATGCAAAAAGTAATAAAATGATAGCGATGACATACAAATGCTGTTCAGAAATTAAAGACGCGATAAATCCACCGCTAAGCCCTCCACATAGACTTACTGGAATAATCCAATAGCATTCTTTTAAAGCAATTTTCTTTTGTCGATACAAATGAAGGAAGCTTGAAAATGAACTAACGGTATTCGAAACCTTATTTGCTCCAATTGCTGAATGAACTGGCATACCTAACAGTAACATCATTGGTAGACTGATTAATCCACCACCACCTGCTAACGTTCCTAATGTTGTGGCAATGATACCAGTAATAAAGATAATGATATACTCCATTCGAAACACCTCCCGCCACTAGTATATTCCTATTATGATATAAGCGAAAATACTAATATATTATCTAACTCAATAATTAATTATTATCACCGTTTAAAATGACGATGTTACTGTTGAAAGCGCAGTTCGTCTTGGGATGAGAAAATACGTGTTGGACCAGCTTTAGGAGTTGAGTCTGCTGAATTAGCGGGCTTTAACCTGGAAATTTTGAGGCTAGAAGCTGATAATAGTAACTTACCAACAGCTATGGGCTTTGCAAGAATAGCCTTTGCTCCTCTAGCATTGTTACGAGCTAGTATGCTTCAATACCTTGAAAAGCAAAGAAAATTATTAATGGCGTTGTTTCAACCAAAAGAAAAGAAGTTGGCGTACCAACTCCTTTTAACGACTTATTAGTTAGCTTAGTGAACAAGGCAGAATATGAAAAACGGTCCCCACGTTTGATGAAAATATTCATTTCTTTCAAGAATTACTGAAATAAGTTAGGAGCGAAATGCTTAACACGCATTTCGCTATTTTTTACACCACTTGCCTTTCCCAGTGTCGGTGTTTGGCTAATGACTTCATAAAATCCATCGCAAACCAATCCATATTGTCACCAATTAACACGCCAGGCTTATGAACAAACTGATTAATCTCTAGCCATTTCTTCCCTTCATGTGTAGCACCAATTGTCTTCTGATGGTTAAAGGCTTCATCTAGAAAATAAGCCGTTTCCTTATTAAATTTCATACTGTTGTCACTACCACGAACCATATAAACCGCATCAAATAATACGGAATCTGCTGTTAATAAATTTTCAGTTGCCTCAAGTTTGATTCCATTTGTGCCCGTTACGACACCAATATTTTCACTTATTATTACTGGAACAAGTCCATTTGCTTTCCAACTATCTAATACCCGCTTCACTTCAGGTCCATTAAAACCCTCTGTTAAGATGACAGCTACTCTTCTTGTCTTTGGAGTCATTTCCGTGTTTAACTGACTAAGCGCAGGAGAAGACTTTGTTACAGGAGAGCCACCGTGATGAGGTGGTGTAACTCCAACATTTCTAGCAACCGCTTGTGCCAAACCTAAATTAACATTTGCAAACATATCCACGACCTGCTGCCTTACAGATTTACTTTTTACCTTCCCTACTTCAAAGCTGAATGCGTCCATAATATGCTGCTTTTCAGGAGCGCTCATGCTGTTCCAAAACAATGTTGCTTGTGAGAAATGGTCTTTAAAGCTTTCACTTCTCGCTCGAACCTTTCTCCCTTCTACCTTCTCCTGATAACTCATATACCCACCTTCAGCTGGACTTGCTGGCGCTGGTGTATTTCCAGCTAAGGAGTTGCGGTGATAATTCACTTTTCCAACATTAATGGTCTGGCGTCCAAAACCATCACGTTGATTATTATGAAATGGGCAAACTGGTCGATTGATTGGAAGTTCATGAAAGTTGGGGCCACCAAGTCTGATTAATTGGGTATCGGTATAGGAAAATAATCTAGCTTGTAAAAGTGGATCATTGGTAAAATCAATCCCAGGTACCACATGCCCTGGATGAAAGGCAACTTGTTCAGTCTCTGCAAAAAAGTTATCCACGTTTCGATTTAAGGTCATTTTTCCAATCAATTTTACCGGTACATCTTCTTCTGGCCAAAGCTTCGTTGCATCCAAAATATCAAAATCAAATTTGAATTCATCCGATTCATTAATAATTTGAACACCTAATTCAAACTCGGGATAATCCCCTCTTTCAATTGCATTCCAAAGGTCATTCCGATGAAAATCTGGGTCAATCCCCATTAGCTTTTGAGACTCCTCCCATAGCAATGAATGAGTACCAAGCGTCGGTTTCCAATGAAATTTCACAAAAAATGCTTCTCTACGCTCATTTACAAATCGGAAGGTGTGAACACCAAACCCCTCCATCATTCGAAAGCTTCGTGGAATCGCTCGGTCAGACATTATCCACATAATCATATGGGCGGACTCTTGATTATTTGCGACAAAATCCCAAAAATTATCATGCGCGGTAGCCGCTTGGGGAATATCGTTGTGGGGTTCAGGTTTAAATGCGTGAACAACGTCTGGAAACTTGATTCCGTCTTGGATAAAAAACACTGGAATATTATTGGCGACTAAATCATAATTTCCTTCCTCTGTATAAAATTTTGTCGCAAAGCCGCGGGCATCTCGTGCCGTATCTCCAGAGCCCTTCGAACCATTTACCGTTGAAAATCGAACAAATACTGGTGTTTTTTTAGAAGTATTGGTAAATAGCTTTGCTTTCGTATAGCGTTCCATGCTTTCATACAACTGAAACTCGCCATGTGCAGCAAAGCCGCGGGCATGAACTACTCTCTCCGGAATTCGTTCATGATCAAAATGAGTCATCTTTTCGCGAAAATGAAAATCTTCCATCAGTGTAGGACCACGTTCTCCTGCTTTTAAAGAGAATTCATCCTCCGACATTTTCAGTCCTTGATTGGTTGTTAAGTATTTTCCTTTATCCTTTACCCGAAATATCTCTAGCTGTTCATCCTTTTCATTATGATCTCGTTTATCCGACATCCTCATTACCTCCTCCATTCATAAATATGAAGATTTAGCATTATTTATCCTATGAATTGTTTTGGACAAACTAGTGAAATACTAAAACAATCTGGACTGATAAGGAGTGGAAAAGAATTGGGTGCGATTGAACGTAGTGGATATCGTTTTGAACCAGAATTTAGTGTAATTGAGCAAAACGGTGCAATTCATGTCTATCATAATGGGGAATTTGTAGATGAAATTACGTTTTCCTTTCATGGAGAATACCCGGAAAATGATCAAATCGAGCAGCTTGTTGACAACTATTGTGTGAAGCATGAGCTGTAAGATTGGTGGAGATTATTTTATCAGCGAATAACTATTTTTATCAGCGCTTCTTACTGATTTATCAGCGGCCCCAAGCGATATATCAGCGAATAGCAGAATTTATCAGCGCGAACACCATTTTTATCAGCGTATAGCGTATTCCTATAACCAAAAAAAGTCCACTTCCTTTCGAAATGGACTTTTTTCAAGTTATACATTAAATTTGCTTATAATTCTTATGATTAATTACGGTTTTTATTGGCTCATCACGCTCAACATTACGTCCTAGTTCAACGATAACCGAATTCTCTCTTACAATTAAAACCTTTCCTTTTTTCCCTTTGTAATCACCATTGGTGATTTGAATCATATCGCCTTCATTCGCTTTTACTATGCTTTCTGCCATGTCTCAATTCTCCTTTTAGTTGCTAGTTCTATTGTTACCAGTATTACACTTCATATATGTAAGAAATCAAAAAAGCTTGTAAAAGTTTACAAGCCTACAGGAACTAAATCCAATCGTTCTTACTATAAAGTCAAATACTTATATAATAAACAATTTACTACAATACTATTATTTACTTCCAATAACACATTATAGCATAAGAAAATGGAACACTGTTGCTATATGCATCACCCATTTACAGAAAGAAAGTAAGGATATCCGAAATTGTGTGTTGTTCTATCAGTATATGAACACCTATACCAATAAAAAGGATTGGGACAATAAACCGCTGATACTTTTCAAGTTTGTGGGGAATCATTCCAAATGCTGCTAGCTTCCTACAAATGCTACTCCAAATCGGAATCATGATGATAAACGTAATGGATGCAAGAATAACTTCTGTTGACACTAATGACGAAAAATAAGGGATGTAAATTGCTAGCTCTTCTGCACCACCAGCAATCGCAAGGATTATGACCCTTATCACGACATTACTAAATAATGCCGTTTTGTTAAATAGCCTTTCTTCATCGTCATCATCCTCCCCAATGAATAACGCCATAACCCCGAGCACAATTGGGATGAATCCTAAAAGACCAATCCACTTCCCTGTGAATTGTGCTATCCCATAAACTCCTAACAATACAAGACACAGTACAACACTCATTCCAATCTGCTGTCCAATATAAACATTTCTTACATCTTGATCGCTTTTCGTAAGCGAAAACAATAAGATTAACATAATCATTTCATCTAAACCAGTTGCAATAAATGTGATAATTGTCATGAAAACAGTACCCAATTCAATTTCTCCTTTTATGTACGGAAGCATGGTACAATAATAAAAAAATATGCGGACAAATACTACTTGTCCTCTATTATATTAAGAAAGTTGGATAAACATGAAGGTAGTTGAAAATATATCCGAATTAATTGGTGAAACACCTATTGTAAAATTAAATAATGTTGTTCCAGATCAAGCTGCAGAGGTCTATGTAAAATTAGAAATGTTTAACCCTAGTAAGAGTGTTAAAGACCGTGCTGCATTTAATATGATAAAGGTTGCTGAGGAGAAGGGGCTAATTAAACCAGGTGATACTATCATTGAGCCTACGAGCGGGAACACTGGTATTGGTTTAGCAATGAATGCAGCAGCTAGAGGCTATAAAGCCATTTTAGTGATGCCTGATAATAGTACGATGGAACGACGGAATATTTTAAAGGCATATGGTGCAGACGTTGTCCTTACACCAAGTGAGGAAAAGATGCCCGGATGCATCAAAAAAGCATTAGAACTACAAAAACAAATACCGGGTAGCTTCATCCCACAGCAGTTTGAAAATCATGCAAACCCAGATATTCACCGTACTACAACAGCACTGGAGATATTAGAGCAAATGGATAATAGCCTTGATGCTTTCGTATGCACGGCAGGAACCGGAGGAACAGTTACTGGTACTGGTGAAGCACTAAAAGAAAAGCTCCCAAACATCCACATAGCCGTTGTCGAGCCAAAAGGATCACCAGTCTTATCTGGTGGAAAGCCCGGAAAGCATAAGCTAGTTGGGACTAGTCCAGGATTTGTTCCAAACATCCTCAATACCAGCATCTATAATGAAATCATTCAAATTGAAGATGAAGATGCATTAGCCATGCTTCGAAAACTTGCGCATGAGGAAGGAATATTTATCGGACCATCCGGTGCCGCGGCAGTATTTGCAGCAATTCAAGTAGCTAAGAAATTAGGAAAAGGAAAGAAAATTGTCTGTATTGCACCTGACACAGGAGAACGATACCTAAGTATGAATTTGTTTGGTAATGAATAACGATATGGAGGAAGGACACAAAAAATAGCTTTTGTGCCCTTCCTCTTTTAATTGACAATCTTATCAATAATCCCATATTCAAGAGCCTCATTTGCACTCATAAAATAATCACGGTCCGTGTCATTTGCTACTTTTTCCATTGGTTGATTGGTACGATCTGCAATTATTTCATTGATATGCTTCCTTAGCTTTAGAATTCTCTTTGCTGAAATTTCTATTTCAGTTGCCTGACCCTTTGCGCCTCCAATTGGTTGATGAATCATGATTTCACTATTGGGAAGTGCATAGCGTTTGCCCTTTGTTCCTGCTAGTAATAGTAGTGCTCCAAAGGATGCAGCCATCCCGGTACAAATCGTATTAATATCTGGTTTAATATGCTCCATCGTATCAAAAATAGCGAAGCCAGCTGACGTTGAGCCTCCTGGGCTATTAATATAAATTGAAATATCTTTTTCGGAGTTGTCAGCCTCCAGAAATAATAACTGTGCAACAACACTATTCGCTACCTGATCATTTATTTCATCCCCAATAATGACAATGCGGTCCTTCAATAGACGAGAATAAATATCATAGGAACGTTCACCACGATCTGATTGTTCAATTACATATGGAATCGTATTCAATATAACTCCTCCTTCTTTAAGCTGCTATACAAGAAAGGTTGAGAGGTGAACCAGATTGCTTTTGCTTAACCAGCTGTGGAGTTTGCACCAACGAAGGAATCCTTGTTATACAATCAATCAATACAGTAGGATCTTCCGCTTGAAGGGCTTTGTAAAGGGTTGTAGATAGCATCTCCCGTTCCTCTATACTCAGGTAGTCATCTATCATTCGAAGTGAGGATTCCTTTTGCAATCGTTTCTTCGCTCGATGGAGTAAGGATTTGACAGCCATCTCCGTCGTATCCATCAGATCTGCAATCTCCACTATTTGAAATCGAAACGCTTCTTTCATCACCAAGATTACAGCCTGCTTCGGGGTCAACTTATTCAATAAAAGCTTCACAGTATCCAAGAGTTCATCATGCTGTGGTGTATCCTTTACCAGTTCCTCTTCAAGCACCCCTAATACTTCGTTTTTTCTTTTTCTAATAACGTCAATCCATTGATGATAGGCGATTTTTTTCAAAAGGGCTGCATTCAATTCCGAGACACCATAATACTGAATCGCCTTCAAGACAGTTTCCTGAACCAAGTCATCTGCTTCGCATTTGTTTTGCGCAAGAAAAAAGGAATACTTTTGAAGTCCTACGTACAGTTGATTTAACTTCTCTTCCGTTAGCTGAATCTCATCATCGGTAAACAAGCTTCCTCTGCTAATCAATTTGTTGTTCACTCCTTTTAAAACCTCTCTTATCCGCTATAACGGCTTAAGGAAAGGAAAAGATACGGGTAAATAAATATAGTTTTAACCATTTATAAATTTATCTTATCCATTTATATGCAAAAGTGAAAACGAAATGTTGAAAGCTAAATTGGTTCTCGTGCAGTTGATATAAGAACAATTAACAATTCGTTGCTATTCAACCTAAAAAATAATGCTTGCCACCTTATTCAAGATGGACAAGCATTATGTTTAGTGATTAGCGTACTTCATTTGTTAAACGGATGAATTCTTCCACGTCTTTTTTCATTAATTGAATTCCTGCTGCCCAGAAATCTTGTTTGGTTAAATCTACTCCTAGATGCTTTTCAGCTAGTTCTTCCACTTTCATAGAGCCCGTGTCTTGTAATAAGGCAATATACTTATCCTCAAAGCCCTCAGGTTTCTTTAAATATTCCGCATAGATACCTAGGCTAAATAAGTAACCGAATGTATACGGGAAGTTATAGAAAGGAACACTGTCCATAAAGAAGTGCAGCTTACTACACCAAAAATGTGGATGATAGCTAGAAAGACTGTCTCCATAAGCTTCCTTCTGCGCTTGAACCATTAATTCATTCAAACGTTTCTCAGATACAATCCCTTTCGCGCGCTCCTCATAAAAAGAGTTTTCGAATAAGAATCGTGCGTGAATATTTAAGAACATTGCTGTTGCATTTTCTATTTTCGAATTTAATAGTCCTATCTTTTCTTCCTTCGATTTAGCATTTGCCACTGTTGCATTCCCAATAATGGTTTCAGCAAAGGTACTAGCTGTTTCAGCAACATTCATCGCATAACGGCGATTTAATGTCGGTAGATCCTTCAACACATGACTATGAAATGCATGGCCTAGTTCATGTGCTAAAGTACTCGTATCACTAGGTGAACCGGTAAATGTCATAAAGATTCGTGATTCTCCAAACTCCGGAAGACCAGTACAATATCCACCAGGACGTTTATTGGAGCGATCCTCTGCCTCGACCCAGCGATTTTCAAGGGCGTGCTTAGAAAAGTCAGCTAGCTTCGGACCAAAGGAAGCAAAATTTTCAATGACAAAATCACATGCTTCATCATATGTAAAGCGAGTTGGCTTCACATCTCCTAATGCCACTGGAGCATCTACATCCTGCCAGCCTAACTTTTCCATTCCAAAAAGACTAGCCTTTTGGCTTAGGAAATCAATAAACGGCTGTTTATTATTCGCAACTGCTGACCACATTGCATCAAGTGTTTCTCCAGTCATGCGGTTGTACTCTAATGGTTCATCTAAATGTCCGTTGCGACCATGTGCGTTTTGCAAGGTGATTCGGTAGCCATCTAGATGATTAATGGTATCCGCAAATATTGGCGCATATTTCGTCCATGCCGCTTCCCAATTTTCGAAAAGCTGCTTACGTACTTCTGGATCTGGATCTGAATACATCCGGTTCATTGCTTGTCCAACTGATAACGCTGTTGCTTTACCATCTTGGTCGGTAAATGGAATGGTCATAATGGAAACAACCGTATCATACAATTTACTCCATGCTGCTAAACCGTCTTTATTTAATTCCGCAATCAGTTTCTCTTCTTCTTCTGATAGAAGGCGCTTTCCTTGATCACGAATTTCATTTAATGCAAAAGCAGTTTCATTTAACGCTTTGTCCTCTAATAGTTTCTGCCATTCTGTGTTAGGAATAGCGACAAGTTTTTTCGTAAAGGTGTTTGAAAGCTTTTGACCTTCACTGAACAAATCCATAATCTGCCCCATCACAACATTGGCATGTTCATCATTCATGTAAGCATCATGCCACATTTGCACAAATGTCGCAGATTGTCCTAAGCCTTTTCCTATTGTTTCTTGTTTTTCCAGAATCATCTTAAAAGGTGCTGCAGATACAGCTTTATCACTCTTCCATTCCTCTAATAAACGCTTATAGTCTTTAAGTTCTTCTCGTATTGTCGCTAGCTTTGTTTGTAATTCCTCAGACTTTGTACCTCCAGGAAAAATAGCCTCTAAATCCCAAGTATCCACATATTTCATTTACTTCACTCTCCCTTTTTCTATAGTATAAAGAAATTACCAATAAATGGAAATGTAATTTCCTATTTTGCTTTTGCTAGTTCGTAAATAGCCTGTGCATAAATGGCGGTTGCCCTTAATAAATCATCTACAATGGCATATTCATCCTTCTGGTGCATGACATCCTCACGCCCTGGAAATAGAGCACCAAATGCAACAGCATGATCTAATGCTCGTGCATAGGTTCCCCCACCAATTGCCAATAGCTCCGCGTTTTCTCCAGTTTGTTCTTCATAAACTTTTTGTAACGTTTGAATGAGTGGATCATCTTTCTTCACATAGGCTGGCTTCGCATCAGAAAAGTTGGCTAATTGTAATCCTTTTTCTTCTAATTTAGCTTGTATGGTTTCTTTTCCTGATTCGATATCAAATGTAACTGGATAACGCATATTCAAACCAATACGTCCACCAGCTTCACTTCGATAATCCATCACCCCTACATTTATCGTTAAATCTCCAGATACATCATCCTGATAGGCAATGTCAAATACCTCTCCTCTTGATTGCTTAAAGAATGAAGCAACTGTTTCTACAAATCTTTTTCCTGCTAGGTCTAGTGCTACTGATTGTAAAAACTGTGCCATATAGATACCAGCATTTTTTCCATTTCGTGGCTCTGCACCATGTGCACTAATTCCAACTAATGTAACTATTAGTTGGCCCTCACGCTCTGATACATTTCCCTCTAATTGATTTTCCTGAAGGAAACCTTGATAGCGTTTTGCTAGACTACTCTCTTCTACATGCTTTTTAATATGTACTTCTGCATAATCTGGAACCATATTGTACCGACGTCCTGATTGGAATGACAATAATTCTACCTCAGAGTTCTCTTGTTCCTTTTGAACAGGCTGGACAATATCATAATCAGAAATGCCCTTTTCCGCATAAATAATTGGAAAGTCTGCGTCTGGTACAAACCCTATACTCGGCATTTCTTCTTTTTCGAAATAATGTTCCACACAACGCCAATCACTTTCTTCATCTGTACCAATAATTAATCGTACTCGCTTGTCTAGTGGTAACCCCAATTCTTTGACAATCTTCATACCATAATATGCTGCTATGGTTGGCCCTTTATCATCACTTGAGCCACGAGCATATATTTTTCCATCCTTAATTACTCCGCTATATGGATCGACACTCCAGCCATCACCTTCAGGTACGACATCCACATGACCCAGTATGCCAAGAAGCTCTTCTCCTTCACCCATCTCAAGATGTCCTGCAAGATTGCCAACGTTCTTGGATATAAAACCATCTTTCTGACCTAGTTCTAACAAGTAATTTAAAGCATCTTTTATTCCTTGTCCGAGTGGTGCATCAGGAGTGGCACCTTCTTCATCTAACACACTCTTAATTTGAAGTAATCCCTGTAAATCTTTGATGAAATCTTCTTTTCTTTTCATAACTTCATCTAACCATTGGATGTTTTCCATCTACTTTCACTCCCTCTTATACAACCAAACAACTAACTACTTTTTTGATAGTCTATTTCTATTTTACACCTTTATCGCTCATCATGAGAAGAAAGCAACCCTTTAGAATCTATTCGAAACAAAAATGGCGTGCTCTTGTCACGCCATTCCATTAAGAATATATCAGCCTTGATGAAACTATCGATAACGATAATGAGTTGGTTGAAACAAATCCTCATCAGAGCTTCTGACCAATGAAAAATGCTCAACATTATCATGACCATGAAGTGTCCGATTATGATGGTTAATAATCTGTTCTGCTAATAGAACATCATTATCTGTGGTTGAGTGTCCATCACCAACTAATGTTACATCTAGCCTACATGTGGTCGCTGTTCTAACTGCACTGTCAATACAAAATTGTGTTTTGCAGCCCATTATGACAATATGCTCCGTTTTCTGTTCTTGTAAATGATCTAGAAGCCCGGTTCCGTGAAAGCAGTTGGTTGCATATTTATCAAAAATCGTTACATCCTTAGGTACTGTTATTTCTTGATGTATCTCAAAGCCGCTTCCCTTACCTTCTGCAACATCTAAATCTCGTACAAATACAATCGGAACTTCTTCCATTATCGCTTTATGAATTACTCTATTTATGGTTTGAATAAGCTGTTCTTTTTGGTAAACTCCACTTTCAGTTTGATTTCCATCTATTAATTCCTGTTGCACATCAATAATAACTAATGCTTGATTCAATCAATTTTCCCCTCTCGAATTTTGGGGAAACGCTAATCAACTAGGTTACTTAGTCGTTATCCCCTTTTGATTTTTTACGAAAACAACGAATGCATTGTTCATCCTATCAACCTCCTATAACAACATATTGCCTTATCGCCAATTTTCACACGATTAAGACAGGTTAATTTTACCATATGTCGTTTCATTACGCTTTATTTTTCAAGCGACAAATTTCGAATGGATTTCCGTTCCATGAATGCCTTGCACTTTAATATCAACTATCCTTCAAGCTCGAATGAATAACCGGTTTGATAGTTCACTTCCCTACCCATACTATACGTATAGAATTATGCTTGAACTATGAAATCAATTAGTAAGCAAGCACTTTTATATATTCCTTATTTTTCAGTATTTTTTTAGGAGTCAGATTTTGCACCCCCTCAAAAAAATCTACTTGTTAGAATGAAAGTAGATAATGAAAGTGCTTGCAAGAACATAATGAAAACACTACCAAGGAGGGTATCAGTTTTGAAAGCAAATCGAATCAGTCTTCTCCATTCGTTGTTTTCGGTCATAAACGAAAACGATGAAAACGACACAAATTATGTTTTAGCACACTATTTCTTAAATCATTATCATGAGCTAAGTCATTTAAATATCTATGAGGTTTCAGAAGCATGCTTTGTCTCAAGGTCTAGTGTTAGAAGGTTTTGCAAATCAATTGGTTATGAGAATTTTTTAGATTTAAAACATGAATTCTCAAGCTATGATGATCGGTATGAATCCTATATGCGATATGCAAAAAGAGATAACTACCGTGAAACACTTACGAAAGAAATTAACGAAATGATTATTGAGCTAGATAAACGAATGGATACACGAGAGGTGTATGAGATTGCAAAGAGAATTCGAGATAGTCGTCAGACCGTATTCTTAACCTCTGGAACCACAGCAGGTTTTGTCAGAGATTTTCAAGAATCAATGGTGTTCAATAAAAAGGTTATCAGCCTAGTGTCAGAGCTTTACTCGGATAACCCCTGTTATTATAACCAATATGGATAAAGTTAATAAGCTTGATACCCATGATAAGAACCAAGTTAAAAACGGTGAACTCGTCCTAGATTGTTTTGTGAAATAAGATAGATCAAATAGCATGAAAAAATAGCGTGCTCTTAACACGCTATTTTTTTATTTAACCTTACTTGTCTGTTCTCATAAATATAAGCAATCGATTCATCTAACTTACAACTACTAATCATAAAATGTATTCTACTAAATTCGATAGTATCTCCTTCCTCTACTTTTATATGAGCTATCATACTGTTATAGAAATGAAAAAATAATTTTCTATTAAAAATCTAAAAAACCCTCCCAAAATGAATTCAATTACCGTATAGAAAGATAAGAAATAATAATAATGTGAAAGGCAAAGCCATTGAAAAGTGGTGACGCAAAGCTATAGGAGCTAACAGTCTTTGACTTATGCTTGCCAGCTGCCAAACGGTAACCTTTCTATTATTCTTTTTTCTAATCTATTAATTACTAAAATTAGGAAGGTGATTTGCATGAAGAAACTACTAGCATCAGGAATTGTATTAGGGTCTTTATTTGTGGCAAGTACTGCTGTTTCAGCAGAAGAGACATCCCCAGAAATTATTAGTGCAGACTCGGAGTTATATGAAACAGTTCGTGTAATGGAGGACACTGAATATTCCTTGACAGAATCTCCAGAGGAGAAAATTATTCTCCAAGATGACTATGCAGAAAAACGTCTACTAGAGGCTGTAGAACAACTAGAAAACGGTGACGAGGAGTCAGCTGAAGAATTATTAAATGAATATGATGAACAAGTACAACATATAGAAGAGTCAATAGAAAATGCGGTAGATGACAATGAGGACATTTCTAACCTAGAAACAATTGTTGAAGAAAACGCCAAATATCTCAAGGAGAACTTATTAGCGTTACTGGAAAGGGAAGATCTTCCTGATACAGCAAAAGCAGGTATTACAAAAGCTTTAGAAAATCAAGCAAGAGCAATGAAAAATTTTGCGAAGGCACTTGAAAAAGCTGAATTAGCCATGATGAACGGAAATAGCAACAATGGAAGCAAGGATAAAGATGAAGTCGAAGAAAATTTAGATGACACGAATGAAGCTGCTGAAAAGGCTGAAGAAGAAGCTGAAAAAGCTGCCGAGAAAGCTCAAGAAGAAGCAGAAAAGGCTGAAGAAAAAGCTAGAGAAGAAGCTGAACGTGCGGAAGAGAAAGCCAGAGAAGAAGCTGAACGTGCGGAAGAAAAAGCTAGAGAAGAAGCTAAACGTGCGGAAGAAAAAGCCAAAGAAGAAGCTAAACGTACGGAAGAAAAAGCTAGAGAAGAAGCTAAACGTGCGGAAGAAAAAGCTAGAGAAGAAGCTAAACGTACGGAAGAAAAAGCTAGAGAAGAAGCTGAAAGAGCTCGAGAGAAAGCACAGAATGAAGAAAACGAAGATTCTAATACAGATGAACAATAATTTTCAAAAATAGACTTAAGTTATAAAAGAACTGCCATGAAAGTGGTGGTTCTTTCATTCCATTCCTGATAAGAACAACAATCTATTTTAAACAACCAAGAATCAGAATTCTAGAGAAATTAGGTGATTAGAATGCGCAAATTAATACTATTGATTTCTTTTCTTTTACTAGCAGCATGTGGAACCGAAGAAAGCTCGAATACAACAACTAACGAAAAAGAAAATACACAAGACGAAAAAGCTACATTTTTATTTGATAGCAAAGAGAAAGGAATCAAGGTTGAGGACGCTAGTGGTTGGACGTTAATCGAGGAACAGGATTCAAACGTAGTATTTGAGAATGGTACGCTTAAGGCTATTATAACTGTTATAAGTGAAGATAACGATTTTGCCACACTAAAGCAGGATTTAAAAACAAGCGCAGGAGACATTACCGTTTTAGAAGAAAGTGATACTCAATTATCTTTTCAAACCAATCGTAAAGAAAGTATTCGTTCTGATATCTCCCTGTATAAAGAAGGAACAAAAACACAGATCATTACTTTTATGACAAAGGTAGAAAATTACAAATCAAATCAGTCCCTAATAGAAGAATTTAGCAAAAAAATTAAATTTTACTAATTAACTTTATGTAAAATAACCTTTACCGGCGAAGTAATCTCCCTTACTATTAATTGTAATGTTACATGAAGTAGGTGATTCTTATGAATAGGGATGAGTTCCTTACGCTTATGAAGCAAACACATCAGGGTAGTCAAACAGCAAGAGAACGACTTATACGCCATTATCGTCCCTACGTTTTGAATACTGCCGGTCATATATGTAAAAGGTATATCAGTTGGAGTGATGAAGAATTTAGTATATCACTCATTGCTTTTAACCGAGCGATTGATACATTTGAAGAAAATAGTGGACGAAGTTTTTTAAACTACGCTTACCTTTTAATAAAACGAGATTTAATAGATTATTTTAGAAAAGAACGAAACGAACAGCATTTATCATTGAATTATTCAAGTACCGAAGAAGAGCACCATACAAATCCTCTCGAGATAGAAAAGTCTCTGGACATTCACGAGAAGGAAGTCGCTTCTGGTGAACTAGTTGAGGAGATACTAGAATACGATCAAGAATTACAAAAATACAAGGTTTCCTTTGATGAGATGGAAGATTGCTCACCGAAACATACGGATACGCGGGCAAAGCTTTATGAGGTTGCAAATCAGTTTATTGGAGATTCAGAATGTAAGCAAAGTTTTCTTGTAAAAAAGCGATTGCCAATTACATTGTTTAGCAAAAAGACTGGTTATCCCAAGAAAACAATGGAAAAGCATAGAAAATATTTAATTGCACTTATTCTACTCAAATTAAATCCACAATGGACTCACCTCTCAAGATTTATGAATGATTGAAATGGAGATGTGGAAGTCGTATGAAAAATAAAACTTATCAAGGCATCGTCTTAAAAGTTACAGATCAATATGTTGTTCTACTTCAAAAGGGTGGTACTTTTAAAAATATTCCGATTGACCGTGTTGATACTATTCCAATGATAGGACAATCATTCTCATACATCGAAAATGATTCCAGAAGAAATTGGTGGAAATACCTTTCCATTGCAGCACTTCTCTTTATCGGAATTCTCTCTTACACGATGTATTCATCTGCACAATCATCTTATTTGTTAGTCATTGATATAAATCCTAGTATTGAATTAACGGTTAATGGTTCAGATAAAGTAACGAAGATAACGGGCTTAAACAAGGATGGGGAAAATTTATTACAAGAACTCCACATCGAAAATAAAAATCTTGAAGTCTCGACAGCACTATCTAAGATTGTCAAACAAGCTGAAGGTGACGGTTATTTTGAAAATAATCCCCTCATCTATACCACAATTGTTCCTATTAAACATAAAGCTCGGACTTCTGTTGAAGAAATTGATTCAATTATTAAAACAAGTTTAGGAAATGAAAATGTTTCTGTTGTGGTTTCAAAAGAGAGCAAAGAAAAATACGAAAAAGCCAAAAAAGAAAAACTTACTATTAACTATTATAAGCAGTATGAAATTCTTCAAGAACAAGGTATCGTATATGATGTTGAAGAAATTTACGGAAAAAGTTTAAGTGAGCTACAAATGATGCGTTCCTCTAATAACAACAAGAATGCTGTAGAAGATCAAAATGAGCATAATGATGATACAGTCGAAACAGTCGTTCCAAATCGAGGAAATTCTACTAATTCAGATGATAAGCAATCTAATCAGAAAGAAGAAGCTGCTACTAATAAACAAGAAGAAAAACCAAATAATACATCGAGTAATCAAAACAAGGAACAAAGTAATTCTTCATCAAACCAAAAGGATTTACCGGAGAAGAATAACAATTCACAAGAAAATGAAGGATTAAAACAGAAGGAACAAAATTCTAAAAATGGTACAGACATCCCTTCAAAAGAAGGAGAAGAACAAATGCCAAATAAGCAGCAGGCACCATCAAATGAAAATGTTCCGGAGAAGAACCAGGAAGGTAATGCATCAAATCAAAAAAATGATGATAATCCATCTAAAGAAGCGCAACAGAATAAACCAAGTCAAGAAGAGAATCAACAAAGTAATGAAAACAATTCCGGACAGAATTCTGATCGAAGCAATCAATAAACTATTTAGGGTAAAATAATTAATCTCATCTTTCATTGAAGTAATATGAATGTTAGCTCACTAGTGACATCCAATAATTTTAAAAGTATGCTTTTTGAGGTTTTGTTATTTCGATATGAAACAACACTCAAAGAAAGCATACTTTTATTTTTTCTAATATTTATGTTTGTTAAAGAATGTAGACGGTAGGAACTGAATGGAATCAACAATCACCCTTTCTACGTGCAGCCATTTCATCCTTCATCTCTTCCTTCATTGCCTCAATGGATTTTTTACGGTTCTTGTTTTTCCGTTTAATTATTTCCTGTTCATCAGGACTTGCATGCTCTAAGCTCATCTCAGCATCCTGCAGTTTTTGTTGGGTATTTTCAATCATATCATGTAGTCTTTCCACGTTATTTTTTCTATTGTCAGGATTGGGTTGTTTTTTATCAGACATTTTTATCCTCCGAATACAGCTCATTTTGCCTTTAGTTTGGTTCTTATGGATTTTTATATACAAGAAGTTCAAAAAAAAACTACTTCCTAATGCGGAAGTAGTTTCTTAAAAGAAATATTGCTTCATCAGTTCAGCACATTCACATGTAGCATTAATCAAAAATCAATCTGGTTGAAATTCTACCTCCTCTATCCATTCCTTACTCTGTACTTCTATTGATTGCTTCAGTCATTGGAATGCTTTTCAGCTTTTTATTGTTCAGCCAAAGCGAAATATAATAAGACAAAATGAGAATACTGAAGCTGATAATGATACTAAACCAATCTATTTTTACAGGAAATGATACATTCATCTCCGCTGTGATAGAATTCATAAATGCCGATATTGATAATGTCGTAATGGGAATACCAATTAGAAATCCAATAATAATAAACCAGATATTATAACCTATCATCATTTTCCTAATACTGCCCCTGTTATACCCAATAACTTTCATCAATGAAATTTTAAAGGAATTCTCTTCAATTAATAATGATATTAAAATATAGATAATTATGACAGAAATAATAGCTGCGACTAATGCGATACCCGCTATTCCATAATTTAAAGGTTTAATCATCTGTTTAAAGCCATCAACTGTATCGGATGATTTGGTTACAGAAACAAGATTTTCCTTTGAAATATCTAATTCCTTATTGGTGAAAACCTGATTGTAACTACCAGATGGATACCCATTTAATTGATTAAATTGATTTAACGGCATGTATATCATATCTCCAAGATATGAATTTGCTATATGATCAATCGTTATATCAAATGTTGTATTTGATAGCTGATTGGTAACGTGAATTGTGTCTCCTTTTTGAAGACCAATTTTATCCGCAAGCGATTTATTAATAATGACAGAATCATATTTAAGTCTCTCTCCATCTATATCTTGTAATTGAATCGCTGTATTATTAGGCTCCAAACCATTAATGGTTAAACTCTGCTTTTCATTCTTATAATTAATCGTAAAAGGAGCAGATGACCCTATTTGACCTGAGTCAGGTAGTGTTGTCTGTAGACTACTATAAATATAGTTATACTCATAGTGATAGACACTGTTAAAATTGTCCGTCACTAGATATTCCATTGAGTTTTTGCTAATAAATCCGAATAATAATAGTACAGTGGCAAATATAGCTCCTATGGTTAAAAATAGGGCACGTGGTAGATTACGTATAATCTCACGTATTACAAACTTTCGTTTAAAAGTCAGTTTATCTAATTTCAGTAGTCGCTCAAGTCGATTTACTTTTACTTTTAGCTCCCCACCCTTAATTAAGCTCACAGGCGTAATGCGTAAGACACGCATCACTAAATAATACGTTAATGGAATAAAGAAAACTAGTGGTAGCATTAAGCTAACTATTAATAAGACAATATGAGGCTCAACGACCAGTACTGGTAAATTATAATAACTGGCAAAAGCAGAGAGTAATGGATGCAAAAACAACCAACCGAGGAATGTTCCTACTACACTTCCCGAGATTGCAAGAATACTAGCATAAGATAAATAATGACGGATAATTTCACTTTTTTTATATCCAAGTGCATATAGTGTTCCAATTTGAGAATATTCCTTTTTCATTAGACGCCACAATAATATTAGAATAATTGCGATACTAATAAAAAGAATAGCTATTGGAAGAAACTCACCCATCTTTTTAATACCTTCTATATCACCTCTGATGAAGGAAATACGATTATTGTCTTTTTTATCTGTCCAATTTATTAGTTGATTGTTTTGATTTAAGAAAGCCTTAAATTGACCTCTATTATTCTCTGAAAATCTTACAGAATAGTATACAAGATTTTCTTTCAAGTTTTCTAACTCACTTTCCTTTACAACTGCGACACCAAAGGCATCTGGATTTTTCAGAAATCCTGACTCCTCTTTTAATGGATAGATGTAATCAGGAATAGCCATGAATCCAGTCACATGATAGGTTTTGTCATTCAGCTGAATGTCTTCACCAATGGATAATTCGTGTGCTTTTGCAAATCCTTGATCAATTAATATATCCTCTTCAGAATCTAGTGCTTCCCCTTTTACAACAGAAGATAGATTGATTTTCCCTGTTTCATCTAGCAATCGTAACGTGGTATCCGTTGAAAATGAGACATCTGCTCTATATCTTTTTTCGATTTTCACCTGAAATCGTTCTTCAAACTGTGACAAATCCGCTAGGGGCTTTTCAACAATAAAATGAGCATCCTCCACTCTATTCGTCTTGTTAAAATAATCTAGATTATCAATCAAATTAGCCCCAGCTGAAGTAAAAGAATAAAAGACAATTGAACTCATGACAATAAGAAGCCATGCTGATAGAAATTGGGCTTTTTTTTCTAGTATCGTTCGAATAAGCTTTTTCCTTAAAGGCATCACCACTCAATCCCTTCAGCTGATTTAATATGTTCATTCACAACATCGGATTCAATTTTACCGTCCTTGAGCGTAACCACCCGATTTGCCATTTCACTTATAGCCTGATTATGAGTAATAATAAGTACCGTTGTGTTATATTCCTTGTTAATCTTCTCAATTAGATTTAAGATTTCTTTTGATGTATTTGAATCTAAAGCTCCAGTTGGTTCATCACAAAGTAATAATTTCGGAGTCTTTACGACAGCACGAGCAATCGAAACACGTTGTTGTTGACCACCACTAAGTTCCCGTGGAAAACGGTCCTCCATGCCATTCAATCCTACAGCATCAATCACCTCTTGAATTGGCAGTGGATTGCTACAAATATTCGCAGTCAATTCTATATTTTCATAAACAGTTAAGTTAGGAATGAGATTATACATTTGAAAAACAAATCCGATTTCTTCTCTTCGATAGTTTACAAGCTGATGATTGTTAAACTGTGTAATATCTTGCTGATCAATACATATTTTACCTGAGTCAACCTCATCAATTGCTCCAATAGCATTTAACATCGTTGATTTCCCTGAACCAGATGGCCCTAAAACAACTACAATCTCCCCTTTTTCCACTTGTAAACTGACATTTGATAATGCTTGGAAGAAAGAGTTTCCACTTTGATAGCTTTTGTTTATAGCTTCTATTTTCACAATACTACTCATCACGATTCCCCATTTCTCTGGTTAATTTTCCCTGCAAAAATAAATTGGATATGTCGTGTAATTTGTTCCTTATACTGTTCATTTGTCATCGACTCGTTATAAATATAAAGCATTGTATCTGTCAAGACTGCTCCATATATTGCATAGGAAGCTTCCTCTGCGTTAACAGGAAATAAAAAACTTCCCTCTTCACTTTTAATCATTGATTTGATCAGTTCCATCACCTGCTCATCAAGTCCAAATAATCCATCACGTAGGCGAATACTTTCTTCTACTTCCTCCGTCATCACATGAAAAAGATCTCGCCAAAACGCTTTTGGATAGTGACTAAAAAACTCTGTAAACTGATGAAGGAATTGAATAATCTTATCAACAACACCGACTTCAGAAAGATGCGTAAACCAAAAATGTTGATCATTCTTTTGTATTAGTTCAGCCTCTTCGGAAAAAATACGAAGTAGCAAGGCTCCTTTTGAAGGAAAGTAATTATAAATTGTTCCAGTTCCCACTTCCGCTTCCTTAGCAATCTCAATCATTGATGCCTGTTGAAAACCTTTTTGAGAAAATATATGTTTAGCCGACTCCATAATCCGTAAAAGTGTTTGTCTCTTCTTATCCTCACGTAAACCCGCCATGATAAAACCTCCAATAAAAATGAATCAATTCATTTATGAATACATTCATATTTTATGAAAGATACATACAATTGTCAACCCATCAAAGTGAATCAACTATTTAATGCCATAGTAAAAACAAAAAAAACCCTTTCCTTAAGGAAGGGTTTTACAGGATACTTATCTGCTTCAAGCTCGACTGTTAATTATTATTTTGTTTTAACTCTAAAATAGCTACGCACTCCACATGCATCGTATGTGGGAATAAGTCTACTGGCTGCACTTCTTTTAACTCATAGCCAAACGGTTCCAATTCCTTAATATCGATTGCAAATGTATCAGGATTACAAGATACGTAGACAATTCGTTCAGGCTGTGAACGACCGATACGACGCATAACCTTTCCACCGGCTCCAGAGCGAGGTGGGTCAAGAAGTAGAAGCTCTGGTATACCGAAGCTTTCTAATACTTCATCAATTCCACGTCTAGCATCCTTTGCTAGGAAATACGTGTTCGATATGCCATTATCCTTGGCATTACGTTTTGCTGATTCAATCGAGGTTTCCACAATCTCAATACCAGCAAGCTTTCCTACTCGACTTGCAAATGGTAGGGAGAATGTTCCAACTCCACAGAATAAGTCAATCATTTTTTCCGTTTCCTTCGGCTTACCCATTTCTAATGCCAGTTCAACAAGCTTTTGTGCTTGTGTTGGGTTTGTTTGGAAGAAAGTATCGAACCAGATACGAAAACGGTAACCTAGCATCTCATCATAAATAAAATCACGACCTGCTAAGACATGTGTGTTTTCAGATTGCGTACGGTCAGCCCAATCTCTGTTTTCAAGCCATAGCAAGCTTTTCACCTTAGGAAATTTCTCACGAATTCTTTCTGCTAAATCTTGTGCTGCAGAAGATAACTCTCCTTCTGGTCCTTCTGTTGCAAATAGTCCAAGCATTATCTCTTCAGTAGCAAATGATTGTCGTACCATTAAATGTCGAAGAAGTCCTTCATGGTTATCCTTATCATATCCGGATAAAGCATGTTTCTTCGCCCAATCTGCTACCTCCATTGTTGCTTCTACCATATCCTTTCCAGCAATTAAGCAGGTTTCCAAGGATATTATTTTGCGGAAGTTTCCTAGCTCATGTAAACCTAGTGAACCATCCTTCGCAAAGGTAAATTCCATTTTATTTCGATAATGCCACGGGTTTTCCATTCCGATTGTATTGCGAACTAAACTCGGATCAAAGCCCTCGTCTTCGATTACTTTTTTAACATGATTCGTCTTTTCAGTTAATTGTCCTGAATACTGCCAATGCTGCCATACACATCCTCCACAGCGCTCAAAATGTGGACAATCAGGACCAACTCGTTCAGGGTGTGCCTCCACGATTTCTTCCGGCATTACCTTCGTACGTTTACGCTCTGGCTGTTCAACGGTTACACGTACTTTTTCACCTGGTAGTGTTTGTGGGATTGTTAACTTCAATTTTCTTGGGTTAACCTGTCCAACATCACGCCAAACAACTGCACGACCAGAGCCTCTTTTATCTAAATCACGAATTTCTGTGATATAGGTCTCTTTCTTTGTCGTTGTCATGATTGCTCCTCCCCTCGAATTCTCTTCTTATTTAAATGCACTTAGCATCAATCTTTACAGTTTGAAAGAAATACATACTTTCCTATTATAACGAAACTTAGCTTAATTGGGAATGAGGAAAACAAATAAAGCTATGTACCAAAAAAGCTCACATTTTCACTTAGAAAATGTGAGCTTTCTTCATCATATTATGAAAAAAAGAAAACCTTATACTTCTCGTCCAGTTGCCCCTGGGTTTTCATTGGAAACCTTACGATTATTTGTTTTGGGATCCAAATTTTCAGCACGTTCACCATGACCTAGATAATCTGTTTTCTCTTTCTTCTGGTATTTGACCAGCTCATCAAAGTCTCGATTAATCATACATAACCTCCTCCTTTATTGAATAAAATGCCCAATTGATTTCATTTTATCTACAAAACAACGTGTGTACATTAAGAATTCTTTGTCGTACAAGCCTCCCCTTCTGAATAGACATAAATAGATACATTGTAAAATTAAAGGAGTGTTAGAGTTGGGTGTGTTCATTAGTTATATTCTATTAGGCCTATCACTTGCAGCACCAATTGGACCAGTAAATGCTGCCCAATTGGATCGTGGTATTAAAGGAGGATTTTTCCCAGCGTGGTTTGTCGGCCTTGGCGCTGTTACAGCAGATGCATTTTATATGTTAATTGTATATTTAGGAGTTGTACATGTTATCGATACACCCTTTATAAAAACGTTCTTATGGCTGTTCGGGGGATTTGTATTAATTTACACCGGAATAGAAAGCATGTTCAGCGCTAAGGAGATAAAAGCCAGTAATCGTCGGAGTGTTGAACCATTATATAAGTCTTTTTTCACCGGATTTATCATGTCGATAACAAATCCATTAACCATCCTGTTTTGGTTAGGTATTTATGGTTCCGTACTGGCTAAAACGGCCACTAATTATGAAAGCAGTGCCTTAATTTTATATAGCTGCGCAATTTTTATCGGTTTATTAACGTGGGATATTATTATGGCTCTCGTTTCAAGTGGATTTCGTAAAATACTAAATGACCGCGTACTGACAAGTATCGCAGTCATTTCAGGGGTAGCACTTATTGGGTTTGGGGTTTATTTTGGCTGGCAGGGTGTCTTGTTATTAACCAACAATTAGGATGCCTGCGTATCCTGGCTCCACCTTTTCTTCAAAAAGAACACAAATATCCCAATTATGCCAACAATCCCTACACTAATAAAAAATCCAGGACGATTTGTCTTATCAAGCAATGTACCGCTAATACCTGCTATCAAAAGTGCTATGCCGGAATAGTATTTTATTTGCTCTTTCACATTAACTTCTTGAAGCTTTTTAGCAGATAAAATAATAAATAACCAATTATAGAGCAGCATTAACCCGGCACCTGTGGTGATATAGGTATAGATCTTCTCTGGAAGTAGGAGCGACATAATAATGGACCCAGCAATACCCGCAATCAGTAACACCAAGGAAGGTATAGGTACAGCCAACCTTCCTTCTTTTGCAAATACAGCAGGAGCATCCCCGTCCTGTGCAAGTGAAACCAGAATAGTTGTCACCCCATAAAAAGACGCAACCATGGTGGAAAAACCTGCAATGATTAATGCACCATTAAATAGATGCGGAACAAATCCTAAATCAAAGTCCTTCAATGCTGTAATAAATGGACTTTTATCTGTATTAAATCCATCCCAAGGTTCTAATAAAAGCGCTAAAGCAAGTGCTAAGGTGTATATGGTAACAAGTGATAGAATCATCACCTTACCTGATTTCGGGGCTTCTTTTGGTTCCCTTAACTGAACTGCCATCAGACCCATTACCTCAATTCCTCCAAAAGCATAAAAAGCAAAAATTAAGCACGACCAAAACCCAAGGAATCCTGTCGGAAAGAACTCCTTTATACTTGTTGGCGTATGTAGCTGATTAACTCCTTTAACTAGTCCAAAAACAAATGCTGCTGCGATGACAATAAACATGATAATAGCGGCAAGCTTCATAACCGCAAAAATATTTTCAATACTACTTAATTTCTTCGCGCCTACTAGTAATACGAAAAGTCCGAGCACCGCATAGCCTAGAGCAAGAAGCCATAAGGGCATAGTCGGAAACCAAAACCTCGAGAAAATAGATAGCGCAGTAAGCTGACTGCCCATGATTAATATTTCAGAGAACCAATAAATCCATCCAACACTAAAGCCTGCCCAGTGGCCATAGGCCATCTTCGCATAGGCACGAAACGCTCCTTTTTCAGGATGATTCGCCGTTAATCTAGCTAATGCATCAAAAACAATATAAGTAGTGACTCCAGCCAAAATAATTGCGATTACAAGTGATGGACCGCCTTGCTGAATACCTACACTTGAACCCAAAAAGAAACCCGTACCAATCGTACAGCCTACCCCAAATAAAGATAATTGCCACCATTTCATATTTTTTTCTTCTTTGTTTGACTGTGACATATTGTTCCTCCTTATACACACACTATATAATCCCCAAGTAGCGCTTAAAATACTTGTTGAAAAAATTTCTAACGAGTAAGTGTTAAGAAGGAATCTAGATAAAAAAATAGGGATTAATGAGTTAGGTCTCATTCAAATCCCTATTTCAAAATTATACTCGATTTTATCAATACACTAAACAAACTCTAATTCCTCATTCACTTGAACGTTGTTCCGACCACTTCTCTTCGCTGCATAAAGGGCATGATCTGCCTTTCTAACTGCAAGCTTAATTGCTTCATAATGGTTATCGGATGCCGTGTTAATCTGCGAAATCCCTATACTCGAAGTTACATGAATATTGTTCTCATAAATAAAGACATTACTTTCGGAAATTCTAGTTCGAATTATTTCAGCTAGATCAACGGCATCCTCCTGGCTAGTTTCTGGCAAGAAAATAATAAATTCCTCACCACCATAACGCCCAATTAAATCAGTTGATCGCAAGCTATTTTTCACGATATTTGCAATATGACAAAGGACCTTATCTCCTGCTTCATGTCCGTATGTATCATTTATCCTTTTAAAATGATCGATATCAAACAGGAGTAGTGCTGCATCTTTTCCTTTGTCTGTCATAGCTGCTAATCGTTTTTCCGATTGATCCATAAAATACGTTCGGTTATACACCTGTGTCAAGCCATCATAGCTCGCAAGCATTGTTAGCTTCTCCTGCAGCTCAACTCTCTCTGTTATATTAATAAATGTAATGATTTTGCCAATAATCATCCTGTTTTCCTTCATCACTGGGGAAAACCGAATCTGATAATGTGATCGCTTCGCGCAAACCATGCATTCATAATCCGATTGTTCACCACTATCGATTATTTCCAAAAGCTTCTTCTTATTAGCAAGAACCTTTCGGATCGGCTTTCCGATAGAAGTTGTACTCAACATCGGCATCACCGGTAGAATTGCTTGATTGAAATCCACAATGGCATCGTTTTGATTTAAGACAATAACCCCTTCAAGCATACTTTCAAACACTTTGTCTCTTGCTATTGGAATAATGTTAAACATTTGAAAGGAGAATAGTGCCACACCATGGAGGATAAAGGACAGGCTCATAGAAACCGGTCCAAGATCAATCCCGTAAGGACTATGATGATTCAAGTAAAAGTAATTTGCTACAATTGGTAAAAACAATCCAGCCGCCATCGTTATAATTTGTATTCGAAACCAGAACAACGACTTCTTTAACTGGATCAGTAAAATGGTAATACTAATTGCCAAACAAAGAAATAGATAGAAAGAATGCACATAAAAGAACGGGCCATACGTTAGCTCAACAATTGGAAATGGGGCATCACGTTGTAATGCAACAGACTCGTAATAAAGATGATGGAGCTCATTTGTATGGTGGGTAAAAACCGTTATGATTGGCGCAATAAATAGAAATACTATGTATTTTTTTCTTAATGATATGCCTACATATTCCAAGCACATTAATAATAAAAAGCCTGGGATAAAGGGTATCACTAAATACTCCAGACCCAACCAGAATTTGATTTCTTCTAGCGTACCGCTTGCTAATTCAAATGCATACGAAAACGTAAAAATTGCCGACAATAATGTAACGATCTTATACGGTCGTACACCTGGAGTATCCTTCAATTTAATATGAGAAAAGATACATAATAACAAACTTAAAGCTCCCGCAAAGACAATCATCAGCATATAAATTATTAGTTCTTCATTCATTTTTTTCTCCAATGTTAGTCAGCATTTTCCCAACTTATTATATACCTTATTTTTAATAGATTACTAGTTTGAACGCTTCAACCAAGAGGTGATTAGTCTTTAGAATGGAGCATTTTTTATTGAACATACGAAAGGGTGCCCTTCTAAATAAGAGTGGCACCCTTTTGTTAAGGTTAATGAAATAATCCTGATTCCTTCGATTTCTTCTTAAGTTTATCTGTATGCTTATTGATGCTTTCCTTCATGAAACCTCCTAGAATTAAGGCAACGATTCCAAAGGGAATGATAAATATTAAATCATGAATTACCCGATTCCAAACAATTCCCCCAACCGCTTCACGCATGAGGTCTATTGCATACGTAAACGGTAGGAAAGGGTTAATCATTTGAAAGAACTCAGGCAGCAATACAACTGGATATGTCCCACCAGACCCGGCAATTTGAAGTACTAATAAGATGATAGCAAGCGCTTTTCCTACATCTCCAAAAACAGATACCAGGGTGTAGACAATCATAATAAATACGGAACTACATAGTAATCCAAAAAGAATAAACCAGAATGGCTCCATTATTTCCACGTGAAGAATAACGATATTTCCTACCGTGACAATCATGGTTTGAAAAACACCAATGAGAATAAATGTCAATAATCTCCCAAAGTAAACTTGTCTTCCTGAATAGTCTTTCTTATCATGAACTTCAGTCGATAATAAGGAGATAAGTAACAATCCACCTACCCAAATAGCAAGAATCGTATAAAATGGTGTCATACCAGTTCCATAATTAGGAACGGAGAATATCGAATTCTCATTAAGAACGACAGGTTCTGCAAAAAATCCTCGTTCTGCTTCTGGGTCATTTTGCAGAAGATTAATAATCTCATTAATATCCGTTTCATCTTGAACGGATCGTATTTTATTTGCTAGCTCCATTACCTTGTCATTGACATAAGGAAACTCATTATTGATGTACTGAAGCATGTCCTTGCCATCATTTAAATTAGCCTCGGTACGATATAGCATATCCTCTACTTCCGGTATCGTAGATTGAATATCAGCTAAAATACCTCTTGCATCTGATAAGGTTTGCTTTGCTACTGCTACCTCTTCCCGAATGGTTGGTTCAATGCTTTCCTTATATTCGATTACAAATGCATCAACCTGCTTATTAACTGCTTCGGTACGTTCTTTCATAGTAGAAAGTATTCCATTTACTTCTGCTTGTTTATCTGCTAATGAATCTTGAACACCATTGACCTGCTCTTGTAGGGTAAGTAAATTTTGCTCCATGCTTTCTAATTCATTTAGTGCATTATCAATTGTTTCTTGGTTGGAACTCCCACTTTCACTTCCAGAACCCTCATTAGAAGATGGGTCTCCACCAGAACCAGGTTCTCCTTGTTCACCCGATTGCTGTAACTGTGTTAGCGCATCTTTTATCGTTTGAATGGATTGTAAAGTAGCATCTATTTGACCTGATACCTTACTAATTTGAGTTCCATCTGTCAAATCAATAGAAGTCGCATCGATACTGTTCACAAAGTCATTTGTTTTTGCTAACATATTTTGAATAGAAGCTAAGTCTTCTTCTACCTTTGGTGCAATCTCATCTAATCTGTCCTCTGCGTCCTTTAAAAATGCAGTCGTATCATCAATCGTTTGTAATCCAGTTTCGGTTGCTTCTTCTACTTCTGGAATCATCGCTTGGGCTTGGTCGATGAGTGTACCTGCTCGCTCAGCATCTGAAGTAGAATCGTCTAATATACGATGTATTTCGGGTAATTTTTCTTCTAACGTAAAAATATAGTCCTCGAATTTTTCAATATCAGGTAGATTCTCTTCTAATTCAATACCTAGTTCGTTAAACTTATCAAAGATAATTCCATTTACTGTCGAAATAAAATTACTACTAATCTGTTCAACAATGACAGTTGCTCCCTTTTGGGTAATTTTAGGTGCAATCGCATTGATCTTTTCATTCACATAATAGTCGACATTGGCTTTTTCAGGTTCTCCACTAACAACCGTACCTAATCTTTCTGAGAAATTTTCTGGGATTACGATAACTGCAAAATAATCACCATATTCTAGTTTGTTCATTGCCTTTTCACGTTCAACAAACTGCCAATCCATCGATTTATTTTCTTTTAATGTTTGAACCAAATCATCGCCAACATGAATTTCTTCACCTTGCACTGTTGCTCCTTGGTCTTCATTAACAATACCGATGGGAATCTGATCCGTTTGACCATATGGATCCCAAGATGCTTCAATATTAAACCAAGCATAAAGAGAAGGTAATACTATTAATCCACCAATCAACACTAACGCGACCCAGTTTGTCGCAATGTTTTTGATATCTTTTAGAAATATTTTCCAACTAGCTTTCATTCCTATCAGTCCTGTCTTTACGTGTTGCTGTCATTTTTTAGTAAATGCAATTCATTATAACAAATGCTACGAAGAATTCACAACTTGTCTTTTATTCTTGAATGAACCCGAAGAGATTTCCTCAAACCCAGTCGAGACAAGTTTTCCAACATGAAAAATCCCCCGAATTCGCAAATCGAATTCAGGGTTGATACTCATTTTACCTTGTATATCCATCAGCATCCTCCCTCTTTTGTAGAGGTTAAAGATGCTATTGTTGAATTTGTACGGATAGTTTAATCAAATACTTTTCAGAGCCTTTAACAGATAGCTCATCCAGGAGTATATCCTCATAAAAGAAGCCTTTCATACTAAAATCATGCTCGGTGGCGTATTGAATTAAATTTTGATAGGTTTGTCCGATATTAGAATACCCTTCCGTATGATAGGCAACCAAGTAAGTTCCTTTCTCCACTCGATAATTCGCATAATCAGGAGTATCTACTCTAGTAAACAGATGATCATATCTAGCGGTTTCACCTTCGAGAATGCTCTCCACTCGTATCATCCATCCTTCTGTTGCGGATGGTTCAATATGATTTTCCTCCAGGTAATGATAATGATACTGGATGGAATCATAGATATTCTTGTCTTGTGTTAATGGTTTAGCGTCGGTAATGACAAAGAATTCCTCTTCTTTCGATTCCAGGACAATATCCGACGTACACAATTCCATTGCTTCCTTTGTTACATTTATTTTCTCTACAATTCTTTTTCTCATTTTATCAAGAGCATTAATCTTTGCAGTAATCGACTTTTCTTCCTTTTCGAGTAAGTGAATAAGACTTTCAGGCGATCTGTGATCAAGAAAACTTTTAATAGCCTTTAATGGCATACCCAGCTCTTTCAGTGTCGTAATAACATAAAAAACATCCGATTGATAGATGGAATAATATCGATATCCATTTGTAGCAACTATCTCTGGAGAAAAAATACCAACCTTATCATAATAAAATAACGTATCTTTACTAACCCCCATTAGTTTGGCAAATTGCCCTGTCGTTAAATGAATTTGTGGGTTTATGGGCATAAAAGATACACCTCTCTCTTCATTCTCGTTTAGATATAATGATAAACCTTTCGATTACGAAATAAGAAGATAACACAAACAACAATCGATAGAAATTCAGCTAATGGTACAGCGATCCATATTCCATTTACTCCAATGAGTACCGGTAATACCAATAAACCTATCAGAACGAATACTAGTGTTCGTAAAAATGATATTGCTGCTGAAATTCTTCCATTGGATAGAGCAGTGAACAGCATCGAAGTAAAGATATTCACTCCCATAAATAAAAAACTAACACAAAATAGTTGAAATCCATCTGCGGCTATATGATACACTTCACTCCCCTTATCCACCATAAACTGAATGAGAAGTGGCCCTAGTAAAAAAGAAAGTCCTAACATAATAATGGAGCTACTAAGAATAACCAATATGCTATATTTAAAGATACGTTTTAATTGGATAACATTTTGACTCCCATAATTAAAGCTGATAATTGGTGCAATTCCAGCTGAATACCCCATAAAGATTGGCGTTAAAAACATCATAACATAGAGCATAATCGCAACTGCAGCAACTCCATCTACCCCAATATAATGAAGCATTAGGAGATTAAAAGCAAAGGTTACTACGGAAGAGGATAGATTCGATACCATTTCAGAAGAACCATTCATACAGCTTTTTAAGAATACCTTCCAGTCTATCTTTGGTCTCACAAAATGGAGGTGATTATGCTTAGCTGAGAAGAAATAAATCATTCCGGTAATTGCCGGTATCGCAATTCCGATGGCTGTTCCAATTGCAGCACCTGCAATCCCCATTTCCATAACAACAATAAAAACGTAATCCAAAGCAATGTTTGCTCCCCCACCTATTAGTGTGATCACCAAACTTAAATTTGGTTTCCCAGCTGCCACAAAATAATTTTCAAACATCATCTGGATGATAAGCAGTGGGCTAATAGCTAATAGTATCGTTGCATAGGTAAACGTATAGTCAAATAGCTCATGACTTTCTCCTGCTCCGAGCAGCTCTAACAACGGCCGAATAAATACTAATCCTAAAATCGTGATGATCAAACCAATTATCGCTCCACATATAACAATAAAGGTAAAGTTACTTCTAGCTTCTGGATAGTTATTCTCCCCCATTTTCTTGGCAATGATTGCACTTCCACCCGTTCCAAGCATTAGAGCAATTGCCATAATCAATGTAAAAATCGGCATAAATATATTAATGGCAGACAATGCCGTTGCATTAATAAACCGTGCTACAAAAATACCATCAACCATTGTATAAATAGAAATAAATAACATGACACCAATGGTTGGAGCTGCGTATGCTAGTAATGATCTTAGGGTGTATTCTTTTTCTATTCCTCTTACCACAGCCATATTTTTCATCCCCCATATTTTGTAATCAATATTGATATCCTAAAGTATGGGGTTACACCATAGTCAAGAGCGAAGTATAAATTTACTATGAAAAAGAACTGGATCCATTATGGGTCCAGTTCGGATTTATATTTAGCTATTAATTTTCAACATATTGTTGTGTTAATTGCTTTGGAACAATAATGTTATTGTTCAGATGACAATTGTGCTTTTAACTGCTGTATCACTTCTTGAGAAGCTAGGGCTGCTGGATTATAATAACCTTTTTGAAGTGCGTATTGGTATACAACTCTTTGACGAGATTCATCTTGATTTCTCATATTTATTAATGTTTGTCTAAGTTCAGAATTATTTGCTTGCGTAATCATCGTTGCATATCCGGTCAAACTAGCATTTAACCCAGCCAAATAATCACTTACCATCTCTTTATCTTGTAGCATGAAATAACCTCCTATCCCAAAAATGTCATAAGTTGTTGTTGTGCTTGCTTTGCTGCTTGAGCATCTCTTTCCAAAATAGTCTTTAACTCTGGATCTGTACAATTATGGGCGTATGCTTCTAGTTTTTGTACTACTAATCCATGGCCACCAATAAGGTGACGCAAATTCTCAACCTCTAACTCTGTTAAGTTATTCAATAATGTACCTCCTTTATATAGATTCATGTATAATTTGCCCCTATTCTAAAAAGTAATGAATAGATATTTTGAGATTTCATTATGCATTCTTGCAAGAGTTCATTCAGTTGTGACATAGTCAGCTATTACAAAAAAGAGATACGAAAAGTAAGTGATTTACACTCTTTTCCTATCTCTTTTTGCAATATCCTATTTTCTTTTTTCTACATATTTTTACTCTGCTGAAGAAGCATGGATTCTCCTGTACGTTCCCATTCTTCTACTGTTTCATAAGCCTTTTCAGGTGAAAAACCCTTTCCAACGAGTACACCCATTAAAATAAATTCTTGCAGAATGTGCGTCATATTTATTCCTCTTTTAACATCCTCTAAGCCTTCTTCCACCAAATATTCAGTATATTTTATCCATTCATCTGGCGTTCTGCCAAAAACATCAGAATTACTATTACTGTGTCCATGACCTTCTTCTGCATCTATTGCATCCTCTTTGGTAACATGAACAGTGCCGAAGGGATGATTAGGCGGAGCATATATGGAATAGAGCTTTAGAGGTATATTTCCTGTATTTATTACATTATGCCATGTTCCCGCAGGTACCATAATAGCGGAATCATCAGTAAGATGTCTTTCAAAGTTCAAATTATTTTTACTATTACCCATTTTAACCAATCCTTGACCTTGTTCAATCCGTAAGAATTGATCAACATCCGGATGTATTTCTAACCCAATATCATCACCAACATTGATGCTCATTAAAGTTACTTGCAGATGTGTTCCCGTCCACAAAGCTGTCCGGAATGTGTTGTTTTGCTTGGCTGCTTCATTGATATTTACAACATATGGTTTTGAACCATAATCTTTTAATATAATCTTTTCATGACCTTCGGAAGTACGAAAAGATTCAAATCGATTTACAGGCCCTTGCTCATTGGAATAGTTCAAATAACCAGAATACCCCCCGAAGTGATACATAGGTATAGGAACATAATAAGGATATTGCCCCCGACACTCATATAGGTAATAGTTCATGCTTCTCAATCCTTTCAATTTATAATAATCAGTTACCAAAATACAAAATATAGCTGAACTTCTATCCGCTAGTAATTGTTATAGATTGAATAGCCTCTAAAACCACTATAATAAGGATAACCGTAACCATATCCATAAGGAGAAATGATTGCACTGCCTAACAATCCTCCTAAAACCCCTCCAAG
Organism: Ornithinibacillus xuwenensis; assembly: GCF_039614845.1. Taxonomy (NCBI): domain Bacteria; kingdom Bacillati; phylum Bacillota; class Bacilli; order Caryophanales; family Bacillaceae; genus Ornithinibacillus; species Ornithinibacillus xuwenensis. The sequence continues at coordinate 110,048 of NZ_JBDIML010000004.1, read as the reverse complement.
AAATGGCCCTCCAAATCCATATCCATACCCGTACGGTCTTCCGAATCCATATCCAAATGGTCTAGGTCTTCCAAATCCATATCCATATGGTCTTCCAAATAATCTGCTTTGTCGCTCTGTATGAAAATGGTCATAAATCACTTCATTATTCATCTTTTTTCCTCCTCAGCAAGTTATTTTTATAATGAAAACACCCACTTCTTTCTTAAGTAAGATATGTAATAAAAATAAATATGTATGGGTATCCCCCCATAAAACTCACCATATTCCCCTAAAAAGTTGTTAGGCCAAGGTACCATTATTTAGTTGAGTCTATAAAATAAAGTTGAATGACTTTTGAAATAGGAGTGAATAAAGTATGAACGAAGAGCTTCAGAAATTGTTCAATAACTTAATACAAATTGAACATTTATCTACAACGTTATATCTTGCCATGTCTTCCTATATGGGGAGACTGAACTTAACTGGGATGGCTCATTGGCTAAGATTACAATCTGAAGAAGAAAGGACCCATTTACTTACCTTAATTGATTTTGTTGTTAATCGGGATGGTACTGTACAACTGAATAGTATCCCAGCACAACAAAGTGACTTTGGTACACCATTAGAAACGTTTCAGAAAGTATTGGCACATGAACAGTATGTAACAAACTCATACCGTCAAGCGTTCAATTATACTAATCAAGTAGACCCTCAAGCTGCTGTAATTATTCAGGACTTTCTAAGAGAACAAATAGACGAAGAAGCACAAGTTAAAACAATTGTCGATCGTCTACAAATCGCCGAAAATAATCCTTCAGCTCTTCTGTTATTAGATCAAGAATTAGGAGCTAGAACCAATACAGCAACTCCTCCGGCAGCAGGTTAAAAGTCTTCTTTCTATGTTTGATGCCTCTATCAGAAATGTAGTAAAAATGAGTGAAAAGCACGAAAAAGACCCGGTAATTAGAAATTATTTTCTTCCTAAAAAACTGGGTCTTTTTATAGATAAGCAATGTCTGATTTTAGACATCAACTCCAATATAGCGATGCACTCAACAAGTGTTTTAATAGGCAGATGATACTACACACATAAATATTGTCATTGCATATGGGTGTGCCCCCTTCCCTCACTATATTCCCTCAATTCACTCTCACCAACTAGCGATTATTTTTATGAGGTTAAGCTATGGCTATTCAATTTTTGAAAATATTTATATACTCTTTCTATTTTTTCAACCTGCTTCCCCTTTGCACTTTCCATGTTCCCAAACTCAAGAAATTTCACCTTTTTAATGCCAACGTATTGAAACAATGCCTTACGCATCAAAACTTTATGAGCGTTATTTAGCCAAAACATGGGATAAAGGGTCGGACCTTTCATTACCGAAATACAGACGACTGATTTACCTTTTAACAACCCTTCTGGTAACAACTTACCGTTATCTTTGTAAGCAAACCCTGAAGCAAACATTTTATCAATATAACCCATTAACATAGCTGGTGGCCTCCCCCACCATATAGGATAGATAAAAATAATCTTTTCAGCCCATGATAATTGATTACGATATTTTTCTAACTCTGGATCTTTATACATATCTCTTCTCTTCTTATTCTCCCCAAATGTAAGGATTGGATTAAAATTCTCACCATATAAGTCTAAGACCTGAACATTCTGGATAGCATGATTTTCCTTACACCCTCGAAGTACCCCTTGTAAAAACGAGTAACTCAAGCTTTGGTGATTGGGATGGGTAAAAACAATTAAAACATTCATAAAAAAACTCCCCTTTAGTTATCATTTGATAACTAAATGGTACCATCCATCTAATTTAGTTGTCAATTGATAATTGTTTTTTGATAATAATTTTGATATTTTGTAATTGAGGTGATTTACATGGACAAAGGTAAGCTTTTCCAACAGTTCGTTCGATTTACGTCATCTGTGCATCAAGTGACAAATGATATGACAAAAGAAATAAAAATTGAAAACATAACTACCGTTCAATACAAAATATTAGAATTCATTACGGTTAGCCAACCTGTAACTCTCAGTGAAATCAGTGAATGCTTGCATTTATCTTTACCTAATTCTAGCCGTGAGTTAAAAAAATTAATTCAAAGTCAACTATGCGAAAAAATTATTGATTCAAATGATCGTCGAAAGTTTGACATTTGTCTTACAGAAAATGGAACGGTACTAATGAATAAAGTGTTTCGACAGCTTGAATTAAATTTTCAAGAGCGAATTAAAAATTTGACAGATTCCGATCTAAAAGAAATTGAAGAGGCCATTAACATTTTACAAACTAAGTTTTTGAGTAGATGAAATGGAAAGGAAAAAACGAAACATATACGAACTCATCTGTGAATTTTTTTAAAGTTATAATTTAACTCATAATGCCATACGAAAGGACTTATCGTATTTACTTTTTTATGTAAAAGTAAGAACCCGGGGGGCAAAAAATCCCCCGAATTATTACTCCGAGGGAACATAAAACACACTTCTATATTTAGTTAACAACCACTAAACCCATTGATATCAAAGCTATTTCAACTCTAACAACGCCACACACTCCACATGCATACTCTGCGGAAACATATCGACTGGCTGTGCTTCTTTTGTTTCATATCCACCATCTTCTAAAATCCGCAAATCACGTGCAAGGGTGGATGGATTACAGGACACATAGACGACTCGCTTCGGCCTCATTTCAATCATTGCTTGAAGCAATCCTTCATCACAGCCTTTACGAGGAGGGTCAACGACAATGACATCTGGTCTCAGCCCCTCTTTCTTCCATTTTGGCATAACTTCCTCTGCTGTTCCAACCTCAAACTCAACATTTGTCATTCCGTTTAATTTCGCATTCTCTTTTGCATCCTCGATTGCTTCCGGAACAATCTCAACACCGTAAACTTTTTTGGCTTTCTTCGCCAAGAATAATGAGATGGTGCCAATTCCACAATAGGCATCAATAACTGTATCATGCTCATCGATTGCTGCATATTCCAACGCTTTTTCATAGAGTCTTTTAGTTTGTGTTGGATTCACTTGATAGAAGGACTTTGCTGAAATTGCAAAGCGAATGTCTCCGATAGAATCATAAATATATTCCTCACCCCAAAGCACGGTTGTCTTATCTCCCAAAATTACATTCGTACGGGCAGGATTAACATTATGGATAATTGATTTAACATTTGGATAGGTTTCGGTTAATTCACGGATGAATTCATTTTTATACGGTAGTTCCTTCGTACGTGTAATTAGTACAATCATCGTTTCTTTAGTCTCTTGACCAGTTCGAACCATGATATGACGTAATACACCACGATGACTTTTTTCATCATACGCTTCGATACCAATTCTATCCGCAATTCGTCGAACAGCTTCGACCATTCGGTCATTTAGATCGTCTTGAACAACACAGGTATCCATATCTTCAATAATATGATGACTTCGCATTTGGTAAAATCCCGTAATCAATTCACCGTCTTTCTCCCCTACTGGAATCGAAACCTTATTCCGGTAACGCCAAGGATCTTCCATTCCAATCGTAGGGTGAACCGGTACATGCTCTAGATGGGCAACTTTACGTAGAACGTTTTTTACTTGCTGTTGTTTCATAGACAGCTGCAAATTATAGCTCATATGCTGAATCTGACAGCCTCCACATTTATAAAATACATCACAAGGCGGTTCTACTCGTTCTGGACTAGGATTTTTTACTTCTAGCAACTTTCCAAATCCAAAATTTTTATTTACTTTCACTACCTTTACCTGCGCTTCTTCACCTGGTAGACCGTACGGAACAAATAACGGATAGCCATTTATTTTACCAACGCCATTTCCTTCATGTGTTAAGTCTTCAAAGCGTATGGTAACCGTATCATTCTTCTTAACTGGTGTAGATTGTTTTGCCATTTATGTATCTTCCTTTTTCGTTCTGATTTATTGCTTCTTATCTTATCATACCTTGTAAATCCATTTATATGAAACGAAAGGAGACTACTTAATCTTCAGTAGTCTCCCTATTAAAATAGGATTCTGGTACAAAGAATTCAATATGCTGCTGAAGATTACGGAATTCCCCTGGTAGCAATCCACCATATTCACCATCAATATTTAATTGCATCTTATCGGTTGGTGTTACCGTAATATGTTTCGCTTTTGCATAGATGACATGCTTGTCCTCTAAATGAGCTCCTCGTAATGCCAATGTCGCAATTCGAATAAACTCTGCCAGATTTGTTTTCCGTAATATTAATAAGTCAAAATAACCATCATTTAAACATGCATCTGGTGCTAGCTTCTCAAATCCACCCACTGAATTCGTATTGGAAATTAAAAATAACATAATATCTTCTTCTATTTCATTTCCATCGTATTCTATTTTGACGTGAGTTGGCTTTAAGGAAGGAAGCATTTCAATTCCTTTTACATAATATGCAAGTTGTCCAATCATTGTTTTAAGCTTACTAGGTACGTCGTACGTTAACTCGGTAAGCTTTCCACCACCTGCAATATTAATGAAGAACTGGTTGTTCACTTTACCTATATCTAAAAGCATGGAATAATCCTCTAGAATAATATCCACTGCTTTTTGTATATCGCGTGGGATTGTTAATGCCCTTGCGAAATCATTGGTTGTTCCTACTGGAATAACCCCTAGCCTTGGTTTATATTCCTGCTCAGCTAGTCCATTAATTACCTCGTTAATCGTGCCATCTCCACCAGCTGCAATTACAATATCGTATTGACGTTCAACGGCAGTTCTGGCAGCTTCTATTGCATCACCTTCACCCGTAGTGGCATGTGCAGACGTTTCATAACCTGCTTTTTCAAATTTCTCCAAAACAGCCGGTAATTCTTTCTTAAACGCCTCACGACCTGAAGTCGGATTATAAATTATACGGGCTCTTTTCATCATACATGTCCCCTCTCCAATGCTACATTATGCCATAATCCTCATAATTAGTATCTATATTAATGATTGGATAAATTCGCATGTATTTCTATCATATCCATATTTTGTGAATTTGAAAAGATTTTTATCATGCTACTTAGAAGATTTGGAATCGAGAACATTATCAGAAGAAAGGCTAGACTACTTTTTACTAATAGTCTAGCCCCACATAACTTTTTATCGCTTATCCATTTCCTCAATCAAAATCTTATTAACCATTGGAGGATTTGCTTGACCTTTTGTTGCTTTCATTACTTGCCCAACTAAAAATCCTAGTGCACGATCCTTCCCATTTTTGTAATCAATAATTGATTGTTCATTGTCATTGAGTATTGCCGTGATTACTTCACGCAATTGGCCCTCATCTGATATTTGAACCATACCCTTATCTTTTACAATTTGTTCTGGATCACCACCATTTTCAACTAATTCTGCAAATACTTTTTTCGCAATTTTAGAAGAGATGGTTCCATCCTCAATTAACGTAATCATTTTGCCTAACGCATCTGGTGTAAGGGCTAATTCATGTAATTCCTTATAGTGCTTATTCATGTAGCCAGACACTTCGCCCATTAACCAGTTAGAAGCCTGCTTTATATCAGCACCTTGTTGAATCGTTTCTTCAAAGAAGTCGGCCATCTCCTTCGAACCAGTTAGCATGGATGCATCATACTCAGATAGACCTAACTCGTTAATATAGCGTTGTTTACGTGCATCTGGAAGCTCAGGAATTTCATTACGAATTCTTTCCTTCCATGCATCGTCAATATATAAAGGCACTAAATCTGGTTCTGGGAAATAACGGTAATCATCTGAACCTTCCTTTACACGCATTAGGATGGTTTCTTTTGTTTTCTCATCATAACGACGAGTTTCCTGTAGAATTTCGCCACCTGAAAGCAATACTTTTTCCTGACGCTTCTCTTCAAATTCGAGTCCCTTTTGAACAAAGGTAAATGAATTTAGATTTTTCAATTCTGCTTTCGTACCAAATTTCTCTTGTCCATAGGGACGAAGTGAAATATTGGCATCACAACGTAGCGAACCTTCCTGCATCTTCACATCCGAAACACCCGTATATTGGATAATGGTTTTTAGCTTTTCTAGATATGCATATGCTTCTTCCGGAGTACGCATGTCCGGCTCGGATACAATTTCAATTAATGGTGTTCCTTGACGGTTAAAGTCTACATAAGAATAGCCATCATCACCATGGGTGAGCTTACCTGCATCCTCTTCTAAATGCACGCGCGTAATTCCGATTCTTTTCTTCTTGCCACCGACTTCAATTTCAATCCAACCATGCTCGCCTATTGGTTGATCAAATTGTGAGATTTGGTATGCCTTCGGATTATCTGGATAGAAGTAATTTTTACGGTCGAATTTTGTATCGGTTGCAATTTGACAATTTAGAGCCATCGCAGCCTTCATTGCAAAGTTAACTGCCTCTTCATTTAATACCGGAAGTACTCCAGGATATCCTAAGTCAATCGGATTCACATTTGAATTTGGTTCTGCTCCAAACGCATTTGGGCTCGGACTAAATATTTTACTTTTTGTTTTCAGCTCAACGTGTACTTCTAAACCAATAATTGTTTCGAAATTCATGCCTTTGCACCTCCTAGTTGAGGTCGTTTTGTATGGTGATCTGTTGCTTGTTCAAATGCATGTGCTGCACGGAATACCGTACTCTCATCAAAATGCTTTCCAATGATTTGTAGACCAATTGGAAGACCTGCCTCTGATAATCCACATGGAACAGAGATTCCTGGAACGCCAGCTAAGTTTACTGGAATGGTTAAGATATCATTTGCATACATCGTTAATGGATCATTAATTTTCTCGCCAACCTTAAATGCAGGTGTTGGTGTTGTAGGCCCAATAACAACATCATATTCCTCGAATATTTTTTCAAAATCATTCTTAATTAATGTACGTACTTTTTGTGCTTTTTTATAATAAGCATCATAATAGCCAGAGCTTAAGGCAAAGGTTCCAAGCATAATACGTCGCTTCACTTCTTCCCCGAAGCCTTCACTACGAGACTTTTTAAACATATCAACCATATTATCTGCGTTTTCCGAACGAACGCCATAGCGAACACCATCAAAGCGCGCTAGGTTTGCCGATGCTTCAGATGAAGCTAGTAAATAATAGGTTGAGACTGCATATTTAGAATGCGGCAGAGAAACCTCTTCCCAAGTAGCTCCAAGTGATTCATAGACTTTCAGAGCTTCCATCACTGCTTCACGAACCTCAGGATTAACACCTTCTGCTAAGTACTCTTTCGGAACCGCAATTTTTAATCCGTTAACATCACCTGTCAACGCTTCTGTATATGTTGGGACTTCCACATTTGCACTAGTAGAATCCATTTTGTCATGACCTGCAATTACTTCTAGTACTCGTGCATTATCTTCAACCGTACGTGTTAATGGTCCAATTTGATCTAGGGAAGATGCGAAAGCAACTAATCCAAAACGGGATACAAGACCATAGGTAGGCTTCAAACCAACCACACCACAGAATGCTGCTGGCTGACGAATGGAACCACCAGTATCAGAGCCTAATGAGAAAAGAACCTGACCTGATGCAACCGCTGCTGCTGATCCACCACTAGATCCTCCTGGTACATAGTCTGTATTCCAAGGATTACGAGTTGGCGTATAACTTGAATTCTCATTAGAGGAACCCATTGCAAACTCATCCATATTTAATTTTCCTACTGTCACGACTTTCTCAGCATTTAGTTTTTCCACTACAGTTGCATCGTAAAGAGGATCATTAAAATTACGTAAAAATTGACTTCCACAAGTTGTGCGCAGTCCTTTTGTTACGATATTATCTTTAATTCCCACCGGAATTCCGAATAACTTAGCAGTTGTATCCGAACCGTTATCTAATTCTTTTGCTTTTTGACGTGCGTTTTCTTCATCTAATGTTAAAAATGCGTGAACCTGGTCATCAACTTCATGAATACGATTATAAGAAGCCTCAACAAGGTCACTCACGGTAATTTCTTTATTATGTAATTTTGCTTCTATTTCTTTTATGCTGTTATCAAACAATGACATCGATTTCCCTCCTTATTCTTAGAAAACTGGCTTTGTTGGGCATGTGCAGCCGAAAATTCGTTGTTAATCGGCCAGAATTGATGGTACCCGGAACTGCCCATCCTTTTGATCTGGAGCATTCTTCAATGCATCCTCTCTTGTAATCCATTGTCTAGGCTCGTCCTTACGCATGACGTTCTTCAAGTCTAAGACGTGGGTAGTTGGCTCAATTCCATCCGTGTCTAATTCATTTAGTTGCTCTGCAAATGTAATTATGGAGCTTAATTGCTCCGTAAACATCTCTGCTTCTTGCTCCGTAATTTCAAGACGTGCTAAATTTGCAACGTGCTTCACTTGATCCTTTGTAATTTCTGCCATTCTTTGCACCTCCATTAATCTATCGTGATTAGTTTATCATTATCTTTTGGACAATTAAAAAACTGCTACAATACTATTGATAATAGCAGAATTTACTAGGGATAGGCAACTTTTCAAGCAATGAAACCATATAAAAAAGGCCACTCCTTAAATAAGAAGTGACCTAATTAATCAAAATTATTTTAACTGTGCTAACGTCTCATCAAATTCAGATTCCATTTCACTTGTCGTTTTTCCTAGTAAGCTGACAATTACGGTAACGATTAAGTTAAGAATAAATCCTGGAACGATTTCATATAAATCGAAAATTCCACCTTCCAAGTATCCTCCCCATACGATAACGGTAACCGCACCAGCGACAATACCCGCTAATGCTCCGTTACGTGTCATACGTTTCCAGAATAATGCTAGAATAATAGTTGGACCGAAGGCGGCACCAAATCCAGCCCAGGCAAAGTCAACTAGCTCTAACACAGAGTTTTCTGGGTTCATCGCAAGTAATGTTGCAATTAATGCAATAACACCTGTCGCAATTCTTCCAACCCAAACAAGTTCTTTGTCCGTCGCTTTTTTACGGAAAATAGCTTTGTAGAAATCCTCTGCTACGGCAGAAGAAGAAACCAATAATTGTGAATCAATTGTACTCATGATTGCTGACAAGATAGCAGCCAATAGAATTCCGGCTATAACAGGATGGAATAAAAGCTGTGTAAAGGCGATAAAGATTGTTTCCTCATTATCAAGTACTTGCATTCCATTTTCCTCAACAAGCTTAATGCCATATTCACCTAACTGCGATACGTCCTGTGTTCCAATGAACGCAATACCAATGAATCCAGTAAATACTGCACCATACAACCCTAGAATCATCCATGTCGTTCCGACGAATTTTGCTTTAGGTACATCTTTTGGTGAACGCAATGCCATGAAGCGAACTAGAATATGTGGCTGGCCAAAGTATCCTAATCCCCAAGCAGCACCTGAGATAATGGCAATTGTTCCGGCAAACGTACCAACCCCTGCTAACATATCCAGAAGTGCAGGATCTACATTACCAATTGCTTGAACAGCAGCATCCCAACCACCAATTTCATTTAAAGCAACAATTGGTACAACAATTAACGCTACAAGCATTAATATACCTTGGAAGAAATCTGTCCAAACTACCGCTAAAAATCCACCTAAGAACGTGTACGACACAACTACAATAGCACCAATCCATAGTGCTGTATTATAGGATAAATCAAATGAAGATTCGAATAGTGTTGCTCCTGCAACCATGCCCGAAGATGTATAAAAGGTGAAAAATAATAGAATAACAAGTGCAGAAATTACACGGAGTATATGAGACTTATCTTTAAAGCGATTCTCCAGAAAATCTGGAATCGTGATTGAGTTATTCGAGACTTCTGTATATACACGTAATCTCTTGGCCACGAATTGCCAGTTTAAATAGGCACCAACTGCTAGCCCAATGGCCATCCAACCACCATATGCTCCACCAAATCCGGAAACATAAATAGCACCAGGTAATCCGAGTAGTAGCCAACCACTCATGTCAGAAGCTCCTGCACTTAATGCGGCAACACTAGGACTGAGTGAGCGTCCACCTAACACATAATCTGATAAATTATTAGTTCTGTAATACATGACAATACCAATAACTAGCATTCCAATTAAATATACAATAAACGTAGCTAATACTGTAAAGTCCACTTCCTAATCCCCCTTTTTCGTAAACAACGAAACAATTGAAAATAAAATTAATAATGGCATTGGAACAAACATCCAAAACCACGTAGCACCAGATAGAGCATATTCTTCCATCTCTGCATCCCCTTTCTTATTTATCCATACTCCTATCTATTATTTCTCAGGAAAAGTGTATGCATAAAATCCTATAAACATTAAATTTTTTAAAAATTTAAAATTCACCCTTCCCATTCACTATGATAACACAGGATTATTGCATTACAGGTGATAACCCGAAATATTTGTATAAAAATTTTGGTCTTGTTATAATAAAAAATTAAAATCTAATTTTATGGAATAATCTGTATAATTCATAAAAAAAAGACCTGAAATAGTTTCCACACTACTTCAGGCAAAATCTATCATATAGTAATAGGGTAAAAAATTAAGAATTACTGACAAGCTTTAAAATTGATTAGTAAACATTAACTAAAGAAACACTAGAAATGTTGAATACGCTAGGCTCTGCCTCACCATGTGCTAATTCACTTGGTTGAGAATCTTGTGCGAATAAAAATCCACCAACAAGAAGAGTTCCTAAAGCTAATGAAGCAATAAGTTTTTTCATCATTATCCCTCCCTTACAAATTAACTATTTCCTCGTATGTGAGGTTTGCAAGCTTATAGTATTTAACAGAGTCCTTATACTTACCTACCTGTTCAAAATGCTTTGCTAACATATTGGTAAACAGTATTAAATTCCCATGATCCTTATGTTTTTTCAAGTAGGGTATAAGATCCTCTATTACTAACTTAGTAAATTGATCATATTGATCATTGATAGCATATATATATGAGTGAATGATATAATAATATAACTCATAAAACACATTATTTTTCGCTAAATCTAATAATCGCTTGGCCTTCTCAATTACTTCTAACGCTTTTTCAAAGTTATGCGTTTTGTAGTACTCTTTGATGAGGTTAGTGGTAGCTATCAATCTTTCATTTAAGCCAACTGCTTCGTCATCAATTGCTCCACGATAGTGTTTAATTGCCTCTTTTGAGTCACCAATTGCCGAATATAAATACCCCAAGTTTTGATTGGTAAGCTGTATGATATTGTTATTCTTGTTTAACTCCCCAAGATGTCTGGCTAGATTATAATGCTTAATAGCTTTCTCATACATCTTAATCCTTCTATAGGATATTCCTAATAGAATATGGCACTGTGCACAACGAATGAAGTTATATTCTTTTTGAAAGATATCAATTGCTTTATTCGAATACTCAATAACCTCTAATGTATTCAGCAATTTACTATGAGTTACCGCAATTGTGTACTGTAAGTCAGCTATTTCAGAATCAGATAGATTAACTTGATTAATCTTATCCTCCGCAAGCCGATACATGCGCATAGCCTGATTATACTCATTATTTGTAGTGGCAAAATTCCCTTTGAATTTATACCAGTAGAATAAATGCAGACTATCAAATGTACCCGAAATTTCATTCAAGCTATTAATCTGTTCTAATGCATTGTCAAGCTCGCCCATAATAAGAAAATATCTTATTTTATGTATTTCAAACATCATTAGGCTGTCTGAGCGAACCATCGTCATTAACTCATTGAGTTCAATGTATTTTTCAATGATCTCATCCTTGTTATTGACTTCAAATAGCATGTTAAACCATTGTTCACATTTTTCCTTAATCGTGATGTCTTTTTCGCTATCCAATTCAATTCCAAGACGTGTACAAAGCATGCTGATTACTTCGGGACTTGCTTCTGTACGCTGATTTTCAATCTTTGACAAATAGGACATAGAAACAATTCCTTCGGCGAGTTCTTCTTGCGTCATTCCTTGTTTGACACGCTGCAATTTGATAAAGGAGCCAATCTCCATGATTCTTTCCTCCTATTATTCTGCTTCTATTTCTATTTGTTAAATATATCATAACACATCCAAAAAGTTTTCATATTGGGAAAGTTGGGGGTAAAAAGTACTAATAAACCCCCTAAAAACTTTCCTACTTTCCTAAAATGAGGAAAGTAGGAAAGTTTCAATTGAAAATGAACCAAAACAATGTCGAACTGCACTGAAATTTGTCGAAATAGAGGGGATAATTACGTATTTTTTTCCTAACTTTCGTCACCTAGTAAAAAAACCTCTTTTAGTGAAAATACACTAAAAGAGGTTTTGCTTATTTTATATTAAAACATTTCTGAAGTTGTCTTACCTTGCATATGTTGAACTAGGTAGTCTGGACCACCAGCTTTTGAATCTGTACCAGACATATTGAATCCACCAAATGGTTGGTAACCAACAATTGCAGCTGTACAACCACGATTGAAGTATAGGTTTCCAACATGGAAGTCTCTGCGAGCTTGTTCTAAGTGTTCACGATTATTGGTGATAACTGCACCCGTTAAACCATACTCTGTATTATTAGCAAATTCAATTGCTTCATCAAAGTCTTTTGCTTTCGTTAAACCAACTACTGGTCCGAAGATTTCCTCTTGCATAATACGTGCTTTAGGATCTAAATCACCAATTACAGTTGGATTTACAAACCAACCAGTAGAGTCGTCGCCTGTTCCACCTACTAGTAATTGACCTTCTTGTTTGCCAATTTCAATATATTCCATTATCTTATCATATGCACCTTGATCTATTACAGGTCCCATAAATAAGTTAGATGGATCAGATGGATTACCAATTGATAGTTCTTTTGTTAATTCAACCACACGGCTTGTTACTTGATCATATACATCCTCATGAATAATAGCACGAGAACATGCTGAACATTTTTGTCCAGAGAATCCGAATGCAGACTGCACAATTGATTGAGCTGCTAACTCAAGATCTGCTTCTTTATCTACAACAATTGTATCCTTACCACCCATTTCAATGATGGTACGTTTTAACCATTTTTGGCCTGGATGAACAACTGCTGCACGTTCAAAAATACGTGTACCAACTTCACGTGATCCAGTGAAGCTTACGAAACGAGTACGTGGATGATCAACTAAGAAATCTCCAACCTCACTACCTGGTCCAGGAATGAAGTTAATAACGCCATCAGGTAGACCCGCTTCTTCTAGTACTTCCATAAATTTATATGCAATAACTGGAGTGGAGCTCGCAGGTTTCAGTAATACAGTGTTACCTGTTACCATTGCTGCAACGGTAGTTCCTGCCATAATAGCAAACAGGAAGTTCCATGGTGAAATAACCAATCCTACTCCTAATGGGATGTAGTCAAAACGATTATATTCAATTGGACGGCTGTTTACTGGAATGCCATCTTTCAATTTTAGCATTTGACGTCCATAATATTCTAAAAAGTCGATAGCTTCTGCAGTATCCGCATCTGCTTCCTTCCAAGGCTTACCGCCTTCTTTTACAAGATGCGCAGAGAATTCATGTTTACGGCGGCGCACAATTGCTGCTGCACGGAACAGGATATCTGCACGAAACTTCGGATCAGATTTTCTCCAGTATGTTTCAAAAGTCTCATCAGCCACTTTAATTGCTTTTTCCGCTAGTTCTTTGTTTGCTTTTGATACATATCCGATTACTTCCTCTTTATTAGCCGGGTTAACGGAAACAATCTTATCCTCTGTGGTAATTCTTTCCCCACCGATAATAAGTGGATATTCTTTTCCAAGGTCTGCTTCAACCTTTTTCAATGCATCTAGCATTAGCTGCTTGTTTTCCTCTACTGTAAAATCAGTAAAAGGCTCATGCTTGTACGGTACTACCATAAAGTAAAACCTCCCATAAAAGTAATCCGATTTATTCCTTTTGTTTCCGTTTTCAAATAACATATTTCATACAAATTAGTTCATAAAAAACGGAGTGGAATATATCCACTCCTTATTCTATCTTAATATGGTTTACTGTTCAAACATTCGGCTGTTTTTAATCAAATACATGAACAGAAGGGTCCTCTTCCCCTGTCTCACGACTGATTAAAGCCTCTAGTCGTTCACTCGAACTTATCTTAATTTCGATATCATAGTTATTTGGAAATTTGTCCTTTACCAGTCCATAGGTGTATTGCGCAAAGCCAATAACTTCACCTTTTCCATTAAACTCAATTGGGACCTCTATATTAAGCTTTTGCAGCTCTTCATTCACATAAAATCCCTCACCGATGTACCCAACATAGTTAGGGAAAAATTCAGCAATGTCCCCTCCAAATGTGTTAACAATTTTTGAATCATCTACGTACTCTTTTTCTGCCTCTCGCGATGGGAATAGAATATAATCTTCGTTGATTCCCTCCCAATCATCAATAGACATATCTCCTTTTTCCACATATGTTCTTGCAACATAATTACCTGGTACAGCAGATCCTCGTGCTTCTTCACGATAAATTGCTAGCATAATTGGCACATCCTGTAGGCCTTCAATTTGTCGAATCCGTTCTAATATGGTTTGTGCAATTTCTTTACCTTTTTCAAGCATGACACTCTCTTTGATGTCTTCATAATAATATGGTCCACCAATTTCCGTTTGGAAGGCATATTGGGACTTTAAAGCTACCCCAATGGAAAGCCCAACAAGCTCAACTGAGTTATCATCATTCCTTTTTAAATAATTCTGCTCTAAAATATGGGATAAGTATCTCGGGTTATCCCGGTATACCTCTTCGTCTGCACCATCTTCTACGACTGGATTTAATTCATCAATCCAAGTATAGACCTTTTCAGCAGTTAAATACTGACCCTCTTCAAAGTAATATTTGTTCGGGTCATAATATTCTTTTGAATGTCTCATTAATCCTTCTTCCATCTCATCGATGTCCAAACGGTTTGCCATTTGATTCGTGATGACACCCCTTGACTCACTTGTTCGATACGGTAGAATTACTCGATAATCCTCATCTGACAGCTTATAAGTAGGTACAATCGATGGCTGACCGGTAGGTTCTTCCTCGTTTTGTACCACTTCATCCTCAGTATCATCTAAACTCGGCGCACAGCTCGCTAACAAGAGGAGTACGGATAATAATGACAACGCTATTTTTCTCATATAACCCCTCCTTACGCCTCTAGCATTTCGATAAATTGTTGTTCATTCCATATCGTTATACCAAGCTTCATGGCCTTATCATATTTTGATCCGGCATCCTCTCCTGCAATAACAATATCGGTTTTCTTGCTGACACTGCCGGTCACACTGCCGCCTAGCGCTTCAATACGCTCTTTAGCCTCTGGTCTTGTCATCTGCTCCATTTTGCCAGTTAGGACAACCGTCTTCCCTGCAAAAACACTAGAATCCTCAGATACTTCAGCTCGTTTAGGACCTTTGTATTCCATATTCACTTGTAATTCCTTCAATTCCTTCAACAAATCCGTTACCTTGCCTTCAGAAAAATATCGAACAACGGAATCTGCCATTTTATCGCCTATTTCATCTATCGCGATTAATTCGTCATAGGTTGCTTGTTGTAATTTATCCATAGTTTCAAATTCAGTAGCCAAGGTTTTGGCGGCCTTTGCCCCAATAAAGCGAATACCTAAACCAAACAATAAACGCTCTAATGAATTTTCCTTGGAGGTATCAATTGCACGTAATAAGTTATCAACTGATTTCTCACCCATGCGCTCTAGCTTCAATAATTCCTCTCGGTCTAGGCGATAAATATCCGCAATCGTGTGAATTAATCCTTCATTAAATAGCTGATTAATAACTTTTTCCCCTAAACCATCAATATTCATTGCATTTCGTGATACAAAGTGAATTAATCCTTCTTGAAGCTGAGCCGGACAGTTAGGATTAATACATCTTAAGGCAACTTCTTCTTCCAAACGAACTAGCTCACTACCACATGCTGGACATTCGGTCGGCATATAATAGGCTTCTTCCTGGCCAGTACGCTGCTCCGTGATTACTCGTACAACCTCTGGAATAATATCCCCAGCCTTCTTAATAACAACGGTGTCCCCTATTCGAATATCCTTTGCACGAATTAAATCCTCATTATGTAAGGAAGCACGTTGTACCGTTGTGCCTGCTACTTTAACCGGCTCAAGAATTGCAGTTGGCGTAATGACACCAGTACGACCAACACTTAATTCAATATCCTTTAATGTTGTAACGACCTCTTCCGCTGGGAATTTATATGCAATAGCCCAGCGTGGACTTTTCACTGTAAACCCTAAATCTTCCTGTGTTTCAAGATCGTCCACTTTAATAACAATTCCATCAATTTCATACGGAAGATTGGGACGTTCGCTTGTCCAGTACTCAACAAATTCCAAAATTTCTTCAACAGAGTCACATTTCTTCCACTCTGGGTTGGTTCTAAATCCCAATTCTTTTAGCTGTGTTAATCGTTCACTATGAGAAGAAACTACATCTGCTTCCCATTCTCCAATCCCATAGAGAAAAGCATCTAGATTTCGGGATGCTGCTAGCTTCGGATCAAGCTGCCTTAAAGAGCCTGCAGCAGCATTTCTAGGATTTGCAAAAAGCTCCTCACCATTTTCTTCCCTTACTTGATTCAAAGCAAGAAAAGATTTATGAGGCATATATGCTTCTCCACGAACCTCAATCTTTCGTTTTTCATTTATGGATAGTGGGATGCTTTTAATCGTACGTAAATTACTTGTTATGTCTTCTCCTGTTGTTCCGTCTCCACGTGTAGCTCCTCGAACCAACTTACCATCTTCGTATGTAAGTGAAATTGCTAAACCATCGATTTTAAGCTCACATACAAAGGACAATGGTTTATCTGTTCCTTGGCTTGCGCGACGAGCAAAATCTCGAAGATCCTGCTCGTTAAACGCATTACCTAGGCTTAGCATAGGAATGGAATGCTGTACCTTTTGAAAACCTTCCAGTGGCTCTCCACCAATACGTTGGGTTGGAGAATCTGAGGTTATCAATTCTGGGAACTGCTCTTCTAATTGTCGAAGCGCTTCTAGTTTTTGATCATATTCTGAATCTGGAACCGATGGCTTGTCGAGAACATAATATTCATGTGCAAAACGGTTCAATAGTTCTTTTAAGGATTTTATTTTTTCTTGTGCTTGGGCTTTATCCATCCTGCAAGCACCTCCCTATTGTTTCGTAATTGGTGCAAATTTTGCAAGCAGTCGTTTAATACCGGTTGGTGCCGGGAAAGCAACATCCAATTCCATTTTATCACCCTCACCCTGCACCTTCACAACCGTACCAACTCCCCACTTTTTGTGGGCTGCTTTATCACCTGGTTTCCAAGTTTGATTTTCAGCACCAGTTGTGGTTTGTAATTTCTCAGCTTTTCTTCTTAACTGTGTCTGCTGTGCAGATGGCTGTGATTTTGTTTGACTTTTAAATTGGGAGCCAAACGGAGACGATCCAAACATTGCTGACTTCGCTTGTTCAATTCCTTCGATTAATTCTTCCGGAATTTCATTGATGAATCGGCTGATTGGATTCATATTCGTACGTCCATAAAGGGTACGCATTTTTGCATTGGTTAAATATAGCTGCTTCTCTGCACGTGTAATCCCTACATAAGCAAGCCGTCTTTCTTCCTCCATTTCCTCATCGTCAAACATCGCACGACTATGTGGAAAGACATTTTCCTCTAAACCAATAAGGAAAACAACAGGAAACTCAAGTCCTTTGGCAGCGTGAAGTGTCATTAATGTTACTTTTTCTTGATTATCTGGATCTTCTTCATCAACCCGATCAATGTCTGCAATTAATGCTAGATCCGTTAAGAAAGCAATCAACGTCTTGTCTTCACTTGATTCTTCAAAGTTTTGTGTTACCGTCATGAACTCCTCAAGGTTTTCTAAGCGACTTTGCGCTTCAATGGAGCGTTCGTTCTTTAACATTTGCTCATAGCCTGTTCTTTCCAAAACCATTTCAACCATATCAGTTGCAGTTAAAAATTCCTGTTGCTGTGTTAACGTTTTGATTAGATTTCCAAACTCGGCTAATGCATTGGCTGCCTTTTTCGTTACACCAGTAAAGTCAACCACTTCTACAGCTTGGTAAAAGGACATATCATTTTCAGCAGCATATGCTCTTAACCGATCAATTGAGGTTTTTCCAATTCCTCTTTTTGGCTCATTGACGACACGCTCAAAGCTCAAATCATCATCCGGATTCGTAATTAAGCGTAAATAGGCAACCATATCTTTAATCTCTTTACGATCATAGAATCGTGTTCCGCCTACCATTTGGTACGATACATTTGATTTCATTAATGTATCCTCAATCGCACGTGATTGCGCATTAGTACGGTATAAAATAGCGATATCGTTTGGAGAAATCCCTTCCTCTCGAACGAGCTCCTGAATTTTATTCGTGATATAAAATGCTTCATCTTGTTCGGTTGCACCTTGATAATAATGAATCTTATGCCCATCTGGATTCTCAGTCCATAGATTCTTTGGTTTTCGTCCTGGATTATTCGAAATTACTTTATTAGCCGCTTCTAGAATGGATTTCGTGGAACGATAATTTTGCTCTAAAAATACGGTTTTGGCAGTTGAATAATCTTTTTCAAAGGATAGGATATTGGAAATATCCGCTCCTCTCCAACGATAAATCGACTGATCAGAGTCACCTACTACACATAGATTTTGAAAGCGATTTGCTAATTGTTTCACTAAAGTATATTGTGCATGGTTTGTATCTTGATACTCATCCACATGTATATATTGGAATCGACGTTGATAGTATTCCAACACCTCCGGAACACGCTTAAAAAGATGGATGGTTTGCATGATTAAATCATCAAAGTCAAGCGACTGGTTCTTCCGAAGAATTTTTTCGTATCCTTCAAACACTCGTGCAACTTGACGATCATAGAAATTACCAGCCTTATTAGCAAATTCTTCTGCTGTTATAAGCTCATTCTTCGCCGTGCTAATCTGCCCTTGCATCGCACGAGGTTCAAATTGCTTCGTATCAATATTTAAGTCCTTTAAAACCTGTTTGACTACTGATAATTGATCACCACTATCTAATATGGTAAAGTTTCGATTGTAGCCTATACGATCAATATCTCTTCTCAAGATACGCACGCACATCGAGTGGAAGGTAGAAACCCACATATCCTGACCTTCTGGGCCAACCAACTTACTAACACGCTCTTTCATCTCACGTGCGGCTTTATTCGTAAAGGTTATCGCCAATATGCTTCTTGGAGATACACCCTTTTCTTCCATTAAGTATGCAATACGGTGTGTCAGCACACGAGTCTTACCACTTCCTGCACCAGCCATTATTAACAATGGGCCTTCAGTATGCCGAACAGCTTCCTGCTGCTGTTTATTCAAACCTTTAATTAAATCATCGATTGTTCGACTCATGTTAAAACACCTTCCTTAGAAAACTTACCACCCACCAAGTCGCATGGCGAATGATTCTACCTTAGCAAGTAAATTCTTACCTGCTATAATCTTTAACTTCCTTTAACAGCTTGTACTGTCTTTAAAGCTTCTTTTATATTCGAATAAATGCTATTTCCAACGACAATAATATCAGCATGCTCTTTCATTTCTTTTGCCTGATCTACATTCTCAATCCCACCGCCATAGAAAAGAAGCGTGTTGTTAAGCTCACGCTTGACCTTCCTTACTAATTCAGGATTGCCATATTTCCCACTATATTCTACATAGAATATTGGAAGATGAAATACATTTTCCGCCATATAAGCGTATGCCACAACATCCTCGTCATCTGGAAGCTTACAATCAGTACGTTGAAAAGCCTTTGCCTCTTCGTTAAGAATGCAATATCCTTCCACAAATATTTCATCCCAATTCATAATGTCCTTGAATTGTTTAATCGCTTCATGTTGAATATCCATCATCCATTTTTTATCATTACTATTCATCACCATGGGGATAAAATAGTAGTCAAAACCAGGTGTGATAGCATCCATTGATGAAATTTCTAGTATAACAGGAACCGTATAGCGACGAATACTGGATAATAAATCCAGGACACCATCCAATGTCACATTGTCAGTTCCCCCAACAATAATAGCATCGGTTCCTGATTCACAGACTTTTTCTAAATCCTCGTCTGAAATTTCCTTTGCTGGATCAATCTTAAATACGTGCTTCCATTCTTTCATATTTGTATACAAAGGTCTAATCCTCCATCATCATATTCCATTAGTTTATTATAGCAAAAATAGATAGCGGAATTTAGTATTATGGTGAGATTTTTTTGGGAAGTTTTCAGGGCGATGGTCGATTGGTAAGTTACAGGAAAATTCCACAGCAATCGTAGTATTTTAGAAAGATATTCTGAAGGAGGTAGTTCTGAAAAATAACTATAAAGCCTGTATTCTTCTTGAATACAGGCTTTATGCGATGTCATCTATTTCATTCACGTGGTTCTTATTCATTGTCCATAATGCGTTCTAATACAACCTTGTATCCTTCACTACCATAATCAATACAGCGTCTAACCCTAGAAATTGTTGCGGTAGAAGCCTTTGTTTCCTTCTCAATCGCATTATAAGTGCGACCTTCTGTCAGCATCTTCGCTACCTGAAGGCGCTGTGACAAAGATTGGATTTCCCCCATTGTTGCAATATCATCAAAAAAACGATAGCATTCCTCTCGATCTTTAAGTGATAGAATTGCATCAAATAGCTGGTCCAATTGTTCTCCTCGTAATTTATCTATTTGCATTACGTTTCCTCCTACTCCCTACTCTCCTGTAATGGTAACTGAATCCTGCATACCAGGACTAGTCGGGATAACATTAATCCAAGTTTTACCCGGAACAAAACCAACTACCTTTCCATCCTTGACAGGCACAATTTTACCGTCTCGATTTTCCCATTGTAGTTGTTGTGCTTTTCCTTTTTGGATTAGGTATGCATTACCACCTGAATAAACATCAATTTCACGGCGTCCTGCATCATCAAAAACTTCGTGATGCGTTTCTACGATAAGGATATTATCTACTTGAATTGGCTCTTCTGTATTTAACTCTACTGTCATTTCACGGTCATTATAGCGAGTGTATTTCTCCGTAGATGCATCATACTCATATTCAACAATCTCCATAGGATTGTTTGAATAGACAATCTCAACATGACTTGCTGCTTCACCATCAATAGCAGCTATTTCGTCAGATTCTAAAAATGGCATTGGGGCATGATCTGCCTTAACGTCATAGCCTAATTCCGTTGCGATATCGTATACATGATTAAAAAGTAAGTATGAATTATGAGGAGCTACTCGGAAGGACTCTCGCTTAAATAAATATCCATCATTATCATAATGGGCACCATCAATATGATCAATTCCGCGATCATCCAGCATATCATTCACAAAGTTAGCAGCACCATGATAAACATATAATGCACCATAACGATCAGCTAGGTCAAAATAATACTCCCTTGCACTTCGTACAGGACCTACAACTTCTGGTTGTTCACTATGATACAACGCAAGAAATCTTGTAATCATGCCTTCTGCTAAAATTTCGAAAACAACGTCAGCCTTCGATAGACCTGTCTGTGGTCGAGCATTCCCATGATTGTTTACCATAACACCAACAATTCGATTATCTATTGGTTCATTCGTTCCAATCCCTGTTAATGGATAAACATTTTCATATACTGGTTCTGCTGGTTCCGCAGACTCATCCTGCTCAGTATCAACCACATTTTCAGCATCATCCTTATTGTCTTGTGTATCATTAGCATCTTCATCACAAGCAACAAGTACAAAGCTTAGGAATAACAATAAAATAAGCTTTCTCATATTTTCCAACACCCCTAGTCTGTCAAATAGTTTATGTCTTATTGGAATTAAGTGAAATTACACATGTAAGACAATCATACCACGTTCACGTAAACGATTTATAATTCTATTATATGTTAACGCATGGTTGCTGGGAAGAGCACTTCTCTCTTTTTGATATCTATAATACCTTCTTGGGTTATTCGAATATAAGGTAGATGTGTCGATGACAAAAATAGAATACTATAGATTGGGTCGTTAAATCGGTAACCAAATTCAATCAGCTTATCTTTCAAGCTCTTCTCTTTTTCAATTAATTCATCCATACTACCAGCAAACAATTTCCCACCTAATAATAAAGGTATTTCGGCAATTATTTCACCGTCATGGACAAGCACAATGCCGCCACCAATCTCCTTCAGACGTTTCCCGGCCAGCAGCATATCTTGTTTACTTTTCCCAACGAATACAAAATCTCCTGTTTGTGAGAACGAGCTTACTAGACCTCCTAGATTTTTCGTAAATCCACGTATAGTTGTATTCACACGCCACTTTCCATTCTTATCTAATAATAGTAAGAATGCATCATCTCGATTATCTGGCAGTTTTTCGACTGTGACATCAGCTTGGATAGCATATGGCTTTATAATCACATCATTTATCATATCTAATCCAATCGGAATCGAAAATTGCAAATCACTTATCTCCATATCCCAATCAAATGTGAGTGGCTTTAGGCCATAGCTTTCCCAGTTAATACTAGATGAATATTCTTGTTCCGTACCATCCCTTACAATCCAAACTCCTTTTGCTAGCACGCTTTCTGGATGTGGATTGTCCTTCGCTTGTAATATATTAATATTGGCAATACGGCCTGGCGCTATACATCCAAGCTGCTCCTCTAAATGGAAATGCTTTGCCACATTAAAAGACGCCATACGATATGCTTCTTCTATTGGCACACCTTTTTGAATTGCAATATCAATACACACATTCATTAATCCGTTCTCGTAAAATCCCGGTGTTCCACCATCGGTTGTCATTGTCAAATGATCATAATTCTTAATTCCTGCTTCAACAATTTCCTCTAGCAATTGTGGTAAGTCTGGACGAATAGAGGAGTATCGTAAACCGACCTGATAACCTAACGCAAGTCGATTCATAACATCCTTACCCGAAATAGACTCATGATCAGCACTCACCCCAAGAAGCTTAAGCTTGGTCAATGTATATTCTGATGCCCCAGGTAGGTGACCTTCAACTGGCTTTCCCTTTCGCTTCGTTTCTTGAATCCAATAAAGTAATCGATCATCACCAGATAATAGACTTGGCCAACCTGTTAGCTCGCCACCTTGGATAACAGATGGATGTGATAACCATTCCATCATATCATGTGTATTAAATATTTCTTCTTCATTATGTAATGCTGTTTGCGGATCATAGCGCGACCACCAGTACATCGAAATTGGTAGTTTATCAAAGTCCGCAATAATAGAAAACGCTTTCTTTTTTTCTAACAAAAAAAGCCATGATAAGTTATCATTTACTAATGTTGTTGTCCCAAATTTACCAGCATGTCTTGCTAATATTTCAGGATTGTATAATTGAAACGGATGGGCATGAGGCTCCATATAACCAGGAACAACATATTTCCCTTCACAATCTACTATTTCAGTATCTTTATTTTCTGCCGGCATATTCTCTCCAACATAAACAATTCGATCATGATAGATCCATATATTCGCCGTAGTCCACTGCTTCAAATACATATTTAAATACGTCGCATTTTTCAATACTAAGGTTGGGGCTTCCTTACCCTCCACAACCTTAACATGCTTACGTAGCTCATAATTTCTCCAATAACCGTTCTCTAGCATAAGGCAACTCTCCAAAATTTCAGTTTTTACAATTGTAACACAATTCACGCTTTATTACTGTAAAGTTTTTGTTAAGTGCAGTGAAAATTATGTGACAGTTATGTAGCTGCTTAGGATGTTTGGGGAGGGAGGCTTATTTGTGATAGGAATTCTGCGATTGGGTAGCAGATTTCGGGCTTATCTCTCGAATCCGGCCATTGAGCACGGTAATTCGGCGCTTTCCGCTGCATTCCGGCTGTCCCACACAACAATTCGGCTAAATACAAGTTTAACGCTGCCTGCATATTCGGATCATCAGTCCTCCAAGCAAATAAAGACGCCCCTATTTCAGGACGTCTTCTCTCGATTTACCTATGTCCGAACGGTAGAAAAATCCGTTGGTATCAACATTTGACTCTAAACGCTCATATACTCGTTTCCTTGCTTCTGTTAATGTAATGCCTTTTGCACCTACTAGTAGTACCCGACCGCCATCTGATAGATAGCCACTCGCTGATTCATCTACTCCAGCATAAACTGTGAAGGTCTCTTGATCCGCTTCTACATTTGGCACGGCAACACCTTTCGCATAGGGACCAGGATATCCCTCTGAAGCAAGAACAACACCTAGACAAACTTGTTCCTCCCAGTCTAGCGCTGGGTCCTTTCCATCCAACACGTCTAGCATGACCTGATCGAGATCATTTTTTAGTAAGGGCAGAATCACTTGTGTTTCAGGATCTCCAAATCGAGCATTAAACTCAATTACCTTAGGTCCTGCTTCTGTCATCATGAGACCTGCATATAATATCCCGGTAAATGCTCTGCCTTCTTCCACTAAACCAGTAGCAGCCCTGTGTAAAATATGCTTTGTAGCAAACGCAATTGCATCGTCGGTTATATCTGGAACAGGTGCATAGGCACCCATCCCACCAGTATTGGGACCCGCATCGTCATCAAAGGCACGTTTGTGGTCACGTGCTGGAATCATTGGGTAGACATTCTCGCCGTGCACAAACGCCATTAAGGAAAATTCGCTTCCTGTTAGAAATTCCTCTACTACTACTTTTGCCCCTGCATCTGAAAATGCCTTTGAAACTAGCATATCCTCTATAGCTTGAAACGCTACTTCTTTCGTAGCCGCAACAACAACACCTTTTCCAGCTGCTAGACCATCTGCTTTGATGACAATTGGTGTTCCTTTTTTTGTTATGTAGCTTTTAGCAGCTTCTGGATCTGTAAAGGTTTCGTAGTCAGCAGTTGGAATTTGATGTTTCTTCATGAATTCCTTTGCAAAACTCTTACTTCCTTCAATTAATGCTGCTTCCTTTGTTGGAGCATATACTCGTAATCCCGCCTCCAAAAATTGGTTAGCTAATCCATTTAGCAACGGGTTCTCTGGTCCTATAATTGTTAGGTCAATATTATTCTCTTTGGCAAAACCTATCAGTCTAATGCTCTCAGTTTCCTCAATAGCTACACAAGATGCTTGCTTTGCCATTCCTACATTTCCTGGTGCTACAAACAGGCTCTCTACCTGTTTACTTTCAGATAGCTTCTTTACGATACTATGCTCACGACCGCCACGACCAATCACTAATACGTTCATCAAAGGCCCCCTCTTTAATGTTTGAAATGACGCATTCCTGTGAATACCATAGTGATACCATATTTATCACAAGCCTCAATGGAATCCTGATCACGTTTTGAACCACCAGGCTGAATAATAGCCGTTACCCCTGCTTTTGCTGCTTCCTCCACAGTATCAGGCATTGGGAAAAATGCGTCAGAAGCCATTACTGATTCATTTGCATGATTACCCGCTTGCTCAATTGCAATTTTTGCAGCACCAACTCGGTTCATCTGCCCTGCACCAATACCAATCGTTTGATTGTTTTTCGCCAGTACAATTGCATTTGACTTCACATGCTTCACAGCTTTCCAAGCAAATAATAAATCTTCTAATTCTTTGTCTGATGGAGCACGTTTTGTCACGACTGATAATTCATCCGCTGACACACGACCACCATCTCTGCTTTGAATTAACAAACCACCATCAACGGTAGTAAGCTTGTAGCTAGCTTCATCCTTAGCAGTCATTTCAACTGTTAATAATCGTATATTCTTCTTCCGTGTTAAAATCTCTAATGCCTTTTCAGAAAAGCTAGGTGCAAGAACAATTTCTAGGAATATATCACTTAATTTTTCAGCTGTAGGTGAATCAACTTCATCGTTTAACGCTACAATCCCGCCAAATATAGAGATTGGATCCGCGTCAAATGCGATTTGAAAGGCATCCGAAATGGTTTCAGCTACACCAATACCACAAGGATTCATATGTTTGACAGCAACTGCAGTTGGCTCGTCGTATTCTGCTAAAATTTCTAAAGCAGCATTTGCATCTTGGATATTATTATAGGAAAGCTCCTTACCATGAAGCTGCTTTGCGGTAGCTAAACTCATTCCTCTTTGCAGTGGGCTCTTGTAGAATGCAGCTTCTTGGTGAGGATTCTCCCCATAACGTAACGATTGCACTTTTTCGTAGGTCACTGTGTACGTTTCTGGAAATTTTTCTTTTGTTTCCACGGCAAAATAATTAGCAATCATTGCGTCATAGTTTGCTGTATGCCGAAACACTTTTGCTGCTAATTGTTGCCGATATTCCAAGTCCACTGTGTTTGTCGTTAACCCTTCGAGTATAGTGCCATAATCCTCTGGATCCACTACAACCATTACATCTGCAAAATTCTTTGCAGCAGAGCGTAACATCGTCGGTCCACCGATATCAATATTTTCAATGATTTCTTCTTTACTTACATTGTCTTTTTCAAGTGTTTGCTTAAACGGATAAAGGTTTACAACAACGATATCAATGGGCTCAATATTGTTATCTTCCATCTGTTTTTGGTGTTCTGGATTCGATCGTTTTGCTAGTAAGCCACCATGTACAAACGGGTGTAAAGTCTTTACACGTCCATCTAAAATTTCAGGAAAGCCTGTAACTTGATCAATGGCGATTGCCGGTACTCCTGCATCCTGAAGCACTCGTAATGTGCCCCCTGTCGAAACAATCTCATAATCTAGTGCTACTAATCCCTGGGCAAATTCAACTATATGCTGCTTATCAGAGACACTGATTAATGCACGTTTTTTCATGGTAAGACTCCTCACTATCTGAATTTATTAGTTGAATAAGGCTTGGTTGATGATCACATACGCTAAGAAATTACTCCATTTTATCTGATAGTAATATGCTATTAATAACCGTTGGGTATAGTACATGCTCTACCTTCTGAATACGAATCTTCAGCAACTCTTCCGTATCTTCAGGGAATATTTCAACCTGCTCCTGGGCAATGATTGGTCCCGTATCTACACCTTCATCGATAAAATGGACTGTGACCCCTGTTACGGCTACACCAGCACGAAAGGCTTGCCCTATTGCATCCTTCCCTGGGAATGCAGGTAATAAAGAAGGATGAATGTTCATAATCTTTCTTTCATAGGCATGTAAAAGCGTTTCTCCAGCGATACGCATATACCCCGCTAAAAAAATCCATTCGACACCTTCCTGTTCAAGCTTAATTAAAATTTCTTCCTCATATTTCCCCTTCGATTCGAAGTCTTCTGGATTTAAAACAAACGTTTGAACACTATAGGAGGATGCCTTTTCTATTACACTAGCGCCAGGCTTGTCACAGACTAGTAGGACGACATCACACGCCAATTTCTCATGCTTCATTATTGCTTCAAAGTTACTTCCATTACCAGATGCAAAAACAGCCGCCTTCACTTTATTCATCTTGAAAGTGTACCCCTTCTTTTGGGATAACCTGACCGATTATGGATGCCTTTTCTCCTGCTTCTTCTAATATAGCTAATGCTATATTTGCATCCTTTTCCGAAACGACTATTGCCATTCCGATACCCATATTGAAAATACCAAACATCTCTTTAGTCGAAAGCTCGCCTTTTTCTTGAAGAAAAGTGAAGATCTCTGGAATCTCCCAGCTTGCATATTCTACCTCTACACCTAAGCCAGCAGGGAGCATCCTTGGTATATTTTCATAGAATCCACCGCCAGTTATATGAGAAATCCCTCTTACATCCAACTGTTTCATTAAGCGATTTACAGGCTTTGCATAGATTTTGGTTGGTTCTATTAACCAATCTGCAATTGTTTTAGATAATCCTTCAGGTACTTTTGATAAGTCGATACCATGTATAAGCTTACGAACTAAAGAATAACCATTCGAATGGATTCCACTTGAAGGAAGACCGATTACTACATCTCCAGATTTAATGGTGGCTCCTGTTACAAGCTTTTCTTTTTCCGCAATTCCCACTACAAACCCAGCTAGGTCATATTCATTATCACCATACATACCAGGCATTTCCGCAGTTTCTCCTCCTATTAAAGCAGCGCCTGCTATCGTACAGCCTTCTGCAATTCCAGCGACAATCTGTTCAATTTGTGCCGGATTGTTTTTGCCACATGCAATATAATCTAAGAAAAAAAGCGGTTGTGCTCCTTGAGCGACGATATCATTCACACACATTGCAACTAAATCGATTCCAACCGTATCATGTTTATCTAGTTGAAAAGCAAGCTTTAATTTCGTTCCAACGCCATCTGTTCCAGAGACTAACACCGGCTCCTTATACGTAAAAGATGTAAGCTCAAATAATCCGGCAAAAGCACCAATTCCCCCAAGCACTTCTGGCCTTGTCGTTTTTGCAATATGCTTTTTCATTCGTTCAACAGCCTCATAGCCTGCTTCTACATCGACTCCGGCCGCTTTATACACGTTCGACACATTGACACCCTCTTTACTTAACATTTCGTATATGAAATCTCTAATTGACCGCTTTCCGTAACTGGGTAAGTTCCTGTCATACAAGCCATACAGACACCTTGATTTATCGTATCCTCAGTCACAATTGCTTTTTCTAACCCCTCACTCGATAGGTAAGCAACACTATCCGCTCCAATTAGCTGACACATTTCTTCTATTGAATAATTAGCTGCAATCAGCTCCTGCTTTGTCGACATATCAATACCGTAATAGCATGGATTAGTAATTGCTGGTGAAGCAATGCGAACATGAACTTCCTTTGCTCCAGCATCCTTTAGCATACGAACGATCCGCTTACTTGTTGTACCACGTACGATGGAGTCATCAATCATGATTACACGTTTTCCTTCTACAATTCCACGTACTGGAGATAGTTTCATTTTCACACCGAGCTCACGCAGTTCTTGAGAAGGCTGAATAAAGGTTCTGCCAGTATAGCGGTTTTTAATAAGTCCAATTTCATATGGAATCCCACTCTGCTCCGCATATCCAATCGCTGCTGAAATACTTGAATCGGGCACCCCAGTAACAACATCTGCTTCCACTGGGGATTCCTTTGCTAGCTCTATCCCCATTCGCTTCCGGGAGGCATGAACATTCACATGGTTTAAATCACTATCTGGACGGGAAAAATATACATATTCCATTGCACATAATGCCCGTTTTTCTTGTTGGTCAAATCGAGTTGATTCCACCCCCATATCCGTAAATGTTAGCAGCTCACCAGGTAAGACTTCTCGTTCATACGTAGCACCAATAATATCAAATGCACATGTTTCAGAGGCTACAACATAAGCATCTCCTAATCTACCAATTGACAGTGGTCGTAGCCCTCTTGGGTCTAATGCAACATGCATTTTGTTTTCCTTCAATAGAATAAATGCATATGCCCCCACTAATTGACGTAGCGCATCCTTAATTGCTTCCAATGAATCTAGCGTGCCATTTCGCTTGATTAAATGTGCAAGTACTTCCGTATCAGAGGATGTTTGCAAGATACTTCCCGCATCCTCTAATTCGCCGCGAAGCTTATAAGCATTCATGATATTTCCATTATGTGCGAGCGCCATACTTCCTGCCTGAGAACGGAATAATAATGGCTGAACATTATCAATAGTTCTGTCTCCCTGTGTCGCATAGCGAACATGCCCAATTGCAGCATGCCCACTAAGTTTTGAGAAGTCAACTCGCTTGAAGACATCATTTACAAGCCCTTGACCTTTATGAAGCTTGAGCTCATGACCATTCGTTGTTACAACGCCTGCTCCTTCTTGACCCCGATGTTGCAGGGCATGGAGGCCATAATAAGTTAATTCTGCTGCTTTTTCATGTCCCCATATTCCAAATACGCCACACTCTTCATTTAAGCCTCTTATTTCAGCAAGCATGGGATAGCCCCTTTCCAAAGGTTGCGAAGTTCTTCTACTTCTTCACTAAAAATAACGGACTCATTATTATGAACGGTCATATAGCCATCCGCTGTCACAGTCCCAATCTCAATTGCATCCATAACTAAGCTCTCAAAAACAGCTTTATGTTCCTCTTTTACACTTACAAGGAAACGGGATTGTGTTTCGCTAAATAGAGCTACTGTTGCATCTGTATCAATGCTTACATCAGCACCTAAAAATGCATCGGTAAACAAGCTTTCAGCTAGTGCAACTGCTAGGCCGCCTTCTGCTAGATCATGTGCAGAAGTAACGACACCTTGCTTAATCGCTGTTAATAGCTGTTCTTGACGCTTCGCTTCTACCGCTAAGTCAATCTGAGGTGCTTTCCCATTGTAACTACCCTCTAAAATATTTTGCAGCTCACTACCTCCGAACTCCGCTTTCGTTTCACCAATTAAATAAATCAAATCACCTGCAGACTGGAAAAAGCTTGGTGTTATATGGTCGATCGACTCATGTAAACCTACCATTCCTACTATTGGTGTTGGAAATATTGCTTTTCCTTTGGATTGATTGTAAAGTGATACGTTCCCACTAATAACTGGTGTCCCAAGTGTTCGACATGCCTCACTCATACCTTCAACACTCTTTTCCATCTGCCAGAAAACCTCAGGGTTTGTTGGATTTCCATAGTTTAATCCATCTGTTATTCCTAGTGGCCTAGCCCCAGAGCAGATAATATTTCGAGCTGCTTCAGCTACTGCGATTTTTCCACCTACTTCTGGATCTAAATATATATAACGAGAATTACAATCTGTTGTAATAGCAAGTGCCTTATTTGTCCCTTTAATACGAATAACCGCCGCATCGGAACCAGGTGTAACAACTGTGTTTGTCTGAACCATCGAATCATATTGGTCATACACCCACTCCTTGCTAGCTACTGTAGGCTGCTGTAGCAACTGCTTTAGGATTTCACTATGTTTTTCAATAGCAGGAATACTATTCCCAATCTTCTGAAACTCTTGGTAATACTTCGCCTCTGTTGATGGCAAATGATAAACCGGAGCCTCTTCTGCTAACGCATCTACTGGGATTTCGGCCTGAATTTCACCATGCTGTTTAATTCGAAATACTTTCTCTTCAATTACTTGACCAACTGCCACCGCCTGAAGGCCATAGCGTTCGAAAACTTCAATAATTTCTTGCTCTCGACCTATCTTCACAACTAAAAGCATGCGCTCTTGTGATTCCGAAAGCATTAATTCATAAGCGTTCATATTTTGCTCGCGCTGTGGAACTAAGTCTAAATTCATTTCCATACCAGTTCCAGCTTTACTTGCCATTTCACTCGCAGAGGAGGTAAGGCCAGCAGCTCCCATATCCTGCATTCCCACTAAAGCATCGGAATGGATAACCTCCAAACAAGCTTCAATTAATAGCTTCTCCATAAATGGATCACCAACCTGAACCGCTGGACGGTCCTTCGCGGCATCCTCTGCTAAGTCATCGGATGCAAAGGTTGCACCATGGATACCATCACGACCAGTAGGTGCGCCTGCATATAAAACTGTATTGCCGATACCAGCTGCAATACCTTTTTGAATTTCGTCATGATTTATTAAGCCAATACACATCGCATTGACTAGCGGGTTATCCTCGTAGGAATCATCAAATTGAACCTCTCCACCAACGGTAGGAATTCCAACACAGTTACCATACCCAGCAATACCACTGACAACCTCAGAGAAAAGATAGTTAACCCGATCTGTCGTTAGGTTACCAAATCGTAATGAGTTCATTAACGCAATAGGACGAGCTCCCATTGAAAAGACATCGCGAATAATTCCACCTACCCCTGTCGCCGCTCCTTGATATGGCT
Organism: Ornithinibacillus xuwenensis; assembly: GCF_039614845.1. Lineage (NCBI taxonomy): Bacteria > Bacillati > Bacillota > Bacilli > Caryophanales > Bacillaceae > Ornithinibacillus > Ornithinibacillus xuwenensis. Next base: position 78,272 of record NZ_JBDIML010000004.1, on the reverse strand, counting down.
CCACTGCAGATGGGTGGTTGTGACTTTCAATTTTGAAAACGACCGCTTGATTATCACCAATGTCGATTATTCCAGCACCTTCACCAGGACCTTGTAGAACATGTGGTGCCTTGGTAGGAAACTTCTTGAGTAGTGGTTTTGAAGTTTTATAACTACAATGCTCTGACCACATAACGGAAAAAATTCCCGTCTCTGTAATGTTAGGACGTCGTCCTAAAATACGCTTTACCATTTCAAATTCTTGCTCACTGAGCCCCATATCTTGATATAGTTTCTCACGTTCAATTTGTTCTGGACTAATATTATGCGTTTGCAACATAGTGGGATTCCCTCCAGTTTTGGACAATTGACTTGAATAGCTTTAATCCATCATCACTACCAAGTAATGCTTCAACTGCACGCTCAGGATGAGGCATCATCCCGAGTACATTACCTTCTTTATTCGTGATTCCAGCAATGTCCGAAACAGAGCCGTTAGGATTATTTTCATACGTGAATACGATTTGATTATTGGCTTTCAATTCAGCTAATGTTTCTGCATCGCAGAAATAATTCCCTTCACCATGTGCGATTGGAAAACGAACCACTTCTCCTTTTCCATAACCGCCTGTAAACATCGTTTCATTATTTTGCACCATGAGCGCTTCCTGATGACACATAAAAGAAAGACCTTTATTCCGCATTAGTGCCCCTGGTAGTAAGCCAGCTTCGGTTAGAATTTGAAACCCATTGCAGACCCCAAGCACCGGCTTACCCTTAGCAGCATGCTCCTTTACTTGATTCATGACATCAGAAGTAGAAGCAACTGCACCAGAACGCAAATAGTCACCGTATGAAAATCCACCCGGAAGTAAAATACCGTCATAGTTTTCTAGATTGCTATTTTGATACCAAACTAAATCCGCTTCCTCGCCAAGAACCTCTTGAACAGCATGATGCATATCACGGTCACAGTTAGACCCTGGAAAAACGATGACAGCAAACTTCACGAGCGAACAGCCCCCTCCACCTCAAAGTGGTAGTCCTCAATAACCGGATTGGCAAGCAGTTTATCACACATTTGTTTCACACGAGCTTCGACTTCTATGTCTGTACCATCTTCAACCTGCATTTCAATGTACTTTCCGACACGAGCCTCTTGAACCTCTTTATATCCTAATGAATGTAAGGATTCTTGAATTGCTTTACCCTGCGGATCAAGCACACCTTGTTTCAATGTAATGTAAACTGTTACCTTTCTCATACTCTTGCCTCCAGTCGCTCTAGTATTTGTTCATAAACCGTTACTAAATCACCAATGTCCTGACGAAATACATCCTTATCCATTTTCGCATCCGTTTCCATATCCCATAAACGACACGTATCTGGTGAGATTTCATCGGATAATACAATACTGCCATCAGGCAGACGGCCAAACTCAAGCTTGAAATCTACTAATTTCAGATTAATAGATTGAAAAAGTTCACGTAATGCGGTATTAATTTCTAATGCTTTTACTTTTATTTCGCGTAATTCCTTTGAAGTTATATCCGTTAAAAGCAGAGCATGATCATCATTAATTATTGGATCATCCAAGTCATCATTTTTATAAAATAGTTCAACAAGCGCAGGCTCAAATGGAGTCCTCTCCTGAAAGCCTAAACGCTTTGTTATACTACCTGTTGCTAGGTTTCGAACCACTACTTCTAGTGGAATAATCTTTGTCTCAAGCACTACTTGTTCGGTATCATTTAATCGTTGTATAAAATGACTTCGAATTCCACGCTCATGTAGATACGGGAAAATAAGTGATGAAATTTCATTATTCAATCTTCCCTTACCAATGAAGCTTGCTTTCTTTTTCCCATTAAATGCTGTTGCATCGTTTTTATACGATAAAACAAGCTGGTTGGAATATGCAGAAGATCGATAAACCTTTTTAGCCTTCCCCTCATATAATAGCTCTGCCTTCACGTTCGTCACCTCAGTTTAAGCCGATGCGATCAAAGATAACATCAACATTTTTTAAATGATATGTGTAATCAAAGCAATTCTCAATTTCAGCTTCTGTTAGTAAAGACGTAATCTTCTCTTCTTTTTCCACAAGCTCTTTGAAGTGTACCTCCGTCTCCCATGCTTCCATGGCTTTCGGTTGCACGATATCATATGCTTCTTCACGAGCCATTCCCTTATCGATTAATGCTAAGAGAACACGTTGTGAGAAAATAACGCCATGTGTCTTATCAATATTTCGTTTCATATTTTCTGGAAATACCGTTAAGTTCTTCACGATATTCCCAAAGCGATTAAGCATATAATTCAAAGCAATTGTTGCATCCGGTAATATAATACGCTCTGCTGAGGAATGAGAAATATCACGTTCATGCCAAAGGGAAACATTTTCATAAGCTGTCACCATATGACCCCGAATTACCCTTGCGATTCCAGTCATATTTTCAGAGCCAATCGGATTACGTTTATGTGGCATGGCAGATGATCCTTTTTGACCCTTTGCAAATAATTCCTCCACTTCACGTGTTTCCGTTTTTTGTAAGCCACGAATTTCTGTTGCAAATTTTTCAATAGAAGTTGCGATTAATGCAAGTGTTGAAATATAAGCTGCATGACGGTCACGCTGCAAGGTTTGGGTAGATACTGGTGCTGGAGAAAGTCCGAGCTTTTCACAGACGTATTGCTCAACAAACGGATCAATATTTGCATAAGTTCCGACTGCTCCTGATAGCTTTCCAAACGCGATATTGCTAGCAGCTAATTCAAATCGCTCTAAATTACGCTTCATTTCCTCATACCATAATGCAAGCTTTAAACCAAATGTTGTTGGCTCTGCATGCACCCCATGCGTTCTCCCCATCATTACGGTATGCTTATTTTCCATTGCCTTGTTCTTTAATATCTCGATAAAGTTATGTAAGTCTTTTCGAATGATGTCATTTGCTTGTTTTAATAAATAGGATAAAGCAGTATCCACAACATCAGTGGAAGTTAGGCCATAGTGGACCCACTTTCTTTCTTCACCAAGGGTTTCTGATACAGCACGAGTAAATGCCACAACATCATGTCTGGTTTCTTGTTCAATTTCATAAATGCGGTTAATATCGAACGAAGCATGTTCACGTAGCTTCTCTACGTCTTCCTTTGGAATAATTCCTAGCTCACTCCATGCCTCACACGCTAAAATCTCTACCTCAAGCCATGCTTCAAATTTATTTTCCTCTGTCCAAATCTTTCCCATTTCTTCTCTGGTGTAGCGTCCTATCATTGTTTTGCCTCCTCAAACTTTTCAAGCTGTTCTTCAATAGCTTTCCCAATAAAGGTAATATGACCCATTTTCCGCTTGGCTTTCACGGTGTCCTTTCCATATAAGTGAACAAATCCATGATTGATTTTAGGCATTGCTGTTAGAACTGCTTCAACATCTTCTCCTAAAATATTAACCATCGTAGCTGGCTGTAATTGTTCTACAGGCATAAGGGATAACCCACAAATGGCCCGAATATGCTGAGCAAATTGTGAGATGTTACAAGCCTCCATGGTATAGTGACCAGAATTATGCGGACGTGGTGCCATCTCATTAAGATAAATTTCATCCTGTTTCACAAACATTTCAATCGCAAAGGTTCCGACGATGTTCATGTGTTCCGCTATCGTTTTCGCTGCCTCGTACGCTTTCATTTGAACAATATCCGATACAGCTGCAGGTACCTTTGTTTGGAACAGAATATGGTCTTTATGAACATTCTCTGCAATTGGAAAGAATTCGATCTGACCGTTTATTGCTCGTGTAAAAATAACAGAGATTTCTTTATCAAATGAAACCCATGACTCAATAATGCAGTGATTATTCTTGTCTGCAAATTCCATTGCAACTGGAATGTCAGACGTTGATTCTAGTTTTAATTGACCTTTTCCATCATAGCCTCCACGACAGGTTTTAATCACGACAGGAAAGTTGATACTTTCAAGCACTTCCTGACACGTAACACGATTTCTTACAATATGAAATGCAGGGACTGGCAGGTCTAAATCACGCATTAATTGTTTTTCTTTTTCACGATTTTGTGTCACTTCGAGGGCATAGGCACCTTGTGGCAATTTACCAAGCTCCTCTATATAAGAAGCGGCTTCTAAATCGACATTTTCAAATTCATAGGTAATCACATCACTTATGTTTGTAAGCTCTTCAATGGCCTTCATATCGTCATAGTCTGCTGTTATATGCTTATCTGCAACTTGTGCTGTGGGGCAGTTTGGTGTCGGGTCAAGTACAGCAACATGGTAACCCATTGCTTTTGCAGCCATTGCCATCATTCGTCCTAGCTGGCCACCACCAATTATTCCAATTGTTTTGGTAGGTAGAATGACACTATTTCTTTGCAAGTTCTTCCCTCATTTCTGCTACTTTTGATTGCACAGCCTTTCGATAGCTTGCTAGTTTTGCCGCCACTTCGGAATCAAATGCACCAATTATTTGAGCTGCTAGAATTCCAGCGTTGGCAGCACCCGCCTTCCCAATTGCGACGGTAGCAGTAGGAACACCCCCAGGCATTTGTACAATTGAAAGCAATGAATCGAGTCCTTGTAATGCTTTCGTTTGAACTGGAACCCCAATTACTGGAAGTGTTGTTTGGGAGGCTACCATGCCAGGTAAATGTGCAGCACCACCTGCACCAGCAATAATTACCCTAATACCACGTTCACGTGCTGTTTTTGCATATTCAAACATGTTGTCTGGTGTACGATGTGCCGATATCACATCTTTTTCATACGGAATTTGTAAATCGTCTAATGCCTTGCATGCATGTTCCATGGTTTCCCAATCAGAAATACTACCCATTATCACACTGACAGTAGCCATTGTATCGCCCTCTCTATGTATCATCATTTTTCATTCCATTAAAAAAGTCTATTCGTCCCCCTCTTAATGAGAGAAGATGAATAGACAAAAAAGCACCCTAAAAGTAATCATTGTTATCCTTACAATGATTCATCTTCCCTCATAGTCCAGCATTTACGGTGCCGGGTAGAAACTCAAAGGCCTTATCCCTAAGAATATATGAGGAAACGTTTTAAATTGTCGGTTTAAGAATAACAAAACCAGTTACGTAAGTCAATAAATTATCGAACGTTTTATCATAATAATAAATGAATGTTCGGATTTTGCACTTGTATCCAGTTATTCTGTTCGCTAGATACTTATTGTACAGGCAATTCTATTCTTTATTATCATTTTGTAATTCTGATGCAGACTTATTTCTAGGCTTTAATAATATCCCTTTGCGAACCTGCTTCACCCAAAATCCGCCATGAATTTGCTTCGGCTCATAGGAGATGATAAATGCTTTTGGATCAATTGTTTTAATCTCCTCATAAAGCTTAAGCTCATATTTTCTTGGGGTCAGAATTTGCATGGATAGCCGGTCGCCGTCCATTCCATATGCTGACCAGCTTGTCACACCATAGCCCTTCTCCCGTAGTCTTTTGGTAAAATTCAAATCCGGATTACCGGATACTACATTTACGGTTATGTAGCCAAGTGCTAATTTTTCCTCAATGATGGAACCAACAACAACACCAATCCCATACCCAAGTGCATAGGCTACAACATTTTGAATTTCATTTAAATTGTCTAAAACTAGCCCTAATCCGAAAATGTAAACAACAATTTCAAACATACTTACAAATGCCGCGACATATCGTCGGCCTTTTAATGTAAGAATCATTCGAATTGTAAACATCGAGACATATACAACATTAATAATAAGTATAATGGCAACCATTACGAGCGCATTACTAAGCAAAAAATAACCTCCTAAATACTACAATAGATTTCATAAAGCAGCTTATTGCAATTTTTTAAGTCTAGGGCATACACCCATTTATAGGATTTGCATATCGTATAACTATCATACTCTGAAAAAAATGAGGTGTTAGGATGGACCCATTTCAACAAATGACGGACTGGAAACGAAATATGGATCATTTCTTTGGCGAACAATTTTGGGACCAATTCGAGGGAGTACTTAAACCAACAATTCCCCAAATTAATCTCTATCAAACAGATCATGAGCTTTTGTGTATCGCAAATATACCCGGACTAACCAATTTAGATAAAATTGATATTTACGTTGACTATGCAACATTAGAGCTTCGCGGAACAATCGATATCGGTCATCGAGGAGGGACAATCGTAAAAGAAGAGATCCTCCAAGGTGTGTTTGAGCGCAATATACAATTACCATTTCCTGTTCGCCAGGATAAAATTAAAGCAACGTATCGAAATGGCTTAGTTTATATCCAATTACATCGATTGGTTTCTAACTCTGGACATAAAAATCGAGTGACTGTTGAACAGCTAGAAGATGAATAATCTACTAAAAGCTAACTGCCCCATTTCTAACTCCTGAATCAACTAACGGAGCAGAAAAGGGGCATTATTTTATTTTCATATCTACTTCAGGCGCTTTTTCAAGGAATGCTTCCATGCATCAGCAAGTAGCTCACAGTCGACAAGCTCTCTAGCTGCATCTAAATCATCCTTATAGACATTTAACACATCATTACAAGCTGCAATTGTCCATTTCGGTACCGGTCTTTCGACTAATGTTAATTCTAATCCCGCTTTTACCTCACCCTCTTGTAACACACGATAATACCATCCTGTTCTTCCAGTGTTTTTAATGCGAAGGACAAAGTCAGGAACGAAGTAACGGCGTCCGGGCTTCCAGCAAGGCTTTCGTGGTTGAGATACCTGAATAACCGTTTCACCAAGCTGATAAATATCACCGATACAAACAGATGCTTCCTCCATATTTTTAACTGCTAGATTTTCCCCCATCGCTCCTATTCCTATCGTATCAATAGGTAGATCCTCTCTCCAGTAATCATAGTGTTCAATTGGATAAGCAAAGATCGCCTTTTCTAAACCACCATGATTCTTTGTATCGGCTACTTCATCACCTACAAGCCCTGTCTTACTCAACCAAATGGGTTCGTTTACTTCATGCTTAAACATACCTGTTTCCCATTGTTTATCCATTGGATTTGTTGCATGTGCTTCTCCAATTGTCCGTACTTTTCCAGTTAAAATTTTTTGCAAAAATGGCTGCTGCAATGTAGAACCTTCTTCCTCTATATAACTAGAATTTTTATATTATTAGTTTAACATAACTAATCTCGTCTATTTGTTGCAAACAAAAAGTTAATGGCAAGAAATAAATGAAACAGCTCAAAGAAATGTGGGCTAGTTCTCTGGTTAGAAGCTTAAGCAGTTTTTTAAGAATATTTCCGTGTAAACTTTCTTTGGATATGGTATAGTTTTAAAATATAAATTCTACAAAAATTTGAAATACGAATTCGTATGGACGGCTTTTTGATATGGGGGAAACATAGATGACAGTATTAAAAAAAGCTACATTTGCAGGTGGTTGCTTCTGGTGTATGGTTAAGCCGTTTGATCAGTGGGATGGGGTTCACGCCGTTCTATCCGGTTATACTGGTGGTCATGTTGAAAACCCTACCTATAAGGAAGTTAAAACTGGTACGACCGGCCATTATGAGGCTGTCGAAATTACATTTGACCCAAGCATCATTTCCTATAAGGAAATCCTTGAAGTATACTGGCGCCAGGTTGATCCAACAGATGCTGGTGGCCAATTCCAGGATCGTGGAGACCAATATCGCACTGCTATTTTCTTTCATGATGAAGAACAAAAGGAACAGGCAGAAGCATCTAAAAAGGCACTCAGTGAGAGTGGTAGATTTACCAAACCAATTGTTACTGAAATTCTACCTGCCGTAACCTTCTATCATGCTGAAGCGTATCATCAAGACTTCTATAAAAAGAATGAACAGGAATATAAAGAAGACCGAGCAAAGTCAGGTCGTGATGAGTTTATCATTGAGAACTGGAAATAGTGAATAAAGCATCCTCTATGGAGGGTGTTTTTTTGTGAGAGGTTAGGCTTGATTATTTTCTGATAGAAGATATCAGCGCATTCTATAGCTATATCAGCGAATTAGGCGATTATATCAGCGATTAGCCTCATGATATCAGCGCAAAAATAAATATATCAGCGTATGAACCAATTATATCAGCGAATCTATTTCCCTATCCTACCCAACATAGTATAATTACCTTTTGACAGCAATAGGAGAAGGAGCGGACGTTTTGGCAAATAACGAATCATTAGTACCATTAAAAATGCTATTGTTTAGCTTTCATGCTTCCAATACAATCATACTTAGCTTTTTACCATTATATTTAGCCTATAAGGGGTTAAATGGGACTGAAATTGGTTGGGTGCTGGCCATTGGTCCTTTAGCATCCATATTTGCACAGCCGTTCTGGGGCTACTTAAGCGATAAATATAAAACCGTCAAACGGATATTATTAATCTGTGTATGTGGTTTACTTATCTTTAGTACGGTGTTTTTTCAAATGAATCACTTAATTAGTATTATACTAATGGGCGCGGTGTTCTACTTCTTCACAACTCCAATTGGTGCGCTAGGAGACAGCTTAGCGCAGCGAAGGGCAGATGTATTAGGAAAATCATTCGGAACGATTCGAATGTGGGGTTCAATTGGATTTGCAACCTCATCACTAGTAATCGGTGAAATACTGTCTCGTGTTGGGGTACAGCACATGATATGGCCGTATCTATTCTTTGGCTTACTAGCACTACTAGTCGTATTCCGATTAAAGGATGTGAAGGTAGAATCAGACCCAGTGAAGCTAAAGGATATCGGAATATTAGTGAAGAATAAGGCATTTCTACTTTTCTTACTTTCTGTTGTATTCTTATCCATTTCACATCGAACAAATGATAGCTATATTGGCTTATACATTGCCGAACTCGGTGGGAGTGAAGCATTAGTTGGATTAGGGTGGTTTGTTGGAGTCGCGAGTGAGGCACTCGTATTTGCTTTTGCTGGCTTATGGTTTCGGAAATTACATCCACTCGTATTTGTGATGATTGCCGGTGCCATTTATAGTATTCGTTGGTTTATTTATGGCACTTTAGATGATCCAACTTTCGTTATCGCCTTACAATTCCTACACGGAATCACGTTTGGAGTATTCTATTTAGCAGCATTTGATTATGTTTCACGTCTTATACCTAAGCTACTCCAATCCACCGGTCACCTTGTATTCTTTGCAACCTTCTTCGGCATCAGTGGAATTATCGGATCGTTAGCTGGAGGAGCTATTATGGACGCCTTTAACGGAGGCACCTTATATACCATCTTGGGATTTGTTGCGATGATTGGAACACTCGCTATTTTTACCTATCACTTCATGTTCACACGAAAAAGTACAAGTAATCAACATTAAAAAAGAGCGAAATCACCATTATTGATGATTTCGCTCTTTCCATTTAACTTATAGAAAAGCAAAGTACAAAATAAAGATTATAAACAATCCATACATCACTGGATGTACTTCTTTTGCACGACCTTTAACTGCCATCGTAATTGGATAGAATACAAAGCCAATGCCAATTCCAGTTGCAATACTATAGGTTAATGGCATTGCAAGAACTGTTAAAAATGCTGGAACTGCAATCTCAAATCGCTCCCATTCGATGTCCTTAAGAGCCGTTGCCATCATAACACCAACAATAATTAATGCTGGCGCCGTCACCTGTGATGTGACAACTGCTAATAAAGGCGAGAAGAATAATGCAAGCACGAAAAATCCAGCTGTTACTACAGCAGTAAAACCAGAGCGTCCACCTACACCAACACCTGCTGTAGACTCTACATAAGATGTCGTTGTCGATGTACCAACAACAGCCCCAACCACTGTAGCAGATGAATCAGCAAATAATGCTTTCCCTGCGCGTGGTAATTTGTTATCCTTCATTAATTTTGCTTGTGTTGCAACGGCAACTAATGTTCCTGCTGTATCAAAGAAATCCACAAACAAGAAGGTAAGAATAACAACTAACATTTCCATTGTAAAAATATCACCAAAGTGTGCAAAAGCTTGCCCAAAAGTTGGGGCAACACTTGGAACACCACTCACAATTCCTTCAATTCCAGATGGAACTGGAACCTGACCAAAGATCATACCAACAATTGCCGTTAGAATCATTCCATAGAAAATACCAGCTTTAATGCCAAGCGTTAAAAAGATAACAGATACCACTAGCCCAAAAACAGCTAATAATACTGTTGAAGAAGTCAAGTCTCCTAATCCTAATAAAGTGTCGGGATTATCAACTACCAACCCTGCATTCTGAAGTCCGATAAATGCAATAAATAAACCAATACCCGCTCCTACTGCTAGCTTTAAGTTTGCTGGAATAGAATTTATGATTTTTTCACGAAGACCTGTTAATGTTAAGACGATAAAAATAAGTCCAGAAGCTAAAACACCTGCTAAAGCAGTTTCCCATGGAATTCCGCCACCAATTACAACTGTAAATGCGAAGAATGCATTCAGACCCATTCCAGGCGCTAGTGCTACCGGATATTTCGCAATAAGCCCCATTAATAGCGAACCTACAGCTGCCGCAATGGCAGTTGCAGCAAATACTGCGTCCTTGTCCATACCAGTTGCACTTAGCATATCTGGGTTAACAAATAATATATAAGCCATTGCTAAGAACGTTGTTAAACCAGCTATGAATTCCGTACGATAATTTGTACCTAATTCTTCAAACTGAAAATATTTCTTCATTACTTTTCCTCCTAAGAATAAAAAATAAGTTCAAACAAAAAAGCATGCAAAGCCTTATTAGGGACTAAGCATGCTACCATAACCGTGCAAGAAAAGTAATCAGAAAATAGCGATCCGATTCATCGTAAACTATCATCTAAATATTACTAATCTGCGTAGTCAGACCATTTACGGTAGTCTGGTAGAGACTCTGGGCCATATCCCCTAAATTATACGCAATGTTGTATTGTTTTCTGTGTTTCTGATGATATATTACTATTTTACTAGATGAATGTCAATCATTTCCGAACGATTTAAAATATTTTTTTACTAATGTTCGTTTTTATTCCCACTCAATTGTCGCTGGTGGCTTACTTGTGATGTCATAAACAACACGATTAATATGTTCGACATCATTTACAATTCTTGTTGAAACCCTTTCTAGAACATCAAAAGGAATACGCGCCCAATCAGAAGTCATTCCATCAATAGACGTAACAGCGCGGATACCAATTGTATAATCATAGGTACGTGCATCACCCATGACTCCTACACTTCGGATATTCGGGAGCACCGTAAAGTATTGCCAGATATCGCGTTCAAGCCCTGCTTTGGCGATTTCTTCTCGTAAGATGGCATCTGACTCACGAACAATTTCTAGCTTTTCATCTGTCACTTCACCTAAAACGCGGATTGCTAAGCCTGGTCCAGGAAAAGGCTGGCGCCATACGATACGTTCTGGAAGGCCAAGCTGGGTTCCAAGCTCCCGTACCTCGTCCTTGAATAACGTATTCAAAGGCTCAATCAGCTCAAACTGCATATCCTCTGGTAGTCCACCAACATTATGGTGGGATTTAATAGTTTGTGCCGTCTCTGTCCCGCTTTCAATAATATCCGTATAAAGCGTTCCTTGTGCTAGAAAATCAATATCTTTAAGCTTTGCCGCTTCATCATCAAATACATAAATAAATTCATTACCAATAATTTTACGTTTCTTCTCTGGATCATCAACACCTTTTAGTTTTGCTAAAAAGCGTTCTGCTGCATCGACCTTAATAATGTTCATATTAAAATCATCCGCAAAAACCTTCATGACATCATCGGCTTCATTTTTACGCAATAAACCGTGATCAACAAAAATACAGGTTAATTGGTCGCCAATTGCCTTATGGATTAGTGCTGCAACAACAGAAGAATCTACGCCACCACTAAGCGCACACAGTACTTTGCGGTCGCCAACCTTCTCGCGAATAGTCGCTACTTCCATATCGATAAAGTTTTCGATTGTCCAGTCACCTTTCGCATGACAGACATCATATACAAAGTTACGTAGCAATTGATTACCGTATTCAGAATGGCGAACCTCTGGGTGGAACTGCACCCCATACATGTTGTTATCCTTGTTACTAAAAGCAGCAATTGGTGTAGAAAGGCTTGTAGCATCTACTGCAAAGGTCTCTGGTGCTTGTACCACTTTATCACCATGACTCATCCAAACCGTTTGTTGGTCTGGTGTATCCGAAAACAACGCGGAATCCTTTTCTAGATTAATTACTGCCTTGCCATATTCTCGATTCTTTGCTTTTTCAACACGACCACCAAAATGTAGCGCCATTAATTGCATACCATAGCAGATTCCTAACACTGGAATTCCAAGCTCAAATAATCGTTCATCTGGACGGAAGCTATTTTCGTCATAAACACTATGTGGTCCACCAGATAGAATGATACCTGTAGGATTCATTTCCTTTATCTTTTCCACAGATAGCTTATGAGAGTGTAGTTCACTATAAACACCAAACTCACGTATTCTTCTTGTAATCAATTGATTGTACTGACTGCCGAAATCTAATACTAGAATCATTTCATTATCCATCTTAACGCCCCTAACTTTATTAGAATGTTTGGTTCATAGGTTACCCATATACTGCAACTGTTGTTCGTTCATACAACAAAAAAATCTAGATTTCTCCTTAATCTATACAATGCAAATAAGCATTATACAAATAGAAAAAGGCAGAAATCCAGATTTAGGTTAAATCCAGATATTCCGCCTTCATAGTCAGAGCATTTACGGTGCCCCGGTAGAGACTTTCGATCCATATTATCGAGGATATATGAATGGCGATTGGTTATTCATGTATAAAAGTTAAACCTATTTTACTAGCGTAAGACAACTTGGTCAACCCAATATACGGTTAATTAAATTTTTCCACAAATTCGACAGTTCATCTTGGCCACTACCTACTACAGGCTGCTGATAAATTAATCGTTCATAATTTGTAGTTAATCTTCCCATTTCGTCGGTGCCATACCAATTATCAATTCGCCTCGCATACTCTCGAAGCGTTTGATCGGGATTTTTCGTAAATCCTTTGTGCTTTAGTAGCTTCAGAATATAATGATAGGCATCTTGATACGAAGCAGCATCTCCTCGTTTTATCATCTTTCTTTCAATAAAGTACGTCTGGAGTTGATATCTTTTCCAGTATAGAATAGCAGCTATGAGTAATAGAACAGCCGTAGCTATTGCACCATGAACCCATGTAATTTCAAAATGACTTTCCTTACTGTCATCGTTGGTCGCTATTGTCTCAACAGCTTCCTCAGGCTCTCGCTCTGGTTGCTCTGGCTGCTGTGGATTAGCATCAGGTGCTTCCAAAACATCATCTTCGTTACTAGACGTATCAATCGCAAAATCATTTGGAACATTGAATCCTTGTGTTGGCTCAAATGGTACCCAGCCCACCTCCGGAAAATAAACCTCTACCCATGAGTGCGCATTGGCATTTGTAACCTCATAAAGGTCATAGTCACTATTATCGATATTGTCCTCCAGCTTTTCGCCACTAGTAAAGCCTTTTACCCAGCGTGCAGGAATATCCATCGCTCTTAGTAAGACGACCATGGATGTAGAGAAATTATCACAGTATCCAACCTTTGTCTCGAATAAAAATTGATCGACATAGTCCTCATTTTGACCTGGGACCGCTACATCAGTCGTTTGATAGGCAAATCCGTTGGAACTAAAATAACGTTCTACTGCCCGAACCTTATCATATTGACTATCATGATTAGCTGTAATTTCTGTAGCTAACTGATACACACGATCCGGTAAAGAATTAGGTAGCTGTGTATACCGCTCAAGAAGTTCTGAGTCCTCAACTGCTTTCGCTTCTCGCATGATTCCTATCGGATAAGATGGATAATCATAATAGATCTTATAACCTGGTAAACTAATTTCCTTATTATCTAATTCTGTCCGAATCTCTCCAGATTCTTCATTTAAAAGCAACTGTGCTTCTTGATTTAATAAATCAACTTGACGAATACCATATGGATAGAGCACCTTTGGAATATCTGTATCGCCAGAGAAAACAATAGATGCATCAGATTCTGTAACTTCAATGGAAGGTGAAAAGGTTTCGAGAGAGATTGCTCCATCTGCTTGTTCCACATAGCTTACACCATCAGAATTAACCCAGCCTTTTCCTGTATAAACATCCTTCGACTCAATCCGGAAATACGATACATTCTTGACATAGGCTTGAAAGACAGGGTTATAATCCTGAACAAAGGAACCACCTAATCTTGAATCATTCTCACCATACCCAACCTTTTGGATTCCAATTCCACCTTTTCCACCAAAGCCATTAGTCGCGCTTTTCAAGAACGGTACCGGATCCGGCCACTGTGGTTCAAACTTAGGTGCTGCATATCCAACCATCGTTGAAAATAATACAATCGTTATTAATGGTAAAATCCAAAGCGGTTTTTTACGCAAACTGTAGGTTTGAATCCCTTCTCGCTGCATTTCTTTTAGGACATTTGCAAGGCCTAATGCAATAAAAGCAATAACAAACGTCCGTAAAATTGCCCAATCTGCATGATAAACTGTGAATGTATCCAGTAACGTCACATAGATAAAGGTCAACACACTAAAAATCATGATGCGCTTCACTTGAACAAACCAGTAATGTATTAAATAACTCATTAACCAAATGATGATTAAGAATAATAAGGTACGGAACATATTGGTTAAATCAAACCAGTGCCTAGCAAGCATTGCATCCACATTCAAAAACAAATCGGAAAGCAATTCTTTGTACCATAGCATACTTAGAAAGCTATGTTCAGAAAAAACACCATTAAGGACAAAGAGGAGACCAAATCCTTTTAATAGAAATGACAGCCACCATCTTACTTGTAACATCGAAATGAAGAAGCAGAATATCGTATAGATCATAAAGACCCCAACATACGCCGTATCGGTTAATTCTTTAACCGGATAGAGCCATTCCATAAACAGCAAAAGGCCAGCTATATAAAGGATTGAGGTATAGATTATTGGCATATTGGATTGGTTTAATCGATTCACAACGTATTCACCTCAATAGGATCCTGTACTAAGTCTTTCTCTGTTACCATACTAACACCAATTCCTTCGTGACGAAGCTGCTGGATAATACGATGCTCTTGCACAGAAATACGATTTTCAGCTTGAACATACATAATCATTAGTTTCTTTTCTCGCAGCCTTACGTGCTGTAGAGCTTCTTTTAGTCGCTCATCTACATGCGTCGTAATTAAGACAACGTAAAAGCTATTCGTAATCTTGAGTATTTCTTCCTTAAGCTTCAGTGCAAAGGAATACTTAGCACTTGGTTGTATGCTTGTCAAATGCTTCCGAACCCATTCCATCTTGGTTGGATCATGCTTTGCCGGAAATAAAACGGTTTCTTCTCCTATCGATAATAATCCAACCTGTGTTGCCTGCTTTCGTATCGTTTCCATTAAAGATATACTCATCTCAACAGTAGCTTCATAGGCTAGTAGATTCATACGATCATAAAAACAGCTATCTAGAATAATAAGTGTATCGGTACTTTTTTCTTGTTCAAACTCCTTCGTCATCACGTCATTTTTCTTGGCAGTTTGTTTCCAATCAATCCAAGAAAATTTATCACCTGGCATGTACTCACGAATTCCTGTAGCAACGTTTGTGTTCTTTAGATTCATTGCATACGATGAAATAGATCCCTGTTCATAGCTATTCATTTTTCCCACAATATGAACAGCTCTTTCTACTGGATACACCATGAGTTCACTTTTTATAGGATATACCTGCTGTTTCTTAATAAGACCAAACACATCTCCTGTCTTCACTCGGATCGCAGGAAGTGTATAGTTGCCACGAGGCAATCGGTCTAATTCATAGGTAATGTCAATATTTCGTTTGAACCAAGGGAAAATAATCTTCTTTACATTCCGATGCTTATATAACTTGTTCGGTTGTTCCATATATTGATACTTAGCATGTCTCAAATCGATTCGATTTAAGGTATCAGGGAGTATTTCTTCTACGATACAATAATGAATTGGAAAGGGTATCTTTCGCTTTATCCGAATGGAAACCATTATGTGGTCTCCAGTTGCGACAACATGCTTGGTCATTTTCCTTTCCACATTCCATCTTGATATTGGATAAAAGGTTAGACCAACCAAATAAAGAAAAATTGGTAGAAAACTATAGAATAGAAACCAGCTCGTAAATCCACCTTGAAACATCGCATATGCGAAAAGCACTAAAAACAGGATGAAGATAAAGACAAAATTACGCACAAAACGAAATGCGTTATTCATTAATTAAAGTCCTTTCGAATCGGTATAAACGTTCGCTTTACAATTTCTTCTACAACTTCTCTTGCTGTTTTTCCGTCATATCTCGCTTCAGAGGTCAGAATAATACGGTGTGTTAATACATATGGAGCCAAGTATTTCACATCATCTGGAAGAACAAAGTCACGACCTTTTATAAACGCATAGGCTTTTGCAGCTTTCATCAATGCAATAGAACCACGAGGACTTACACCTAGGAATATTGAATCATGCGTTCTTGTTTCGCGAACTAAATTAATAATGTATTGCTGAACATTTTTTTCAATATAAACATGACGAACTTCTCCTTGTAATAGAACAAGCTCTTCTTTAGTCATAACAGATGAAATTGATTCGATGGGGTGGTCTTTTGATGTTCTCTCTAGCATTTCCAACTCTTCTTCTAAGGACGGGTAACCCATATTTAGCTTTAGAATAAATCGGTCTAGCTGTGCTTCTGGGAGTGGATAGGTTCCTTCATATTCGATTGGATTCTGAGTAGCCATTACAAAAAATGGTTTTTGAAGCTGAATGGTTTTACCATCAACAGTAACGCTTTTTTCTTCCATTCCTTCTAAAAGGGCAGATTGTGTTTTGGGAGAAGTACGATTAATCTCATCAGCTAGTACAATATTTCCAAGTATTGGTCCGCCGCGGAACTCAAATTCCAGTTCTTTTGGATTATAGATGGAAATGCCGGTTACATCAGAAGGTAATAAATCTGGGGTAAACTGAATTCTTCTAAAATCACAGTCCAATGATTTTGCAAGTGTACGGACAAGCATGGTCTTTCCAACGCCAGGAACATCCTCCAATAGTACATGTCCCTCAGCAAGTAAAGCTACTAAACTTAATATTGCTACATCCTCTTTACCGATCATTACTTTGTTAATATTTTCAATTACTTTTTCGATTTTTTCATTATATACGATTGTCTCCTGCATCCTATTAACGCTCCTCCGCTTAAATTACTGTACACCTTTAACTATACTAAAAATCACCTATTTAGTAAAAGGATACTTAATATATATTATTTTCAGAAAAAAGCATTTATAAACCCTATATTTACAGAAAAAACAATGCACTAATTTGAAATAGTTAGTGCATTGTTTTCACTCATTTATTCTTTATAGACTTTATTTTTAGCACTACACAAAGTAGCTTCTAGCCCTTCATATCAACCAGTTCTTGGAAGAAGGAATTCTTCTTTAAGTCAATCCATAATGAAGTTTGTTCTATTTGATAAGCTAACTGGAATAGCCGATGCTCTTCTCCTTTCGATGCCATAACCTGTACTCCAAGTGGTAGGCCGTCCTCGGATAAAAAGACAGGTAAGGAGATTGCTGGTTGGCCAGTTAGATTAGCTAATTGGGTAAATGGCGTATAGGTTAAGCTTGGTAAGAACATGTCATAAATTAACTCCTGCTGACCACCTTTACCTAGCTGTTGCACCCTGTCGCGAAGCTCTGATTGATTTGATTCAGTGTGAGTCAATTCTCCTACTTTTGGTGCCGTATAGGCTGTAGCTGGTGTCAAATAAAAATCATAATCACGGTGTAATGCTGCCATTTGTGCTGCAGCCGTATCCCATGAAGCTAAGCTTGCAGAGAATTCCGCTGCTGTAACAGACTTACCTGCAACATTTAATAGCCAAGTTTCAATTTCCATATCCTCAGCCGTTAGCGACCGCCCTAAGGCTGCTTCTAATTCATTTACTAAGGAAGAAATTTCCCCACTATTCATCAAATAGTAATTACGCATTAACTGAATCCCGTCCACGCCATTATCCTTTTCTTCCACATGATGCCCTTGTTCTTCTAACCATGAGACAACCTGTTCTACTGCTTTTATCGCATCCTCAGAAACTGGTGTACCAACAGGAGATTTTGTTGTAAAAGCGATTCGTAACGGTCTCTCAAATGGCTTCTTCATTTCCTCTTGAAAGCTTCCTGGAAATAGCGCTGTTTGAAATGCCGCTTCTGGCTGAACAACTTGTACCATATCCAATAAAGCTGCACTATCTCTTACGCTCCTCGACAATGCAAAATCAATCGATGCACCTTGCCATTGTCGACCGACCCCTGGACCAACAGGGGTTCGACCACGTGTAGGTTTTAATCCGAACAACCCACTAAAAGAAGCCGGAATACGAATGGATCCCCCTCCATCACTAGCACCTGCCATCGGAACTATCCCAGCAGCAATTGCAGCAGCAGCTCCACCACTTGACCCACCTGGAGAGTGTTCAAGATTCCAAGGGTTTCTAGAAGGTCCGTATAGAATAGGCTCGGAAATGTTTTTCAACCCAAATTCAGGCGTATTGGTATGTCCTAAGAAAATGAAGCCCGCTTCCTGTAATTTATGAACATAATTGGAGTTACGCTTTGCAAAATTGGACCTGAGTAGTCTTGATCCAGACGTTAAAGGCTCTCCTTTTAAGCTTTGTGAGATATTTTTTAATAAAAATGGTACTCCCGCAAAAGCGGATTGATCAGTGCGAATGCTCTCCGCTTCTTGCAATGCCTTTTCCTTTTTATGATGAACGACTGCATTCAACGATGGATTAACATTTTCTAATTGCTGAAAGCTTAACGACACCAACTCCTTTGGTGTCACTTCCTTTTTACGAATTAAGTCGGCCATTTCAGTTGCGTCTAATGTCACATATGTACGTAGATCCATTTTCACACCTCAAGTTCTTTCCTATTTTCTTCAGTTTATCACTAGAAAGCCAAATTTGAAATCTGCTTGCATTTACCGAAGCATTATCTATTAAGCTTATTTACAAAACTCTTTTTCTATTAATACGAATAATATAAAACGACTTGTCATAGTATGTTACGAATAAAGTCAAACATTTCGTAATTACAGTTCCTTTTACCTACTACTTACTACTGCAAAGAATAAAGCCCACGTATTATTCAAACATTATCCTCCACCTGACATTCGATACATATAGGATGTAGCACATCCATATCTATAAATTTACGAATGGAGTGTCTTTCATGAAGACGAATCCTGTTTTATCTGTTGATCAATTAAAAACTTACTTTTATTTAGACCAGAAAAAGGTAGCTAAGGCAGTTGATGGCGTATCATTTTCTGTCTCACCAGGAGAAACAGTAGCACTTGTTGGTGAATCCGGTAGTGGTAAGAGTATCACCGCCTTATCGATCATGCAATTAATCGAGAAACCAGGTCGAATTGTGGAAGGCACTATTACATTAGATGATAAAGAAATAACAAGGATACCAACAAAGCAAATGACCAAATTAAGAGGTAATGAAATCGCAATGGTTTTTCAGGAACCAATGACCGCTTTAAATCCAGTATTTACAGTTGGAAATCAAATAACAGAAATGCTTCGAAAGCATCGCAGCATGGAGAAAAAACAAGCCCAAATTGAAGCTATAAATCTACTAAGAACAGTAGGGATTTCAAGAGCCGAGGAGGTTATCCACGAATATCCACATCAGCTATCAGGTGGTATGCGTCAACGTGTGATGATTGCCATTGCAATCTCTTGTAATCCAAAGCTATTAATAGCAGATGAACCAACCACCGCATTGGATGTAACCATTCAAGCACAAATTCTAGATTTAATGGTGGAAATGAAAGAGAAATTTAATATGGCATTGCTCCTGATTACTCACGACCTAGGAATCGTATCCGAATATGCCGATCGCGTTATGGTCATGTATGGTGGACAAATCGTAGAAGAAGCATCAACAAAAGAATTACTTCGCACCACAAAGCACCCTTATACTAGAGGACTACTAGAGAGCTTGCCAAACCTAACAGAAGATGTTGACCGTCTAGGAACCATAAAGGGTACAGTTCCTCCAGCATATGATCTTCCTACGGGATGTCGATTTTATGCTAGATGTCCTTTTGCAATGGAAAAATGTAAGCAATCCAATCCAGATCTAATTGAAATCGATCATAATCATTTCGTACGCTGCTATCTTTATGAAAAGGAGGATGTACAAAATGACACATCATACACCTCACCATAATTCGAAACAAGACGCACTCCTAGACGTTCATCATATAAAAAAATACTTTCCCATTAAAGGAGGGATTTTCAAGCGTACAGTTGGGCATTTAAAAGCTGTAGACGATGTTTCCTTTTCCGTATACAAAGGGGAAACATTAGGAATTGTTGGCGAATCTGGATCAGGTAAATCTACATTAGGTAGGGTTATCTTACGTTTGCTAGACCCCACAGATGGAGAGGTTTACTTTGATGGCAGTGAAATTTCACGTTTAAAACCTAGAAAAGTAAGGCCATACAGACGTGATATGCAAATGGTGTTTCAGGACCCGTTTGGCTCACTCAACTCGAAAATGAGTGTAGCCGAATTAATTGAGGAACCATTACTCGTGCAGACATCCCTATCAAAGGCTGAACGTAAAGAGAAAGCAGTTGAAATCATGGAAAAAGTTGGCTTACGGGCGGAGGATCGACTTAAATATCCACATGAATTCTCAGGGGGTCAACGCCAACGAATTAGTATTGCACGAGCATTAATTATTAACCCAAAGCTAGTGATTTGTGATGAACCTGTTTCGGCTTTGGATGTCTCTATTCAAGCTCAAGTATTAAATTTAATGAAGGATCTTCAAGACGATCTATCCTTAACCTATCTGTTTATTGCTCATGATTTAAGTGTGGTAAAGCATATTAGTGATCGAATTGCCGTGATGTACCTTGGACGAATTGTAGAAATCGCATCAAAGGATGAGCTTTATAATAATGCCTTGCATCCTTATACACAGGGACTACTTGCATCTATACCAGTAATTGATATGGATGGATCGAATCAAGAAAGAGAAAGAATTCGCATTACTGGTGACTTACCCAGCCCGGTAAACCCACCTTCTGGCTGCCCTTTCCGTACAAGATGTCCAAAAGCGCATGAACGCTGTGCTATTGAGCGACCAGAATTAAAGGCTGAAGGCGATGAGCATTATGTTGCTTGTCACTTATATACTTAAGCTTTGTTAGGAGGTGAATGCTTTAATTAACGTTAAGCCTGCAGCTCAATTTTGTTAACAAAAAGGGGGAAATAAATTGTTTAAAAGCAAAATTAGTTTCTTGTTAATTGCGCTTCTGTTAATGCTTGGAATTGTCCTAGTAGCCTGTGGTGATGATCCAGAGGAAACACAGGATGATCCAAATAAACAAGAAGAGAACGAAGGTGGAGGTACAGAGGGCGAAGAAGAGAAAGAAATGGAGCCTAAATCTGGTGGTACCTTAACCGGAGCCATGTACTCAGCGCCTGCTGGAATGTTTAACCCGATTTTTTATGAGGAAGCCTATGAGGCAAACATCTTATCCTTTACACATGAAAGTCTTGTTAGCCAAAATGAAAGCCTTGAATTTATACCCGGCTTAGCAAAAGAATGGGAAACAAATGACGATCAAACAGAACTAACACTTTACCTAGAAGAAGGCGTGACATGGCATGATGGCGAGGAATTTACCGCCGATGATGTGGTGTTTACTTACAAATCAATTGCCGATCCTGATTATGTCGCTGCAGGTGGTATTCGTACTGCCTATGTAGAGCCTTTACTAGGATATGAGGAATATGTTAACGGTGAAACAGATGAATTCCAAGGCGTTGTTGCTGTTGATGACTATACTGTCACCTTTAAATTCGCTGAACCTAATATTAATCCGCTTTACTATGCTAGCTTTACCATTATACCTGAGCATGTCTTTAGTGCTATTCCAGTTGCTGAAATGCCTGAGGCATCAGAATCTCGTGACCCTGGAAAAGTGATTGGTACAGGACCATTTAAATTCACAGAAATGGTTGAACGTGAGCAGTATGTTCTGGAACGTCATGATGGCTACTGGCAAGGCACACCATATTTAGAGAAGATTGTATGGCGTGTTGTTGCACAATCAGTCATGACTGGTTTATTAGAGTCTGGTGAAGTTGACTTCATAGCAGATCCTAATGGCATTCCACCAGCAGATTATGAAACGGTGCAGGCATTAGGTAATATCGAAATCATTGAACAGCCTGACTTCGGCTATCAAATTCTTGGATTCAAGCAAAACCACCGTACAGCAGAAGATGTTGAAAGTGGTGCATTAAACCCAGAGAACTGGGTACCAAATGAAAAAATTGCTGACCCTAAGATTCGTCAAGCAATTGCCTATGCGATAAATCGCGAGGGATTAATTGAAGGATTGCTATATGGACGTGGCGCAATCTTAAACTCTCCAATTGCCAAGCAGTTCTGGGCTTATGATGAAAGCGAAACAATGAACTATGGCTATGATCCAGATATGGCAGGTTCTATTCTAGATGAGTTAGGCTATGTCGATACCAATGATGACGGGTTTCGTGAAGATCCAGAAGGCAATGAGTGGGTCATAAACATGGATTACCCAACAGGAAACGAATTACGTGAAAAATCAGCACCACTTATTGAACAAATGTTAGAGGAAGTAGGCATTAATGTAAATCTACGTCAACCGAAGGAAATGTCTGCTTATGTAGAGGATTTAACAAATGATAATAGTGATTGGGACCTCTATTTATTAGGATGGAGCTTAGGTAGTGCGGATCCAGATCCAACTGGACTTTGGGGAACGAAAGCAGCCTACAACTTTTCTCGCTGGAATAACCCACAATCTGATGAGTTAATGCAGCAAGCACTACAAGCACCTGAAGCATTTGAGCAAGATTACCGTAAAGAAGTGTATAAAGACTGGCAGAAATTGTTCTCTGAAGATTTACCAGCCTTAATCCTTTATGCGCAAAACAGCCTTTGGGCCTATAATGACAGACTTGAAGGTGTAGAACCGCTACCATTCACCATGTATAACAACCCGCATTTATGGTGGGTTACGGATGCAGAATAATTGTTATTTGGTATTCATTGTTAGGAGCAAGCGTTTTGACGCATGAGATACAGAATAAAAACAGTAAGAGAGTATGCGAAGCTGCATACTCTCCTCCTTCATAGGGGGGGTTTATTTGTACAAATATATTATTAGAAGAATATTAATTTTTATACCCATGTTACTTTTACTGTCTATGATTGTATTCGGGCTAGCCAAATCTGCTCCTGGTGATCCATTCACCGGAAGAATATTAGACCCAGATATTGATCCAGAAGTCTTTGAGCAGCAACGAGAAGCGCTCGGATTAAATGATCCATTACCAATACAATACATGAACTGGGCAAAAAGAATTGCACAAGGTGACTTTGGCGAATCCATGTATTATAAAGGGCGGTCAGTTGCCAGCTTAATAGTTGAAAGACTTCCCAATACACTGTATCTAGGATTATTTGCACTTTCTATCACACTCATTGTGGCAATTCCAATAGGAATTTATTCAGCAAGGAATCCTTATTCTCTCTTAGATTACAGTGCGACAACCTTTGGCTTTTTTGGTCTAGCGGTTCCGAACTTCTTCTTCGGATTAATTGCGATCTATTTTTTCGCCATTAAGCTTGGTTGGTTTCCATCTCAAGGAACCATAACAGGTACTGAAGTTACCGGGATAAAAGAGTTTTTTGATCGTATTCATCATATGGTTTTACCGGGTATAACATTAGGGCTTGCAGGTACTGCCTCCTATATGCGTTATATGCGATCGGAAGTACTAGATGTACTTGGAAGTGACTATATCCGAACTGCTAAAGCAAAAGGGATGTCTGAGCGGAATGTCTTGTACAAGCACACATTACGGAATGCCATCATTCCAATCATTACCTTGATGGGCTTTGAATTTGGTGCCTTATTAAGTGGGGCAATTATCACAGAACAGGTTTTTAGCTATCCAGGGCTAGGAACATTGTTTATCAATTCGATAACGAATCGGGATTATCCGGTTATCATGGCTATTACCCTATTGTTAGGGATTACCATCTTAATCGGAAATCTACTTGCTGATATATTCTACAGTATTGTAGACCCGAGGATACGCTATGATTGAGGTGAATCTAAATGCAATCTAACCCAAAAAAGAAAAAGTATCAAAGTCCGTTTCAGCTATCCTTAAGACGTTTTCTCAAAAACAAATTAGCGATTGCCGGAATTGTTGTTCTACTTATCATTACACTATCCGCTATCTTTGCACCATTTATAACAAGCCAAGACCCAACCTACGGGGACCTTCTAAAGATTGAAAAGCCCCCAACAGAGGAGCATATTCTTGGAACAGATGGATCGGGTCGCGATAATTTCGCTCGATTATTATATGGTGCTAGAATTTCCTTGATTGTTGGGTTTAGTGCGATGTTATTTACGCTTGTCATTGGGGTTATTACTGGAGCAATCGCAGGCTACTATGGCGGAAAAATCGATAGTATGATTATGCGACTAGCTGACCTCGTGCTTGCCATCCCTTTTATCGTATTAGCCTTAACCATTATCGCATTATTGGAATCGGTAACGA
Source organism: Ornithinibacillus xuwenensis (assembly GCF_039614845.1). Lineage (NCBI taxonomy): Bacteria > Bacillati > Bacillota > Bacilli > Caryophanales > Bacillaceae > Ornithinibacillus > Ornithinibacillus xuwenensis. Next base: position 53,525 of record NZ_JBDIML010000004.1, on the reverse strand, counting down.
TAACGCTATTTGTAACGGTTATTGCCCTGACCACTTGGCCAACCTTAACCAGGATTGTTAGAGGTACATTTCTATCCTTGCGGGAGCAAGAATTTGTACTGGGAGCAAAAGCAATTGGTGCTAGTGATTTCCGGGTTATCTTTAAGCATTTTATACCCAATGCCATCGGGCCGATTATTGTAAATGCCACGCTAATGATGGCAACCATGATTATTGTTGAGTCTGGATTAAGCTTTATTGGAATGGGTATTCCTCAGCCAACTCCAACCTGGGGAAATATGATATCTGAAGCTCAAAACATCCGGATCCTAAGAGACCATCCTGAGGCTTGGATTCCACCAGGATTAGGTATTCTTCTTACTGTATTGGCAATTAATTTTATTGGTGATGGATTACGCGATGCATTTGATCCGAAGAGTAATCGAAGATAGTATTACGATAGACATAAAGACGCTTTAATGGAAATAACCTGTTTTATTGGTTACTTTCAGTAGAGCGTCTTTTTTGTTGAGGAAATTTGAGCGCAATATTTCCCCTGCATATTTACCTATACTCAGGCTAGAATACTAACAGGAGGTGTGTGTAATGCATAAAAACAAAGATAACACTCCCGACAAGATAAAAGTAGAGCTTGGTGGAGCAGGGCTTTATGGAACAACCAGTAATGGTGAAATTGCCGGCTATAAGATGTCTGGGGACATTGAGAATGCTGGGCAACTTGATAAAGGCTTTGAAAAAGTAAATGACGAATCAGGTGCGACCGCTTCCTTAGATGATTCAAATCCTGGGGATGAATAGTTTCGGAATACAATGATGAAAAGCCTTTCTACGAAAGGCTTTTCAATTTGGATAGAGACTACTTTATCATCTTTCCAAATTCTTCAACTAATTATGATGGGAACTGCGACATAGTTATCCTTCATAATTCGATAGCATTGATAATACAATCCTCCATTCCAAAACGAAATAATTAACATCATAACTTCCTCGTCCGGATGATATTGTATATCCTGCTTAGACGGAGTCGGGGGTGCAGTTGGATGCGAGTGATAAAGCACCCTAACCTCTTCTTCTTTAGCTTCTATTTTTTTTAGTGTTTCTCCTACATTCCTTTGACTAACTAAAAACTGATTGTGAGAGGTAGCTTCGTTTATTAGCTTCCAATAAGATGTAATTTTCCCGTCCTCACTCCCACTAAGAAAACCACATGCTTCAAACGGGAGCGCCTGTTTACATTGCTCTATTATTTTTATCCAGATATGCTCTGGTATTTGAATACTGTTCTCCTGCTGCTTCATATGCTTACTCTCCCTATCAAGGCTTATAGTTATATATGCTTTTCTGGTTCTTAGCGTATAGATAAATTGCCATATATTTTAATAAATCCCTTGATTTCTGCATAAATATAGAAAAGTTACTTTCATGCATTGGAGGTGAACCTGAATGCATCAATATCAAGCTATACAGGAAAAAATTTTGCTGTTGAATAACCAGACGAAAGCCTATGTAGATGAGATTAAAGAATTACTAAAAAACCAGAATAGAAAATTGAATATCCCTTCCATACTTGGATATTTTACTTATTCCCTTAGTACAACGAACGATGAACGAGAAGAGAATATTATTTGGGGAGACTTTCAAATTAAAAATCTTACTGAAGAGCCAATTGAGGATTTATATCTATGTATTAAAATTGACGCAACCGACGATTACAAATTTACCGGTAAATATCAGACCAATAAAGGGAAGAAGGATAAGACAACATCAACAAGTGCCTGGGAACAATTCCATAATCAGGATGAAGATAATGAACATGAGCACTGGTTTCAGCTTTCTAATCAGAAACAATTACTACCTCAAGAAACGATTTCATTTTCAGATTTTCAGATTAAATGGAAAAACAAAGGCTTTTATACATGCTCCGTTCAGGGATATGCATATACCGCCTTTGAAAAAGAGGGAATTGCTGCGTTAAATACAATTAATGTAAGCACAAATGGTTAGAAGGATGTGAGCGTTTTGGTTAATAATGAACAGTTATGGGTACTTCTTCAAAATTTTCTTCATAAGGAATTACAACAAATTGAGTCTGATTCTGTTAACATCGAACATGTTGATGAAATCATCCTTAAAATGCTCGTTGATTATCGAGCAAAAGCAGAAACGCCCGTGTATTCCAAGAATAGCGAGCCTAATCTAGATGTCCTTCATCATGAATTAGATCAAGCAATTGAATGGAATCGTAAGCAATTTGAAGAGATTACTCGTTCCCTAAAACAATAGGATAAACTTCACCGCTACTTTAATCAGTTGGAGCTATTCACCTTAGAATAGCTCCTGTTCATGAACTATTTATAGTTTTGTTAGCTTTTCCCAAAACTTTTTTAGTTTCGACTTTTTTTCCATTTTCTCATCTTCTGCCAGGTTTTCATTAGTAACAGGTTCTTCAGTTGACTGTACCTCATTTTCAGAGGACTTTTGTTGTAAAGCGATAACAGTCTCACTTATTTCTTTTTCCGAAGTGTTTTGTTGTGGTATCTTTGGTTCTTCATTTTGCTGTACCTTATCAGAGATATCTTGTTGCACAACATTATTTTCCTTGGTAACAGGTTCCATTGAAGTATTTTCTGAAAGGATCTGTTTTGCACTATGTGGTTCTTCTTCTTTTACTGTTATTTTATTCGTTTTATTCTCAGAAATATGTCCTTTTACAATGTTGCTCTCTCCTTTAGACCGTACATAAACAGGCTTCTTACCTTGCTTCGAGAATGCCATTGGATTAATGTGGTTTAGGCTGTTTTTAGGTTTATTACCAATAACCTGTGAGACGTTCTTAGCATCCTGCAAATCTCTAAAAGTGAACCCTTTTCCAGTTATTTTCTCAGGGCTTTTCTGTGGTACTTGTGTTGCTGCTTGTTGCAAAAAGTTATAAGGATCCCGCTTTTTTGGGGGCGAACTATCTTTTTGATTTTTTTCCTGTAGCATATTTTTAATTTCGGTGATTTGACTTTGAAGATTTGTTAAAGTTGAATTTACTTGGTGATCCTCCACTCGGTCCTTCGAATGTATTTCTTTGTCCTTATTGTTATAGGTTAAAGACTCCTGTTCGACATTATGAGATGGCTCCGCACCTTTTACATATTCTTCCTTATGTTTCGTTTCCTTTTGTTTAACAGAGGAATCTTCTTTTTGTTCGGCAGAATCACTTTCAATTTGATTCTCATCATTCTCTTTATCAGATACCATATTTTCCATAATCTCCTCTCTATTCGGATTCGATAAAAGCTTGTTTTCTATTACATGAAGCGATTGAACTAATTCTCTAGCAATTTCTTTACACTTTTGAAGATACTTATACTGTTCTTCACCTATACGATCTAAAGGTGTACTCTCTACTCCTAATTCCCCACTAATTTGTTGATTAGTATGAATTTGACGAACTAATTCAACCAATTCATTAAACTGTTCATCATCAGAAAAGGAAGCTTCTTTCTGCTCTTCTTGATGCTCCAATTTTTCCTGTTCATTTAAATGAATCTTTTTTTCTAGCTTCGAAATTTCTTCCTTTAATAAATTCCGCTCTTCTATTAATTTTTGGTTATCAAATAGGCAGTCTTTTTGCTTTTCTTCTGCTTCCATTAGTTCTTTTTTTGTTTCTGCTAAATTTGTCTTTATTTCCTTAAACTCAGATTTAAGACGATAATAATCTAGGCTGATATCATTTTCTTGATAGCTTCGTATTATTCTTCTATATTTTTTTAATTGTACGAGTAATGTTTCAACATCCTCCCTGCCATAATTTTTCGGCATTATCTCCACCTCATAACGCACTAATTTAGGATATTTTATGACCTCGTGTGATTCAATGTGACAATTTTACAGTCTATTTTGCCTATTTTTATACGTCATTTAGATAGATGCACATTTTTGGATGTAAATACTAGAAAATAGACTTTTGTACAGTGCAAAAGGCAGTTATAACACATAATTTGTTACTGATAAATATTTCATGAAAGGGAGAGAAAATATGCAGGAACAACCATTACAAGGAGCCCAAGAGCTTCTTTGCATGAATGCAGAAAAGGTTTACGATTGGGTTATTCTGCAAGAAGATTTAAATCAAACAATTCTTCCAGCAGCAATAGGTACACTACCTTTTGACCCATGCGGACCAACTATAAGCGGCTTAACAGCTAGATGTTATTTAGTAGACCCTACCACAGGAAATCCACTTCCACCAAACGCTGAAATTCCAGTTACAGAAGTAGGAGAAAGAGAAGATCGACAATTTGTTGTTAATGGGGCATTAGTTACGTTGCAACGCGTATCCTTTATTAAAACACTGAATGTCGTTATTGAATTTAGTGGGTTTAACGCTACTACTCCATTTGTAATCACTTCAGATGAAATCGTAGTCGAAATTCCAGAATCTGTTTATCTATGCGCACCTGAAGGAACAAGACTTATTGTTCGAGTATCTGATGTAGATTGTAATGTTAGCGTAAACTGTGTTGCTGGCGCACTTGAAAGTGTCGATTTATTCTTGAATGTTTGCCAAAGTGTTCAGTCGGTTGCCGATGTAACACTTGAATTAGTTGCAGACTTCTGTCAGCCACGTGACATCTTAGTAGAACAATGTCCAACACCTTCTATTCCTCCGCAATGTCCAGCTGTCTTCCCAGGCAATATGGATGATGACAACGGCGAATAGATGAACCCGGTAATATGCGTTATAGTCTCTTATTCAAAGAGCCTATAGCGCACTTTTTTTGTTTACATATAATAAGGAATCTATAATTCTAAGCCTTTAAACAATTATACAGATTTTTAAGATATAAAAAGCTACCTATCCCAAAAATGAAATAGGCAGCTCTAATGATTCATTTAATTCTCCACAGCTTCCAGTAGATGTTTTCCAACTTTGGACTCTAAAAGTTCTTTATTAAATAGAATTTTTTCATCATCTGGGCGATATGCTCTTGCCTTTTCATTGTGATAATAGGATTTATCGAAATCTTGAAGATTGTAGTAGCAAACACAAAGTTGAAGATGTGGGTACCAAGTTGAATAGGCAGGATACGTAAAGCTCCACTTATTAAAATCACTGTCTAGTTCTGTTGCCAGCTTATACCAAAAGATTGCAGAATGAAAATCACGTTTACGTTGAAAGTAGAATCCGATTCGACTACAAGTCTCCGGACGTGGGGTTTTGGAATACTGGAAAGACTCAAATAAGGAAGACACTTCCTTTTCCACCTCATCGATGTGCCTATAACAATCTGCTTTATTTATACAAGCATATACCTTGTCCTCAACCCATCCCTCTTTCATCTGTATATTCTTTTCATAGCTATCTATTGCTTCATGATAATGACCGTTTTCACGAAGTTCATTTCCATAATAAAAATAATCCCTAGGAGTAAATACATCTCCTCTTTCTAATTTTTTCTGATAGATGGATAGATTTCTTCCTACAGAATGACTTGTTTTCTTATGCGTTACAGCAACATCAGAGTTAATAATTTTTCCATATACCTCGAGATACTGATGACAATCGCCTTTCCACTTGAAATTTCTACTTCTTTTTACAAGTCTATTACGCCGGTATTGTAAAGTAACATTGCCATATTCATCTATACCAGCATTATAATACATGGAAACAGAATCAACAGTCGGATCCAATGTCTCCTTTAGTTTCCTTAACTTCTCCTGGTCCTCATCAAGTAGAACATCATCTGCATCTAAATATAATATATAGTCCTTTGTCGCATATTTAAAAGACTCATTTCTTGCTGCCGCAAAATCATCTATCCATTCAAAGTAAAATACTCTGTCTGTATATTTCTTCGCGATTTCTACTGTGGTATCCGATGATCCAGTATCGACTATATTGATTTCATCAACAATACCTTTCACCGTATCAAGACATCTGGCAAGTACTTCTTCTTCATTCTTCACAATCATACATAAGCTTATTGATACCATTATGGTGCTCCTCTCATATGCTAGTTAAGGGTTCTTATTCGTAATATAATGTATTACTTGAAATGAAACTCGTTTGTACCTGAGACCTACAATTGGTGGAAAAAGGTATTTGCTTATAATAGTGGGATTTTAGGAATTAAAAGACCTAAGCGCCTTTCACGCTTAGGTCAATTATTAAACTAAATCGTCATCAATTCTAATAATACTTAGGGTAGCACCTGCACCTGTTTGCAGAGTAACTGCGCCTGCTAATCCAAATAGTTCTAGAGAGACTGTACTACCAGCAGCAAGCGGAACGATTACTTCTCCACTTAAGTTCGATAGCGCAAGAATTGGATTAATTACAGATGCTGTATTTGGTGTACCATTTATTATTAGCCTTGAGCCAACTGCTACTCCTGCTGTTAAATTAATGCTATAGGAGATAAAATATCGACCATCCACAGGAACAGTAAATTCAGAATCTGTACCATCCGCTGTAATACCATCCAAGGACTGTTCGTCAGGTAATGGTATGGATGTTCCTCCCGCCACAACAGCAATTACAGGGCCAGTCGTATTCGCAGCAAAGGCAGAGGTTTCCGTTACCGAATCACCCGTTGGACCTGGCGCTCCCGTTGGACCTGGGGCTCCCGTTGGGCCTGGCGATCCGGTTGGACCTGGGGCTCCCGTTGGGCCTGGTGCTCCCGTTGGGCCTGGTGCTCCTGTTGGACCTGGCGCTCCCGTTGGACCTGGCGCTCCCGTTGGGCCTGGTGCTCCCGTTGGGCCTGGCGCTCCGGTTGGGCCTGGCGCTCCGGTTGGGCCTGGCGCTCCCGTTGGGCCTGGCGCTCCCGTTGGACCTGGCGCTCCCGTTGGGCCTGGTGCTCCCGTTGGACCTGGCGCTCCGGTTGGACCTGGCGCTCCCGTTGGGCCTGGTGCTCCTGTTGGACCTGGCGCTCCGGTTGGGCCTGGCGCTCCGGTTGGGCCTGGCGCTCCGGTTGGGCCTGGTGCTCCTGTTGGACCTGGCGCTCCGGTTGGACCTGGCGCTCCCGTTGGGCCTGGTGCTCCCGTTGGGCCTGGCGCTCCGGTTGGACCTGGCGCTCCGGTTGGGCCTGGCGCTCCGGTTGGGCCTGGTGCTCCGGTTGGGCCTGGCGCTCCTGTTGGACCTGGCGCTCCCGTTGGACCTGGTGCTCCGGTTGGGCCTGGCGCTCCTGTTGGGCCTGGTGCTCCGGTTGGGCCTGGTGCTCCGGTTGGGCCTGGCGCTCCTGTTGGACCTGGCGCTCCGGTTGGGCCTGGCGCTCCCGTTGGACCTGGCGCTCCGGTTGGGCCTGGCGCTCCGGTTGGGCCTGGCGCTCCGGTTGGGCCTGGCGCTCCTGTTGGGCCTGGCGCTCCTGTTGGACCTGGCGCTCCGGTTGGGCCTGGCGCTCCCGTTGGACCTGGTGGGCCAGTTGGACCTTCTTCTCCAGTTCCTTCCGCTTCGAGCAACGCAACATCATCTACATATACAAATGGTGCATTTAAGGCACTAACTGGTTTGCTAATAACAACTCTTGCTTGAGTCGTACCAGCAGGAGCAACCTCAGTAGTTTGGTAAACTTCTAACCAGGTATCATTTACTACATAAGGGATAATACCAAATTCAATTTCGGTTTCTAATCCCACAGCCAATACATTATTCATGGCATCTAAGAATAGAACTTGAAGGATAATGATTGGACTTTCCTGCAGATTACTCTTAGCAAGAGATACTAATAATTCATATCCCTCTCCGGGCTCAGCGGGGACCGTTTGAGTTAGGGAAGCATTAACAGAGCTATTGGCAAGTCGAGCTGAATAAGTCCCTGAATGGGAATATTGATTCGTAATAGTTGCATTGACTACTTGCCAACCTGTGAAGTCTCCGGTCTCAAAGCTACCATTTACTATTAAATTGTTTATGCTCAAAATGTATCCTCCTTTACATTTTTATTTGTTTCTCCACTAGATTCTTCTAGTATTGAAACTCAAAATTATAGTATGTAAGATTAAAATGCTTGTTCAGGCAGCTAACCCTTACAGGAATGAAATGTGCTATCTTACATGCAGCAAGGGTCTAAGGAGTATAAGTTTATTCAAACTTGAATTTTCAGTAAATCTATTAATCTAGTGTATTTAACTATGATTGCTTATAAAACCACTTTTGAAGCAGATTCTCAATTAATAAAATTTACAAGAAACTGCATTGTAATATCCCCTACTAATAATCGTTTTATAACTTGACTATCATTTTCAGATTAAACTTTAGCTTTTCTAGTGCAAACATTAGTTTTTTTCAATACATTTTTATCCTTTTTAGTTCTATCTTTAGCTTTTCTAGTATAATCTTTAGCTTTTCCATACAAAATTACCTTCTCTCTCTACCTATCACCGCACCCGAATACCTACATACATAAAAAAATCCCGTTCTGCCTAAAATCAGAACGGGTCAAGTTTATTTATTTAACTCTCTTGCGGGATTTCCTACAACCACTTGATTATCGGCTACATCTTTTGTGACCACCGAGCCCGCACCAACAACCGCATTTTTTCCAATAATAATCCCCGGAAGAAGGGTTGCATTATTACCGAGTTTGGCACCTTGCTGAATAGTCGGGCCACGGTGTTTGTAGTTACCTGCTCCCATGTACTTATCATTTGAGGTTGAACAGCATGGACCAATAAAGACATTGTCTTCAATAATCATGTCTCCAGTTATATACGATCCAGTTTGAATCGTAACCTGCTTTCCAATCCTCGTATTCATTTCGACCATTGCATTTCTGCCAATTATGCTCCGGTCCCCAATACGGACCTTTTCTCTAATACTAGCTAAATCACCAATAAATACACCATTGTTTATGGAACTACCTTTATAAAGAACCGTGTTACTTCCAATTTTGACATCATCCTTAATAACTAATGGCTGGATAGCATGCTCCGGTTTCCTCGACATGCTTTGATTAGCAGAAGGCGTTTTCCCGAGAATAGATAAGTCGCCAATTAAAACATTATTTCCAATTCTTGTGCCGGCTTTAATAATGACATGGTTGCCAATTGTGACGTTATCACCAATAATGACATCTTCCTCTATAACAACATATGCTCCAAGCTCTATCTTTCTTCCAAGTGAAGCCGTTTCGTGAATCATTACATCCCTCCTTTTCGAATCATTTCATGTGTAGAAAAGTCCGTCAAAGGAAGCGTTAATTCCTTCTTTAAAAGTGAAGATTTATACATTCCAAATATGGTCATCAGGGAAAGAATTGCTGCTTCTTCCCCCATAATGAGGTGTTCGGCCTTATCATGGAGAGCTCGAATAAAGTTCTCGTACATATAAACATGTTCGTTATAATCTTCTAATAGTGGTGTAAGTTCTTTCGTGTTAATGGTGTTAGGAAAATAACATCGTTCAAATCGATTAAAAGAAGGACCACCAAGTGAAATAGTTCCCTCTTCACCAAAGATTGATAAATAATACCCTAAATTATTTGGTTGCGTTATACTATTTGCTTCGATTACACCTTTTGCTTTATTTTGGAATGTGAGTAATCCAGCTGCAATATCCTCCGTATCTTTTACCTCTAACGTATTGGCAATATTACCATATACTGATTCAACATCTCCCATAAACCAAATCAATAGATCAATTAGATGAATTCCTTGATTTAACAACATTCCGCCATCGCTTTCCCAGGTTCCTTTCCACGAGGACCCAGTGTAATAATGCTTCGGGCGATGAATCCGCATGGTAGCCACTCCGAAGTGGAGTTTTCCAAGAGCACCTTCCTCTAAAAGTGCTTTTAGTTTTTGCATAACTGGTCGATAGCGTAGCTGATGACAGACTAATATTCGCTTTCCTTTAGCTTCTGCTACTTCTAGAATTTGATATGCATCAGAAAGTGAAAGGGCGAGTGGTTTTTCTATCATGACATGTTTGTCATGTAGTAATGCCTGAATTGCCATTTCAGCATGTAGACTGGAAATGGTTGCAATAACGACTATTTCGATTTCATTGTCACGCAATAAATCATAGTAATTGTTGTATAATCTAATAACCGCTTTCTCTCTCGTTAGCTTTTCATATTCTTCCATCGCTTCATTCATCTTTCCGGAGTCTATATCACTAACTGCTCGTAGTTCAACCTCATCTAATTGACTAATGGTTTTCAGATGTTTTTTTGCAATATGACCACATCCAATTAATCCGATTGTGTGCTTCATAGATTCTCACACACTTTTTTTAATGTTGAAATTACGACATCTTGATCTTCTTTTGGTAAGAATGGATGTAGTGGGATAGCAAATAATCGATTTGAAACCGTTTCAGCAATTGGAAAATCCCCATAGGCATACCCCAAGTTTTCATATACTTTTTGAAGGTGTAAGCACTGCGGATAATATATTCCTGTTTGAATAGAGGCTTCATGAAGCGAGGATATTATTTCCTGCCTTTTTGATGATTGAATACAGAATAAGTGAAATACATGAGAACGATCAGGTAATAGTACCGGAAGCTGAATGATATGATTAATGCTTTTTAATTCAGTCAGATAACGTTGTGCAACTTCGTGTCTTTTCGTATTCCATTTATCGATTTCTTCCAGGCAGATTAGTAGAATGGCAGCATGTAATTCATCCAATCTACTATTATAGCCTATCGCATGATGATAGTACTTTTCGCTACTTCCGTGAACGCGTAGCTTTCGAAGCGAATCCGCTAACTTATCATCAGATGTTGTGATCATCCCCCCGTCGCCAATTGTTCCTAGGTTTTTAGTTGGAAAAAAAGAGAAGCAAGCAGCATCACCTATACTTCCCACTCTTTTCCCCTTGTACGTAGCACCAAAGGCTTGACAGGCATCCTCAATAATCAATAAATGATGCTTCTTACCAATCGTAAGGATTTCGTCCATGTTAGCGGACTGTCCAAATAAATGAACCGGTAAAATTGCTTTCGTTCGGGAAGAAATCTTCTCTGTAATTTTACTGGCATCAAGTTGGAAGGTTTCTGAATCGATATCTACAAATACGGGTGTTGCTCCTACTCGCGTAATAGCCTCAGCTGTCGCAAAAAAAGTAAAAGGTGTTGTGATGACTTCATCACCTCTACCGATGCCATACGCATCCAAAGTGAGTACTAAAGCATCCGTACCATTCGCAACAGCGATTGCATGCTTAACACCTAAGCGTTCCGCAATTTGACTCTCCAATTCCTTTACGTTCTGTCCTAGAATATACTGACCACTCTGCAATACTTCTAATGTTGCCTGAACGATTTCATTTTGAATAGACTCATATTGTTTTTTTAGGTCAATCAATGGAATCATTTTTTCACTCCTTCTAACTAGCGTCATATCTTTATATATGTATTTTCACAAAGATACTAGAGTAACGGCACTAAGGCATGAATAGCAGAAATCAACTTTCACCCTAATGATACTGCCTTTTTTACGGATAGCTTGGAACAGTCTATGAAAGCATTTCATATAAAATAATAGCTCTTAATCATTAGAGAGGATAGTTGTCATGAAACCAAAACTAGCAAAAATGCCCGGTGTAACAAATAACCTATTTAACGAGCGCTCTTTCGTTATTGGGGTAGTTGGTTTGGGGTATGTTGGATTACCAGTTGCACTAGGATTTTCAAAGAAATATCAGGTTATCGGATTTGATATAAATGCAAATCGGATACAATCCCTACAGCAGTATGTTGATGAAACAAAAGAGGTTACTAGCCAATCATTAGCAAATTCTTCTATAGAATTCACCACTGAAGAACAAAGGCTAAATGCGTGTCATATTATAATCGTAACAGTTCCAACCCCATTAAATTCTCTGAAGGAGCCGGACCTATCTTTTCTTACTAGTGCTTCTACTATAATTGGGAAGAATATGCAGAAGGGAACCATTATCATCTATGAATCTACCGTCTATCCAGGAGCAACAGAGGAAGTATGTATTCCAGTTCTTGAAGAATCCTCAGGATTCCTAAACGGAAAGGAATTTTTTGTTGGTTATTCCCCTGAAAGAATCAATCCCGGTGATAAAACAAACACTTTCACTTCAATTGAGAAGATCGTAGCTGCTCAGGACGAAGCGATACTAGAAAAAGTTCATCAGCTCTATCAAAGTGTAATCGATGCCAATGTGTATAAGGCTACATCAATTAAAGTGGCTGAAGCTGCAAAAATAGTAGAAAATACGCAACGTGATATTAATATTGCTTATATGAATGAATTAGCTTTGATATTTCAACAAATGGGAATCAGTACCTACGAAGTGCTCGACGCAGCTAGAACAAAGTGGAACTTCCTCCCCTTTAGTCCTGGTTTAGTTGGTGGTCATTGTATTGGCGTTGATCCTTATTATTTTATTTATAAATCCAAAGAAGAGGGCTATGTACCAGAATTTATTTCAGCAGCACGAAATATCAATGATAGGATGCCCACTGTTATTTCCGATATTGTACTAGATTACCTTCATAAACAAAATGACAATATCGACCAGATGAAAATCGGTATATTAGGGCTTACTTTCAAAGAAAATGTAGCCGATGTACGTAATTCAAAAGCAATTGAAATTGTACAGAATTTAGTAGATTATGGGTTAGATGTTTATTGCTATGACCCCTGTATCAATCAAAAGGATTTTGCTGATTATGGATTCAATATCGTTAATTGGGAACAGCTATCAGAATTAGATGTGGTAATTCTTGCTGTTTCACACCAAGAATTCCGAGAGATGAAGGAAGAAGATTTCATAAAGCTCTTTAGAAAAAATACGGGCATGCTCCTCGATATTAAAGGTCTATTTTGGCAACACCAGTTTCCTAACGGGATTGACGTGATTAACTTATAAGATAAGCTGTGAAACATGACTTGCTCAATTGTTGATTAAAGGAGTGATACTATTGAATCCTAGGCGACTAGTAAAACCAAACGCCAACACAAAAAAAGTTGTAGCAAAGAGACAACCTGGCGGGTGTGGATGTGGAAAGAAGCGAGTTAAGAAATAATATGTAAAAAACCTGTTACTTATCCTATATAGAGTAAGTAACAGGCTTTTTTAGATTCTTCATTAATCACTAGTTATGCGTGTAATCTCGTTAAAATTCTTCCGATTAAACGAATGTCTGCTCATAAGTCTTCATAAAAAGATCCATATGTTGCTTTAAAAATCCAACATAACGGTCAACTTCCTCTATGGTTGAATAAGGAGAAATTGTGAAGAATTTATGTGCATATATTGGAATTCGCTGACTTGAATTAGCAGTTTTTAACAAGCGTTGCTTCTTTGTATTTCCAAAGAAAATCGTATCTCGCTCCACTCCAATTATTTCAGCAAATTCATCATTAAATTGGTTAATTTCAACTACTTCTTCAAGTGAAACCGATTCTCGCAATTCTTCATTCCATTTAGAAGCTTCTGGATAGAAACGGAAAGTCGTAATTGGAGAAATCTCATTTGTCACGGAAACATTTGGAATTTGTTTCTGTAATTTTTCTCTAAAAGCAATGTTAACGCGAATATAGTTTGCTAGTAGCTCTTGATACCCTTCCATACCAAATGCCAGTAATGATGCATATATCGCCATCGCACTTCCCATTCGTGAGCATTCTAGCGTATAGCTTGTATGATAAGAACCATAGCCACGATTTCCAACATAAGGAGTCTCAGACGCATCTAAATCCACATACCTTAAATACTCTTTATCCTTAATTAAAAATAAACTTGTAATGTACGGTGTTTGTCCAAGTTTATGAAAATCAAACACCATACTGTCAGCTAGATTAATAGATTGAAACTTCTCCTGATAGTCTTGTAAAACAGTACAAACCTGTTCTTCCAGCTTTAATGGATTCTCTGTAAAATCATAATCATTAAAGAAGGTATACATGCCTCCCATTGCAGAGTCTGCATGAATATAAATCGGATCTAACTGATGTTTTTGCTCTAACACTTCCGTAATTCTCTTTATTCCAGCTAAATCATCGATGCCAAAGGTATCTGTTGTACCCATTGTTGCTAGAACATAAAGCGGAACACCACCACTTGCTATAACGTCCTCCATTTTTTCTTTTAAATCATCTAAATTCATCGAGTGATCATCATTGATGCCTACTCGAATCATATTATCAATTCCAATTCCTGTAGCTTCCACCGACTTGTAAAGACTATAGTGTGATAACTCTGAACAGAAACAATAAAGATTCTTAGGAACACCAGTCTTGTTAGACTCTGGTGCATGGCGAGCAATTGCAAGACGTAAGGAATTAAATACTGCTCCCTGTCCTCCCCATGTGGTATAGCCTGTACTAATGCTTGAATCATAGCCGATTATCTTAGAAAGCATACTCGTAATTTCAATCTCTGCTGTAGCAGCCGCTGGACCTTCAACATCCCATAGGTTATTCCCATTTACTAACACCATTACTAAATTACCAATAATACTAGCGATATTTGGAAGTGGAGCAGCATTTGCGACATAATTTTGATTGACATAACGATGCCCTTTTACCAAATCCAATAGCTTTTCTACCGTTTTTTCCATCGATAATCCATTTTGCGGGATCTGTGCTTGCTTAATAATACGATTATAGAAATCCTCTGTATAATCTGGCATCTCACCCAATGTCAATTTAGATGGATCCTTTAACTCATCTACTTTTGAAAGAATAGTATTGATATAGGAGACTAATTCCTCTCTTTGTAGCGCATTACCATCTACGCTTGGAAACAATTGTTGAATATCCTTCATCGTTGTCATTTCTTTAACCTCCATGCTTCACTATATAAGCTTAACTAAATAATTTTCCAATCCATTTAAATAGTCCTAGAACATCTAAAAACACAACAATAATTGCAATTGGTGTTACATATTTTAAGAGAAAATACCATATCGAAAAGAAGGACTGGCTAATACGTGATCCTTGCCTTAACTCTTCATATAGCACATCCTTTGATACCTTTCGCGAGACAAAAATAGCGATTAATAAAGCACCTAATGGCATGAGAACATTACTTACTGCAAAATCTACAAGGTCAAAGAATGTTTTATCAAACAGCTTCACATCCGCTAAAACCCCATAGGATAAACATGATGGAATTCCAACGACAAAGATTAAAATTCCAACTATCCACGTTGTTTTCTTACGCTTTTCTTGTTTGTTTTTTGTAACTGCTGCGACAATTATCTCTACCATCGAGAATGCTGAAGTTAACGCAGCAAATAAGAATAAGATTAAAAATGCTAAAAAGAAATACATGCCAAACGGCATCTGATTAAATACGGCCGGCAATACAGAGAAGATTAATACCGGTCCAGCATTCGGTTCGAGATCGAATGAGAAAACACCTGGGAATATTGCTAATCCAGCTAATAATGCAATTACGATGTTTAATGCAATAATGGAAATCGCAGATTGTGGTAAATTTTGTTTCTTCGGTAAATAAGAAGCATACGTAACCATAACCGAAACCCCTAAAGATAATGTAAAGAATGATTGCCCTAGTGCAAATAAGATACTCTCTGAGGTTAACTTAGAAAAGTCAGGGACTAATAAAAACTCAACTCCATCCATTGCGCCTTCCAGGCTTAAAGAACGGATTACCAACCCGATAAATAGAATTAGTAATGCAGGCATCATTACCTTACTCGCTACCTCAATTCCCTTCTGAACTCCTTTGGCAACGACAAGAATGGTAATGAATAAAAAGACAAGTTGCGCTGTTAACGTCGTTAGAGGATTCGCAATAATTTCACCAAATAAGGCTCCATATTGATCCTGCGTTAGCCCATTAAATGCTCCCGTAAAGATTTTTAAGATATATAAAATAATCCATCCACCTACGACACTGTAGAAGGACAACAGCATAAAGCATGTAAAGACACCTAATTTTCCTATTAAACTCCATTTTGGATTATCTGTAAGCTTGCGATATGTATTAACCGGATCGCTTTGGCCCCTTCTCCCAATAATAAATTCACCTAGTAGGAGTGGCATTCCTAGTACAAATGTAAATACTAAGAATAATAGAAAGAAGGCTCCTCCACCACCCGTTCCGGCAACATAAGGAAATTTCCAAATAGCTCCTAACCCAATTGCTGAACCTGCAGCCGCTAAAATAAATCCTAATTTTGATTTCCACTGCTCTTGTTGTGACATCGTAATTCCTTTCCTTTTTTATTATTCCTTCAAAAGCGAGACAATTTAAAACAAAAAAGCCCACCTCAACTGCTGGTGGACATAAGAAGCTATTGATCACTTCGTTAAGTATTATCTCCAACCTTTTTGGCAACCCGGCGACCATCGAAACATTTCCATTAGGCCCGTGGCTTTGCGTCCCCATTTTTCAATAGGTTTGCTATTATCAAAGGAATGATTAAAAAATGTTAACTATTTTTTTTCCTTGCAATAACAATTAGATAGGCATTTAGAACTATATGTAATACTAACCCACTCTAACTACCAGTACAATTTTACTACAAGTCTTCATTAATTTAAACCCTAATATTTTCTATTCAACTGTAAAAAATTTATTGTTAACGTACTCATAGATGGTATTCGTTAACATTTGCATTCGTTATGTAAAAACTTCCATTATTATAACACTCCCATATTGTTGTTTCTAATATAAATTTAATATCTCAATTAACCGTTCAATAAGAATTAAAAATACTATCATGCAAAAACTAATTGAATCAAATGGATATAGTTAGTTTTTTCCCCTCCATAAACCGAATACAATACTTACGTCAAATCAATATTCCGGAGGTATTATGTTACAAGCATTTATAAAGTTAATAAATAACCCAAGATTTTTTCGATACAGCTTTTATATATTATTTTTAATAACGATTACGTTAAACGGTATTGTTTTCCATAATGAAAGTAATTTTTATATTTTATATATTTTTTGTACCATATTTTTGGGTATTGGTTTCTATGAGAGGCATAGTTGGATATTATTCCTCATGACAACTATAGTAGTTGCTTTTAGATTTTTTCTAATAGCTGAAGAAACGAAAACCCTCTGGACATTCCTAACATACTTATTTACCTATCTGTTGATCATGTTTATTTCTTTAGGGTTAATGAAGAATATGCAACGTGTTATTGAGGATAATTTAGAATTAACAATAGCACTTTCTAATGCTTTAGATTCTAGGGATCCATATACACGGAATCATTCAGAAAACGTCGCAAAATATTCGGTCATGATTGCAGAAAGGATGAAGTTATCCGAAGATGCTTGCAAATCAATTCGCATCGGAGCTTTATTACATGATATTGGTAAAATCGGTATACCTGAAAGAATTTTGAATAAACCTAGTAAATTAAGTAAGGAAGAGTTTAACATTGTTAAGACTCATCCTACTATTGGATATAACATGATAAAGCATGTCATGAATTATCGCTATAATGGTGTCTTAGATATTGTTTTATACCATCACGAACGATATGATGGCACAGGATACCCAGAAGGACTAAGCGGTGATGAAATACCATTACTAGCTAGAATTGTAGCAGTAGCCGATAGCTTTGATGCAATGTCCTCTAAACGTATTTACCGGGATCCGCTTGATACGGAATACATACTAAATGAAATTAAAAATAAAAAAGATACCCAATTCGACCCTCAAATTGTTGATATTTTTCTTAATATATGGCGTAATAACAACATAGAGTAAAAGATTATTTCACAACTTGATGTAATAAGAGGGATTTAAATGGGATATAAAACTACCAAAGATTTACTTGAGCTAGTCAATACCGTAATAGAAGGAAAGCTGTTATTTGTCGGGAAAATCCAAGCGGATACCTTCACTGTTATGGAAACGCTAGATAATAATACTGGAATTAACCTTCCAGAAAAATCAACATTTGATTTGAAAGAGTCTTATTGTCAGCAAATATACTTCGGAAATCGTGAACCAATGATTATTAATGATTCCTTTAACCACGCTTTTACAAGTAATTTAAACGTAACAAGGGATTTGAATATTCATTCTTATATTGGCGTCCCCATTTTCTATAATAATGGTGAAATGTATGGAACACTATGTGCAGTGGACTCGAAAACTGCTCATTATACGGAAAAGGATATTGATATACTAGTTAAATTTTCAAATCTTTTCTCATATGTTATTGAATTAGAGAAGCAAATGACATTGGACACACTTACCGGGCTATTAAATCGGAACTATTTATTTAATCATTTTGATTATATGAGTAACCAAGGATCTATTTTACTTCTTGACCTAGATGGGTTTAAGCAAGTAAATGATAAATACGGTCATGATGTAGGCGATCTAGTCTTAATTGAAGTTGGTAACCGTATTCGTCAAACGATTGATCATGCTGACATAGCTATTCGATTTGGTGGAGATGAATTTGTCATTGTATTGCCAAATCAAACCGACTCTCATTCAACTGCTGAAACAGCTAGAAAGCTAACAGATAGGTTAGCAGATTGGAGTAATTTTGATTACCAGATTCATGTATCTGCTAGTATTGGTATTGTGCCTTTTCCACAAGAAGGCAATGATTTAAGGTCTCTACTAAAGAAGGCCGATTCTGCCATGTACCAAGCGAAACTTAATGGCAAAAATACTTTTCAGCTCTATAATGACCTTGATGCAAAGGTTTGATCATTTTATTTGAATAGCTATCATAGATGACTACTTCCAAGCAAATGGAAGTAGTTTTCCTTTACTTAACCCTCCAAAGCAGATGAAAAAACTTATTCAAAAAAAGTATTGAAATATACGAGTGGATGATATATGATAAATCACAAATTAATTAATAATTTAAATTAATAAAAGCAAAGAAAAGGACACGAGTTATTTTTACAGTTTGCAGAGAGGGAAGGATTAGCTGAAACCTTCCTAACGTTGGAAAGTAACTTACCACCTTTAAGCTGTATTGGGGAAATAAGTATCCAATGCCGTTATGCTGCGTTAAAGCGTTTAAGCCATAAGTCATTTACTTATGGGAATTTGGGTGGAACCACGGGTAACATACTCGTCCCTTTACCAGGGATGCGTGTGTTTTTTTATTTTCACCCTGAGAATGAATCTAATAAATATTGCGAAAAAGCGATGAAAAGGCCATGAATTATTTTTACAGTTTGACAGAGAGGGAAGGCTAGCTGAAAACTTCCTAAACGAAGGAAAATAATTTACCACCTTTGAGCTGTATTGGGGAAATATAGTATCCAATACCGTTATGCTGCGTTAAAGCACTTGAGCCATAAGTCATTTACTTATGGGAATTTGGGTGGAACCACGGGTAACATACTCGTCCCTTTATAAGGGATGCGTGTGTTTTTTTGTTGCCATTTTTATGTTCGGTGAGGCG
Organism: Ornithinibacillus xuwenensis; assembly: GCF_039614845.1. Taxonomy (NCBI): domain Bacteria; kingdom Bacillati; phylum Bacillota; class Bacilli; order Caryophanales; family Bacillaceae; genus Ornithinibacillus; species Ornithinibacillus xuwenensis. The sequence continues at coordinate 34,182 of NZ_JBDIML010000004.1, read as the reverse complement.
AAAAGGCTAAAGTTTGGGCTGGAAAATCTGATGTTTGATCTGAGTAAGCTAAAGTTTGGGTGGAAAAGGCTGAAGTTTGCACCAGAAAAGCTAAGTTTAGACACAAAAAGCGAAACATCTAAACTGGTACAAAAATAATGACATCATACTGAGGAGGAAAATAGATGAAAAACTTATTAAACAAGTGGAGTCATGTTAGTCTAGTAAAACGAATTCTTATTGGTATTATGATAGGTACTATTTTTGCATTAACAATTCCTAATGCGGTAAGCTGGATCAGTATTTTTGGTGAATTATTCGTAGGTGCTTTAAAGGCTGCTGCACCAATATTAGTATTATTCCTTGTCATGCATGCAATTTCTAAGCACAAACAAGGTCATAAAACAAATATGAAATCTGTCATTGCCTTATATGCGGTTGGTACATTTCTAGCTGGGTTAACTGGCGTTATTGCAAGCTTTCTTTTTCCAGTTAATTTATCTCTAACTACTGGTGCCGACAATCTAACTCCACCAAGTGGTATTCTAGAAGTTTTGGAAACAGTACTATTTAACATCGTTGACAATCCGATAAATGCATTAATTAACGCAAACTATATTGGTATATTAGTTTGGGCTGTACTCTTTGGTATTGCGTTAAAAGGTGCATCAGAATCTACTAAGAATATGCTAGAGAGCTTCTCAAATGCTATATCTACTATTGTAAAATGGGTGATTAATTTGGCTCCACTAGGAATCATGGGGCTTGTCTTCAATGCGATTGCAACAAATGGGCTTTCTGCCTTGCTAGATTATGGAAAGCTCCTTTTAGTTCTACTAGGATCTATGATTTTCGTGGCACTAATTGTCAATCCGATAGTAGTTTTCCTAAGCATACGGCAAAATCCTTATCCACTTGTCCTCACATGCTTAAAGGAAAGTGGTATTACAGCATTTTTCACTCGAAGTTCCGCAGCTAACATTCCAGTTAATATGGAATTATGTAAAAAACTAGATTTGGATAAAAATACGTATTCAGTATCTATCCCACTAGGTGCAACAATTAACATGGCTGGTGCAGCTGTAACCATTTCGGTCTTAACGCTTGCAGCTGTCCATACACTAAACATTGAAGTAGACATGATCACGGCGGTTTTATTAATTGTTCTGTCTGCTGTATCTGCGGCAGGGGCTTCCGGTGTTGCAGGTGGGTCCCTTTTACTCATTCCACTCGCTTGTAGCTTATTTGGCATATCGAATGACATTGCAATGCAGGTTGTTGCGGTAGGGTTTATTATCGGTGTTTTACAAGACTCTTGTGAAACAGCACTTAATTCATCAACAGATGTGCTCTATACAGCAACCGCTGAATATGCAAAAAACCGTAGAGATGAAGCGAAGTAAATAATCCACATGATGAAAGCCCCCATGTACTTGAAATACATGGGGGCTTCTTTTAAGTAGCCTTAGCTTGCATGAACTGCTTCTACATTTGCTTGCTCAGAATTTCTTTTGAGTAAATCAATGTCTTCTTTGATTTCACGTAAGGACTTTGCTTCTTGTACTAATTCCTCCATCATGTTCAACTGATCATCACTAATCTCCATTAATTCGTCAAACATCTCGACAGACTCCTGAGAAATTGTGGTGATTTGCTCAAAGGTAGACATAATTTGCTGAGAGCTAGATGATAATTCTTCCGTCGTTGCACTGGAATCGTTATTATTTTCAGCAATTGTTTTAATAGAAGCTAGAATTCGTTCAAACTTTTCTCCAACCTCTGTTATCGCCTGATTCGTGTCTTTAAACTCTTCGGTACCTTGCTCCATCGTCTTCACAACATTGTCAGTTTCTGTTTGAGTTCCATTTACTATGCTGGCAACTTCATCTGCGGAATCTTTAGCTTGCTCTGCTAACTTCCTTACTTCATCAGCTACAACGGCAAATCCCTTACCGTGCTCACCAGCGCGAGCTGCCTCAATTGCTGCGTTTAAAGCAAGCAAGTTGATTTGCTCTGAAATTCCTGTAATCACTTTAACAATAGTTCCAATTTCCTTAGATTTCTCTCCTAGACTTTTAATGGAACTATTAGATTCGGTCATGATGTGGTTGAAGTGGTCCATCTTTTTAATAGAAATTTGGACTGCTTCATTACCTTGTTTGGTTAACTCTAAAGTTGATTGGGACTGATCCGAAATTTGATTGGAACGATCCGCTAAATCAACGATAGCTGCGGTCATTTCCTGAAGGGCAGTGGAGCTTTCTTCGGTAGCCTGATTCTGTTTTGATAGACCTCTGCCAACCTCATCGATTGCCGCTCTTACAATATCGCCTTTTTCAGAAGCCATTTCACCAGTTTCCACTATGTGCGCTCCTTTTTGGCGAATAGTGGTCGATAAAGCTTTTATTTTTTCAATCGATTCATTGAATGAAATGTTCGCTTCCTGAAGTCCATTTTCTCTATTATGTAGATGAGTTTTCTTTTTCAGTTTAAAGTATCTTAAGGCAAAGTAAACTGTTGTTAATGCAAAAATAATTACTGCTCCTATTAATACAGCATCCATGTTGTTTTTCACCTATCCTCTAAATGATGAATTTTTTCAAGCTTTATTGGTTTAACTCTCTCAAAACAATATACGTTCCATCGGCTATTGTTTCAGAGATTTCATTTAATCTAGTATTCTCTTTATAAGCATGCATAATATCATGCCCTTCACTATCCTTATACTTTTTCAAACCATGGTACTTCTCTAATACTCGAAGTGACTTGTTGTTTGTAGCTTCGGCATAAACCGCTTCTACTCCTTCAGCGATTGCTTTTTCAATCAAGCCTTTCCCTAACTGTTCGATAACCTCATGACGATTTTCTTTGGCAGTTACACCAATCATAAACAAATGCAACAACTTGCCATCTGTTAGTTCTTTACCATTTTTCTCTTGGTAAGCTTCCATGAAACGCTTATCTACATCCTCTAGAACATGTAAAATAACATTCATATCCACAAAAGAGCCTTGGAACACATCTTCACCTATAATCTCCGGTACATTTGTATCCCCAGCAAGAACACCTACAACCTCATGATTATGATCTTGAGCTACCATACAATAACCTTGATCAACTGTCGATTCTATATATTCTTTTACAAACAAATAAAAATCTTCTTCACGGATATCCAAATGCCCTACCATTGGCTCTTGTACCCATTTTCCAGCAATATCTACTCCGACAAAAGATTTTGTCAGACATTGAGCTGCTTTCGCTATTAAATCAGTTTGTTCTACAGACACTACATCATATGTATAAAGTCTAGTTGAAATTGTCATCTATTACTCTCCTAACATGATTAATAATGATCAAGATACTTCCCTGTAAAATTAATTCGTTCTAATGAGTTACGAATTTGAACCTGCGAGATTTTGGATGAAGGCTTAACAAGAATCAAATCCTTAAAACCTAACATCATATAATATTGTAATGCTTGGTCTAATTGCGGTACTACTTTAGAAGGTGTAGTCGTTTGATGTGTCGCATCGACAACTAATGTATACGAATTTCTAGTAACCTTGTTAATGGTCTCCTCTAAGTCCTGCATATATTCTGCAGCATCATTCTCTTTAATTAATCCATGTACTTGTACACGAACTTCACGATTTGTTTCATCAATCGCCATCTTGTACTTTCTTTTATCTACAACTATTGCCATACCTGTTCTCCTTTCATGTTGCGTTTATCCAGTATTTTTTATTGCTTTAAAATTATGTAGCCAACAATTTTACATTATATAACATACTTCTAGGAATTACTACCTATGAATACGAAATAATAGGTAAATAGATATATTTAACTAACCAGTCATTAGACCTAATACCCAGTTTTAATAAATGGTTTGTTATGAAAGTAAATAGAAAAAATAGACTCATTTAAGTATCACTCTTCTAAGAAAAGAACAACTTGAAAGTTATCCGTGGATTTTTGGCCTCCTGTAAAGGTCGGTTCGTTTGTAAATTAGAAGACAAAAAATTAAAGAGCATTCTATCAAGAATGCTCTGCATAAACGCTAATTTAACTATTAAAATAGTAAATGGAAACGAAATATGAAACAGCTATCAATGGATGCCCCATTACAAATAGGGATTGAGGAGCGCTTACTAAATTAGATGTTTACAAGTCACGACAAAGACATCCCAATAACAAATTATCTCACTCGTTCACATGATACCGCCCTTTTGGAATAATTAAAGGCGTTCCTGAAATGGGGTCTGGAATGACCACACAATTCAAATCAAAAACCATTTTAACAACCTCGCTAGTGAGGACTTCAGTAGGCTCACCTTCTGCGATTAGCTTTCCATCTTTTACAGCAAAGATATGGTCGGCATAGCGCGCTGATAAGTTAATGTCATGCAAAACCATGACAATTGTTGTACCGTACTCACGGTTTAGATTGGTTAGTAGGTCTAATATTTCTACCTGATAGGTGATATCTAAAAAAGTAGTTGGCTCATCTAGAAAGAGAATATCTGTCTGTTGTGCGAGTGCCATGGCAATCCACACACGTTGTCTTTGCCCACCTGAAAGCTCATCGATGTCATGATTGGCAAACTCTGTTATATTCATAAATTCCATTGCCTCTTCCACCGCTTCATAATCTTTTTTAGACCAACCACCAAATAAAGATTGATGTGGAAACCTGCCTCTACCAACCAAATCTGCTACAGTAATCCCATCAGGAACTACAGGAGATTGTGGAAGTAGCCCTAAAATACGTGCTAATTGCTTCGGAGGGTATTTGTTAACTGCTTTCCCATTCAGTGTAACATCCCCTGCTGTTGGCTTGATAAGCTTGGCCATCGTTTTTAATAGAGTTGATTTTCCACAACCATTTGCACCGATAATGACACTAATTTTATTCTTGGGAATTTCAAGATCCATTCCATGTATAATGGTTTTATTATCATAGCCTGCCACAAGCTGATTCACTCGAAAATCATGTGTATTGCTCATTACAATTCTCCTTTTCGGTTCATTCGAATTAATAAATAGATTAAATACGGTGCTCCGAGTAATCCTGTGATAACACCTACTGGGAATCTATATTCGAATGCAAACTGTCCTATTAAGTCTGCAAATAATACAAGATTAGCACCGACTAAACCTGCTGGGAGAACATTTGACGCACTAACACCAACTAGTCGATTCGCAATGGGGCCCGCTAAGAATGCTACAAACGCAATCGGTCCTGTTGTTGCTGTAGCAATTGCAATCATCAATACGGAGCTTACGATTAACGTAATCCGTAATTTATCGGTAGCTACCCCCAGTGACGTAGCCATTTGTTCACCTAATTCTAGCATGCTTAACTGTTTACCTAGAATGAGCATGATTGGCAAGAAGACGACTACAATCATTACTAATGGGTATACCTCACTCATTTGCGAGCCATTTAAACTGCCACTTAACCATCTTAGAGCTCCTGCAATATCCTGTTGGCTACTTTTCATAATCAAATAAGAAATTACCGCATCAAACATCGCCTGCATACCGATCCCGATAATAATTAACCGACCAATGGAAAATGTTCGACTACGAGATAAAAGATACATAACCATAACCGTAATTAATCCTCCAATGACTGCCGCAATCGAAACAACTGTATTACTAGTATGGAGAACGGTAATACAAAATACAGCAGCTACACTAGAGCCAGATGTAATCCCTAAAATATTCGGATTGGCTAATGGATTACGCAACATCGTTTGAAAAATATAACCAGCTACCCCAAAAGCAAACCCTGCAAACAGTCCTGTTATCATTCGAGGAAGTCGAATCGTATTGATTGCGAAATCTGCTCCTGGTATTTCTTCTCCCAACAATGTACGAATGACAACGTTCATTGGATAAATCGTATTTCCTAGTAAAAGCATCGCACAACAAAGTACAAGTGCTAGTATGATTAAGAAAGAGGTGACAAAAATCCATCGCCTCCTTCGTTGACGAATACCTTTGATAAGATTATTCACTTCACCAGATTGATTCTTCATAATGACCTCACCTTCGATTTCTTAGCTAGTAAGATGAGGATTGGTGCACCGATAAATGCAGTAATAATACCGACTTCAAGCTCTCCAGGACTTCCAATCAATCTGCCAACTACATCAGAAAATGTTAAAATAATCGCTCCCGCTAATGCAGACATTGGAATTAGAAAACGTAGGTCTGGTCCAATAATTATACGCATCGCATGTGTTGCCAAAAGGCCAATAAAACCAATAGGGCCCGCTAACGCAGTTGTTACACCACATAATATAACGCCAGCGCAAATCGCAAATAATCGGAGCATACCCGGCCTCACACCAAGACCAGTTGCTGTATCATCACCTAATGCTAACGCATTTAGTGCTGGTGCTGATACAAAAGCAATTAGCAATCCAATTAATAAAAACGGAATGAAAATCGTAATCGAATCCCACGACCCTGCGCCGACACTTCCTACTTGCCAAAATCTAAATTGATCCATTGCATATGTACTTGGAATCATAATTGCAGTTACAAGTGAAGAAAGAGCTGCACTAGTTGCAGCTCCAGCTAAGACTAATTTAATTGGCGTGGCGCCACCACGCCCCATTGAACCTATCCCAAAAACGAAAACTGCAGTAACGGCAGCTCCAATTAATGCTAACCAAATATACTGACTGGCAGTTGTAATATTAAAAAATGCAATACCACATACGACAAACAATGCTGCTCCAGTATTGACACCTAATATACTCGGGTCAGCTAGAGGATTACGAGTCACCGTCTGCATTAATACACCTGCAATTGCTAATGCTACCCCACAGACTAAACTAAAAACCGTACGCGAGATTCGTTTTTGCACGACGATGGCACCATAGGAATCTTGATTTTGAAAAAATAATCCATCTTTAAGCTCCTGGAAACTGACTACCCTAGCTCCTAATACAAGAGAAGCTACAATGGTAATGATTAATAATATAAATCCCATCACCAGAATCAGTGAAAAATGCTTCGGTACATGTAAATCAAGTTTCCTTTTATCCGAATCGGAGGAATTACTGTTCAATTTTATCAATTGCTCCACCGATTAACTCCAAGTATTCATCAATTGTATAGGCAATCGATAGTGGATTTGGAGTTCCCGCTGCTACTAATGGTGTATCACTTGTAATAAACGCCACAGAACCTCTTTCAACTGCTGGAATTTTTCCTAGAAGTGGATCTGCTTTAATCGTTTCATAAAGCTCATCATTTCCATAACCAACTATTAAATCTGCATCAAATAGTGCTTCTACATTTTCAGCACTTAATGTTAAAGAGTAGCTCTCTGGATCTGTAATAAGCTCCTTTACACTATCTGGATACGTCATACCTAACTCCTCTAAAAACGCCACACGTGAATCAATTGGCGTATAGATGTGTAATTGCGATAAATCATCCGCTGAGAAGTTAACCCACACTACTTTTTTACCTTCAATTTGTGGGTAAGCACTTAATTTTTCAGCAATTAAGCTCTCTGTATCCTTAATTAATTGCTCGCCCTCTTCCTTCATACCCATACCTGTTGCATTAAGTTCAACTTGCTCACGCCAAGTAGTTGCCCATGGTGCAGTTGGATAGGCAACAACAGGCGCAATTTGGGTTAATGTTTCATAATCTTCTGCTGTAATACCAGAATACGCTGCAAGAATTACATCTGGATTCGCATCTGAAATCGCTTCAAAATCTAGCCCATCTGTATCTTGAAAAACATTAGGGTTCGTTTCTCCAAGCTCATCTAATTTTTCTTTTGTCCATGGCAGTAAACCACTATCATCTTGAACACCGAAGTTCGCAGCCGAGAAACCTACAGGCACTATCCCTAATGCTAAAGCAATATCATGGTTTGCCCATTGAATCGTGACAATACGTTCTGGCTTACTTTCGATAACTGCCTCACCTAGAGCATGTGTGATTGTAATCGGATATTGTGAACTAGCTTCTGATTCATTTTCGGAGTCAGTTGAAGTTGCTGACTCGCTTCCTTCTTTCTCATCTGTTGATGACTTGCTAGAACAACCTACTAACGCGAAAGTAACAATAAGCGCAAGCGTTAACATAAGTAGAAATGATTTCTTTTGTTTCATATGTAACCCTACCCATCTGAAATGTATTTGTTTATCAATTGCTTTTATCTGTTTGCAACCAATTGATAATGATTTTCATTATCACTTTAAGCTACTTTTTAGATGCTGTCAATAATTATTTTAATTTTACGATTAATGTTCCTTTCTACCGAAACAATTCTGTACAATGGCTATTTATTTCCTTTTACTTTTCACAGAAAATAGCTCCCACTTTGTAACGACCAATATGATTAAAGAGGCGTAAATACATATGTCTCCATTTTAGAAAACGACCCTAGCTGTTCTGCGAAATATGCTTAAATAAATGTGCCTACAATAGAATTGATATCTTTCTAAATTTTAAATTAATATGTAATTTCCTATACGGAATAGCACTTTAATTTGCGTCCTTCAAGGACATCATACGTCTTAAATAGTGTAAGAAAAATATTAGGAGGGATTGTATATATGAATAAAGAAATCGGAGTAAAGCTAGTTCATGAAGAGGGTTGCTGCGGTGGTCCTGCTCCACAAGATATAGATGCTTGCTGTGTGACTGATGCAAATGCGAAAGCAGCAGGAGAAGAAGGATGTGGTTGTAACTCTACGAATAGTAATAAAAATAAGCCAACGGTCTCGTGTTGCTAAAGACCGTGAATGAGGGTATCTACTTAACAAGTAGATACCCACTTTATATTTGTACTGATTTCCAAGAAATTTAAAGTTCCTCCCTTAATCTTGTTTGGTAATAAAGACCAAAATCACACAAACAAGATTGTGTCTGTTTAGAAGACTATCGAATACTTATAGATTCAGTGATTTAGCTAGTTCAAATTCTGCACTTTTATAGTCAACTACATCACTTTTCATTAAAGTATTTCACAAATTGCAGGAACTGTTTTGACAGTTACTTCTATCGTCAGTCTTCACTTGAAAATAATCGATAATATTTCCATATCGATCTGCTTCAATATGACAACAAGCTACTAGTAATTCTTTTAGTTTTTGACGACCTCGTTGCACCCGTGATTTTGCTCCAGAGAAAGAAATCCCTAAATAATTACTTAATTCTATTTGAGACATGCCGTTTATTTCTGATAGTTCAATTGCTTCTTTATATTTTTCGGGCAATTCATTGATAAAAGAACCAATACATCTTGAAAGCTCTTTTGTTAATGTATCGTCTTCTTCGCTTTCAGCAACTAAATCATAAGGTAATTCTTCCGTATGTTTTTTCTTACGATAATAATCAATAATAGTATTCCGGGTAATATTGTATATCCAACTACTAATTTTTTCTTCGTCTTTTAATGTATGAATTGATTTAGAAATCTTAATAAATACATCCTGTACGATGTCTTCAGCAATATATTGATCAGAAACTCGTTTCAATACAAATCGTTTTAAAGGGTCATGAAATTCAATCCAAATGAGATCCATGTCCATGTTTTTTTACCTCCATTTATGTCTCATTTTAATATAAGACGTTAGTTATATGTAAAAGACGCAAGAAGCTAAATCGACCTTCCGATTCGTACTAAGGGTATCCATTAAAACTATAATATTCCATAATTTAGATTCTTAACAGTGACATACTATATTTCCTTTCATGGTACTATTTTGCGTCCATCACATGGAAATCACGTCTTTAAAACTGAATAACTTTCATAAAAAAGGAGGAAATAGGATGGTTAATCAGTTACCTGTAGCTATTATTGGTGGGGGGCCAGTTGGCATGTCGGCAGCAGCACATTTATCTAAACGAAATAAAAACTTTGTTCTATTGGAAAAAGGACAATCAGTTGGTAATTCTTTATTAGAATGGCAGCACGTACGTATGTTTTCCCCATGGGAATTTAATATAGATAAAATAGCAGAGGAGTTATTAAAAGCAAATGGATGGATAGCACCACCTAAAGAAGAGTTACCGACAGGATTGGAGTTAGTCAAGCGTTATTTATTACCACTTGCTGAAGTACCTCAGCTTAAGTCATACCTCCAAACAAACTGTCATGTAAGGAGTATTCAGCGGTTTGGAATCGATAAGATGAAGACGAATGGTAGAGAAACATTTCCTTTTGAAGTAGTATATGAACAGAATAATGAAATGAAAACCATGTATGCATCAGCAGTTATTGATGCAACTGGTACTTGGGGATCCCCAAATCCAGCAGGTTCTAGTGGAAACAAAGCACTCGGAGAAAGTGCCTATAGTACTAGAATATTATATGGAATACCTGAAACCATGAACCGTGACAAAGAAAGGTATGCAGGTAAAACTGTAGCTGTAATTGGTAGTGGTCATTCAGCACTAAACTCGATTCTGGAACTAGAAAAATTAAAGCAACTAAAACCAACTACCAAAATTGTTTGGGTTTTAAGAAGGCAAAAAGTTTCTGCTGTCTACGGAGGGGGAATTAATGATGAATTACCAGCGCGAGGAGAGATGGGGTATAGTGTTAGCAAGTTAGTTGAGACAGGTCGTGTTCAAGTTCAACCACAATTTCGAATTCATACTATAGAAATGGCAGATGAAAAACTTCAGCTTAAAGGGATGATAAATCGTAAGTTAGCAACGCTTAACGGGATTGATGAAATAATAGTAAACACAGGAGCAAGACCTAACTTTTCTTTTATAAAAGAGCTTCAGTATGAGTCAGACTATCGTTTGGAAAGTGTACCAGCATTAGCAGAATTGATTGATCCAAATGTCCACAGCTGTGGAACAGTTCGAGCACATGGTGAAAAGGAATTGCGCCAACCGGAGCAAAATTTTTATATTGTCGGATCAAAGAGCTATGGACGTGCTCCGACTTTTCTTATGACAACAGGATATGAGCAGGTTAGAAGTGTTGTTGCCGCACTAACAGGGGATTGGGAAGAGGCCAAAAAAGTAAAACTTAATCTTCCAGAAACCGGTGTGTGTGGAGTGGAAAGGAAATTTCGCTAATAATTTCATTATTATTTAGAACAACAGACAAAAAAAATACCTCCCTGTTTTTATGGAAGTAGTCTATTCATTAGAAAAAAATCATTTACATGACTGGTTCTCAGAAAGGGTGAAAAATAGCTTTAACTATTTCTCAGATGTTTGGCTCAAAAGCCTTACATCATGCCGTCCATAAGGTGAGAGTGTGAAACATCTTTAACATAGTGTGCTAAGATTTCGGTATATTAAGGCTTTGCTAATTTTTGTCTGTAACATCTATAACTGGTTTACACCCCTTTTCATTGGATTGCGTTAGCAAAATGTTAGCATTTTATTTATTTGACACCTAAAAGACGATAAGAATTTTTTAAAATTATTCAGTATTTCTTTTGCAATGTTTTCTTATAAAAAAATTATTTATGCTTTTTGAAATGAAGTTCGTGAACTGGTCTTTTACAATCTTTGCTACGCACTCTACATGGCTAGAGTGGTAATCGCAGATAAAATGATGTAGTAGTGTTTACCTAATAAAATGTCATTTAATTTTCAAACAAATTATTTTGTTTTGTCTTTTTGTTAACTAATTATCTAATCCAGCATTCTAGTATAACTATCATTTGACTGTTCATTAAGGTCTACTATCCATTTAGCAAACTCTTTAGCCTTCTTAGTTGTTTTAAATATGATATTCACTTATCTTTCAAAGGAGACAGCAATAGGATTCCACTGGTTTTTTTGAGAACGCAACAGATATCCCCCAGCTTCCATGTTAATATGTTTTGTATCAAGGTAAAGAATAGATGAATTATTAACATCCACTTTATGCATTTCTTTTCCCTGGCTATCAGATATAATAAATTTCATATATAAAAACTCCTTAACGATAACATTTCAGCAAAAGTCTAATTGGTTTATTAGGAGGTTTAATTATACTTTCTATTAACACATGTCGATTGAATACTTTTCAATAATTCTCGCTTTCTTCTATTTCTTTTTTATATACTCTTATAAACATATTTTGTGATTGGACCACTTCTTTTATTTCCTTTTCCGTGAGTTTCTTTTTATGTATTAATCTAGATAATCTTGCAAAGTGAATTAGATAGTAATCATATGGATATAATGCAGCCATTCTTCTTTCCTTTGTAGCTTCCTGAATCGCTTTTTCAGTTCTATTTTCATATTCTTGATATGAAAGCTCCATTACCTTTAAGGTTATTTCCTTTTTAAGTTCATACCTTTTATTAAAATAGTTCATTATTACATTAAACATAATAGCTAATCCAGACAAAACCAACCCACCAATTAGGCTAATATCACCAGTACTCACAATATTTCCCCCTTATTCAAAATATAACTCTTTATTAAGATTAATATCGAAAACTAATTCAGAAGGTAGTTCCTTACCTGAATATTATTTTTTTGCTGTAATGTCCTTTAACTTCACTAGCGGCTATTTTCATCATTTTCACTATCGATATATCGATCACTGACTTCTTCCTCAACCTCATCATCTTGGTTAACAAAATACGCAACTAATGAATTAACTATGTTTGTAAAAATGTAGAGTAATTTCGTGAAAAGAGTGATGCTTAATTCACCAGATGAAAGATTTGACCAATGAGCAATTTTATTTCTATAATTAAATCCAATTCTCGCTTCTCCATATGTGCCAAAATAGTAAAGTAGATGTTTGATCTGATTTTCGCCAAATATTTCAATAAACTTGCTATTATTATCTGATAATAGCGATCCCAGTGTTAATTTACCTTTTGGGATATATTCTTCGTTTTTCATCAGTTCAAAATAGGACTCCCTCAGTAATTTTTCAGAAAATGCACAAACAAACATACACGCTCCATAACATAGGGACTGCATTAGCTTTTCGTCCTCTTTATTTTCTGCTTCTAATAAATTATCTATCATTTGAATGAGTAGAAACAAATCATCTAGCAAATCAGTTTTCTTATATTCCAATTTCTTACAAATGTATGATAGATATTCGACATACCAAGCACAGCTATCGTGAAAAAGTTCTTCATTATGCAAAATAGAAAATAAAGTAGTAGAACCTACGATAGTTTGTATTTCAAGTTTTCTTTGGTGTGAACGAGTAAAATACTCATCAGAATTAACATTTGATGATACTATGTCTAATAGCCCTTGTTTCCCTTCTTGAGGAAAATTTAATCTACATTCTATTTTACCGGTTTTATGATTTAGAAAGTGAGTTAGCTTTAATAGTTTTGCAAATTCATTGGGTTCTTTATTTAACATTTCAATAATAAGATTTGTTGGAATTTCATATGAGCGACTTTGACCATACTTTAATATATGCTTATCTAGCAATTCTGAAGTTAGTTTTTCATACTCTAAAAACACATTTGATTTTACGTGATTAATTAACTGTAAGAAAGAATGCATAAATCTAATATTTGATTCGTACTGCAAAATATTGTCTTTATTTATTTCCGTTATTGTATCTTCAATATCTGCAACTATTTTATCAACTAATTTTTCAAGATAAACTTTCTGTTCACCATTAGTTCTGTTATAGGTTGATGCTAATATATCAAGATATTTATCGAACCTGATATAAAATATCTTTTCTATTGTTTCAGTAGAAAAAAACGCTTTAAATAAATTTGTGCTGGACTCTATTTTAGACTGAATATTTTCGTAATTATCGATTACTAAAAAGCTAAATTCTTCAATAATATAACAGAATACATTTTCCTTAATTCCATTTTGAAACTTAAGTAAATATTCCATTATAATATCTATTAAACCATAGTTCCTATATTTTTCTTCAAATAATTGTGGATGATAATTATTTATTAATTGAATTATATGACCATTATTTATTTTGTCCTTTGAGACATCTAGCAAATTTGTTAATTCCTTAAAATGTTGCTGTTTTTCTTTTGATTTTATAAATGGAATCACTTCTCTCATTGTAATAATCTTGATAATCGTTAAGTAATCTATAAAATCATCTATATTATTAACTTCTTCCAAATTCTTGGTTAAAAAGTAGGTCTTAATCATTTCTTTATTATCCAATATTGCTGAAACGTCCCACCCCGTTGCAATATCTTTTAATCCATAATATTTCAATGTAAATGAAACATCCTGTTCTTCAAGAAGGTTAATTAATGCAGCCAATGTCGATACCCCCCTATACAATTATTTTTATATTTTTAACTAACGACCGTTCACTATAGCTACAATACCAATTAAACCCTAACACATCTAGTGGGATAACAGAAAAATAGAAATCATATTGAATAAAACCTGTTTTAAGCTTGTTTTTAAAATCTAATTTAATTTATTGATTTTCATATTTCAAAAACTTGTATGGGGTTACTATCTATTTGTACAAGGGTTCACCGTGGTGATTTAAGAGACAAAAATAAGGCATTAGTGAAAAAAACAATGCCTTTTTAATAGACTATTATTATTTGATTATTTATTTAAAAACATTAGTCCTTACTAATCTTTTACAATTTATTCAATGGATTGTTTCCACACTACGTGGCTTGATTAGTGATCGCAGACAAATGTTGTAGCAGTGTTTACCTAAAATAGATCATGTTATCTTATAAGCATTGATACTGTTCTCCGTAATATAGCTTAGTGCGGGTTTTTTAATTAAGTTTAAATCATCATTTGTACTTGCCCTATTAACAAATAACTTCATAACTTATCATTAGTTCCACTTAATATTATGTAAATTATCTAAAAACTCCTTCCAGTTGTCCTCTTTAATGTCCTCTATATTTATTAGCTTTTCTTCATTAATTTTTATTTTGTTAAAGTCTATTTCATTATACCAATCAAAATCCTTTAAAGTAACACTCTTCTTTGGGTCTATATTATTTTGGATTTTATAAACTTTTTCATTTTCTATACGAGTTTCTACAAGTTTCTTTATAAAATCGCCATAATCTTCATCAGATTCACACTCATAGTACATCCATGTTAGTCCATTTGTATAAAGTACTTTTCTGTACCACAGTACCTCTCCTAATATTTGTCCTTCATCGCTCCCAAGCTTTATATTTTTTTTGATATTGTCTATTATTTCTTTCACAGAAAATAAAGCAGCGTCCACTCCCTTTATTTCAATACAGCCATAGATTTTATCGATATTATCGATTTTCATCTTTTCATTATCACTATTATCAAACTCCGAATCAAGAATCACTAAATCTGGAATTCCAGATAATCCATAGAATACTTGCCCTTTTCCACTTTTTCTTCTTCTATTAACATCTCTTAATGATAGTGATTCAACATTATTTCCTTCCCTTATCAAAGAAGCAATAACAGAATACATATCATATTCTGTCATGTTTTGCTTTTTCATTAGATTTATTTCTCTTTTATATTTTAATAGATCCATTTTTATTCCCCCTTTATTTTATGTTTGACTCATTATGTATTTTATATATAGTAATATCTTAGATTTAATATATATATCCTCTACAGTAAGGTACTCTTCAATCTATTATAACAAAATATGGTAATATCTGAGGTGGTGGAGTAGTTTGACTTCCTCCAAGAATAGGAGATAAATGGATAAAACAATAATTTCATCAGTTGAGGTTTCTTTAGTTGTTGCGCTATCAATTTTGGGAGCGATTTCTTTACTGCCTGTTTTAGTGCACACTACTAGCCGATGAAGTTATTTCCCATAAGGAGTATCGTGATAGTGTAGAAGAGATAATAATGCGGAAATTAGAGAGTTATGCGAAAAGAAAAATGAACTATTGTCGCTCTTTGAACATGAAGAAATTATTAATGGGGAGGGTTAAAGAAAGAACTTGAGAAACTTAGCCCCCTACCTTCGTAATTATAACAAATTGATTATTTAGAATTTTACCATATGGCTTTAAAATCTAATAAACTATAAATATAATAAATAGTAACCTCTGAAATTTTAATTATTTATACTTTCACTATTTAATGTAGCTTATTAGTTTAGCTTCCTTAAAGTAATCTACATAACCTAGTCTATAGCGAACTTCACAATTTTGGGAAATCTTGCTTCTCAATTCTATAGTCTAATTCAGTCCTGGAGAAATAACTTAATGTGCTTTTTACTTTTTTTCACTGAATGAGTTTTTTATTTTTATATATTGGGGTGAATAAATGGAATTAAACGAATTAACAAAAACTATTATCCAAAGTTCAGATAAAGAATTAATAGGATATATCTCACAAAAATTTCATAAAGAGAATGACATCCAAGCATTTTCTAATAATATTCGTAATATTAAGGAACTAGATAAAGAAATTCTTTATCATGGTATTTCAAGAATGATTAAAATTGAAGAATCATTTGATATTTTAAAAGTTACTCCGGTGGTTGTTACCTTTTTATTGGCAATTTTGGCGGGTTTATCAGGATTAACTGAAGAAATACTTGAACCAATCAAAGACTACGTTAGTCCTAATGCTATAAATTTACTAGTAATGATAAGTTTTTTCGCTTTGATAGGTTTTCAAATAATGAACATCAGACACAATAGGTCAATTGCTGCTTACTTCAAATCTTTATTAGAGTTGCACAAACAATAATATAATAAAATCCCATTATCACTAACTACTTAATATAATAATGTGTATTTATCTAATTCCATAGGGTGCTTTTTTATTTGCTCGGAAAACTGTTATAGAGAGATTACACACTATTGAGGGGGAATTTATAATGAAAAAAGTATTATTGACAATGGTAGTTGTTTTATTAGCGGTTTTAGCAATGCCGACTTGGATTGGTGCAGAGGAATTACAACCAGGACAATGTACTATGACTATTTCAGTCTGATATTCACAATTGGAACAATAAAGCACAAGCTGATGGACCATGTGCTGGTAGGGTTGAAGGTTACTATTTAGCTGAAGATAACTCATTCACAATCGTTGGTTCGGTTACTCAAAACGGACAACAATTTACTATGGGTACTCCTAAACATCCTTATGGACAATCTATCTTAACGGTTTATATTGTTAAGGTAGAACCTAAACCTGAACCGGAGCCTGAACGTGAAGAAGAGCCTAAGGAAGAACCTAAACCAGAGCCTTCAAAACCAAAAGAGGAACCAAAGCAAGAGGTATCTGAACAACCTAAAACTGAAACAAAACAACCTTCGGTAGGGGGAGAAGAGCTAAGAGAAAAGGTAAACACGCGTGGCGCCCATTAATGCTATACTTTAATAGAGTTAATAATGGTTAAGTTAGATGAAAATGTGAAGATGACTGGAGTTCCTTGTTCTAAGATAAATGTAACAGAAAAGGAAATAAGGATATAAATAAATAAATAAATAAATAAGTAATAATTAGTACCACTTATTTGTTTGTATATGTACTAAAGCTCTCAAATATTTCAACTTTTTGTCCTCTTCTAAACTTTAGATATCCACCCAAGGAATTATAATTTAGTATTGTATGGAAAAAAGCGGATACGTTCATAATTAATGCCTAATTCCATAATCTTTTTATTGAGATTAATTTCATTTTAAAAGTTCCTAATAGATTATTTGGTTAATAATCCCAACAACATTTAAACCGATAAACCCGTTCCAGTTAACCGGAACGGGTTTATTGTAGTTTATATATTTTTCTAGTTTCAATTATCAACATCTTCTTCTGTGCTAGCTGTTTCTGGAAAGAACCTAGCAAGTTCTCTTTCCAATTCTTGATCAAGAATATTATATTTTCTTAGATATTCTTTCCTTGTAATAAGCATTAATATACTCATATTCCTTTATTTTCTCTTTGGTAAATCCTTGAAGTAATAAACCGCTATAGTTCTTATAATCGAACTGTTCATAAAAGACTTCTTCAAAACTCTTATATTCAACATTATTAAGTTCTTGAAAAATCTTATTGTTATTATAAGCATCTACTAAATGTTTATAATTCTTAATTAACTTATGCACATAACGGATTATTTTACTTCTAAAATCCGATTCTATTGAGTTTATATAGGATATATATCCTAATATTACATTTTTTTCACTGTAATCACCAGTGAAAATAGCTTTATGTATCATGGCTCTTACTTTCTTTTTATACAATTTATTAACTGTTAATCTATTTTTGTTTTTATTATTTTTATGATTAATAGTTAATCCTGTTATTTTTTTATAAGATATAGGGGATAAAAATCGTGTTTTCTTTCTATTTATCTCAAAACCTTCATTATAAAGTATATCTATTATTACATTCTTCACTTTCTTTAGAACGTCTTTATTATCAGAAGAAAACGTTAAATCGTCAGCAAATCTAGTATAATTGATATCTCTTTTTGCACATAGTCCTATTAACCTTCTATCTAACTTATAACAAACAAGATTTGAGATATAAGGTGAACACACGCCACCCTGTGGAAGTTCATTATAAATTGTACAAATGTTTGTCAATATATTAGAAATATAATTGTTATACCCCAAATTCTTAAATAGAATGAAAACTTTTTCTCTAGTTATTGAGGGGTAAAAGGTACTTATCAAAAACAGGGAAAAGAAGACAAAAACAAAGAAGTGGATTTAAAACAAGGGAAGAAGCAGAAAGGGTAGCAAACGAATTACTATATGAATTGAATGAAGGAACATACATGGAGGAAAAAAGTACTTTATTTAAGGATTTTGCATTGGAATGGCTTAAAATCTACAGTCATAGTCGTGATGTCAAACCGGGTACTGTTCGAGTAAGAAACCATGAAATAGATAAATTAATGCCTTATTTTGCATATCTAAAACTAACGGATATTACGTTAAAAAAATATCAAGACACTCTTAATGATCTAAAAGAAAAATATGCTAATAACACCTTAGATGGGATTCACCGAACAGGTAGAATGATATTTAGAAAAGCTGTCGAGATGGAAATTGTTATAAAAGATCCGACAGAATTTGCCGTGATAAAAAAAGAGAAGAAAGCGATTGAGGAACTAGAAAAGGCTGAAGTTCCAAGGTATTTAGAGAAGAATGAACTAGCATTATTCTTGGAAACTGCTGCCTTTAAGGGGCTTGACATGGACTATTTAGTTTTTTTGATTCTTTCCTATACAGGGATGCGAGTAGGTGAACTCGTATCACTTAAATGGAACGACATCGATTTTCCAGAGAACACCGTAAGAATTATAAAAACATACTATAACCCTACTAATAATACGGTTAAGTACCAGTTAGTTCCACCCAAAACAAAAGGATCGGTAAGAAGAATTGTCATTGACGATATCGTGATTGAAGCGTTAAAAAGACATAAAGAGACCCAAGAAAAAGTAAAGAGAAGAATCGGAAACACTTACTATAATAAGGATTTCATTTTTGCAAATTCATGCAAGTATCCTGGATATCCTATACTAATTAAAACAGTTGAAAACAGAATGAAACGATTACTAAAAATAGCTAAATTAAATCAAGAACTAACGCCTCACTCATTGAGACATACACACACTTCACTACTTGCGGAAGCTAAAGTCGGATTAGAAGAAATAATGGACAGGCTAGGACATACGGAAGATCGAACCACTAGAAATATCTATCTGCATGTCACAAAGGAATTAAAAAAAGAGGCTTCTCAAAAGTTTGGTCAACTTATGAGAAGCCTACAATAATGTACAAAATGTTAGCCAAATGTTAGCCATTCACTCTCATCTTGCATAAAAACCCTTATATATCAAGGTTTCATAGGGCAGATTACATCATGCCGCCCATTCCGCCCATGCCACCCATGTCAGGCATTCCGCCGCCAGCATTCTCTTCAGGAATGTCAGCAACTACTGCTTCAGTAGTTAGGAACATAGCCGCGACACTTGCTGCGTTTTGTAGTGCAGAACGAGTTACTTTAGTCGGGTCAACGATTCCAGACTCAACCATGTTTACCCAGTCACCAGTTGCTGCGTTGAATCCAACGCCTACTGCTTCGCCTTTTAGACGCTCTACAATAACAGATCCTTCAAGACCAGCATTGTGTGCGATTTGACGTACTGGCTCTTCTAGTGCACGAAGAACGATGCTAGCACCTGTTGCTTCGTCTCCTTCTAGAGATAATTCAGCTACTTTATTGTATACGTTCACTAGTGCAGTACCACCACCTGCAACGATACCTTCTTCAACTGCTGCACGAGTTGAGTTTAATGCATCTTCAATACGTAGTTTGCGTTCTTTTAATTCTGTTTCAGTTGCAGCACCAACTTTTACTACTGCTACACCGCCAGCTAATTTAGCAAGACGCTCTTGTAATTTTTCTTTATCGAATTCAGAAGTAGATTCTTCTGCTTGAGCACGGATTTGTGCAACACGAGAAGAGATTGCTTCTGGATTTCCAGATCCTTCAACGATTGTTGTGTTTTCTTTAGTTACCACAACTTTAGAAGCGCGACCTAATTGTTCAATAGAAGCACTCTTCAGATCTAATCCTAGATCTTCTGTAATTACTTCCCCACCAGTTAGGATAGCGATATCTTCTAGCATTGCTTTACGACGGTCACCAAATCCAGGAGCTTTAACAGCTACTGCATTGAATGTACCGCGAAGTTTGTTAACTACCAATGTAGCAAGTGCTTCGCCTTCTACATCTTCAGCAATTAATAATAGTGGCTTACCTTGTTGTACCACTTGCTCAAGAACTGGTAGTACCTCTTGAATATTGCTGATTTTCTTATCCGTAATTAAGATATATGGATTTTCAAGAACTGCTTCCATTTTATCTTGGTCAGTAACCATATATGGAGAAGCATATCCACGGTCGAATTGCATACCTTCTACAACTTCAAGCTCAGTAGAGAAGCCTTTTGATTCTTCAATTGTAATAACACCGTCATTACCTACGCGTTCCATTGCTTCAGCAATTAGCTTACCTACTTCTTCGTCTGCAGCTGAAATAGCAGCAACTTGTGCGATTGAATCTTTACTTTCAACTGGTTTAGAAATGGCTTGTAATTCTGTTACTGCAGTTGCTACAGCTTTTTCAATTCCGCGACGGATACCTACTGGATTTGCTCCAGAAGTAACGTTTTTCAAGCCTTCGCGAATCATTGCTTGTGCAAGTACTGTTGCAGTTGTTGTACCGTCCCCAGCAACATCATTTGTTTTCGATGCTACTTCCGATACAAGCTGTGCACCCATGTTTTCGAAAGCATCTTCTAATTCAATTTCTTTTGCGATTGTTACACCATCATTTGTAATTAGTGGTGAACCGAATTTTTTATCTAATACAACGTTACGACCTTTAGGTCCTAATGTTACTTTTACAGCATTTGCTAATGTATCTACCCCACGAAGCATTGCGCTGCGTGCGTCTTCACTAAATTTAATTTCTTTAGCCATTTGAAATGCCCTCCTTAAAATTGATTAATCCGTAATTTATGTGTTAACATCTTATTCAAAATTAATTACTCAACTACAGCTAAAATGTCGCTTTCGCGTAGAATTAAGTATTCTGTTCCATCGTATTTTACTTCAGTTCCAGCAAATTTTGAGAAAATGATACGATCGCCTTCAGAAACTTCAAGCGCAACTTTTTCTCCGCTGTCTGTTACGCGGCCAGCACCTACTGCAACAACACGCCCTTCTTGTGGCTTTTCCTTTGCAGAGTCTGGAAGCACGATACCGCTTGCAGTTTTCTCTTCTTGCTCAACAAGCTCGATTACAACACGATCTCCTAGTGGTTTAATCATGTAGACAACCTCCTTAATTCCTTTTAATAGTTTTATGTTTGTTAGCACTCGATTAAGTTGAGTGCTAATACCAATTAATATAATAATTAATTTTGGTTTATTTTGCAAGTATCGTGATTAGGATTTTTTTATTTTTTTCTTGTCCAAGATGATTCTATTATAATGTACGACTTGAATATGATAAAATACACAAGAATCGTTTTACATCTTGTTGTTATGTATAATACCAACTTATGTAGACTTTAAGGAGCTGTTTTCATTGCCTAAACGCTATTGGTGGGTTATCTTGACCTACGTTATCATGCAACTTTCTGGAGCAATATTTTTACCAATACTATTTCAGGTCTTCCCTAATTATAAAGCAGAAGCATCCATCTATTACACCATCTTTAGTTTTACCGTCGGATTAATTGTCGTGTTACTACTAATGAGACCTGACTTGAAAATGGGGCAAGCCAGAAGCCATTCAACTACTGAGGGGATCATCTTGTGGTCGATATTAGGCGTATTTATGGCCTATTTCGCGCAAGGAATTGCCGGCCTAATCGAATCGCAATTACTTGGAATTGAGATAGGCTCAGAGAATACCGAGATGATTATGAATATTACCCGGACCATTCCAATCTTTGCAATTATTCCTGCCATTATTGCACCAATTCTAGAAGAATTGATTTTTCGCAAGATTATATTTGGTACATTATATAAACGAATGAACTTCTTTCTAGCTGCTTTACTGTCCGCGTTTATCTTTGGAATTATCCACGGTGAACCAGAGCATCTATTAATATATGCATCAATGGGATTTGTTTTTGCGTTTGTATACGTCAAAACAAAACGGATTTTAGTACCGATTATTGTGCACATGACGTTAAATTCGATTTCCGTTATCCTACAATATTCCCTAACACCAGAAGATATCGAACGAATGAAACAGCAACTGGATCAAGTTCAAATGATCCTAATCGGAGGTTAATATGTTATGAGAATTACCGCAAGGACCATGGCTCTTATCTATTTTGCTATGGGGGTACTGTTTATATACGCAGCCATTCAAAGTGTAGATGAATCCATTTGGAATTTTATTACGATATTGTTAGCATGTATTGCTACTTTAGACTTTGGTGCTGGAATACGATACTTACGGTTACATAATAAGATTAAAAAGATGAAAAAGAAGTAACAAAATCCACAAAAGTAACTGGTTGTAAGAAATAAGAGCCTTTCTATCGTGAAATAGAAAGGCTCTTGACGTATTTATCTTATGGTTGTAAGAATTCTTTTTCATTATATGCCGGATTTGGATACTTATAAAAGCCCTCACCAGATTGAATCCCCATTTTTCCTTTATCAATAAACTCATTTTTTACTAAGTCCGCAATTTGTTTAAATTCATTTTGTTCAGGATTCGGATGGTTTTGCGCCTTCGTACTTACTATATTGTATACGGTTTGTAATCCAACAACATCGATTATGCCAAATGGTCCCATTGGTGCTCCGGTTGCAATCATCCATGTTTTGTCAATAGCATACGGGTCTGCAACACCTGTACCCCATAAATGCTGAGCGGCATCAAGAAGTGGAACGAGTAAACTATTTAAAATATAGCCAGGCTGTTCTTTCTTAACATGAATTGGTACCATGCCAATTGCTTGAGCAAATTTTAATACATCCTGTACAACTTCCTGATTTGTTCCAGGGTGCTCCATTACTTCCCCAGTATTGTTCATCCAAATACGGTTTGCAAAATGCAATGCCAAAAACTTCTCAGGGCGACCAGTAAACTCTGCAAATTGACTTGGCAGTAAAGTGGAGGAGTTTGTTGCAAAGATTGTGTGTGCAGGTGCAACCTTTCCAAGCTCTGTATAGAATTTCTCTTTAATTTCTTTTAGTTCCGGAATTGCTTCAATCACAAGATCAGCATTCTTCACTGCTTCGGCTAAATCTGTTGCATACTCAATGCGGGATTGGGCAGTTTTTACCGCTTCTTGTTCATCCTTAAAGTAATCAGTATATGTTGCTTCTAAGTTCGCAATTCGCTCTTTTGCTTTTTCAATTGCCTCATCATTAATATCATAGATAACAACATTAAAGCCTTTAAACGCTGTTTGGAAAGCAATCTGACTTCCTAATACGCCGCTTCCAGCAATGGTAATAGTTTTATAGTTCATTTTATTTCCTCCTTATATATATAACTTCGCTTTTCGACCATGTAAGACAAGATAGAGTGGAATGCTTATTACTATTATTGGCACCATCCACAAAAATATTGTTCGATATCCTACAAAAGGAATAATTAATCCTAATAAATATGGACCAAACCCAAGGCCAGTATCATAAAAAATAAAATAAGTGGATGTTGCAAATCCAAATCGATGTGGCTCGGTAACTTTTACAGCAATAGTCTGTGCAATCGAGTTAATATTTCCAAAGCCAAGTCCAATTAATGCAGCTGATAACAATAAAATGAAACTACTATTCGCCTGACTAAATAAATACATGCCGATTGCAAAAATGACCAGGCAAGGATATACAATGATATTTGGTCCCTTCCGATCCATTAATCTCCCACCGAAAGGACGAGTGAAGATGGTCGCAACGGCATAAACAATAAAAAATAAGCTTGCAGCATCTACTAAATTGATTTCTTCTGCAAAGAAAGATAAAAAAGACATAACTCCTGAATAAGCAAAACCCATTAATAATGCGATGAAAGATATAGGAATTGATTTTGGCTCCATGAATTTCGCTAGAAAAGATTCTTCTGTTGATTCTTGCTGATTGGAGCTTAACGTTTCCCCATCTAGTCGGATAAATGCTAGTGCTATAATCATCAGAAGTGATAGTCCAATATTAAGACCAAAAATATAATCATTTCCATTTTCAAATTTCATTAAGAATATACCAATGAAAGGACCAATTGCAGTTGCCAAAATGACACTTAAACTAAAATATCCAATTCCTTCACCTTTTCGTGAAGCCGGAAGAATATAAGCAACAATTGTCCCCGCTGCTGTCCCAATAATTCCTACAAATATACCTTGTATCAATCGGTTAAATAATAAAAATCCAACATTTATTTCTATAAAATACAAGCATGCACTCATGAAAAATAATAGAACACCAATGGATAGTATCTTAGTAGATCCAACCTTACCAATCAACCTACCTGTTAGTAATCGGCCAATTAAGGCTCCAATAACATATATACTTGATACTAAACCGGCAATACTAGTTGAAACGTGATATGTTTCAATCGCATAACTAGCGATGGTGACAATCAATAAATAAAACATTAAAATGGATAAAAAATTAATTAACGATATGACAATAAAGTTCTTTGTCCATATACTATCGTTCATACTCCTTCAATCTCTCCTCCAATGTGTTAATCTTTGCTGTATACTCCTGAACCACTTCCTCTGATAATGGCTCTGTTACGAATGATTGGAGGTGCATCACTTTTTCAGTTACCGTTTCACAAAGTGCTTGTCCTTCATATGTTAAGGATAAATATTTTTGCCTCTTATCTTCCCCGTTTTTGAAGTGTATAAGACCTTGTTCACGTAATTTATGCACTAAGGTAGATACGGTTGGTTTTTCGACTGACCATTCTTTTACAATATCCATACTCGTACAACCATCATTTTCAGCTATATGGTGTAAAACCAGCCATTGTACTGCTGTAATGCCATTAGCCGAACAAATTTCTTGAAGCCTTAAAACATAGCGCTTATTAAAACGATAGATGGTAGAAAAAAGATTCATATAACCCTCCTAACTAGTTAGTATTACTAACTAACTATAATAAATTAGCACGTATTTGTAAATAAAAAAGCTCCCTCAAGTTTGTACTTATTCTAGTATAGGAAAGAGAATAGTACTTGATACAAGCGGAACATTTTAATCCTATATACAAAAAGAAGAGCAGCATCAACGCTACTCTTCTTGGATATTCGTTCGTTATTGGATTGTCTTCAATTCTTCAATCCATTCAGCTTTTACCGCTTCATCTATTGTAGCTTCACCCATAACGGTATAGCTTACAATAATTAAGTCATCACCCTTAAAGAATCCACGAGTAACCTCTGCTTGATCATCCAATGATTCATCTTCTGTTAAGGACAATTCATACATCGCATCTGTATCTGTTACTCCCAGTACATTAAATTCCAATTTACCCGTTACATTTTCTGAAATACCAGTCTCCATATTCCCTACCCATGTTTCGGGATCTACAAGGGAGCTGGCACCCTTATTGTATTCAATCGTAACTAATACCTGGCTATATTGGTCATGCGCCATCATTACTTCGGCTACAGCATAGTCAACGTCCTCTTGATAGTTGTATAGCTGAACCTCTTTATCCTCAAACGGTAACACAAGCTCTTTAATATTTGCCGCATAATCCCCTTGTATTTGTGCAAAAACTGCATTATCAAGAGGCTCACCATTTTCATCTAAAAATACGGTTTCTTCTACCTCAGAACCAAATATTTTCCAAACTCCGTTATCCGGCTTCAGTGTATGTACACCTGAAATTCGGTTACTCGTAAAACCATCTGAACCAATTGCAGTTTGTGTGAATCTAACTTTAGCTTCTGTTTCTGATTTTTCTTCAACAACTAAATCAGAAAGTTCAGCCTCAATATCATATTGAAATACCATTTCGGCAGTCTGTTTTGTTGAGTCATACAATGGTGATTCACTATGAATGGTCTCCATATGCTTATCAACATCTTTATCAATTAATGTTTGCATATTTAGTTCAAGCACTGCAAATAGTTCCTCATCCTCTGGCACACCAGATTCTTCTGACTCTTTACTTGTTTCTTCGCTTTTTTCCTCTTGCTTATCTGTATCTTTTTCTTTTGCAGCATCATCTGAACATGCAACCATTACGATACTTAACAATAATAAAAGCACAAATCCAAAATATTTTTTTACTCCCATAATATCCTCCTACATAAAATTACTACATTTTTACAATACTATTACATCTTAGCTAAACTATCCCTTTCCGTAAAAAGGCAAAAGTACTATGAGGAAATTAAAAAAGATAGTGCATTACAACTAGTAAATACACTATCTAGGAAAAAAGTTCTATTTATTCAACTATTATTGTTCACTTGTTGGTTCATTTATTTCTAATGGATAATGCTTTAGAAAATAAGCCAAAGCCTGTAATTCCACTGCAAGATCAATATGATGGACACGAACATCATCTGGCACGGTAATTCGAGCTGGTGTGAAATTAAGAATACCCTTAATCCCTTTGGATACTAATCGATCCGTTACACGATCTGCTTCCAGAGCCGGAATCGTTAAAATTGCAACTTTTATGCCATCCAGCTTGTCTTCTAATTCATCAATATGATAAATCGGAACACCACCAATCTCTGTTCCAACTTTATTCGGATCCGCATCAAAAGCAAGCATGATTTTCGTATTATTATTCTTCATAAAATTATAATTTAAAAATGCAGTACCAAGATTACCAACACCAATTAATGCAACATCTGTGATCTCGTCCTGGTCAAGTGTCTTTCGGAAGAATCCTAATAAATATTCAACATTATAGCCATAACCTTTCTTCCCTAAAGCACCAAAATAGGAGAAATCTCTTCTAATTGTTGCGGAATCCACTTTTACCGCATCACTTAATTCCTTAGAGGATACCCGGGTTTTCCCCTGAATCTGCAAATTATTTAAGAAGCGATAATATAATGGAAGTCGCTTTGCTGTAGCCTGCGGTATTTTGTTCTGTTCCAAGCTGTTTTCCTCCTTGCCAATTCAAAAACGATTTAGTTAGATGCACATATTAAAACGCTTGCAAACTATCTTTCATAACTTATGCTACTAATTCTCTCCTATCTATTTTATCAGATTTTTCACAAGAAGTCGTGATTATTTTCACAAATTGATAATTGTATTGCTTGAAACCTTCCTTATACGATAAACTGATACTACTAGAGGTGACTATTATGATTATTATGCAATTAAATGATATTTCAAAGTCATTTGGTGCTGAAGAAATATTAGCAAATATAAAACTTGAAATTAAAGATAAAGATAGAATTGCAATTGTTGGTCGTAATGGAGCTGGTAAGTCTACGCTCCTTAAAATCATGGCGGAAGAAATGTCTTATGACACAGGGGAAGTAATCAAGCCAAAGGATCTTACAATAGGCTATTTATCGCAGCATACAGGGTTAGATTCTACGAAGACTATTTGGAATGAGATGTTAGATGTCTTCCAGGAATTACTCGAACAAGAGAAAAAGCTTCGAACACTAGAAGAACAAATGGCAAATCAAGCATCACCCAAGCTTTTAGAGGAATATGATCGCTTACAACAAGAATTTGAGACAAATGGCGGCTACAGCTATGAATCTGACATCAAGGCTGTATTGGCAGGACTAAGCTTTCTAGATTTCGATGACCAAACTCCTATTAATGAATTAAGTGGTGGTCAAAAAACGCGTTTGGCACTCGGAAAGCTTCTTCTAAAAAAGCCAGATTTACTAATTCTAGATGAGCCTACAAACCACTTAGATATCGAGACTCTATCATGGCTTGAGAAATATTTAACAAACTATCCTGGTGCTGTCGTTATTGTTTCCCATGACCGTTATTTCTTAGATAAGACGGTTACAATCGTCTATGAAATATCCCGTCATCGGACAAAGAAATATCATGGAACCTATAGTGAGTTCCTTCAACAAAAAGCGTTAAATTTCGAACAAGAAATGAAAGAGTTTGAGAAACAACAAACAGAAATAAAGAAATTAGAGGACTTCATTCAGCGGAACATCGTTCGTGCCTCCACAACAAAACGCGCTCAAAGTAGGCGTAAGCAACTAGAAAAAATGGACCGAGTGGATAGACCACTTGGAGATGAATCATCTGCATCAATTACTTTTGAAACTTCCAAGCGGAGTGGTAATGATGTATTAAAAATTCATGACCTCTCTTTCGGCTATGCTGATGATGAAAAGCCTTTGTTTAGGAATCTATCTCTTCACGTAACTCGTGGTGAGAGCATTGCATTAGTCGGTCCGAATGGTGTTGGAAAAACAACCTTATTAAAGAATATACTTGGCTCGCTCCATCCAACAGAAGGGAATATTCAATTAGGTACCAATGTACAAATAGGTTATTATGATCAAGAACAAGCGAATCTTAGCTCTAATAAAACCGTGTTAAACGAGCTTTGGGATGAGTATCCTTCTGTTAATGAAAAGGATATTCGAACAATACTGGGCAATTTCCTGTTCACAGGTGATGACGTTCTAAAATCTGTTCAATCGCTAAGTGGTGGTGAAAAGGCTCGTTTAGCACTTGCTAAGCTCCGAATGCAAAAAGCAAATTTACTCATATTAGACGAACCTACTAACCATTTAGATATTGACAGTAAAGAGGTATTGGAAGCAGCACTTATTGATTTTCCTGGAACAATTATTTTCGTCTCACATGACCGTTATTTTATCAATAAAATAGCCGATAAGGTTGTCGAAATGCAACAAGGTGGCACAACTATTTATCTCGGTGATTATGATTACTATTTGGATAAAAAGCAAGAGGAAGCAGAGCTTGAGCGGTTGCAAGAGCAGGCACAAACCACTAGCATTAGTGAAAAGAAATTAAGCTTCAAAGAGGAAAAGAAACTACAGAGTGAGCAGCGTAAACGAGAACGCCAAATTGCTAAACTAGAAGAAACCATTGAAGAACTCGAAGAAGAATTGATGGTACTAGAAGAAGACATGACTAAGCCAGAAGTCTATGAAGACCATGAAAAGGCATTGGAATATACCCAAAAGGTTAATGACATAAAACAAGAAGTCGAAAAATTAATGGAAGAATGGACTTCACTACAAGATTCATAATAGGAATCCCCTCACAGCATCTAAACTGTGAGGGGATTTTTAGATATCCACAACCATAGTCACTAATAAATGCTATAAATACTAATTATCAACATACTTATTCACATTATCCACAAGATACTAGCTAGTTATCCACCATTTTTGTCAACAAGTCAAATGGCTTAGTACCTTTAATCACAAAAAAATATCCACAAGGCTGTGGATATTTCATTTTAGCAATAAAGATGGATTAGCATTTAAATCTAATCCAGATCTTATGCCTTTTTCAAAAGCTATTGTGCCAGCTGCAGCAATCATGGCTGCATTATCTGTACATAAATTTAATGGCGGAATCAATAGTGGCGTATTCATATTTGCAAACTTAGCTTCAAGTTCTGCTCGCAACCCTTTATTTGCAGCAACACCGCCTGCTACAATAACCTGCTTCACATTATATTGTAATGCTGCCTTCACTGTTTTCGTCACTAATACATCAATGACACTAGCCTGAAAGCTTGCTGCAACATCTTCGGGCTTCAAGGTCTCTCCTTTTTGTTTAGCATTGTGGATTTTGTTAATAACTGCTGACTTTAACCCACTGAAACTAAAATCAAAACTATCTTCTTCTAACCATGCTCTTGGAAAGTCGATTGATAGTTTACCTTCTGCAGCCAAGCGATCTATTTGTGGCCCACCAGGATAAGGTAATTGAAGCATTCGAGCTACTTTATCATATGCTTCACCTGCAGCATCATCTCTTGTCTCACCAATTACTTCATAGCTACCATGCTCCTTCATCAGAACTAATTCTGTGTGACCACCAGAAACAATCAAGGCTAAGAGAGGGAAGTGAAATTCTTCCTCCAAGCGATTGGCATAAATATGTCCAGCAATATGATGCACACCAACAAGTGGTTTATTTTTAGCAAATGCTAATGCTTTTGCTGCATTGACACCTATTAAGAGTGCACCAACTAATCCAGGGCCTTCAGTTACTGCTATCGCATCAATATCATCCCATTCCAAACCAGCTTCTTGAAAGGCTTCTTCTAGTACCAGTGTAATTTGTTCAACATGATGTCTTGATGCTATCTCAGGAACAACGCCTCCAAATCGTTTATGGCTTTCAATTTGGGAAGCCACCACATTCGAAGTAATTTCTTTACCGTTTTTTACAATTGCAACTGCTGTTTCATCACAGCTAGTTTCAATTCCAAGTATATATGTATCCTTTATCATTCTATATTCACCCACATCACCACTGCATCTTCATTATTATCCGTATAATAATTTTTCCGAATCCCTCCGGGCACAAGCCCGAACTTCCGATACATTTTTTGTGCAACAATATTTGAAGTCCTAACCTCTAAAGATAGACGACTTACTCCCATTTTAACTGCTTGCTGAAGCGCAAAACGAAAAAGTTTTTCTCCCAGTTTATTTCCACGATAACCTGGTAGTATCGCAATATTAGTTATTTGCGCATCATCCAGAACAACCCACATGCCAACATAACCAATAATCTTTTTATTAATCTCGAGAATAAAATAGTGGGCATGTTGATTTTCCGTTAGTTCTTGATTAAAAATTTCCGCATGCCATGGGGAAGAAAACGATGCTATCTCCACAGACACTACTTGACTTATATCTGCTAGCTCCATTTTCCTAATTGTTAACTCAGCCATTATTCGTATCCCTTTGTTCATTCAACCATTTCGATTCTGCTTCAGCTAATCGTAAATAATTAGGAATAAGATCATGGGTTAAGTCAGGTTTATGATAGCCAGCAGCCATTCCTAAATGAGAGGGCTTTGGAATATGAAAAGTCTTTTCTGGGATAATTGCCTTTTCTCCCAATTTCTCCTCTATCATTGTAGAATGCTTCTCCATATCAGGACTTAAAAAGAGTACATCTCGATTTAGTTCCGATAGTTTGTCTAACCAATCAGAAAATAGTATGTTTTGTTCATTTTCTACAAGCTTAGGCTGACCTTCTATAAACTCATATAAGCCCGTATATACTAGACCTCTTCTAGCATCAAAAAATGGACAAATAAGGGCTTCTGAAAATCTTCCTTGATAGGCAAGCCCCTCTAAGCTTGAAACTCCTACTATTGGTATATTTAAAGACCATGCAAGGGTTTTCGCAGTGGTTAAACCTATACGAACACCTGTGTATGAGCCTGGCCCTTTAGCTACGACTATTTTATCCAGCTGTTCTGGTATCAAATTGACTTCTTTCATTAAAAACTCTATTGCGGGCATCAGCCTTACAGAATGGTTTTTAGCAATATTCGTTACAATCTCTCCTATTACTTCATTCTCTTTCAATATCGCTACTCCCATTACTTCATTGGAAGTATCAATAGCTAGTATATGCATTTACGCTAACTCCTTTTTCACCTTCAACAAATCAACCGAAGACAATCGTTTTAAC
Organism: Ornithinibacillus xuwenensis; assembly: GCF_039614845.1. Classification (NCBI taxonomy): domain Bacteria; kingdom Bacillati; phylum Bacillota; class Bacilli; order Caryophanales; family Bacillaceae; genus Ornithinibacillus; species Ornithinibacillus xuwenensis. Next base: position 2,165 of record NZ_JBDIML010000004.1, on the reverse strand, counting down.
TATATGTTCAAAACGCTCTCCAAGTGGCTTAAATTCTATAACTCGAGAATGCTCATCAACATACTTAATTGTGATATTCAAGCGGATTGGAGGTAGAAATTCTTCAATAAATTGAGCCCATTCCACTACAGCTATACCATTACCATGAAAATATTCATCAAAACCGATATCCTCATCAGAATTCTCCAAACGATAGACATCCATATGATAAAGAGGTAATCTACCTTCGTATTCTTTTATTATCGTGAAGGTAGGACTACTTAAGGTTCTTTTTATTCCTAACCCAGCTGCAATTCCTTTTGTAAACGTCGTTTTACCTGCCCCAAGATCACCTTCTAATGTAATTACATCTCCAGCCTCTAATAAACTGGCAAGTCTTACAGCAATTTTAATTGTTTCTTCTGCTGTGCTTGTTTTCATATCATACTTACGCATAGTTTCACCTACTTAAGTGGTTATACCCCTTTTTATCTAATCGTTCTATTCTACCATTTTTTGATTTTAAATACACCTCAGCTGTTGCGCTTTTGGAGGTAACCAATCCGATTTTTGTTACGCGAATATGTAACTGCTCGGCTATAGCTTGTACTTGGTCCCAATCCTTTTTAGAAACCGTACCGATTAGCTCATAGTCTTCTCCACCAAATAGCTTCCATTTGTATTGTAGTGAATCCTCAAACTGCTTCAGGTTATGATGTACAGGTAGACGCTCCTCTTCAATGAGTATAGAAACCTGAGATGCTTCTGCAATTTCATTCGCTTCACTACCAATCCCATCACTAATATCATTTAAACATAACCTAACGATAGGATGTAAAGCTAACGAAAATTCTACTCTTGGGGAAGGGAGTTGGTGTCTTCTAATAAAATAATCTTCTTCTATATACTTTCCACTATGATTCAATATATAAAAACCAGCTTGTGAATCTCCAAGCGTTTCCGTTACAAATACGATATCATCTTCTTTTGCATGACTTCTAAGTCGAACCTTATCTTTACCTACAAAACCAATAACCGTAATAGAGATGACAAGCTCTGTACCAGAAACAGTATCCCCACCAATTAGATCCACGTGATACTGCTGGGCAAGATCATTCATCCCGATATATATCATCTTTATTTCTTCCATTGACCAGTTGTTTGGAATTGAAATAGCTACAAGATAATACGCTGGCTTTGCCCCCATGGCTGCAATATCACTTAAATTTGCGGCAAGTGCCTTATATCCAATATGGTAAGGCTCCATCGTATTTCGAGCGAAGTGAACATTTTCCACAACCATATCCTTTGCGGTTACTACATCCTGATTATGAAGACGAAATACTGCAGCATCATCTCCTATACCGTGAATTACGGATGGTTGTCTATATGAACCTTGTTGAATAGACTTTATAAATGAGAATTCATCCATGTATCTCACCAAACTTCCTTTATGGATAAATTAATCATAACAAAAAGCATGATCAGAAACTATCAATAGAACTGTTAACAAACAAAAACACATGATTTCAACTGAAATCATGTGCGAATATGTATTATTACAATATAAGTGGCGGTCCGGACGGGACTCGAACCCGCGACCTCCTGCGTGACAGGCAGGCATTCTAACCAACTGAACTACCGGACCACTTTAAGGTTTTTTGGTTGCACTTTACAGTACCACTGATATTCAATTAGCGAAGAAAATTATCCTACGTAGTTAATTGAATTAATTTGGTTGCGGGGGCAGGATTTGAACCTACGACCTTCGGGTTATGAGCCCGACGAGCTACCAGACTGCTCCACCCCGCGATATGAGAAAGTATTAAAATGTTATTAATGCCTGGCAACGTCCTACTCTCGCAGGGGCAATGCCCCAACTACCATCGGCGCTGAAGAGCTTAACTGCTGTGTTCGGTATGGGAACAGGTGTGACCTCTTCGCCCTCATCACCAGACATTAATTTAAAATTGAAGACAAGAACTATTATATGCATTTCTAAGAAGAAATGCAAGGTTTTTTTAAAAATTTATACCCTGAAAACTAAATAAGCAAAACAAACGACTCAAAAAGTGTTAGTTAAGTCCTCGATCGATTAGTATCCGTCAGCTCCACGTGTCACCACGCTTCCACCTCGGACCTATCAACCTCATCGTCTCTGAGGGATCTTACTCACTCGAAGTGAT